>JBFMDC010000013.1:0-20343 GCA_040753975.1 Pseudomonadota bacterium
TCCGCTGGGCGTTTTCAATGAGCGAACCCTTGACATCCGTTCCCCCGGCCCATGGCATGGAAAGGGGGAGAATTTGTAAACCATGCCACCGGTTTATTTTGTAAACCATGCGCGGCTTGCACAAAGGGGTCGCTACGCGACGCTTTCACGGTAACCGGATCAAGCCCTCGCCAGGGGGAACGCCAGGACATCGGCGATTGTCTCCAGCCGGTGGAGGCCGAGCAGCAGCCGGTCGACCCCGAGGGCGATGCCGGCGCAATCGGGCAGGCCGGCTTTCAAGGCGTCCAGGAGGCGGCGGTCCTTTTCCGGAGCGGGCAGCCCGGCGTCGATGCGGGTCGCGATGTCCCGGTCGAAGCGGCGTTCCTGCTCCAGCGGATCGTTGAGTTCGAAAAATCCGTTGCCGAGCTCCATCCCGTCCAGGAATACCTCCACCCGCTCCACCAACCGCTCATCATCCGGCTTGAACCTGGCCAGGGACGGCAGGATCGCCGGGAAATCGCGCACGAACGTGAAACGGTCCCGTGCCAGATGAGGCTGGACCAGATGGCTGAACAGCAGGTCGAGCCAGATCGATCTGTCCGTTCCACAGATCGCCGCGGCTTCCTGCAAACCATGGCGCGCGGCGCAACCGGCGAAATCGCCGAATCCGGCCTCCAGCGGGTCGATGCCGGCATGCGCCAGAAAGGCCTCGCGGTAGCTCAGGTGTTCGGGCGGCGCTAGCGGGCGGACCCCTTCGCTCAGTGCCCGCAGCAGCGCACCGGTTTCTTCGATCAGTTCCTCGAGCCCGAAACCGACCCTGTACCATTCCAGCAAGGTGAATTCGGGATTGTGGAAGCGGCCGGCTTCGTCATTGCGGAAGGCTTTGCAAACCTGGTAGATCGAACCGCTGCCGGCGGCCAGCAGCCGCTTCATCGCGAATTCCGGCGAGGTCTGCAGGAACAGCTGCCTCGAAGCGCCGCCACCGTAGCAGGTGGCGAAGACGCTCAAGTGCGGATCGGTCACGGTGCCGTGCGAGAGGAGGGGAGTCTCGACTTCGAGCACCTCCTTTTCGGCAAAAAACCGCCGGATTTTCTGCAGGAGTTCCGCCCGCCGGCGCAGCATCGCCGGCGGGCAGGACGGACGCCAGTCGGATGGCGCCCTATTTGACACGGGAGACGTATTCCCCCGTGCGGGTGTCCACCTTGATGATCTCGCCAGTCTGGACGAACAGCGGTACCCGGACCACGGCGCCGGTTTCCAGGGTGGCCGGTTTGCCGCCGCCGCCGGAGGTGTCGCCGCGCACGCCGGGATCGGTTTCGGTGATGGCGAGTTCCACGAAATTGGGCGGCTGCACCGCCAGCGGGACGTTGTTGAACAGCGTCAGGATGCAGATGTCCTGCTCTTTGAGCCACTTCTTGGCGTCGGTTACGGCATTCGCTTCGGCGGCATACTGCTCGAACGACTCGGGTACCATGAAGTGCCAGAGCTCGCCGTCGTTGTAGAGATACTGCATCTCGACGTCGACCACGTCGGCGGTTTCCAGGGTGTCGCCGGACTTGAAGGTCCGCTCGATCACCCGTCCGGTCTTGAGGTTGCGCAATTTGACCCGGTTGAATGCCTGGCCCTTGCCCGGTTTGACGAACTCGCTCTCGATCATCGTGCAGGGATCGCCGTCCAGCATCACTTTCAAACCGTTCTTGAATTCACTCGTGCTAACAATAGCCATGCATACCTCGGGTCAGTGCATCTGAAAAAAATACAGACCATTATAATGGAGCGTTTTTTATCGCGAAACCGCGCAGCCCCGTCAGGGACGGTAGACGACATGAGTGAGCAATGGCGGGCCGAACTGGCCGAGGGTTTTGGCAGCGTTCGGGAACTGCTGGATTTTCTCGGCACCGCCGCGCCGTTTTCGGCGGAGGCCGCACGAAGGTTTCCGTTCCGCGTGCCGCGCGCCTACGCCCGGCAGATGAGGCCGGGCGACCCGCATGACCCGCTGCTCCGGCAGGTTCTGCCGCTCGCGCAGGAACTGGCGTCGCCCGCGGGTTTCGTCAGCGACCCGGTCGGCGACCGGCACGCCCTCAAGGTGCCCGGCCTGCTGCACAAATACCGGGGCCGGGCGCTCTTGATTACCACCGGGGCCTGTGCGATCCACTGCCGCTACTGTTTCCGCCGTGAGTTCCCTTATGCCGAAAGCCAGTTCACCCGGCAGCGGGAAACGGCCGCCTTGGATTACATCGCCCGCGACCCGGAGCTGAGCGAGATCATTCTGAGCGGCGGCGATCCGCTGCTGCTGGGCGACGACCGCCTGGTGCGGCTGATAGGCCAGCTCGCGGCGATTCCGCATCTGCGGCGGCTGCGTATCCACAGCCGGGTGCCGCTGGTGCTGCCCTCCCGTATCGATGAGCGGCTGCTGGTAGTCCTCTCCGGCCACCGGCTGCGGACCGTGGTGGTGATTCACGCCAATCATCCCCGGGAACTGGACGGCGAGGCCGGCGAGGTCCTGGCCAGGATGCGGAAAGCGGGCCTGATGCTGCTGAACCAGGCCGTGCTGCTTGAGGGGGTGAACGATTCCGTCCGGACCTTGTGCGAGCTCAGCGAATGCCTGTTCGACCGGGGGGTGCTGCCTTACTACCTGCATGTGCTGGACAGGGTGCGCGGTACCGCCCATTTCGAAGTGTCCGAAGCCAAAGCGCGGGAACTGCACGAAGCTCTGCGCCGCCGGCTGCCGGGATACCTGGTGCCGCGCCTGGTTCGTGAGATCGAAGGGCAGCCGTACAAGCAGCCGGTCAGCTAGGCTGGTTGGCCACGCCGTGCGGCACGTGGCCGGTCGCCACATGGCGGCTGGCCGCTTCGCAATTGCTTTTCTGGTCGTCGAAGAAGATGTCCGCGCCGAAAGCCGCCAGGAACTGGCTTTTGTCCCGCCCGCCGAGGAACAGCGCCTCGTCGATCCGGATGTTCCAGGCCCTCAGCGTCCGCACCACCCGTTCGTGAGCGGGCGCGCCGCGGGCCGTCACCAGGGCGGTGCGCAGCGGTGAACTGTCGGCATCGAACTGGGTCTGAATGTGATGGAGCACCGCGAGGAAGTTCCGGAACGGGCCGCCGGGCAATGGCTCGCGCGCGGTGGCGCGTTCGTTCTCGGAAAAGGCTTCCAGCCCCGCCGAGCGGTAGATGCGTTCGGATTCGTCCGAGAACAGCACGGCATCGCCGTCGAAGGCGATGCGCAACTGGTCGGATTCGCTGCTGCGGGCGGGGGCCGTGATGATGGTGGCAGCCGCCTGGCCGTCGTTGAGCGCGTCGGCGACGTCGCCGGCATCCGCCGACAGGAACAGATGGGCGCCGAAGGCCGCGACGTACTTGAACGGAGACCGGCCGCCGGTAAAGGCCGCGCGGCTGATGTCCAGTCCGTGGTGCTGGATCGAGTTGAAAATCCTAAGGCCCGTGTCCGCGCTGTTGCGCGAGAGCAGGATGACTTCGACCATCGGGGCGCCGAGCCGGTCGTTCATCGCCAGGAGCTTGCGGACCAGCGGGAAGGCGACGCCCGGCGCCAGAATCTCGTCTTCATGCGCGATCTGGTAGCGGCAATAGCTTTCCCGGCCTTCCTGTTCGAAGATGCGGTGCGATTCGTCGAGGTCGAAAAGAGCTCGCGAGGAGATGGCGACGACGAGGCTGGAGGGCTGGTTCATGGCTTGAAAATCGCAAAGGTTTCGGTGGCGCCGGTATACATTTCGGCACCGGTGCCGCACAATTGATCGTTTTCCGTGGTGTCTCCCCAAGAGGTTCCCGGATTCCTGGCAAACAGAACAAAATCAGCACAAAACAAGAGGAGCATCATGCGCCGCAACATCTCCCTCCTACTATTGGTTTTATTCATCGTCGGCCTTTACGTGCTGCAGAACAAGGGCGTGACGCCATTCGTGATGAAAGTTCTGGAGTCGGATCTTTTCGATATCAAGGAGGATGAGGAAGAGCAGCTCGGCAAGGTCAAGAATGAGCGCACCGACTACGCCTTCATGCATTGCAAGGCTGCGATGCTGGACGAGCATGTGGTGCCCGAGAATTCGGAGTTTTTGAGCGACAAATATGAAGCCTGGGCGCTGGGCGGCAGGAATTACATCCTGCGGTCCGAGGTGCTGGTCGATTCCGAGCAGGGCCGGACCGCCCAGAAATTCGTGTGCAAACTGCGCATGACGGGTGACGACCAGGCAAAGCCGGACAGTTGGTCCATCCTCGGCACCGAACTGAACCCCGCCGACGGCGGCGAATAGGCTTTACCGTCCCGCCCGTTCCGTTTGCGGGCGGCTCAGCCCGGCGGCCAGTGCAGGCGGCGGCCGCCGAGGACGTGCAGATGCAGGTGGTCGACCGCCTGGCCGGCATCGCCCAGGCAGTTGACCACCGTGCGGTAGCCGGATTCGGCGATCCCTTCCAGCGCCGCGACCCGCTTGACGGTCTCGAACAGCGCCGCGGCCAATCCCGGCGCATCCGCCGGCAGCTCGTTGAGGTTGGCTACGTGCGCCCTGGGAATCACCAGCACGTGCACCGGCGCCTGCGGATTGACGTCCCGGAAGGCCAGCGTCAGTTCGTCCTCGTAGACCACGGCGGGTTTGATTTCCCCGGCGGCCATCTGGCAGAAGATACATTGCGGCATACGCGGCTCCTTGGATGGATGGGGGTTTTTAGAAATCCTTGCGGCCGTCGAAGGCATGCGAAAGCGTGGCGCCGTCCACGTATTCCAGTTCTCCGCCGAACGGCACGCCATGGGCGATCCGGGTGGTCCGGACGCCGTGGCGCCGGGCCATGTCGCTGAGATAATGGGCGGTCGCTTCGCCCTCGACGGTGGTGTTGGTCGCGAGGATCAGCTCCGCGACGCCGTCTTCCTTCAGCCGTCTCTCCAGGACGTCCAGGCCCAGTTCTTCGGGGCCGATGCCGTCGAGCGGCGAGAGCCGGCCGTTCAGCACGAAGAACAAGCCCTTGTAGCCGGTGGAACGGCTGATCGCGAACACCTCGGCCGGCGACTCCACGATGCAGAGCAGGGACCGGTCCCGGGCCGGATTGGCGCAGTGCTCGCACAATGCGTTTTCGGTCAGGGTGCGGCACTGACCGCATAAACCCACCTTATCCAAGGCATGACGCAAGGCTTCACTCAGCCTGCCGGCGGCGTCGCGGTCGCGTTGCAACAGGTGCAGCGTCATGCGCTGCGCGGTCTTCGGCCCGACGCCGGGCAGGCAGCGCAGCGCTTCGATCAGCTCGGAAATGGCGCCGGACTGCCGCATGCGGGGCTAGAACGGCATGTTGAAGCCGGGCGGGATACCTAAGTCCCCCGTCAGAGCGGCCATCTTCTCCTGCTTGAGCTTGGCGACCCGGCGCACGCCGTCGTTGAAGGCCGCGGCGATCAGGTCTTCCAGCACTTCGCGTTCCTCCTGGAGCAGGCTGGGATCGATCTCCACTTTCAGCACCTCGCGCTTGCCGGTCATGCGGATCTTCACCAGGCCGCCGCCGGCTTCGGCCTGGATTTCGGTCGCCGCGATCTCTTCCTGGGTCTTCTGGAAGGTCTCCTGGAAACGCTGTGCCTGCTGCATCAGGTTGGCCAATGGGTTTTTCATGGGTTACCTCGGATTTTCGTGGCTGTCCAGCGGCCGGGTCGAGCCGGCCACGATCTGCGCGCCGAACATGTCCTTCAGGGCGTGGACGGTCGCATCGTTTTCGATTTCGAGTTCGGCCTCGCGCTGCCTCTCGGCCTGCGCGCGCTGGTCGGCGGCGGCCGGGGTTTCCTCCTGCAAGGATTCGCTGCGTATCGTCAGCTTGATGGGGCGGCCGAGGAGCTTTTGCAAGGCGGTCTCGAGATTGTTCGTCACCGTCGGCGTGTGGATCTGCGTTTGCCTTGGGTCCAGCGCCAGTTCGCAGGCGTGTTCGGTCAGCGTCCGCAGCGCGCAGTGGCTGGCGAGCTGGCGGGTCATGCCGGCGAGGTTCATGGCCTCGATCATCCGCGACCAATCCCGGGCTGCGCCGGCCGGTGTGGGCTTCGTGGAGGGTTCTGCCGTTTCGGCGACGGGCGGAGCGGCGGCGTGGCGGGGGACTTCCGGGATGCTACGCGGTTCACGGATGCCGGCACCGGACGGCGCCCGCATCGCCGGCGCGGCGGTCCTCGGCGCGGATTCCTCTACGGAGTGGGGACGGAAGGCCAGCATCCGCAGCAGCAGCATCTCGAAGCCGTCGCGCGGGTCCGGCGCCAGTTGCAGGTCCTTCTGCCCCTGCAGTGCGATCTGGTAATAGAGCTGGGTATCCTCCGGTGCGAGGCGGCGCGCGAGTTCCAGGACGCGCTCGGCCTCGTCGTCGCGGCGGACGGCATCCGGCGCGAACTGGGCGATCGCGACCTGATGCAGGATCGCCAGCAACTGCTGCACCACGTCCTGGTAGTCCGGGGAGAATTCGGCGAGCGTCGCGGACACCTCGAGCAGTTCATCTGCACGAGCATCGGCCAGCGCCTCGAGCAGGCCATAGACCGGCTCCCGCGACACGGTGCCGAGCATGGCGCTGACGCCGGTGTCGGTGAGCCGGCCGCCGCAGTGCGCGATGGCCTGGTCCAGCAGGCTGAGGCCGTCGCGCATGCTGCCCTGGGCGGCGCGGGCCAGGGCCTTGGCGGCGCCGGGCTCGAACTCCAGATTCTCCGCCGCCAGGATCTGCGCCATCTGCGCGCGGATCTGTTCCGGAGTCAGCCGTTTCAGGTTGAACTGCAGGCAGCGCGATAGCACGGTGACCGGGATCTTCTGCGGGTCGGTGGTCGCCAGCAGGAATTTAACGTGCGGCGGCGGCTCCTCCAGGGTCTTCAGCAGGGCGTTGAAGCTGTGCCCGGAGAGCATGTGGACTTCGTCGATCAGGTAGACCTTATAGCGTCCCTGGTTGGGGGAGTACTGGACGTTCTCCATGAGTTCACGGGTGTCATCGACCTTGGTGCGGGAGGCGGCGTCGACCTCGATCAGGTCGATGAAGCGGCCTTCGTCCACTTCCCGGCAGATGAGGCAGCGGCCGCAGGGGTTCGCCCCCTGGAGGTCTTCGCAGTTGAGCGCCTTGGCCAGAATCCGGGCCAGCGTGGTCTTGCCGACGCCGCGGGTGCCGGTGAACAAATAGGCATGGTGCATGCGGCCGGCTTCCAGCGCGTGCGTCAGCGCCTTGACGACGTGCTCCTGGCCGACGACTTCGGTGAAGTTGTGGGGTCGCCACTTACGCGCAAGTGCCTGGTAGAGCATGGAGTTGCGGCGAAAGAGTAGGGAATGGGTGGCTCACCGCACCAGCCACACCCCGGCACACGAGTCCGCTGTTACCGTTGCTCCCTTCCGGGCCTGGCGGGGTTCACAGCGTATCATTGCGAGGGGACCGATGCGGCTTGCCATAGAATCGGTGAGCCGGGTGCTCATCAGAGAACGTTCATTATGCCCGTTAACCAAGCGTTAGACAAGGAGGGGGAGTGTTGAGGAGGAATTGTATACGACTTGACATGTTTGGCTGTCTGGGCCAGCATGCGAGGGGGTCTAGGGGATTGTCCAATCGTGCTGAACTTGTTCAGATACAGAAGACGTCGATGCTGGATATGCTTTTTGGCGTTGACGTTAATCGCCCTGCAGTTGTCATCCTTGCTGCGGGTGACCTGTATCGTGCCTGTGACACACGACGAACATCCTGTCTTGCTGGATTGTGCAGGCCAATCTTCCCATGCGCATGAAAGTGGCGATCATCATGCCCAGGTATTGCTGGATTGTGCGGCCCATTCCTGTATAAACGCCATCTCTAGCAGCGGCGACGATGCCGTCCTGAAAAAACAAAACCCGCCTGAGTTGGTTATCTGGATAGCCACGGCCATCCTTCAGACTCTGATATCCGCCGCGCTTCTTGAAATTTGCAGTTACGCGAGCCGTCGACGCGATTTCCGGCTGCGCGAGCGCGGAACCCCCCTTATCTATCAATTCTGCAGTCTGCTCAACTAGCCCCTCTCCGTCTAAAAACCTCGGCATATAAGGTTTTTACGATGGGGATTGGCTATGTCTTTGTCATGCTGGTTTTTCCCGGCAAACTCAAATTCGTTCATTGCGGTGCTTTATATGATCGGGATTTATCCGAGGAACGCGTTCGCCTGCTTTGACGACGCTCTGCTCGAAGAGTACTTGCGTCGCAAGACACGCGCTTCGGAAAAAAATTCCGGGATACGCACGATGGCACCACGGTCGCAAGTCCGTTTTCCGAACATCATGCAGAAATCATGGAGGTAACATAAGGCGGACAGTTAATAATATGTAGTGTTTGAACAAACAAGCCAGTAATTAATCTGACACAGATCAATGAGGTACGCCGTGAACAATATGATCAAAATATTACTGCCAGTTGCTCTAACTCTTGGGTTGCTGGCCAGTTGCGCCCAACCGAATCCCCACCCTATGGACATGACTGCCGCGGTACAGAGCGCCAAGACCAGGGCCGACCACGAAGCGCTGGCGGCGCATTATGAACAAGCTGCCAAAGATGCCGCGATCAAAATTGACGAGCACAAGCAGCTTCTCGACCAATATAAAACGCGGGGTTACCTTTATGGAAAACAAGCCTTGAACTTCCAGTCTCATTGTGAGGCGATTATTCGCTCTTATCAGCAGATCGCGAATGACAACTCGGAGATGGCAAAAATGCACTTGCAGCTGGCCGAAAGTGCTAATTAATCGGTAAGACCAAGGGGCGCGGCAGAAGCGAGCATTCAGGTCTGTCGCGTCACTCCAGGTGGTTATTTAACCGAATCCGGATGGACGCTTCTTTTCACCAGCCTTATGCTGCATCACCTCACTCGGGACGATGAACGGCAAGCGCTCGCTTGAGCATTCCGCGTGCTCAAGGCCGGCGGAGAACCGCATGTGGCAGATTTCAGTGAACCGCGCGACCCTCCATGTGGCTGGTTTCCCTGGTGGTCCGCTGGGTAGAAGAGGTGCACGATAACGTCCTGGGCCTATTGCCGGTTTTCATGGCGGAGTCCGGGTTCAATCCGGTGGGGGAAACGGCCTCATTATCGGACGGTGTCCGGTGCGCTTGCTTTATATCGCGCCTGTAGGCTAGCGGTGGATCGCACATGAACCTAGCGCGGAGGACAGACGCTATGAAATCCGCATTGCTCTGGGTGGGGCTGATGTGGCCCGTTTTCGCCGTCACTCAGGAGAACCTCCCGCAGCTGTCACTGGAGCAATTGATCCAGGAGGCGCAGGACCATAACCCTGAGATTCACGCCATGCGTCAGCGATGGGAGTCCGCCAGAGCGGTGGTTCCGCAGGTGCAAACTTTGCCGGATCCGAAGGTTGCCGTCGGCTACACCGATATAGCCCCGATGAAGGGCCCGATGTACGGGATAAGCCAGGAAATCCCCTTTCCCGGCAAACTGGCTCTCAAGGGCGAAATTGCCTCACGCGAAGCTGAGCGTACCGAGCAGGATTATCTGGCGACCCAGTTGACCGTCATCGCGCGCTTGAAAGAGCTGTTTTATGAACTTTGTTTCATCCATAAATCCAGCCAGGTCATCACCAAGAACAAGTCTCTGCTGGAGGGTTTCGCGGCAACCGCGGAGGCACGTTATTCGGTCGGACAGGCCGCTCAACAGGACATGTTGCGGGCGCAAACCGAAATATCTCGTCTATTGGCTAGCTTGGCCATACTGGAGCAGCGCAGGCAGTCTTCGCATGCCGATATCAACCGCATCCTGAACCGTTTGCCCAGCGATCCTTTGGGCGCCCCGCAGGAAATCCGGCTTACGCCGATGAGGCATGCGCTCACGGAGTTGAATACTCTGCTGGAGCAGGGCTCCCCGTTGCTGCGCGGCCAACAGAAGGGTCTCGAACGCGGCAATCAGGCCATCGCGCTGGCGAACCGGCAGTATTATCCGGACTTTGAACTGGATGCACGGGGACAACACGATACCGCGATGCATGCGGAAGGCTACCAGGTTATGTTGCGCGTACAGGTTCCCCTTTATTTCGCCACCAAACAGCGAGAAGGCGTGCGCGAGGCCGTGGCCAGCCGCGAGGCTGTTTTTCAGGATCTGCAAGCGCTGCGTCAGGACTTGTTGGCCCGGATCAAAGACAACGTGGCCCAGGCCGAGCGGGCGGAGCAACTCATCAAGCTACTGAAAGACGGCATCATCCCCCAGTCCCGGCTGACGCTGGCCTCCGCCCAGGCCAGCTATGCAGTCGGCAAGGTGGATTTCCTCACCCTTCTGAACAGCCTGCTGACGCTTCAGGAAAACGAACTGGAGTTTCACGGCGAGGTGACCGAACACGAAAAGGCGCTGGCCCGATTGGAAGGCATCATCGGAGAAACGCCATGACCCTGCACTATCGAGACCTGCTTGGCGGGGCGGTCTTGGGAGCGGTCTTCACCTTGACCATGGTCGTGTTCCTCCGCCCGGATCGCCCAAACCTACAGCAAGCACCGCCCGCCGGAGGAACGGAAAAATCGATTCACGGAGATCGTGGGGCGGCGGTGGAGCTTCCCGCGACAGGGGGAGATCATTCAGGCTATGTACAAACCTCGACGGCACCCGAAAATTCCCTGGTCATCAGCCCGGAGCGGCTGCAATCCATCGGCGTCAAGTTCGAGCCCGCGGTGCGGCGCCTCCTGGAGCGGACGATCCGGACGGTGGGCAGAGTAGAGGTCGACGAGCGGCAGCTCGCCCGGGTCACCGTTAAGCTGGAAGGCTGGATCGACCGGCTGTTGGTCAATACCACGGGAGCGTCGGTCAGGCAGGGCCAAGTCTTGTTCACGCTTTACAGCCCGGAACTGCTGGCCACCCAGGAGGAGCACCTGATTGCTCTTCGCAGCATCAAAACCCTGGGCGAAAGCGAGTTTCCGGAAGTCGCGGCTGGTGCAAGAGCCTTATTGGAAGCGTCACGCCGCAGGCTGTTGCTTTGGGACATCCACGAGAGTCATATCCATGACCTGGAGCGCACCGGCAAGGTATTGACGACCCTGCCGATCCACGCACCACGCAGCGGCACGGTCATTAACAAGATGGCCATGGAGGGCTTGCAGATAAAGCCGGGGGACGAGTTGTACACCATTGCCGATTTGTCTCGCATCTGGATCGTCGGCGATATTTACGAGTACGAGATGCCCCTCGTCGCCATCGGTCAGATCGCCAGCGTGAGCCTGTCCTACGTGCCGGAAGTCTCGCTCCAAGCACGCATCGGCTTCATCTATCCCACGGTAGACCCGCAGACCCGCACCGCCAAGGTGCGCTTCGAGCTGGACAATCCGGGCGAACGGCTCAAACCCGGCATGTACACCAATCTGGAACTGAAGATTCCACTCGGTATGCGACTAGTCGTGCCCAAGGACGCGATCCTGGAATCTGGGGAGCGGCAGATCATTTTTATCCATTTCGGCAGCGGTCGGCTCGAATGGCGTAACGCCAAGATTGGGCTGCGCAGCGGAGACTGGGTGGAAGTCCTGGAGGGTATTCGGGAGGGCGAACACGTCGTGACCTCGGCGAATTTCCTCATCGACTCAGAAAGTCAGTTGAAATCGGCAGTCGGTGGCATGCCTGGCATGAAACATTAACGTTTTTATCGATTGAGGTTTTTTTCTCATGGTTGGTTGTTGTGATGACGGTTGTTCTTTGGATCGGTTGCGCGAACGACAGCGAGGAACGTTACAGATTGTTCTAGGCATCAACGCCGCGATGTTCCTGGTCATCGTTGCCGCTGCCTTATATGGAAAGTCATCTGCCCTGTTGTCCGACAGTCTCGATAATCTCGGAGACACACTGACCTATGGTCTTAGCCTTCGTGCCGTTTCAAGGGAGCGTGTCGTCAAGGCCAAAGTAGCCTTGTTTAAAGGCGGGCTCATTTTTCTAGCCGCCTGCACCGTGGCTGTTCAAATAGTTTTCAAACTGATTGCCCCCACCGTCCCGCTGTTCGAGGTTATGGGCAGCTTTAGCCTTCTAGGCCTTGCAGCCAACTCCCTTTGCTTATTTCTTCTATGGCGCCATCGCCGTGACGACGTGAACATGAGTTCGGTGTGGGAGTGTTCACGAAACGACATTGCGTCAAATCTGTCCGTTTTTGTCGCGGCCGGCGCGGTTTGGTTCTCCGGATCGGGCTGGCCCGATATGGTCGTCGCGTCCTGTCTCGTGCTGCTTTTAATGCGCTCCGCCCTTGGCGTCATGGCCGCAGCAAAGGCGGAGATGGGAGCGGCAAGCTAACGCGAACCTTCGGATCGGAACCATGAGGTAACCGGGTGGTAGAAAAACTCATCGAGTTCTGCGCCAAGAACCGCTTTATCGTATTTCTGTTGGTCTTTGGCCTGGCCGCCGGCGGCTTGTGGGCCATGAAGAACACTCCCATCGACGCCCTCCCGGATTTATCCGACACCCAGGTGATCGTCTATACCCCATGGATGGGGCGCTCGCCGGACCTCGTGGAAGACCAGATCACCTATCCCATCATCACCACTTTGCTTTCGGCGCCGAACGTGACCGTCGTGCGGGGATTTTCGGACTTCGGTTACTCCTATGTCTACATCCTGTTCAAGGAGGGTACCGACATCTATTGGGCGCGCTCACGCGTGCTGGAATACCTCAGCCAGTTAGCCGGCAAACTGCCGGAAGGGGTGACACCTCAGCTCGGTCCGGATGCTACGGCGGTGGGTTGGGTATTTCAGTATGCCATCGTGGATGAAACTGGGCAGCAGGACTTGGCTTCGTTGCGTTCCTTTCAGGACTGGTATCTACGCTATTGGCTGCGCAGCGTCGACGGCGTGGCCGAGGTGGCCAGTGTGGGCGGTTTCGTGCGCCAGTACCAGATCAATCTCGACCCCACCAAGGTATTGGCCTATCGGCTCAATCTCAATGAGATCATCGAGAAAGTGCGGATGAGCAATCTCGATGTAGGGGGCCGCGTCGTGGAGTTTTCCGGGGTGGAATACATGATCCGGGGTCGCGGCTATATCAAATCAACCGCCGATATCGATCAGATTGCGGTAGGCGTGAATTCGAATGGCACACCCATCCTGCTGCGCGAGGTCGCTACGGTTACCCTGGGGCCGGATATGCGGCGTGGGCTGGCGGAATGGAACGGCCGGGGCGAGGCGGTAGGCGGTGTCGTCATCATGCGCTACGGCCAGGATGCTTTGGAGGTGATCGACCGCGTCAAGGCCAGGCTCAAGGAAATCGAGTCGTCACTGCCCAAGGGCGTCAGGATCGTCACCGCCTACGACCGCAGCGACCTGATCAAGGAATCGGTGGCAACGGCCGCCGAGAATTTGACCGAAGAGCTGGTCGTCGTCAGCGTACTGATCATCGGGTTTCTACTCCATATCCGCTCCGCTTTGATCCCCATCATCACTCTGCCTCTCGCCATCCTTATTGCGTTCATCCCGATGTACTGGCTCGGTGTCGGCCTGAACATCTTGTCCATCGGCGGCATCATCGTCGCCGTGGGCGACATGGTGGATGCGTCCGTCGTCATGGTGGACAACGCACATCGCCGGCTGGAGGAATGGGAACAAGGCGGGCGGGCAGGGGAACGCAATCGGGTCCTCATCGATTCCGCCAAGGAGGTTGGTCCGCCGATTTTCACCTCGCTCCTGGTGATCGCCGTCGCCTTCATGCCGGTGTTCACCCTGGAGGCCCAGGAAGGCCGATTGTTCAAACCCCTGGCGCTGACCAAGAATCTGTCCATCGCCGTAAGCGCGGTGCTGGCCGTAACGCTGATCCCGGCCCTGTTATCCTTCTTCATCCGAGGCCGGATCGTCCCCGAGCGGCGCAATCCGGTCAGCCGCTTCCTGCAGGCGCTTTATGCCCCGGTACTCAGGGCGGCGCTTCGCCATTGGGCGCCGCTGGTTGTGCTCGCTCTGCTGCTCATGGCTAGCATCGCCGTACCGTTCCAGCGCATGGGTACCGAATTCATGCCGCCTTTGTACGAAGGCACCATTCTCTATATGCCGACCACACTGCCCGGCATTTCGGTGACCGAGGCCGGGCGGCTTCTGCAAGAGATGGACCGCAAACTCATGGCGTTCCCTGAAGTCGAGCATGTGTTCGGCAAGTCCGGCCGTGCCGAGACTTCTACCGACCCCGCCCCATTCAGCATGATGGAGGTGGTGGTGGAACTCAAACCGAAGGAGCAGTGGCGAGAGGGACTGACCTACGAAGACCTGATTGCCGAGATGGATCGCGCGCTGCAATTCCCCGGCGTGACCAATGCCTGGACCATGCCGATCAAGGCGCGCATCGACATGCTCACCACCGGTGTGCGCACACCGCTGGGCATCAAGATCTTCGGTCCGGATCTCAAAAAAATAGAGGAAATCGGAAAAGCGATCGAGATGATCGCCAAGACTGTCCCCGGCACCCGCAGCGTTTACGCCGAGCGGGTTTCGGGCGGTTATTTCCTGGACTTCGCGATCAAGCGCGACGAGATCGCCCGCTTTGGGCTGACCGTCATGGATGTAGGCAGAATCATCGAATCCGCCATCGGCGGAGAGAGCATTACTACAACGGTCGAGGGGCGCGAGCGCTATCCCGTCAATCTGCGCTATCTGCGGGAACTGCGAGATGACATGGACAAACTGGGCCGCCTGACCGTCAGGACGCCCAGCGGTGCCCAGGTGCCCCTCGCCCAGCTCGCCGACTTACGGATGGTCAGCGGGCCGGCGATGATACGCGACGAGGACGGCATGCTCTCCGGTTATGTCTACGTGGACATGGCCGGCCGGGACATGGGCGGTTACGTGGAAGACTTGAAACGCGTGGTGAAAGAGAAAATCGAATTGCCCGCGGGTTATATCCTGACCTGGTCCGGACAATACGAATTCATGGAGCGGGTCCGGCAAAGGCTTACGATTTTCGTGCCGTTGACGCTGGCCATCATCTTTGTCCTGTACTACTTCACCTTGCGTTCCGTCGCGCAAACCCTCATGGTCATGCTGGGCGTGCCGCTGGCCTTGGTGGGCGGGGTCTGGGCGCTGTTCGGACTCGGCTACAACTTGAGCATCGCGGTATGGGTGGGGCTGATTGCGCTGGCGGGTGTTGCCGCCGAAACCAGCGCGGTCATGCTGGCCTACCTCGACGAAGCTGTCCGGCGGCGTCGGGATGCCGGCCGACTGCATTCGCTCGCGGATCTGACGGAAGCAGTCCATACGGGCGCCATGGAGCGCATCAGGCCGGTAATGATGACAGGCCTGGCCAATATCGTTGGTCTGTTCCCGGCCATGCTGGCAGCGGGAACCGGTGCGGACGTCATGAAGCGCCTGGCGGCACCCATGATCGGCGGCATTGGCTCGGCCATGTTGCTGACATTGCTGGTCATTCCGGCGATTTACGTCATGTGGCGGTGGCACGGCGACATCAAGTCGATCGCCGAAGAGGCAAGGGGTTGAGGTGAGCAGCACAGGGGAGCGATGCCTGATGAGGTTGGCGCCAGCATGGAACTCCTCATGGCTTTTGAGCCGGATCAAGATTCCCCGTTTGCGTTCGATCCTTCTGGCCTGTTCCCTGATGTTTAACGGTTGCCGGACGACGGAGGAGGCCGGCTTGGTGGAATTCTGGGCGTTCGGCAGCGAAGGCGAAGTGGCCCGCCAGCTTGCCGCCGAATTCGAGCGGCTGAATCCTGAGATTCGCGTCAGGGTTCAGCAAATCCCCTGGAGCGCCGCCCACGAAAAGCTGCTGACGGCTTACGCGGGCGGCAATCTGCCCGATGTATTCCAGCTCGGCAACACCTGGATAGCGGAATTCGCGGCGCTCCGGGCGCTGGACGACGTCTCCGCGCGATTCGGGAACACCGGACGGAAAGGCGATTACTTCGAAGGGGCGCTGGATGCGGCCGTCGTCGACGGCAGGATGTGGGCGGTTCCCTGGTACGTCGACACGCGCATTCTGTTTTACCGGCGCGATTTGCTGGAAGCCGGAGGGATCGCATCACCGCCTCGGAGCTGGGAGGGCTGGTTCGAGGTGATGTCCCGTATCCGTGAGCACACCGGCGATTTCGGGCTGTTCCTTCCCATCGACGAATGGGAGGTCCCGGTGATTCTCGCCACGCAGCAGGGGGCGGCTCTATTGAAGGACGGGAACCGTTATGGCGATTTTCTCCATCCCGATTTCCAGGCGGCGTTCGACTCTTATCTGCGCTGGTTCAGGGAAAAACTGGCGCCTGCGGAAACCTCCGGCCAGATGGCCAACCTTTATCGGGAATTCGGGCGCGGCTATTTCGCGGCTCTGATCACCGGCCCCTGGAACCTCGGCGAGTTCCGGCGGCGGCTGCCGGCACTCGACGCCGCCGCCTGGGACACCGCGCCCTTGCCGTCTTTCGACGGTTCCTATCCCGGTGTCTCCCTGGCCGGCGGGGCCAGTCTGGCGCTTGCCGCCGCTTCCAAGCGCAAGGAAGCGGCCTGGAGGCTGATCGATTTTTTGACAGCGCCGCCGCAGCAGATTCGCCTGTACCGGCTCACCGGCGATCTGCCGCCGGGAAGAACCGCCTGGCGCGATCCGGTGCTGGCCGGGGACCGCAAGGCCCAGTCCTTCCGTAGCCAGATGGACCGTCTTGCGCCCTTGCCGAAAATCCCCGAGTGGGAGCGGATTGCCAGCCGGATCGCGGTTTGTGCCGAGAAGGCCGCGCGGGGTGAAATGGCCCCGGCTACGGCTCTGGAGGCATTGAACACGGAAGCGGACCGGATTCTGGAAAAACGCCGCTGGCTGCTGGAGCGGGGGCTATGAGGCTCAATCCCGTGTTCTGGTTTATAGCCCCGGCGCTGGCGCTGCTCGCCGTGTTTTTCTTCCTGCCGGCCGCGGCGGCGCTGGGCCTCAGCTTCACCGATTTCGACATCTACGCCCTCGCCGACATCCGCCGGCTCCGGTTCGTGGGGCTGGACAATTACCGCCGGCTGGCGGGCGATGCGGAATTCTGGATGGCATTGCGGAACACCCTGTATTTCGTGGCCGTGGGCGGTCCGTTGTCGGTGCTGGTCTCGCTGGCGGCCGCCTTGCTGGTCAATCACCGCCTCACCCCGCTCAAGGGGCTGTTCCGTTCCCTGCTGTTCCTGCCGGTGGTGACGACCCTGGTGGCCGTGGCGGTGGTCTGGCGCTACCTGTACCAGCCGCGCTACGGCGTTCTCAACTACCTGCTCGGCGGTTTCGGCATCGGACCGGTCGACTGGCTGGGCGATCCCCATTGGGCGATGCCGGCGATCATCCTCATGGCGGTGTGGAAGAATTTCGGCTTCAACATGATCGTATTCGTCGCCGGTCTCCAGAGCATCCCCGAATCGCTGTACGAGGCGGCCAGCATCGACGGCGCCGGTGCCCGCCAGCGGTTCTTCCGCATCACCCTGCCGCTGCTCGCGCCGAGCTTCCTGTTCGTCGCCGTGATCACCATGATCGGGCATTTCCAGCTGTTCGCCGAACCTTATGTCATGACCCAGGGCGGGCCCGCCGGCAGCACGCTCAGTCTCGCCCTGTTGATGTATCAGCAGGGATTC
The DNA here is from genome assembly GCA_040753975.1 of Pseudomonadota bacterium. GTDB lineage: Bacteria > Pseudomonadota > Gammaproteobacteria > Methylococcales > Methylococcaceae > Methylococcus. The sequence goes on from JBFMDC010000013.1 coordinate 17,476, forward strand.
CGCTGGTGGAATCTGGGCTATGCCTCTGCGATCGCCCTCGTGCTGTTCGGCCTGGTGCTGTCTCTGACCGTGCTGGCGGCGGGGCTGAGGAGGCGTTCGGGAGGCTGAGATTCGCATGCGACTTTCGACGCTGGCGCTCTATCTCGTTCTACTGCTGGCCACCGCGGCGACGCTGTTTCCACTGGTCTGGATGGCTTCGGTGTCGTTGATGCCGGCGGCCGATGCCATGCGTTATCCGCCCCCCCTATGGCCCGACGCTCCGACGCTGGAGCATTACCGGACTTTGTTCGACCGGCTGGAGGTGGGGCGGTATGCGTTGAACAGCCTGGCTCTGGCGGCCTCGGTCACCGCGCTGTCGGTGCTGGTCAACGCCGCGGCCGGCTATGCCTTCGCCCGTCTGCCGTTCGCCAGGCGGGATGCGCTGTTCCGGCTGCTGCTGGCGGCCATGGTCATTCCCGGTCAGGTTGCCATGCTGCCCTTGTTTCTGCTGCTGAAGCATCTGGGCCTGATCAACACCTACGCCGGAGTGATCGTTCCGGGGCTGGCCAGCATCTTCGGGATTTTCCTGGTGCGCCAGTATGCGCTGTCGATCCCACAGAGTCTGCTCGATGCGGCGAGGCTGGACGGGGCAGGGGAGCTGCGCATCTTCTGGTCGCTGGTTCTGCCGCTGTGCCGGCCGATCCTGACAACCCTCGCGGTCTTCACCTTTCTGGGAAGCTGGAACGATTTTCTCTGGCCGCTGATCGTTCTGGCCGACAGCCGCCTTCATACCCTCCCGGTGGCGCTGGCCAACCTGACGGGCGAGCACGCGGTGGACACGGAGCTGATGATGGCGGGCGCGGCCCTTACGGTGTTGCCGGTGAGCGTACTGTTCCTGGCGGTGCAGCGCTACTACATCGGTGGTCTGATGCAGGGCGGCGTCAAGGGGTAGCCGTGCGTGCCCGCAACATCCGGCAGTACTGCTTTCGGGTCGCCAGGGGGGGCATTCCCCCGGTTCCGTTGCCGGTCACAAGCATGTCATTTCCACCGATTACCGTAGCTGCCGATTCGACCCGGCCCGCCGGGTCGAATGGCGCCGGGCATCCGCACGACACCGTCGACGGAGCCGCTCCGGCCACCCCAACGACGGCCGATATGCGGTTTCCCCTCCTTTTCGCTTTCTTTAGGATTCGGGCTCAAGCCGCATCGGCTGCTGATCAGTGCGTAATCGGAGAGATGAACATGTCGAAAATACGTCAGGTGCTTGGTTTGCTCCTGGGCTCGTCATTCTTAGCTGGGGCTTCTTGCGATGCGATGGCCGGCAAAATGCTAGGTCTTGGAGAGGGCGTTCAACTGGGCCCCCGTCCGTTCTTCCTGGTCAATGACATGACGGACGGCATGCTGAAGAGCAAGCTGCTGAAGTGTTCCGCGGGTCCGTTCAGGAAGACGGAGTTCTCGATCGGCCACCGCGGCGCGTGCATGCAGTTTCCGGAACACACCAGGGAATCCTACGAAGCCGCCGCCCGCATGGGCGCCGGGATCATGGAATGTGACGTGACCTTCACCAAGGACAAGGAACTGGTCTGCCGCCACGCCCAGGACGACCTGCACACTACCACCAATATCCTCGTCACCCCGCTCGCTGCGAAGTGCACCAAGCCCTTCACCCCGGCCACCTTCGACGCCAGCGGCAATCTGCTGACGCCCGCGAGCGCGGAATGCCGCACCAGCGATATCACCTTGGCGGAATTCAAGACTCTGCGCGGAAAGATGGATGCCTTCAACCCCCGCGCGAAGACCCCTGAGGAATATCTGGGCGGCACGGCCAATTGGCGTACCGATCTTTACTCGGGCCCCAGCAGCGGCACCTTGATGACCCACAAAGAGAGCATCGAGCTGTTCAAGAAGCTCGGCGTGAAGATGACGCCTGAGCTTAAGAGCCCCGCCGTGGCGATGCCCTTCGACGGCTTCAGCCAGGAAGATTATGCGCAAAAGATGATCGACGAGTACAAGGAGGCGGCGGTTCCGGCCAGCTGGGTTTTTGCCCAGTCCTTCAACAAGGCGGACGTGCTGTACTGGATCCAGCACGAGCCCGCTTTCGGCAGGCAGGCCGTATACCTGGACGACGCCAATGCCGTTGCTGATTTGCCCAATGCCGCCGAACTGGCCCAGTACAAAGCCGAAGGCATCAACATCGTCGCTCCGCCGATGTGGGCTTTGCTCGCCCTCAACGGAAACGGCAAGATCGCACCTTCGGAGTACGCCAGGAACGCCAGGCACGCCCGCCTGGACATCATCACCTGGACCCTGGAGCGCTCCGGCATCCTGGCCGACGGCAATGGCGGTTGGTATTACCAAACGGTGAACGGTCCGGCGCTCAACAACGAGGGGGTCATAATGGAAGTTCTGGATGTGCTGGCCAGGGAGGTGCGGATACTCGGCATTTTCAGCGACTGGCCGGCCACCGTGACCTATTACGCCAACTGCATGAACTTGAGATAAGTTTTTAATTCCCACGGACGGGGAATTTCAGATAAGGATTTTGCTGTTGCCGGGCCTCTGTGCCCGGCTGTTTTTTTCCGCCTATTATTTTTCTGATTAGAAAGAATAGTCAGCTAGCTCGTCATGCCGGCATGGAGTGCCGGCATCCAGGACATAGGGACGTGAGAAGCCTGCGCCATCCATGGCCTCTGGATTCCGGCAATCCCTGCCGGAAAGACGATTTTCGGTTGAGCTGACTTTCCTTGCTAATCAAGATTATTTTTATTTATCGCGGGAAAACCCCCGGCTTAGCCGGGGGACTCACAAAGTTTGACAAACCCTGGAGTGGGGCTTTGTCGAAATTGGGTTGGTCGTCATTCCGGCATGGATTGCCGGACCAATCCGCCG
>JBFMDC010000014.1:0-10467 GCA_040753975.1 Pseudomonadota bacterium
CTTCGGGCCAGTGCCAATCCGCTCCCGGCGGATTGGTCATGCCGGGCTGTCCTGCCCGGCACCCTTCGGGCCAGTGCCAATCCGCTCCCGGCGGATTGGTCATGCCGGGCTGTCCTGCCCGGCACCCGGCGGATTGGTCCGGCACTCCATGCCGGAATGACGGCATGGGCTTTGCGAGGCACACTCCCGCCCGTTCGACTCAGAGCGAGAACACGAACACCGAGCCGCCCATCTGGGTGTAGTGCGCCAGTTCCTTGAACGCGCCCACCGCTCCCAGGCCCGCGGTCGGGTCCTTCAGGTCGAACACCAGACCCACGCCCGGCCAGCCGCCGACGCCGGAGTAAATGGCGAGGTACTGCTTGCCGTTATGCTGGTAGGTCACGGGGTGGCCGATCACGCCGGAGGGCAGCTGGAACTGCCACTTCAACTCGCCGGTGCGGGTATCGCGGGCCTTGATGAAACCATCCAGCGTGCCGTAGAACACCAGGTCGCCGGCGGTCGCCAGGGTGCCGCCCCAGACCGCGAACTTCTCGGGCACTTCCCATTCCATCTTGCCGGTGACCGAGTTCATGGCCTTGACCTGGCCCAGCGTGCCTTTGGGCCCCGGATACATGTTGAGGGTCGCGCCCACGAAGAACTGGCCGGCGCGGTAGGGCAGCATGAACGGCTCCCAGTCCATGCAGATGTGGTTCACGCCCATGAAGAACAGCTTCTTGTCCGGGTCGTAGGACTCGATGCCCTGGTTGTGGTAGCCCATGGCCGAGGGGCAGATGCCCTTGGCGTTGTGGTCCATGCGGGTGCTGTATTCGGGATCGCGGATCGGCAGACCCGTCTTCAGGTCGACCTTCTTCACCCAGTTGACGGTGTCGTCGATCTTGAAGGCGTTGACCATGGCGCCGGTTTCCCGGTTCAGCGTGTACACCAGGCCGTTACGGTCCGGGTGGGTCAGCAGCGGCGTCATCTTGCCGTCCACTTCCTGCTCGGACAGTCCCATGTAGTTGATGCCGGCGTAATCCCATTCGTCATGCGGCGTCTTCTGGTAGCCGAACTTGGCGAGGCCCGTATCCGGGTCACGCGCCCAAATGGTCATGGTCCATTTGTTGTCGCCGGGACGCATGGTTTCGTTCCAGGGCGCCGGGTTGCCGGAACCGTAGTAGATCATGTCCAGCTTGGGATCGTAGGCATACCAGCCCCAGTTGGTGCCGCCGCCGATCTTCCAGGCGTCGCCCTCCCAGGTCTGCAGCCCTAAGCCGAACTGGCCGTAATGGGGATTGTGCTTGTTGAAATCCTTGTCCAGCAGCAGATCCTGGTCGGGGCCGGTGGCATAGGCGCGCCACTCCTGCTTGCCATCCTTGATGTTGTAAGCGGTGACGTAACCGCGCACGCCCAGCTCGGCGCCGGCCGAACCCACCAGCACCTTGTCCTTCACCACGAACGGCGCACCGGTCAGGGTGGAACCCATGGCGATGTCGGAGTTTTCCATCTTCCATACCTCTTCGCCGGTCCTGGCGTTCAGGGCGACGATGTGGCCGTCGAGCTGGTTGAGGAAGATTTTCGCCGGACCGTGGTCGCCGGCCGGCACGTAGGCCACGCCGCGGTTGACCACGTCACAGCAGGCCACGGCGCGGGCCGCCGGATTCTGCTTGGGCTTGTACTGCCACAGGATCTTGCGGGTGTCGTTCAGATCGACCGCGTAAACGTTGTTCGGGAACGGCGTGTGGATGTACATGATGCCGTCCACCACCAGCGGCGCGCCTTCGTGGCCATGCAAGGTGCCGGTGGACATGGTCCAGGCCACCTTCAGATTCTTGACGTTGTGGCTGTTGATTTCCGTCAGCCGGCTGAAATGGGTGGAACTGTAGTCCTTGGTCTGCATGACCCAGTTCCGGTCATCCTTGGACAGACGGTCCAGATCCTGGTTAGCTTTTGCGGGTTCCGTGGCCAGCATGGCGCCCATCGCCAGTACCGACCCGCCGAAGCCGCTTGCCAGTTTGCGAATTTGCATATGTCTCCTCCGAGAATGATTGACGCCGACCCTGCATCGGCGCATGACGAACAGCGCCGGAAATTCTGGGACAGATCATGTCAGCGGCGTTACGGAATTACCCCTCGAAGGAGCCTTGAAAAACTCTCGAAAGCTTTGTGGAAAAACTCCCGCCAGACTGCAATTTGAGACTAGATGATGCTTGGAATGGGGCGGTAATAAAGCCATGCAAGGCAGGGTCTATTGCGGTTTTGAGCTACCCCGTCAGGCCACGCCGAGCATTGCGGCTTTCGGCGAGAGCAGCCCGAAGGGGGAGCCGCGGGGATGCGGCCCGTCCATCGAGGGGCACGGAGCTCCTTCGATGGGTATCGCGCAGCGTATTCTTGTTTCCGTTAACTCTATCGCTCGAAAAATCAGGAATATCTCCCTGTCAAAACACCCGCCTATTGGGGCAGACTAACCCGATTTTTTCCCGGAGCAAGCGCCTTTGAGCCTGCGGTTTCGCCTGAACCTCATGATCGGGCTGGTGATGCTGGCCATCATCGGCATGGGCACGCTGTTCGTGGTCCACAACGCGCGCCGTTCGGTGGCGGAGGAGGTTCGCTCCTCGGTCAATCTGGCGTTGCAGTTGATCGACGCCGGCCTGGAACAGACGGTCGCGGCGGGCCGCTCACCGGTGGAGTGGATCGCCCAGCTCGCCCGGCTCGACCACACCCGCCATTTGAGCCTTAGCATCCATCAAGGCGAAAGAACGATCATCGACCTTCCCTCCTCCGTGGAGCCGGCCGAGGGCGAAGAAACGCCCCGCTGGTTCGCCTGGGCGGTGGCGCCGGAACCCCTGGTGGCGGAAAAACACCTGCACCAGATCGGCAACCCGATGATCCAGATCATCATCGACGCCAACCCGGCCGACGAGATCGCCGAAGCCTGGACCGAGGCGCGCGGCTTTCTGCTGCTGATGCTGGCGCTCGCCGTGACCGTCTACCTGGTCGTCCACACCACCTTAGGTAAAGCGTTCAAGTCCGTGGGGGTGATCCTGGAAGGGCTGGGAGATCTGGAAAACGGCGATTACAGCCGGCGGTTGCCGGAGTTCTACCTGCCGGAGTTCGCGCGCATTTCGCGGGCCTTCAACCACACGGTCCGTACCCTGGAGAAAACCCGGGAGGAAAACCGGGCGCTGACCCAGCGATCGCTCGCCATCCAGGAAGAGGAACGGCGCCATCTCGCGCAGGAACTGCACGACGAACTCGGCCAGTCGCTGAGCGCCATCAAGGCGATCGCCGCCTCACTGCGCAAACCGGGGCGGGACGAACAATCGACCGCCGACGCCGTCGGCGCCATCCAGTCGATCTGCGACCATTTGTTCGCCGTGCTGCGCACCCTGATGCAGCGGCTGCGTCCCTTGATGCTGGACGAGCTGGGACTGAAGGCATCGCTGGAAGACATGATCGAAAACTGGCGCAGCCGCTATCCCGACATCGCGCTGGACTTCCGTTGCGACGACGGCATCGACGAATGCGTCGGCGACTCCCGTATCCACGTCTTCCGGATCGTGCAGGAAAGCCTGACCAACGTGGTGAGGCATTCCGGCGCGAGCAATCTCGGAATACACCTGAACCTGATCGAGGCCGCGGACGAACGGCCCGAAGCCGTCCTGCTCAAGGTCAGCGATGACGGGGCCGGTTTCGACCCCTCCCAAGCCCCCGCCGGCCTGGGGCTCTTGGGCATCCGCGAGCGGGTGGAGAGCTTAGGGGGACAGTTCAGCCTCACGACCCGCCCCGGCGCCGGCGTAACCCTGCGCGTCAAGATTCCCTGCGGAGACAAACGTCCATGAAACCCAAGATTACCGTGATGCTGGTGGATGACCACGCAGTGGTCCGCGCTGGCTACCGCCTGCTGCTGTCCGGCACCCAGAACATCGAAATCGTCGGCGAGGCCGAGCGTGGGGAAGAGGCCTGCCAGCTCTATGCCGACACCCGCGCGGACGTGATCGTCATGGACCTTTCGCTGCCCGGCATCGGCGGGCTGGCGTCGATCCGCCGCATCCGCACCCGCGACGCTTCCGCCCGCATCCTCGTCTTCAGCATCCACGACGAGCTGATCTACGTGGTGCGCGCGCTGGAAGCCGGCGCCAAGGGCTATATCACCAAGAGCTGCGCGCCGGAAATCCTGGTGGAGGCGGTGGCCCGGATCGCCTCCGGCGAGTCCTTCCTGGAACCGGAAATCGCCCAGCGCCTGGCGATGCAGACCGTGGGCGGCGCCGAGGCGGCGACGGTGCTCAACACGCTCTCGGCCCGCGAATTCGACGTCTTCCTGCTGCTGGCCAAAGGCTATACCACCCGCGAGGTGGCGGACGAACTGCGGCTCGGCTATAAAACCGTCGCCAATTACAGTACCCTCATCAAAAGCAAGCTGGGCGTGAACACCACCGCGGAAATGGCCCGCCTCGCCTACCAGAACGGGATATTCAAGACCTGAAAAACCGAGCCCCCGATGAACGCAAATCTTTACGACACCGACCACGCCGCCTGGCTGCGTCAGCAGGCCGAGCTTATGAAAACGGGCCGGTTGAGCGACGTGGACACAGCGCATTTGATCGAGGAACTGGAGGCGGAAGTGGGAAACTACGAGAGGGAACTGAACAAACGCCTGCTCGTTCTCTTGATCCATCTGCTGAAGTGGAAGTATCAGCCCGATCAGCGTTCTTCAAGCTGGCGCGGAACGATCCGCGTACAACGCAAAGACATAGGACGGCTGCTGAAAGGAAACCCGAGCCTCAAACGACTGGTCGAGGCGGAAATCGAGGATGCTTATCCGGACGCCGTCGATTTGGCGTCCTATGAAACCTCCTTACTCCAAGACACCTTTCCAGCATCTTGCGAATGGAGCGAAACGGAAATCCTGAATCCCGACTTCTGGCCGGATTGAGACTCCGGCAACGTTAGAGCTGACGGCCATGCCCGAAACGACCCCCTATTCAAAAGCCTTCGCCGAACTCCTCGCCAACGAACGGCTGAACAGCCTGGCGCTGGGCGTCCCTAACCTCGGCATGCGGCCGCGGCTGGAGGCGTTGCGGATCGAAACGGCTTTCGAACCGGAGGCGGTGCGCGACCATGACATGGCACGGTGCTGCCTCGCGGCCGTCTGGCTGTATCACGATTTCTTCGACGAAAGCCACCGCATCAGCCAGAACATCGCGACGACCAGCGGCGGCTACTGGCACGGCATCCTTCACCGCCGCGAGCCGGACGCCTGGAACAGCAAGTACTGGTTCAAGCGGGTCGGCGGTCATCCGGTTTTCCCCGAACTGGCCGCCGCCGCGCGGGAACTGACTCAAGCCGAGCCGCCCTCGCGCGAGACCGAATTCCTGCTGCGCCAGAACCGCTGGGACCCGTTCGCCTTCATCGACCTGTGCGAAACCGCCCGCCTCGGCCACACGCCGGCAGAGCCCTTGTGCCGGCGCATCCAGCTCGCGGAATGGCGGATACTGTTCGATTACTGCTACCGACAGGCCGTAGGAGCCTGAAAATTCCGGCTCAAGCCACCCGCCCTTGCGGAAGGCGAATGTCCACTACGATCTCGGAATAGGGGGCGCTCACCCGTCCCCGCTCGTCCCGCTCCACGGCATGCCACTCGGAAAGCTTCTCCACGTCGCCGTGTACGTTCTTGTAGTCGCGCTTAAGTCGCCGGGCCAGTTCCGCAACGGTCATGGGGCCGCACTCCCGCAGAACGGCGAGCAAATCCCAGCGGCGGGGCGTGAACAACGCCACGAACTGGCCGATGTCTGCGAAACCGATCCCGAAATACGGCGTAGGACTCTCCCCGCGCTCCAGCGCCTCCATCATCCGGGCCGCGCGGGAAAGATTCGCCTCGAGAGGCTCACCCACCTTCACGTTCAATACTCGCTCGGTCATTGTTCGGCACCTTCTACGTCGGCCATGAAATCAGCCATCAATTGCTGGGGATTGACGAAGCGGTACGGCACCTCTCGGTTTCCGATATGTTTGTGATCGCCCTTGCCTCGTTCATTGTCATAACCCACTCTCCGCTTGCCATCGACAACGTAAACCAGCCGGTACTTGTAAGAATGCTGCGACGGAGGCACAGGAGACGGAACCCTCCAAATTACGATCTCGACGAACCCCTCGCCGTAAACCTCCTTCGTACGAAACAGTTCCACGGCTTTCATGGGGTCCATTACACCATAAGCGGGAGAGAAGCGAAAACACTAGTCCGCAGTGTCGCACCCGGTAAGCGGATGAGAGATCGGCCGTTCAAACCACCCGCAACACCTTCGCCCCGCGAATCCGGCGCTGCCTGAGGTCGAGCAGCGCCCGGTTGGCGTCCTCGAACGGGTATTCCTCAGTCTCGGGCCGGATGCCCATTTCCGCCGCCAGCGCCAGAAACCCGCCCACATCGCCGCGCGCCACGTTGGCCACCGACTTGATTTCCCGCTCCATCCACAAGTGCCGGGCATAGTCGAGCTCGGCCAGGCAGGCGCGGTCTCCGGGCTCCTTGCGTATCGCATTGACGACCAGCCGGCCCCCGGGGGCGAGGTTGGCGAGCGCCGCGACCACCGGTTGCCAGACCGGCGTGGTGTCGATGATGGCCGCCAGCGGCTGCGGGGAGCTGTCCGCGCTATCGCCGGCCCAGCACGCGCCCAGTTTGAGCGCGAAGGCGCGCTCCTCGGGATTGCGCGCGAACACATAGATTTCCGAATCGGGAAACCGGTGCCGGGCCATCATCAGCACCAGATGGGCGGAGGCACCAAACCCGGCGAGGCCGAGCCGCTGGCCGTTTTTGAGCCCGCTGAGATTGAGCGAACGGTAGCCGATGGCGCCGGCGCACAGCAGCGGGGCGGCCTCGACGTCGGTGAATGCCTCCGGGATGCGGAAGACGAAGGCCGCGGGCGCCTTCATGTACTCGGCATAGCCGCCGTCGGCGTCGCGCCCCGTCGCGCGGAATCCGGGACAGAGGTTCTCCAGTCCCGAGCGGCAGAATTCGCACTCGCCGCAGGCGGAAAAGATCCAGGCCACGCCGACGCGATCGCCCACGGCGAATCCGGTCACACCCGGCCCGAGCGCCGCGATGCGGCCGACGGCCTGGTGTCCGGGCACGACCGGCAGGCGCGGCGGCGCCGCGCGCCCCTCGATCTCGTCGATTTCGGTATGGCACACGCCGCAAACCGAGACCCGCAGCAGGATTTCGCCAGGACATGGCTCCGGCACCGGCAGGTCGGCGAGCCGCAGCGGGGTTCGCGACGAAACCAGCGGCCCCGTTTGGTCGATCAACCAGGCTTTCATGATGCTCCTACACTTTACCCATCAGGAACCTATACAAGCCACGGCGAGTCCATAAGACAGGAAACGGCGGTATGGCGCGCCCAATCGCGCATGAACGCCGCCTTGCGCGATTGGCTCAAGACCCATTCCCCGGCATGAACCGGGGGCGGACGTCACCACCTACGCCAGGCTCTTCACCGCCACCTCGTACACATCCTTCGACACGCCTTCCAACCCGGCGATGCGCTGCAACTGGCGGCACATGGCCTGCTGCCGTCCCTTGTCGTAGCGGCGCCACTGGGTCAGCGCGCCGAGCATGCGGGCGGCGACCTGGGGATTGATGGCGTTGAGGGCTACGATCTGATCCCCCAGGAATTGGTAGCCGCTGCCGTCGGCCGCATGGAAGTTGACCGGGTTGGCCTGCGAGAACGCACCGATCAGCGACCGCACGCGGTTGGGGGTGCGCAGGTCGAAATCGGAGTGCGCCGTCAGCGCCTTGACGCTCTCCAGGGTGCCCGGCAGATGGCAGCTCGCCTGCAGGCTGAACCATTTGTCGATGACCAGGGCATCCTCGCGCCAGCGCCGGTAGAACTCGGCCAGGCACGCGGCCTTTTCCGGATGGGCGCTGTTGACGATCACCCCCAGCGCCGCGATCTGGTCGGTCATGGTGCGGGCCTCGCGGAACTGGGCTGCGCATAGTTCGTACGACTCGGCGGTCTCCAGTTCGGCGATGAATCCCAGGCAGGTGTTCTTGATCCGGCGCCGGTTCCTCGCGGCCGGATCGAGGCCGCCCGTTTCAGCCGCATGGTGCTCCCGGTAGAGCCTCAGGAAATCCTCGGCCAGGGCGGCGGCCAAGACCTTGCGGACCGTCTGGCGCGCCCGGTGGATGGCTTCCGGATCGGCCACGCCCATCAGCGCGGCGACGTAGTCCTCCGAAGGCAGCGACAGCAGCAGCGCCTGATAGGACAGGTCCGCCGCCGGTTGCGCCAGCAGGGCGCGGAAGGCGTCGACCAGGATCGAGTCGACGGTGTCCGGATTTTCGCCCGCCCGGATGCGCTCGATGAGGCCGAGCATCAGCTGGGCCGCCAAGGTCTGGCCGGCGTCCCAGCGGTTGAAGGCGTCGGTGTCGTGGGCGAACAGGAACGCCAGCTCCTCGGCGCTGCGCTCCATTTTCAATCGGACCGGCGCGGAAAAGCCGCGCAGGGCGGAGACCACCGGCCGTTCCGGCACGTCGGCGAACTCGAACACCTGCTCAGCCTCGCGGACGTGTAGCACGCAGGTTCCCCCAGGCTGGGTTTCGCCCGCCAGCCGCAGCGGCAATTCGCTCCCATCCCGCGCCAGGAGGCCGAGAGCCAGCGGAATGTGCAGGGGCTGCTTGACCGGCTGACCCGGCGTCGGCGGGCAGGACTGGCGCACGGCAAGGCGCAGGGTCCGGGCCCCGGTGTCGTATTCCGGTTCCAGATGCAGCTCGGGCGTGCCGGCTTGGGCATACCACAAGCGGAACTGGCCGAGATCGACGGCGTTGGCGTCCTCCATGCAGCGCACGAAATCGTCGCAGGTCACGGCTTGCCCGTCGTGGCGCTCGAAATAGAGGTCCGCGCCCTTGCGGAAACCCTCGGGGCCGACCAGGGTCTGGATCATCCTGACCACTTCTCCGCCCTTCTCGTACACGGTGAGGGTGTAGAAGTTGTTGATCTCGATGTACGAATCCGGCCGCACCGGGTGCGCCAGGGGACCTGCGTCCTCGGCGAACTGGCGGGTCCGCAGCAGGTTCACGTCCTCGATGCGCTTGACCGCCCGCGAGCTGCGGGAGGCTGAGAACTCCTGATCGCGGAACACGGTCAGCCCTTCCTTGAGGCTGAGCTGGAACCAGTCGCGGCAGGTGATGCGGTTGCCGGTCCAGTTGTGGAAATATTCGTGGCCGATGACGCCCTCGATGTGCTCGTAATCGGCGTCGGTGGCGGTATCGGGCCGCGCCAGCACGAATTTGGTGTTGAAGATGTTGAGCCCCTTGTTCTCCATCGCCCCCATGTTGAAATGGCTGACCGCCACGATCATGTACAGATCCAGGTCGTACTCGCGGCCGAAGCGCTCCTCGTCCCAGCGCATGGCGTGCTTGAGCGACCGCATGGCATGATCGCACTTGTCCAGGTCGTGCGGCTCCACGTAGATCCGGAGCGCCACCTCGCGACCCGAGGCGGTGACGAAGCGGTCTTCCAGACAAGCCAATTGCCCCGCCACCAGGGCGAAGAGGTAACAGGGCTTCTTGAACGGGTCTTCCCACTTGACCCAGTGCCGGCCGTTCCTGAGTTCGCCGCTGGCAGTCCGGTTGCCGTTCGACAGCAGCACCGGATAGCGGCTCTGGTCCGCCACGATCGTCGTGGTGAACAGTGACATGACGTCGGGCCGGTCGATGTAATAAGTGATGCGGCGAAAACCGTGCGGTTCGCACTGGGTGCAGAACATGCCGTTGGACAGGTACAAGCCTTCCAGCGCGGTGTTGGCTTCCGGGCTGATCCGGTTGGTGATTTCCAGCTCGAACGGCCGGTCTGGCACCGCATGGATCACCAGTCCCGTCTCGCCGACGCTGTATTCGCCCTCGGTCAGCGTCCGCCCGTTGAGCTTGGCGGATTCGAACGCCAGCTGCTCGCCGTCGAGCGCGAGCGCGGGTTTCCATTCTTTCACCGCCGGATTGTGGCGCAGCTTCAGCCGGGAGGTGACGCGGGTGGACTTAGGATCCAGCTCGAAGAACAGGTCGATGGCGTCGACCAGATATTCGGGCGGCTGGTAATCCTTGAGGTAGATGGTCTTGGGGGTAGCTTCACGCATGTGTTGCGAATCTTGGTCCTGAGTAGAACGGAAGCCTCGATGATACGGCGTAACTCGGCCCCGTCCAAACCCGTGGCCCGATTCAATCCTGATACATTTCGGAAATTCTGCCGACACCGGCCCTCCGGACCATGCCATCGCCGGGTAAGACCGGCCCGGCGGCATCCGCTAAAGGACTCAATCGGGAGATCCCCTATGAAGCGTTATCGTTCCCCCCTGGAGAAGTTGATCGCAGCGTTTACGTTCCTTAAGGAAACTCTGAATAAGTCCCCCAGGGTATGCGGTAAAATTTGTTCCGCCTGTTTTGTTAGCGAAGAGAACGCCATGAAGCAACTCGGACTGAGTGCCCCCGTGTTCATCAAGAAACCGAAG
>JBFMDC010000015.1:0-6782 GCA_040753975.1 Pseudomonadota bacterium
ATCCGTGGCCCCTGGACCCCGGCAATCCCTGCCGGGGCGACGACTTGGCTTTTGCCCGACGGCGGTCAGGCCCCTTGGAGGGGCCAGCCGTCGAAAGCCACCGGCTTTGCCGGTGGATCGTTACTGGCTGAGAGATAAGGAATGAAAAAAATGATTTGCGCAGCGGTTCAGATGGCTTCCGGGCCGCAGGTCGGGTCGAATCTGCTGGAGGCCGGCCGGCTGGTCAAGCAGGCCGCGGCCGCCGGCGCCAAGCTGGTGGTGCTGCCGGAAAATTTCGCGATCATGGGCATGACCGAGACCGACAAGCTCGGCGTGGCCGAAACCGACGGCGGCGGGCCGATCCAGGAATTTCTCGCGGGCGCGGCAGAGCGCCACAAGGTCTGGCTGGTCGGCGGCACCCTGCCGATGCGCGCCGGGGACGGCCGGGTGCGGGCATCGTGCCTGGTCTACGACGATCACGGCCGCCGGGTCGGCCGCTACGACAAGATCCATCTGTTCGATGTCGTGGTGCCGGGCACCGAGGAGACCTACCGCGAGTCCCAGACCATCGAGCCCGGCACCGAGCCGCTGGTGCTGGATTCGCCGTTCGGCGCCTTAGGCGTAGCGGTCTGTTACGATCTCAGGTTTCCGGAATTGTTCCGGAGGATGGCGGAGCAGGGGCTGGATCTCCTCGCCGTGCCGGCGGCGTTCACCGCCCGCACCGGCGCCGCCCACTGGGAGATCCTGGTCCGGGCGCGGGCGGTGGAGAACCTTTGCTACACCGTGGCGTCCAACCAGGGCGGTTTCCATCTGAACGGGCGCGAGACCTTCGGCCACAGCATGGTGGTCGATCCCTGGGGCAAGGTGCTGGCCTCGCTCCCCACCGGCGCCGGCGTCGTCTGCGCCGAAATCGACCGCGAACGTCTGGCGCAGGTGCGCGCCTCCTTCCCCGTGCTCGAACACCGGCGCATGTACTGCGCCTGAGCGCCCCCTAGCAATGATTTGAGTCATCATGGCAACTGAAATCCTGACGATCGCCGAACGGGCGATCCTTGAACCCTGCGGGCTGATCCCGCGGGACATCGAAAAGGTCCTGGCCCAGCTGGCGGGCGAGGCGGTCGATGACGCCGACGTCTACCTCCAGTCCAGCCATTACGAGTCCTGGTCGCTGGAAGACGGCATCGTCAAGGAAGGCTCGTACGGCATCGAACAGGGGGCAGGGCTACGCGCCGTCTCCGGCGAGAAGACCGGCTTCGCCTATAGCGACGAGCTGGCGCTGCCGGTGCTGCTGGAGGCGGCGCGCAATGCCGGCAGCATCGCCCGCGGCGGGCATGCCGCCCGTATCGCCGTCCCCGGCGGCCAAGCCGCGCCGCGGCTGTACGCTCCGGTCGATCCGCTGGCTTCGCTGTCGGCGGAAGCCAAGATCGATCTGTTGCGCAGCCTGGACGCCGAAGCCCGCCGCGCCGATCCGCGGGTCGAGCAGGTGTTCGTCAGCCTCTCCGGCGGCTATTCCTCGGTGCTGATTTTCGGCCTGGACGGCGCGATGCACGGCGACGTGCGGCCGATGGTGCGGCTCAACGTCAGCGTCATCGTCGAGAGCGCAGGCCGGCGCGAACAGGGCAGCGCCGGCGGCGGCGGACGCACCGGCTACGGTTTCTTCTTCGAACAGGACCGCGCGCTGGGCTATGCGCGCGAAGCGGTGCGCCAGGCGCTGGTGAACCTGGAGGCCGGCGACGCTCCGGCCGGGACCATGACCGTGGTCTTAGGTCCCGGCTGGCCCGGCATCCTGCTGCACGAGGCCATCGGCCATGGTCTGGAAGGCGATTTCAACCGCAAGGGTACCTCCGCCTTCAGCGGCCGGGTCGGCGAGCGGGTGGCCTCGCCCCTGTGCACCGTCGTGGACGACGGCACCCTGGCCAACCGCCGCGGTTCCTTGAGCATCGACGACGAAGGCACACCCACCCGCCAGACCGTGCTGATCGAAAACGGCATCCTCCGGGGCTACATGCAGGACAAGCTCAACGCCCGCCTGATGGGCGTGGCCCCCACCGGCAACGGCCGCCGCGAATCCTACCAGTGCCTCCCCATGCCGCGCATGACCAACACCTACATGCTACCGGGTGGGCATCCGCCGGAGGAGATCATCGCCTCGGTGCCGAAGGGTCTGTATGCCCGCAATTTCGGCGGCGGCCAGGTCGACATCACCTCCGGCAAGTTCGTGTTCTCCGCCAGCGAGGCCTATCTGATCGAGGACGGCCGCATCACCCGCCCGGTGCGCGGCGCCACCCTGATCGGCAACGGACCGGACGTGCTGACCAGGGTCAGCATGGTGGGCAACGACCTGGAACTCGACCCCGGCGTGGGCACCTGCGGCAAGGACGGGCAGAGCGTGCCCGTGGGGGTCGGCCAGCCGACCCTGAAGATCGACGGTTTGACGGTGGGAGGCACCCGTGTCTGACAACAGAACCAAACTCGAACTGCTCGAATCGCTGACCCGTTTCTGCCTGGACGAAGCCGCCAGGCAGGGCGCCAGCGCCGCCGAAGTCGGCTGCAGCGCCGACCAGGGCCTCTCGCTCACCGTCCGGCTGGGGGAGGTCGAAACCATCGAGCACCACCGCAGCCAGGGTCTCGGAATCACGGTTTATTACGGACAGCGCAAGGGCTCGGCCAGCACCACGGATTTCAGCGAACCCGCGCTGGCCGACACCGTGGGCGCGGCCTGCCGGATCGCCCGCTACGGCGCGGAAGACCCCTGCGCCGGCCTGCCCGAAGCCGAGCTGCTGGCCAAGGACATCCCGGAACTCGATCTCTACCATCCCTGGGCGCTGGATGCGGACGCCGGCATCGAACTGGCCCTGGCCTGTGAAAACGCGGCGCGCGGCTATTCCGACGCCATCACCAATTCGGAAGGGGCCAGCCTCAATGCCTTCGAAGGCGTGCGGGTGCTGGGCAACAACCTCGGCTTCCTGCACGGCTACGCCAGCAGCCGCCACAGCCTGTCCTGCTCGGTGATCGGCGAGCGCGACGGCGGCATGCAGCGGGACGACTGGTGGACCGTGGCGCGCAACCCGGCCGAACTGGAATCCGCCGAGGCCGTGGGGCGCAAGGCCGCCGAGCGCGCCGTGCGCCGGCTGGGCGCACAGGGCCTGTCGACCCGGCAATGCCCCGTGCTGTTCGCCGCCGACGTGGCCTCCAGCCTGATCGGCCATCTGATCGCGGCGGTCCGCGGCGGCAATCTCTACCGCAAGTCCTCGTTCCTGCTCGACGCCCTGGGCCAGCGCATCTTCCCCGAGTTCGTCCACATCCACGAACTGCCGCACCTGCCCCGGGGCTTAGGCAGCGCGCCCTACGATGCCGAGGGCGTGGCGACGCGGGCGCGCGACCTGGTCCGCGGCGGCGTGCTCGAATCCTACGTGCTGAGCACCTATTCGGCCCGCAAGCTCGGGATGCGGACCACCGGCAACGCCGGCGGCGTGCACAACCTGATCGTCGATTCGGGGAATGAGGATTTCGATGCCCTGGTACGGCGCATGGGCGCCGGCCTGATCGTCACCGAACTGCTGGGGCAGGGCGTCAACATCGTCACCGGCGACTACTCGCGTGGCGCCGCGGGCTATTGGGTGGAGAACGGCGAAATCCGGTTCCCGGTCGAGGAAATCACCATCGCCGGCAATCTCCGGGACATGTTCGGCCGCATCGCCGCCATCGGCAATGACGTCGACCTGCGCGGCAACGTCCGCACCGGATCGATTCTGATCGAATCCATGACGGTGGCGGGGAATTGATGAGCGGCGCGGGGTGGAAACGCCGGCATGCCGGGCTGCGCGTCGGCGTTCACTGGGGCGCCGCCCCCAATCTTTGTTTGGGGAAAGGATGTGGTTGCGTGATATCGCTCACCGTATTGCGGCATATCACGCATTTTCACGGGCGTGGCAACGATGGAAGCGATAGCCTCTTCTTCGTTCGGGAGAGATCGCTCGGTCCCAAGGCCCGTGGATTGTGCCTTGGAACCGGGCGATCTCTCTCCCTCGTCCGGCGCTTCTTGTTCCCTTCTCCCAGAGGGAGAAGGGAACAAGAAGCGGCTTTCAGCCGCTGGTTCCTGGGTAGGGACGGCGGTAAGGGACATTTCCGTTCCTGTTCAATCCACTGATTCCAACGGCCGCGCCCCGCCCCAAAAGGGGCGATGGTTGAACGCTTCCAGCGTGAATCCCGATTATCCAAAGTATTCCATGCACACCTGGAATTCGTGTGGCGCAGAATTTGTAAAGCATTGAAGCCGATTCGTCACAGCTCCAGGAAATACATGAATACGCATTCAGGTTCAGGTGTGCCGCCAGCCGGCGCTCACTCGGGTGGAATGAGTTCCCGGCGTCGTGGGACGTGGTTGCTGGCGCCGCTCCTCTTCGCTTTCGGATTCGTGGAGGCGGCGGAGGAGGCGGTGGAGCTCGACAAGATCACCGTCTACGGTGAAGAGGACGAGGTGGCGCCGGAAGCCGAGGATCTGCCGGAGGCGGAGCTGGAGGAAAAGAAGGCGCAGACCATGGATACCGCCAGCCTGTTCAAGGACGTGCCGGCGGTGAGTCTGTACACCGGCGGCGGGGTCTCCAGCCTGCCGGCGATCCGCGGCATGGCGGACGACCGGGTCAAAATCCTGGTCAACGGCATGAACATCACCTCCGCCTGCAGCAACCACATGAACCCGGCGCTGTCCTACGTCGCGCCGGCTTCGGTCGGCAAGGCCTCGATCATGGCCGGCGTCACGCCGGTCAGCCAGGGCGGCGACTCCATCGGCGGCACCATCTCGGTCGATCCGGCGGCGCCGAGCTTCGCCAAGGCCGGGCAGATGGCCTACACCGGCAAGCTGGGCGGCATGTTCCGCAGCAACAGCGACACCTTCGGCAACAACTTCAGCGGCTCCGTGGCCAGCGAAGACTTCGCCTTCGACTACGGCGGCTCCTGGGCCAAGGGCAACAATTACATGGCGGGCAACGGCGGTCCGACGGTGCTGCCGACGCGGTATCTGAGCACCAACATGAACCTGCGGGCCTCGACCAAGCTCGACAACGGCTTCTTCTCGGCGGACGTGACCGGCCAGTACATCCCCTACCAGGGCTTCCCGAACCAGCGCATGGACGTCGCCGAGAACACCGGGCTGCTCGGCGGGTTCAGCTACGAGAACAGCTTCGACTGGGGCAAGCTGGATGCTCGGGTCTACTACCATTCCACTTGGCATTTGATGGATACCTTGGCGGAGCGCAACACTGCGCCGATGCCGATGAAGGCGGACGGGTCCGACCTCGGCTACCGGGTGCGGGCGCATCTGCCGGTGGACGACGTCCATACCGTGCGGGTCGGCAGCGAATACTTCCAGCAGGGACTGCAGGACTGGTGGCCCGGCAAGCCGGTCTTTCAGCCGCAGGATTTTTTGAGCATCAACAACGGCCAGCGCAACCGCCTGGGTACCTTCGCCGAGTGGGAGGCGAACTGGAACAAGGAATGGCTGACCCAGCTCGGCGTGCGCAACGACATGGTGTGGATGAACACCGGCCGGGTCCAGGGTTATGACAACGGCCCTTACAATATCTTCTGGTCCACGCCTTTCAATGCGGCCAACCGCTCGCGGGTGGACCACAATTTCGACGCCACCGCCACGGCCGCCTACACCCCGGACGCCAACAGCCGCTACGAACTGGGCCTCTCGCGCAAGCAGCGCTCCCCCAACCTGTACGAGCGCTACGCCTGGGCCGGCCCCAACCCGATGATCACCTGGTTCGGCGACGGCAACTCCTACCTCGGGAATCTGGACCTCAATCCCGAGGCGGCCTACACGGCGACTTTCACCGCCGACTGGCACGACGAGCAGCAGCAGGTCTGGAATGTGCGCATCACGCCTTATTACACCCGGGTGAACGACTTCATCTACGGCCAGAAGGTCGCGCAGTATTCCAACGGTTTCCACGGCATGCAGTTCGTCAACCTGGATCATGCCGACCTTTACGGCGGCGACTTTTCGGCCCGTTACGCCTTCCTGCCGGAATCGCCGGCGGGCAGCTTCGCCGCCAAGGTGACCGCGGCCTATGTGCGCGGGGTGGGCAACGACGGCCAGCGTTCCATGGGTTGCCCTTACGTGGGGACCGTCCTGGAGCCGACCTGCTCAAATGCGCAGCAGTTCTGGCCGGTCAACGGCTTTCTGGCGCCGACCTCGGTCAACCTCTACCACATGATGCCGCTGAACGCGACCCTGTCGCTGGAGCACAGCATCACCGCCGGGTCGGCCGTGGTCGACAGCGCGATTTCGGTGAACCTGGTGGACAGCAAGACCGCGGTAGCGGAGTCCTACGCCGAGCCGACCACGCCGGGTTACGTCCTGCTCAACCTGCGCACCAGCTACCAGCGCGAGCACCTGCGGGTGGACGTGGGCGCGGACAACCTGCTTAACAAGCTTTACTACCATCCGCTGGGCGGCGTGGACATCGTCCAGAGCATCGAGGCGAACTCCGTGGTCAGACTCCCGGCCATTGGCCGGTCGGTGTACATATCGCTGAACCTGGAGTTCTGATTGTAAGTCTTGCCCCAGCGGCCCCTCGATGTGGCGCTGGAAATGACCGCGCCGGCGCGCCCAAGCCGGTATCTACGAATCCCCTTGAGATGCAAGAGTATGCCGACGTTCCCCAACCGCACTTACTAGCATAAAGGAATGAATATCATACTGCTCGTCATTCCGGCATGGATTGCCGGACCAATCCGCCGGGAGCGGATTGGCACTGGCCCGCAGGGTGCCGGGCAGGACAGCCCGGCATGAC
>JBFMDC010000016.1:0-62220 GCA_040753975.1 Pseudomonadota bacterium
TGAAGAAGCGGCGGAAGACGATGCCGAGGACGAAACGATGGCGGGCGAAACCGACGATACTGCCGAAGCGGAGGAAGAGCCGGAAACCGCCGAACCGGTGCGGAAAACGCCGGCGCCGGCGCCCGCTACGCCAGCACCGCGGCGGAATGCGGTTCCCTTGCTCAGCGAAATGCCGCCCTCATTCCAGAGCCGGGTTCCTCAGATCAAGATCAACCTGTTCGCCTACGGTTCGCACCCCGACGAGCGCTTCGTCGTCATCAACATGAACCGGCATTCGGCGGGCGACACCATCGTCGAAGGAGTGCGCCTGGAAAGCGTGGACGCGGACAGCCTGACCCTGGTCTTCGAGGGCCAGCGCTTCCGCCTGGAACGCCCCTGATGCCGCCACGGCGCGCCTTGAACGCGCCGCGACCGGGAAAACTCAAGCGACGAATGCGGCCACCAGCACCATGGCCGCCAGCCACCCCAGAGCCAAGCTGAAGCCGGCGATCAGCCCTTCGAACACCGTGGAAAAAAGACGTGTGCCAAACATGAGAGGACCCTCCGAATCGATTAGCAGTGTGCGGGGCTTCCCCGGACTCGGCAAGACCCCACGCGATGGTAGAAAAGTGTTTTTAGGACCTGTCCAGACGCCGCCAAGGCATCCCGACCGAACGCTTGGTTTTCACTTAAACGTCACCTAATCTTAGCAAATCTGTCAATTCCGCTCCGTATCTTGTACCGAACGTCCTTACCTGTCGCTTAGGAGATATACGTTGGGAGCACCGGAATCACGCACGAGCCGGCCGAGCCGGTTACAGGCATTCGTCGCGAGCGACGAAGCAACGATCATCGCCTCGCAGAAACTGCGCTACCGCGTCTTCGCCGAGGAAATGGGCGCCCGCCTTCACACTCCCGTCGATGGTCTCGACATCGACGAATTCGACGCCTATTGCGACCACCTGGTGGTCGTGGACACCCGTGAGAACCGGGTCATCGGCAGCACCCGTCTGCTGAGCGACGGCCAGGCCAAACGGCTCGGCCGCTTCTATTCGGAGAGCGAATTCAGCTTGTCGGGCATCCTCGCCCTGGAGGGAAGATTCCTCGAAATCGGCCGCACCTGCGTGGACCCGAACTACCGCGGCGGCGCCGTCATCGCCTGCCTGTGGGGCGCCCTCTCGGAATACGTCACGCAAGGGGGCTTCGACCACCTGATGGGCTGCGCCAGCATCCCGCCGGGTCCGAGCGGCTTCGCGGTGGAAGCGGTCTACCGCAACATCGGCGAAGAGCGACTGGGACCTGCAGAACTGGGCGTCAAGCCCCGCCATCCGGTCCCCGCATGGAAGCGCTGCCAGCGCGACGAGAGCGGCGTTCCGCCCTTGCTCCAGGCCTATCTGAGGCTGGGCGCCTGGGTGTTTGGCGAACCCTGCTGGGACGAGGATTTCGACGTCATGGACGTCTTCGTCCTGCTGAAGATGGAACGCCTGCAAGGGCGCTATGAACGCCACTTCGTCGGAGGCGACCGGAATGCCGCGCTTCAGACAGGCCTATAGAGCCATCCTGGTGGCCCTGGCCTGCCTAGGCGGCATAGCGGCCGTGGTGCTGTTCTTCCCGCCGTCGCGCGTCCTGGGCGAAAGCCGCGCTCAGCCCCTGAGGGACGGGGTGCAAATGGCCTGGTTCCGCAGCTTCCTGCTCATCCTGGGCGTGCGCGTCGAGCGCCAGGGCCGATGGAGCCCGAACGCGCCGCTGTGGGTCGCCAACCACATTTCCTGGCTGGACATCGTCGTCATCGGCGCCCAGGCCCCGCTGACCTTCATTTCCAAGCAGGACGTCGCCGGCTGGCCCGTATTCGGTTTCCTCGCCAGCCGCACCGGCACCCTATTCCTCCGCCGGGGCGACCGCGAAGATACTCAGCGGGTGGGAGAGCGGATGACCTGGCTGCTGCGTCAAAAACGCACTCTCCTGCTTTTCCCCGAAGGCACGAGTTCGAGCGGCGAGAGGGTGCTGCGCTTCCATCCTCGGCTGTTTCAGCCGGCAAAGCGGGCAGGCGTCGCCGTTCAGCCGGTTGCGCTAGCCTACCGCGGTGAGGCGGGCAAAATCGCACCCTTCGTCGGCGAGGCATCGTTTCTCCCGCATCTGCTGCAGATGCTGCGGGTTCCGAAGATCGTAGTCGAACTGAGTTTTGGGCCGGCCATCGACAGCGAACACCTCAACCGCGACGAACTTGCCCACGCGGCTCACCAGACCGTGATCGACCACCTGGGGAAAACCGAGGCGCGGCGGCAGGTCGCCTGAATCCGCGCCTCTGCCGGGCCCCAAGGCGCCGCCGGCTCGAAGAGGGCTTGCATCCATTACGTTTTGGCCCGAAAATGCCAGCCATCTACGCAATCACAGCCCGCTGCAGGCACGCCTTATAGTCCAGGGAGCGGGCCGGTGATCACCTACTAGGAGCCGCCAAAGTGAGCAGTGACAAAATCCTTCACGTTTCCGATGCTGAATTCGAAGACAAGGTCCTCAAGGCACCGGGGCCGGTGCTGGTGGACTACTGGGCCGAATGGTGCGGCCCGTGCAAGATGATCGCGCCTATCCTCGACGAAATCGCAGGCGAATACGATGGCCGCCTGACCGTGGCCAAGCTCAATATCGACGAGAACCCGGCGACGCCACAGCGTTATGGCGTGCGGGGCATTCCGACCTTGATGGTGTTCAAGGGCGGCGAAGTGATCGCCACCAAGGTGGGCGCATTGACCAAATCTCAGCTTGGGGCGTTCCTCGAAGGCAATCTGTAAGCCCCCCGGGGCATTCGCCGCCATCCCCCGAAGCGAGTGCCTTTTTCGTCCGTTGCCCTTTTCGTCCTAAGCATCGAGCACCCCGTTTTTCCCCCTGACCCGGCAGCTTTTCTGCCGGATTGACCCTGACCCCAAGTCCAGCGGCCTCCCTGGCCAATTCCCCCGGACTTTATTTCATATTCCAATAATTCCTTAATGGAAACGCATGAACCTCACTGACCTCAAGCGCAAGCCCGTATCCGAACTGATCGAAATCGCCGAATCCCTGGACATCGAAGGCGTCGCCCGAACCCGCAAGCAGGACCTGATCTTTTCCATCCTGAAGAAGCTCGCAAAAAGCGGCGAAGACATCTACGGCGACGGGGTGCTGGAAATTTTGCAGGACGGCTTCGGATTCCTGCGCTCGCCGGACAGCTCCTTCCTCGCCGGCCCGGACGACATCTACGTCTCGCCGAGCCAGATCCGGCGCTTCAGCCTGCGCACCGGCGACACCATTTCCGGCAAGATACGGCCGCCCAAGGACAGCGAACGCTATTTCGCCATGCTCAAGGTCGAGCAGATCAATTACGAACCGCCGGAAAACGCCAAGCACAAGATCCTGTTCTCGAACCTGACGCCGCTGTTCCCGGTCGAGCGTTTCGTGCTGGAACTGGGCAACGGCACCACCGAAGACCTGACCGCCCGGGTAATCGACCTGGTCGCTCCCATCGGCAAGGGCCAGCGCGGGCTGATCGTCTCTCCGCCGAAAGCCGGCAAGACGATGATGCTGCAGAACGTCGCCCATTCCATCGCGGAAAAGAATCCCGAGTGCTATCTCATCGTGCTGCTCATCGACGAACGGCCCGAAGAAGTCACCGAGATGCAGCGCAGCGTCAAGGGCGAGGTCGTCTCCAGCACCTTCGACGAGCCGCCCGCGCGGCATGTCCAGGTCGCGGAAATGGTCATTGAAAAGGCTAAGCGTCTGGTCGAACACAAGCGGGACGTGGTCATCCTGCTCGATTCCATCACCCGCCTGGCGCGCGCCTACAACACCGTGGTGCCGTCCTCGGGCAAGGTGCTGACCGGCGGCGTCGACGCCAACGCCCTGGAACGTCCCAAGCGCTTCTTCGGCGCGGCTCGCAACATCGAGGAAGGCGGCAGCCTGACCATCATCGCCACCGCCCTGATCGACACCGGCTCGCGCATGGACGAAGTAATCTATGAGGAATTCAAGGGCACCGGCAACATGGAGCTGCACCTGGAACGCAAGATCGCGGAGCGGCGCATCTACCCCGCCATCAACATCAACCGCTCCGGCACCCGCCGCGAGGAATACCTGGTCGATCCGGACGAGCTGCAGAAGTCCTGGATTCTGCGCAAGATTCTGCAACCCATGGACGAAATGGCGGCCAACGAATTTCTGGTGGGCAAGCTCAAGGACTCCAAGACCAACCGCGAGTTCTTCGACATGATGAAACGCTAAAAGGCGCTCGCCTTCAGCGTCCCCGGATCAAGCCCCGCCCTGGACTCGATCCAGGGTCCGGGGCAGGCTCCCGGATCAGAACCGCACTGTATCCGGCATCCCGTGCCACCGTGGTGGCGGTGATACCCGGGATGCGCTCCGGCGCCAGGAGTGCCGCGGCATCTACGCGGTCCGACCCTCCCGCCTCTCGGAAATAGCCCAGAAAACCGAAGCGGTTGATCGCTTCGAGCAGGTCGATCCTGCCCACCCAAAGCGGGACCTCGCCCTCCGCCAGCACATACCGGCTCGGCCACAGGCGCAGCACCACCCAGCGCCCGCCGCTTTCGGGACGCAGCATCCGCAAGGCGTCTTCGCAATCCTGGTTGAAACGCGCCAGCACCGGCCATTCCTCCGGTATCGTCCGCGGATTGAACCACCGGAGCGCCGACCGCCAGGACAAGGGCGTCGCCATGCGCCAGCCCTGTTTTTCGAGGTTCTCCCGGGCGGCGTCCAGGGTGGTCGCCCATTGGAGCGGGAGGGGCTGGTGCGGTGTCCCCAAGGGCTGCAGCCGGTAAGCCGGCAGCCGTTTCCAGCCGCCCGCGAGCCACTCGGCGGCCGTCATCCGCCGAACGAGCGGGGCGTGGACAAATTCCGCCGGGCCGTGCCGCACCGCTTCGGCAGCCAGCACCAGAGCCAGGCAACCCGTTACCAGCGACGCGGCGCCCAGCGATGCAGCCTTCGCTTCGCAATGCCTGCGGCAGGCGATCCCGAGCGGAATCAGCCATGCCAGGCCGATCGCCAGCGCGAACAGGACCGCGGGTATTTCGCTGTGGTCCAGGTAAATCCGGGCGAACCCCAAGGCCGCGACCAGTGCCGCCGCGACCGCATACACCACCCATCCCCCGATCGTCCGGAACGCCGGCGCCAGCAGAACCGCGACAAACCCCGATGCCACACATCCGCGCAACACGTGGGCGTCGAACGGCGGCACGGCGAAAGCGTGCTCTCCGATCCAACCCATCAACAATGCGAAGGTCACCGCGATCAGCCAGTGCGCGAGGGCGACGAACGAGCGCTGGAGCCCCAGCCAAAGCGCCAGGGCGCCGAACCCGATCAGCAGGGCGTCGCGGCTCCCCAGCGACTCCAGCACCGTGAAGCCGTAATCGGCCTCCGGCGTGCGCCAGGCAGCGAACGAGACGGGCAGCGGCGGCCCCGGCCATAACCGGCCCACGGCGAAAGCCGCCGCGATGATGAGGCCGCCGACCAGCGTCAAACCGCCGTAATCCCGCCGCTCGGAATCGAGCAGCGGTAAGGTGATGCGCCCGAACAAACGGTGTTCCCCGGCGAAGCGGAACAGCAACAGAATCAGGTCGCGGGCTCTGGGCTGGACAAAAGCATAGACACACGCCGTCAGCCAGACCGCCAACCAGAGCAGAGCGATGAGGCCGAGCCCGACGCCGACCAGCCGGGCCGTCGTTCCCGAAGCCAGCTCCAGCGATGCGCCGAACAGGATGCCGGGAGCCAGGAATACCGGGACCCACAAAGCCGCCGCCACGGCGCTGTAACCGACGAAGCGGCCGGGCGGCATGCCGGCCATGCCGGCCACCAGCGGAACGATGCCGCGCACGGCGCCGAAGAACCGCCCGAACAGGACGCTGTGGCCGCCGTAGCGGTGGAAGAAACCGACGCCGCGATCGAGTACGGCCGGAAAGCGGCTGAACGGCCACAGGGTCCGGATCCGCTGGCGATGGCGCCAGCCCAGCCAGAAGCTGACGCCGTCGCCCAGCAGCGCGCCGCTCAGCGCCCAAGCGCAGGTGGTGAAGAAATCCATCGAGCCGCCGCCCACCAGGGTGCCGAAAGTAAAGATCAGCAGCGTGCCGGGCAGCAGCAGGCCGACGACGGCGAGCGATTCGGCCAGGACGATGGCGAACACGGCCAGCCCCGCCAGATGCGGGTGCTGGTCTACCCACAGGTGGACGGCTTCCAGGCTCAAAATCCGGCGAACACCCGCTCGGCCGCGGCGAGGGTGCGGTCCAGGACCTCGTAGTCGTGAGCCGCGGACACGAAGCCCGCCTCGAACGCCGAAGGCGCGAGGTAGACCCCCTCATCCAGCATGCCGTGGAAAAACCGCCGGAAACGCTCCTGGTCGCAGGCCATGACCTGGTCGAACCGGCTCACCCCCTGCTGCTCGGTGAAGAACAGGCCGAACATGCCGCCGACCCAGTTGACGCTCAAAGGGATCCCCGCCTGCTCGGCCCGGACCCGCAGGCCTTCGGCCAGATGGCGGGTCTTCTCCGCCAGATCGTCGAAAAACTTGGGCTGCGAGATCAGCTCCAGCGTCTTCAGCCCGGCCGCCATGGCCACGGGATTGCCCGACAGCGTCCCGGCCTGGTACACCGGCCCCACCGGCGCGAGCTGTTCCATGATGTCGAGCCGCCCGCCGAAGGCCCCGACCGGCATGCCGCCGCCGATGACCTTGCCCAGGGTGGTCAGGTCCGGGCAGATGCCGTAATGCGCCTGGGCGCCGCCCAGCGCCACCCGGAATCCGGTCATCACCTCGTCGAAAATCAGCACGGCGCCGCTGGCGTCGCAGACGTCGCGCAGGGTCTCCAGGAAGCCCGAAACCGGCGGCACGCAGTTCATGTTGCCGGCCACGGGTTCGACGATGATGCAGGCGATCTCGCCGCCGTGGCGGTCGAAGGCCTCCCGGACCGCGGCGGCGTCGTTGTAAGGCAGGGTCAGGGTGTGTTCCGCCAGGCTGGCCGGCACGCCGGGGGAGCTCGGCACCCCTAAGGTGAGGGCGCCGGAGCCGGCCTTCACCAGGAGGGAATCGGAATGGCCGTGGTAGCAGCCCTCGAACTTCACGATCTTGTCGCGTCCGGTAAAGCCGCGCGCCAGCCGGATGGCGCTCATGGTCGCCTCGGTGCCGGAACTGACCATCCGCACCCGGTCCAGGGACGGCACCAGCGCGCAAGCCATTTTGGCCATGGCCGTCTCCGCCACGGTGGGCGCGCCGTAGCTCAAGCCCCTATCGACCGCGGCATGCACCGCCTTCAGCACCTCCGGATGGGCGTGGCCGAGCACCATCGGCCCCCAGGAGCCGACGTAGTCGATGTAAGCCTTGCCGTCCGCGCCGTAGAGATAAGGGCCTTCGGCGCGTTCGACGAATACGGGGGTTCCCCCAACGCCCAGGAAGGCGCGGACCGGGGAGTTCACGCCGCCGGGAATGAAGCGGCTGGCGTCGGCGAAAAGAGTGGTCGAATCGAGCATGAACGAGATTCTCCGAAAAAATCGATGAATTCAGGCCTTGGGCAAGGTGACGCCGGTCTGGCCCTGGTATTTGCCGCTGCGGTCGCGGTAGGAGGTTTCGCAGACGTCGTCGGCACCGATGAACAGCACCTGGGCGACGCCTTCGTTGGCGTAGATCTTGGCCGGCAGGGGCGTGGTGTTGGAAAACTCCAGGGTCACGTGCCCCTCCCATTCCGGCTCCAGGGGCGTGACGTTGACGATGATGCCGCAGCGGGCATAGGTCGACTTGCCCAGGCAGATGGTCAAGACGTCGCGGGGGATGCGGAAGTACTCCACCGTCCGGGCCAGGGCGAAGGAATTGGGGGGTATGATGCACACGTCCGACGCCAGGTCGACGAAGCTGTTTTCGTCGAAGTTTTTGGGGTCGACGATGGCCGAGTTGATGTTGGTGAATATCTTGAATTCGTTGGAGCAGCGGACGTCGTAGCCGTAGCTCGAGGTGCCGTAGGAAATGACGCTTGAGCTGTCGCCGTGCCGGACCTGGTGCGGCTCGAACGGCTCGATCATGCCGTACTTCTGCGCCATCTTCCGTATCCAGCGGTCTGATTTGATGCCCATGTCGATGCGATCAGTTGTTCACGATGCTGATGGTGGGGAACCGGCCGCTGTAGTCCTTGGCCTTGAGCGCCAGCCGCGCCGCCATCTTGCGGGCGATGCTCCGGTACCTCCGGGCCGGCTCGCTGTCCGGCGCCGCGATCACCGTCGGCCGGCCGCCGTCGGCGTGCTCGCGGATGCTGCGGTCCAGCGGCAACTGGCCGAGCAGTTCGGTGCCGTATTTCCGCGCCATCTTCTCGCCGCCGCCCTCGCCGAAGATCGGCTCGGCATGCCCGCACCGGCTGCACACATGGACGCTCATGTTCTCGATGATGCCAAGCACGGGGATGCCGACCTTCTCGAACATCTTGAGGCCCTTCTGCGCATCCAGCAGGGCGATGTCCTGCGGGGTGGTGACGATGACCGCGCCGGAGACCGGGATCTGCTGCGCCAGCGAAAGCTGGATGTCGCCGGTGCCGGGCGGCAGATCGACGATGAGGTAGTCGAGGTCCTCCCACAAGGTGTCGTTCAGCAACTGCTGCAAGGCGCCGACGACCATGGGACCGCGCCAGATCATCGGCGTGTCTTCGTCGATCAGGTAGCCGATGGACATGGATTGCAGGCCGTGCGCGACGATCGGGTGGATCTTCTTGCCTTCCGTTTCGGGCCGTCCGGACACGCCCAGCATCAGCGGCTGGCTGGGGCCGTGGATGTCGGCGTCGAGAATGCCCACCCGCGCGCCTTCCGCGGCCAGGGCCAGGGCCAGATTGACCGCGGTGGTCGACTTGCCCACCCCGCCCTTGCCCGAGGCGATGGCGGCGATGTTCCGCACGCCCGGCATCGGCTTTAAGCCCTTCTGCACCGCGTGGGAGACGATCTCCGAAACGATGTCGATATCGACCTCGGCTGCGCCGGTCGCCGCCCGGATCGCGGCCTTCGCGGCCTGCGCCAGTTCGTCGCGGCAGGAAGCGGCGGGATAGCCCAGCGCGATGCGCAGGCTCACGCGGTCGCCGTCCACGCCGATCTTTTTCACCGACTTCGCGGCGAGCCAGTCGACGCCGAGGTTGGGATCGACGAAGTTTTTCAGGGCGGCTTCGACATCCGCCGTGGTAACGCTCATTATTCAAGGGCTCCTGACTTGGAATCTCCGGCATGGATTCGGCTTAGTTTACCCGCAAACGGACCCGCCGGACTGCGAATACCGGTCGGCGACACAGCGTTCCTTAGCACGCGGCTTTACCTGCCCGGCGATTTCACCTAAGTTGTGGCGGTCGCCGTTTGACCGACCAGAGGAAGAGGATACCGACTCATGAGCAATTTGCCGGCCGGACTGAAATACGCCCGGACCCACGAATGGGCCCGCCAGGAACCCGATGGAACCGTCAAGGTAGGAATTTCCGACCATGCCCAGGAAGCGCTAGGAGACTTGGTCTACCTGGAACTGCCGGCCGTTGGCCGCCGGGTCGGGGCCGGCGAGGCCTGCGCGGTGGTCGAATCGGTGAAGGCGGCATCGGATGTCAACAGTCCCTTGAGCGGCGAGATCGTGGCCCGCAACGAGGCTCTGCCCGACGCGCCGGAACTCGTCAACCGGTCGCCCTACGAGGCCTGGCTGTTTGCCGTGAGACCTGACGACATTTCCGAACTGGACCGGCTGCTCGATGCCGAAGGCTACCGCGCCATAGCCGAAGAGTGAAAAGGGAAGCGGGAACCCCACCCAGTAACCCGCGGCTTCCAGCCGCACTTTGATTCCTTCTCCCTAGGGGACAAAAACGCCGGGCGCGGTTTTGGTTGAGCAACGCCCGCCCGAAGGGTTTCGGGCAAAACATAAAGGTGGCCCGAAGGGCCGGATGAGAGAGAGACCGCCCGGTCTCAAGGCACAATCCGCAGGCCATGGAACCGGGCGGTCTCTTTCCCCGATTCGGTTTGGAGCTTATTGCGACAGGGCGCTCTTCACCGCGTCGTATTTCGGCGCGCTTCCCTGGTCGCGGTATTCCAGCAATCCCCACGCCCCCCATTTGGAGTAAGGCTCCACGCTGTTCCACAGGTTGTAGAGTCCGCCGCCCGCGGCGCTCCAGGCGTTCAGGTGCTGGCTATAGGCCGAACCCATCCGGCTGTCGCGGTTGGCGGCTATGAACAGATCGGTGACCGCTTTGTTGTCGACCACGGTGCCGACGCCTGCCAGATGCTGTCCGCCTTCATAGGCGATCAGCTCCAGGCCGTATTCCGCCGCGACGTCCTTGTTCTGCAACATCTGCTGCCTTGCATCCTCAAGGGCGCCCCCATTCGGGCTATTGGCGAACGAGCCGCCCTGCAGGAGTTCGGCGAACAGGCTGGCCAGCCCGCCGTCCGCTTGGCCGGTCCAGGCATTCACGGCCGTAAGATTCTCCGGCAGGCCGATGTAGTAGCCGAAATAGGGCGCGATGGCCAGCGCGCGGATGTTGTGCTGCACGCACGAGGTTCCGCCGTTTTCCGCCGCCCAGAGCGGACAATCCAGCGACTGCCTGGCGGTCCAGGTATTGGCCGCCTGGGCGCCCATGACGCAGATCACCTGGCTGAACGACGCGCCCCAGACCTCCTTCCAGATGTCGCAGATCTGCGCGGTCCGCATACCATACCATTGCAGGCGTTTGCCGAAGGTCGTGTCGCTGGCGCCGGCCCAACGGGTGAGGGCCTGGTTTTCCATCCAGCTCCCGGCCGAAAACGCGCCGTTCCAGGCTTCATTGCTGTACTCAACGTAGACCTTGCGGCTTGCGGCAAGCGTGTTCTTCACCAGGGTGGCGAAGCCGCGCACATAATCGTCGTCCGCGTGGGTCGGAATGTTCACCCAGATGTCGGTGTTCAGCTGATTGCCGAGCGCGACCGCCATTTCCACCGGACCACCGTCGCCCTGCTCCGAGACCCAGGTCGCGTCGTCCGGCAGGGTCCGGTCGGCCCAGAGTTCGACCTGCGAGTTATTGGTGTTCTGGAACGCCATGAAGCGAATGGCCTTGAAATTCGCCAGATTGCGCAGGAACCGGGGGTCGAACGGTTGAGCGGGGTAAACCTCCTCGAACGACTGGCACGAACCGCCGCTTGCGCAGCCGCTCTGCGCCGCCGAAGGATCGCAATACGCCGCCGGCTCGTTGCTGCACACGCCGCCGGCCTGCAGCACCCGTACGTTCCGGATGTAATTGCCGGTCTTGCCGGGATCGGTGGCCTTGATGGAGAACTGGAACCAGCTCTGGACCCCGTCGGTCGAGACGTCGATGACATCGCGGCCCGGCGAGGACAGCGAGGAATTCCTGCTCGCGCCGCGGCCGTACGCCAACGTGCCTTCGCCGTCATAAAGGACGATGAATCGCCCCGCCGGCGTGGCGGAATTGAGGCCGGTCGGAACCAGGGTCGCGACCGAAGTGTAATTGGTGCCGGTGTCCGCACCTTGGGCCGGGTCGGGCAAGGAGCGCGGGTAGCCGTTCGAATCCAGCACCAGCTTGGCCTGCTCCCTCGTGTTCCAGGCGCTACCATCCGGCTCGACGAAAGTGCTGCAGTACGGGTCCTGGTACGAGTCGCACTGGGTCAGCCAGGGCTCCGACAGCTTGAACAGGTTCAGGAACGGCACTTCGGTTCCATAGTAGGACAGCCCGGTGATGTTGACGCCTATCGGGCTTGCCGCCGGGGTCGGAGTCGGAGTCGGAGTCGGAGTCGGAGTCGGAGTCGGAGTCGGAGTCGGAGTCGGAGTCGGAGTCGGAGTCGGAGTCGGAGTCGGAGTCGGAGTCGGAGTCGATGAACATTGTGCCCCATTGAGCGTCATGCTCTCGGGAATCCCGTTGACTCCGGAATAAGTGGCATCGAATCCGAACTCGATGATTCCCCCGCTCGCCACCTTGCGGTTGGAATCCAGGCTGCGCACGGTGACCGCGGACCGTTTTTGCGACCATCTTCCGTTCCACAGCGAGGTGATCCTTTGTCCGTTGGGCATGTTCCACGCCACGGTCCATCCGTTCAGCGCGCTGCCCGTGTTGGTCACCTTCACGCCGGCGGTAAAAGTGCTCGCCGCCTGGCCGGTGATGGTGTACTCAAAGCTACAGGTGTTGGCCGCCCAAACCGGAGCAAAGGAAACAGCCCAAACACAGGGGCCCACGGCCAGCAGCCAAAGTGGTTTTTTGAGGCAACCGCTTCGCTTCGTATCCATGACTCACTCCCCCGCTATGGCTTTTCCTAAAGAAAAGCATAGTCCACTTTTTGCGATCAGTTTGAGGGCCATGCCGCAACACGGTTGTAACCTCTTCGTGCAATAGTGGTTGATTACGATTTTGGCGTTCGACAACTGTTTTCGAAGGAGCTTGCATGGCTGGACAAAATCTCAAGGGCTTCGCCCGCCTCTACGCCGCGTTCATCAACTCCCTCGCCGGCTTCCACGCCACCTGGCATCATGAAGAGGCGTTCCGCCAGGAGTGCGGGCTGGCCCTGGCTGGCGTGCCGCTCGGACTATGGCTGGGCCAGACGGGGATCGAGCGGGCGTTGCTGGTGGGCGTCGTGATCAACGTCCTGATCGTGGAGCTGCTCAACACCGCCGTCGAGGTGACGATCGACCGCATCGGGATCGAGCGGCACAACCTGTCCGGGCGGGCCAAGGACATCGGGTCCGCGGCGGTACTGAGCTCGCTGATCCTGGCCGGAGCCGTGTGGCTGCTCGTCTTGATTCGTTGAAACAGTCTCGGCACACTAAACCGTTTAACTTACGACGACAGCAGGACGATACCGGCATGAGCGCTCTCATCTGCGGCTCCATGGCCTATGACACCATCATGGTGTTTCAGGACCGTTTCAAACACCACATCCTGCCCGATCAGGTCCATATCCTGAACGTCTCCTTCCTGGTGCCGGAGCTGCGCCGCGAATACGGCGGCTGCGCCGGCAACATCGCCTACAACCTCAAACTGCTGGGCCACGACCCGTTGCCGATGGCCACCGTCGGCAAGGATTTCGGGCCGTATGCCCAATGGATGGCGTACTGCGGCGTCCGGCGCGACTATATCCGCACGGTCGAAGACAGCTACACGGCGCAGGCTTACATCACCACGGACATGGACGACAACCAGATCACGGCTTTTCATCCGGGCGCGATGTCCTTTTCCCATCTCAACGACGTGCCGGCAGACGCCGGCATCCGCCTCGGCATCGTGGCACCCGACGGCAAGGACGGCATGGTCCAGCATGCGCGCCAGTTCGCCGATGCCCGCATCCCCTTCATTTTCGACCCTGGCCAGGGCATGCCCATGTTCGACGGCGACGAGCTGCTCAAATTCGTCGAGCTGGCGAACTGGGTGACGCTGAACGACTACGAGGCGCGCCTGATGCAGGAGCGCACCGGTCTGAATACGGCCCAGCTCGCCGAACGGGTCGACGCCGTGATCGTCACCCGCGGCGGCGCCGGCTCCGTCATCTACGCCGCCGGCGCCTGCCATGAAATTCCCGCCGCGCGTCCCGCCGCCGTGCTCGATCCCACCGGCTGCGGTGATGCCTACCGGGCCGGACTGATCTACGGCCTGCTCGAAGACCTGGACTGGGTGACCACGGGCCGCATCGCCTCGCTCATGGGCGCGGTCAAGGTGGAAACCGCCGGCACCCAGAATCACAGCTTCTCGCTCGAGGCGTTCCGGGAACGCTTCCGTGAAAACTTCGACTACACCTTCTGACCGTGCAGCAAACCCGCCGCCTCATCGAGATCATGGCCCGCTTGCGGGACCCGGAGACGGGCTGTCCCTGGGACCGCCGGCAGGATTTCGCCAGCCTGATCCCGTACACGCTGGAAGAGGCCTACGAAGTCGCCGACGCCATCGAAAGAGGGGATTTCTCCGATCTGCGCGATGAACTGGGCGATCTGTTATTGCAGGTCGCGTTCCATGCGCGGATGGCGGAGGAACAGGGGCTGTTCGATTTCGAAGCCGTCGCCGCCGCGATCGCCGACAAGCTGGAGCGACGTCATCCGCACGTCTTCGCCGGCATCGACTTCGACAGCGACGCGGAACGGCTGCGCTACTGGGAGGCGTCCAAGCTCGAAGAAAAGTCGAAAGAGACCGGCCAGACCCCCGGCAGCGTTCTCGAAGGCGTCGCCGCCGCGCTGCCGGCCTTGATGGAAGCCCAGAAACTACAGAAGCGCGCGGCCCGCCACGGCTTCGACTGGGATGCGCCCGAAGCGGTGTTCGGCAAGGTCCGCGAAGAGCTGGACGAACTGGAACAAGCCGTGGCCTCGGGCGAGGCCGCGCACATACGGGAAGAAATGGGCGATCTGCTGTTCGTGCTGGTCAACCTCGCCCGCCATCTGGACGTGGATGCCGAAACCGCGCTGCGCGAGGGCAACCGCAAGTTCCGCCGGCGTTTCCAATTCATCGAGGCATGTGTGAACCGGATCGGCAAGCGGCTGGCCGACTGCACCCTGGCCGAACTCGATGCCTTCTGGGACGAGGCCAAGCGGG
The DNA here is from genome assembly GCA_040753975.1 of Pseudomonadota bacterium. Lineage (GTDB taxonomy): Bacteria > Pseudomonadota > Gammaproteobacteria > Methylococcales > Methylococcaceae > Methylococcus. Next base: position 14,511 of record JBFMDC010000016.1, read on the forward strand.
CCGGGCACTGATTCATGGGGCTAGCGCTCTGCCACGAGCACCGCTGGGACTTGAGCCCAAAGGAAGCGGCCGAGTTGCAGGCCGAACTCCGCCCGCTGGTAGCGGCCGAAGACGCGCTACCCGGCGAAATCCGCGCTGTGGCCGGCGTGGACGTGGGATTCGAGGATCAGGGCGGAATCACCCGGGCCGCGGTCGCCGTGCTCGATTTTCCCGGCCTCGGCCTGATCGACCAAGCCGTGATTCGCCAGCCGACCCGTTTCCCCTACGTTCCGGGCCTCCTTTCCTTTCGCGAACTTCCCGCCCTGCTCGTCGCATTGGAGCGATTGTCCGTTCTCCCGCAACTCATCCTGGTGGACGGCCATGGCTACGCGCACCCGCGGCGTTTCGGCATCGCCTGCCATCTCGGAGTGCTTACGGGAATTCCGGCCATCGGCGTCGGCAAGACCCGCCTCGTCGGAACCCATGGAGAATTGGCGGAAGAGCGGGGAAGTTGGGTACCGCTGATCGACAAGGACGAAACCATCGGCGCGGCGGTGCGGACCCGCCGGGGCGTCCAGCCGGTTTACGTCTCCATCGGCCATCGGCTGAGCCTTCCAACCGCCGTGGACTGGGTGCTGCGCTGCGCCCCCAAGTATCGCCTGCCGGAAACCACCCGGCAGGCACACCGTCTCGCTTCCGGCTAACCGTTCATGCCGCGAGCGGCACCCCGGAACATGTAAGCCGCTTGCGGCATGAACGGTTTCCCTCACCAACCCTATCCCAAAGGGAGAGGGGGACAAGGTGTTCGCTTCGCGACTTTCACGGTAACGATGATGGCGACCAGCCGCCCTGGATGATGACAAATCGGCAGGAAGGCCGATTTACAGGTCCCTTCCCTGGGCCCTGCCCTCCGGGCCATGCTCCGCATGTTCAAATTTGCTCCCAGCAAATTTGTGCACACTTTGCGCCCGAAGGGTGCGATACAGGGAGGTATCGCATGAGCGCGATTGCTCGCCATCATCGTTCCCCTCACCCCGACCCAATCATGCCGGGCTATCCTGCCCGGCACCCTTCGGGTAAATGCAAATCCGCTCCCGGCGGATTTGTCCCAAAGGGAGAGGGTGAGGAGGGTTGCAGCGACTTTCACGTTGAAGCCGGAAAGCTATTTCTTCAGCTCGCTGTCGCGGTAGTGGGGGTCGACCCAGCAGCGGGGCAGGTCCTCGCCGGAGGGGAACACCAGTTCGGACTTGTCGAACTTCTCCGGGTCCTGCAGTTCCTCGCCGTAGTGCAGGCGGCCGGGCACCATCTTATGTGTCGGATTGAACAAATCGCCGAGGCCGAGAATCTCGACCAGATGTCCGTTCTGTTTTTTCTTGAGAAACATGGGTCTTCTCCATCTATGGCTAAAACGGCAATCCGAAGGCGATTCGCATGTCGACGATCGATCCATCGGTCCCGCGCAAAGACTACTCCCACCGCGAAAGCATTTTCAACATCGCAGCGCGCTTCGACATCACCCTCGGGCCTTAAGCAGCATCGCATTGATCGCGAGGGCGACGCGCCCGGGCGCCATTTGCCCGCCAAACGCGAGAAGTTTCGCGAGCGGACCGGGAACGCAGACCATCCGGCCCCTCTGCATCGCGCGATAGCCCGCCTTCGCCACCGCCTCGGCCCGGCTGGTCATGAAGGAGCGGTATAGCAGAGTCCTGGCGAAATCCCCCGCTTCCTGAAACCGGGTATCGACCGGACCGGGACACAAGGCGGTGACGCTGACCCGCGAGCCCCGCAACTCGGCGCCCAGCCCTCTGGAAAAGGAAAGCACGAACGCTTTGGAGGCGTAATAGACCGCCGCGCCGGGGCCGCCCGGCTGCAGGGCGGCGAGCGAGGCCACGTTCAGAATCCTGCCGGACTGGCGCATCAGCATGCCGGGCAGGAACAGCTTGGTGAGATGGACCACGGCGGCCGTGTTCAGTCGCATCATCGCCAGCTCGTCCTCCAGCCGCGTGTCCCGGAAACCGCCCTGCACCCCGACTCCCGCGTTATTGACCAGGTAATCGACGGCAATCCCCGCCGCAGCCACGGCAGCGTGGACCGAGGCAGGCGTTTCCGGCTCGGACAGATCCGCCGCGATGGTCATCACGTCGATGCCATGGCGGTTCCTGAGCTGCCCGGCGAAGGCATCCAGACGATCCCGGTTGCGGGCCACCAGGACCAGACCGACGCCATCGGCGGCAAACAGCCGGGCGAATTCGGCGCCGATGCCGGAAGAGGCCCCGGTGACCAAAGCCGTTTTCTTGTCATCCGTCGTCGTGTTCATCACGATATCTCCATTGCGATCTCGCGCCACGCCGTTCAACATTCCGTGGAGGCGGCGGGGGCTATTCGTCGATCGCCACGATCCTAGGGATATGCCGGCCGCCCTCGAAGCCGGTCGAGAGAAAGGTCTCGACGATCTTCTTGGCCATGTCCAGGCTCACGATGCGCTGGCCCATGGCGATGCAGTTGGCGTCGTTGTGCCAGCGGGTGAGGTAGGCGGTTTCCTCGTTGAAACAGTAGCCGCAGCGGCAGCCCTTGACCCGGTTGGCGACGATGGCTTCGCCGTTGCCGCTGCCGCCGAGGACGATGCCGCGCTCGACGTCGCCGCGGGCTACGGCCTGCGCGCAGGGACGGATCCAGGTGGGGTAGTCGGTGCGTTCGTCGCTGAAACAGCCGTAGTCGACGACTTCATGGCCGAGCGAGGTCAGCCAGGCGCGGAGCTGCTCCTTGTAATCGAAGCCGGCGTGATCGGATGCGATGCCTATTTTCATGAGGGATTCCTTAACGTAGGGTTGCGGACGGTCGGCCCGGTCACAGATTCGCCGCCACGGCCTCGGCATTGGAGACTTCGAACTTGCCGGAGGCTTCGACGCCGAGGTATTTGACCACGCCGTCGTCGACGATCATGGCGAAGCGGTGGCAGCGGACGCCCATGCCGTTGGCGGTGAGGTCGCGCTCGAGGCCGAGCTTTTTGGCGTAGTCGGCGCTGCCGTCGGCCATCATGCGCACCTTGCCGCCGGCCTTTTGGTCGCGGCCCCAGGCGGCCATCACGAAGGCGTCGTTCACGGCCATGCACCAGATTTCGTCCACGCCCTTGGCCTTGAGCTGGTCGTAATTCGCGACGAAGCCGGGCAGGTGCTTGACCGAACAGGTGGGGGTGAAGGCGCCGGGCACGCCGAAGATGACGAGCTTCTTGCCTTTGGCCTCTTCGCCGACATCGAGCGCCTTGGGATTCATCGGGCAGGCGGTGGCCGGGTCGAACTCGGTGCATTCGGTGAGGCTGCCCGCGGGCAGGCGGTCTCCTACTTGGATGGTCATGGGGTATCCTCCTTAGTGATTCATTATCGGAACTGGCGAAGCGGAGAATGGCGCAAGCGGTACCGGAAGTCAAAAACGGAATTTAAGGGTTAAACCTCATGATTTTCATGGTCTTGGCTCGTGCCCCCCGCGGCATCGCGGCTGTGTTAGAGTCCTTCGCCTTAGAACCTGCGATGAGGAGACATACCATGGACAAGCCATCGAAACTGCGCTGGGGCATCCTCGGCGCGGCGCGTGTCAACGAGCGCCTGATGCCCGCCATCGTCGAAGCCTCGAATTCCGAACTGGTAGGCATCGCCAGCCGGCGTCCCGGCGCCGCCGCGGAGACCTTGGCCAAATACGCCCCGCACCGGCAGGGCGTGCGCTGCTACGACCAGCCCGAGCCCCTGCTCGCCGATGGCGAGGTCCAGGCGGTCTATCTCCCCATGGCCAATCACGAGCATGCCGAATGGGCGGTGCGGGCGCTGCGGGCCGGCAAGCACGTGCTGTGCGAGAAGCCGATGGCGCTGACGGCGGCGGACATCGAGGCGATCGGGGCCGCTGCCCGCGAAGGGGGCCTTACGGTGATGGAGGGCTTCATGTACCGCTTCCATCCCCAGCATGCGCGGGTGCAGGAGATCGTCCGCTCGGGTTTGATCGGCGAGGTCCGCTACGCCCGCGCCAGTTATTCGTTCATGATGCGCCCGGCCCGGCGCTACCGCCTGGCGCAGGATGTCCGCCACGGGGGCGGCGCGCTGTGGGACATCGGGCCCTATGCGGTGCATTCCCTGCGCTGGTGCTTCGAGCAGGACCCCATCGCGGTGACGGCGATGGCGAAATACGTCGAGAGCGGCGCGGACATCGCCACCAGCGGGATGATCGACTTCGGCGACGGCCGGCGCGGCCATTTCGACATCAGCTTCGAATGCGCCCGGCGCTCGGAATACGAGATCACCGGCACCCTGGGCGGCGTGAAATGTCACACGGCCTGGCAGAATCCGGGCGATGTGCCGGTCATCTCGTGGTGGACCGAGGACGGTCGCCAATGCACCGAACAACTGCCGGCGGCCAACCATTTCCGGCTGGAGATCGAGCATTTCGCCGACTGCGTGCTGAACGGCAAGCCGCCGCTGCTGTCGCTGGACGATGCCAAGATGAATTGCCGGACCCTCATGGCCGCGCTGGAATCCGCCGCCAGCGGCCAAACCGTAAAATTGGACGACTAAAGTCTCTCATCGGCCCTTGAGGGAACCCCATGAAAAAATTCATCAACACGGTCGAGGATTTTCTGGACGAAAGCCTCCGCGGCTTCGCCAAGGCCCACGCCGACATCGTCGATTTCAGCCCCGAGTCCCGTTTCGTCTCCCGCAAGGCGCCAGCCAAGCCGGGCAAGGTGGCGCTGGTCTCGGGGGGAGGGTCGGGGCACGAACCCTTGCACACCGGCTTCGTCGGCCTCGGCATGCTGGACGCCGCCTGTCCCGGCCAGGTGTTCACCTCGCCGACTCCGGACCAGATGCTGGCGGCGGCCCAGGCGGTGGACCACGGCGGCGGCGTCCTGTTCATCGTCAAGAACTACGCCGGCGACGTGATGAACTTCGAAATCGCCGCCGAGATGCTGGACCTCCCCCACGACTCGCTGCTGGTGCACGACGACGTCTCCCTCCCGGAAAACCGGGGCATGGGCCGGCGCGGCATCGCCGGCACCACGGTGGTGGAAAAGATCGTCGGCGCGGCGGCGGAAGCGGGTTACGGCCTGGCCGCCTGCAAGGACCTCGGAGAACGCGTGGTCCAGGCCACCGCCTCCATGGGCGTCGCCCTGACCAGCTGCACCGTGCCGGCCCTGGGCAAGCCGATGTTCGAGCTCGGCGAGCGGGAAATGGAAATGGGGGTCGGCATCCACGGCGAGCGCGGCCGGGAGCGCATGGCGCTGGGCAGTGCCGGCGAGATCGTGGACTGCATCGCCGCCGTCATCGACGAGGAACTGAAACCGCAAGCCAGCCAGCCGGTGCTACTGCATGTCAACGGCTTCGGCGGCACGCCCCTGATCGAGCTGCACCTGGTGTACGAGCTGGCGCACCGGCACTGGAACGGACGCGGTGTCGACATCGCCCGCTCCCTGGTCGGCAATTACACCACCTCGCTGGACATGGCCGGCTGCTCGCTCACCCTGACCCTGCTGGACGAGGAAATGCTGCGGCTATGGGACGCGCCGGTGCACACGGCAGCCTTGCGCTGGGGGTGTTGAGGATTCGGCGGTTTACGACGTGCCTATTGGTAGGGCGGATGCCGACAGGCGATCCGCCGGCCAAGTGATCCGCTTCGAACCGGCGGAACCCGAAAAAGACGGTTCCGCCCTACCGCGATTTTCCGGCCAGGACCCCGGCGACGGCCGAAATCATCAACTGGCTGCTGCGGGCGCCGGCGTCGACGTGGCCGATGGCGCGCTCGCCGAGGAAAGATGCGCGGCCCTTGGTGGCCAGCATGTCGCGGGTCGATTCCATGCCCGCCTCTGCCGCGCGGCTCACCTCGTCCGCCAATTGCGCCAGGGGAGCGGCATGCTCCGCCGCCGATTTCAGGACCTCCGCCACCGGGATCAGCACGTCCAGCATGGTCTTCTCGCCCCGATCCGCCTTGCCGCGCGCCTTCATTGCCTCCACGCCTTGAGCGAAGGCCTCGGCCAGATTCGCCTGATTCATTTCCCGATCCTTCATCGCCTTGCTCATGGCGATGAACAGTGTGCCGTACAGCGAACCCGAGGCCCCGCCCACCGACGCCATCAGGGTCATGCCGATTTTCTGCAGAGCCGCCGGCCAATCCAGCGCCGAGATACTTTCGGCCTGCTTCGCCAGGGCATCCAGGCCCCGCTGCAAGTTGAGGAAATGATCGCCGTCGCCAATAGCCTGATCGAGAGCGGTCACCTCCTCGGCATGGGTCTGGATAGCCGAAGCGGCGCCTTGGACGAGGCTGGGGATGAGATGGGGAGTAGCCGGCATCGGATCACCTTTCATACAGATGGTGGAAGCTGAAGCGTTTGGTGACTTCGATCAACGCGTCCAAGGGCGATGAATATTGAATCGTCTGTTTTCGCATGGCAGTCTCGCGACAGCCGTCGGCGATTGAATTCCGGAATTACTCGCCGCATAAACTCGTCGAACGAGGGCACAGTAGACGCCGCATCGCCGTGAGCGGAGCTACAGACCATCCCCCCTTGATCAGCTTGGCGCGGACTCGATACGTCCGTGGAACGATGTGGACGGCCCGTCGACGGGCCGTCCCTGTCAGGACGCTTCAGGGCTTGAGCGCGGCCGCTTCTTTCGCAAGGCCGGTGATTTCCGCCCAGTTACCGGCGGCGATGAGGTCCTTGGGCGTCAGCCAGGAACCGCCGACGCAGACCACGTTGGGGAGCTTGAAGAAGTCCGGGGCGTTCTGGGCGTTGATGCCGCCGGTCGGGCAGAACCGCACCTGCGGGAACGGGCCGCGGAAGGATTCCAACATCTTGACGCCGCCGGCGGCCACCGCCGGAAAGAACTTCATCACGCTGAGGCCCCCTTCGAGCACCTGCATCACCTCGGTGGTAGTAGCGACGCCGGGGAAGAACGGCAGCTTGCTGTCGACGATCGCCTTGAGCAGGGTCGGCGTGGTGCCGGGCGAGACGCCGAACTGGGCGCCGGCGGCGATCGAGGCTTCGAGCTGGGCCGGGGTGGCGATGGTGCCGACGCCGACGATGGCGTCCGGGACTTCCTGGCGGATGGCCTTCACGGCTTCGAGGCCGGCGGCGGTGCGCAGGGTGATTTCCAGCACGCGGATGCCGCCTTCGACCAGGGCGCGGGCCAGGGGCACGGCGTCTTCGGGGCGGTCCACCACCATCACGGGCATGACGCTGGTGGCGTCGATGATCTGGTCCAGATTCATAGTTTTTCCTTGGGTTGTGGGACGGCGGGCTTCAACGGCCGCCGTCGTCGAAATTGAAGGTGAAGGCGCCGCGCTCCGGCGTGTCGGCCAGATGGCGGAAACCGCTGAACAGTTCCCGTCCGATGCCGAACTGGTTGCCGGAAAGATCGTCCGTCACCGGCTCGCGCAGCGACCAGCGCTCGGCCGGCACTTCGGCTTCCAGCTTGCCCTGCACGGCGTCGAGCAGGATAGTGTCGCCGGTGCGCAGCAGGGTCAGCGGGCCGCCCATGGCGGCTTCCGGGGAGATATGGATGGCCGCCGGCACCTTGCCGGAAGCGCCGGACATGCGGCCATCGGTCACCAGGGCGACCTTGAAGCCGCGGTCCTGCAAGGAGGCCAGGGCGGGGGTGAGCTGGTGCAGCTCGGGCATGCCGTTGGCGCAGGGTCCCTGGAAGCGCAGCACGGCGACGAAGTCGCGCTCCAGCTCGCCGCGCTTGAAGGCGGCGAGCAGTTCTTCCTGGCTCTCGAACAGGATGGCGGGCGCCCGCACCACCCGGTGCTCCGGCGCCACCGCCGAAACCTTGATGATGCCGCGGCCGATGTTGCCGGTGACCAGGCGCAGGCCGCCATCCGGGCTGAACGGTTCGCTCGCGGGAGCGAGCACCGCCGGGTCGAGGCTCTTTTCCGGCGCATCGCGCCAGGCCAGCGTAGCGTTCTTCAGCCAGGGCTCTTCCGCCCAGCGGCGCAGGCCGGGGCCGAGGATGGTCTGCACATCCTCGTGCAGCAGGCCGGCATCCAGCAGCTCCCGGACCAGGAAGCCCATGCCGCCCGCGGCATGGAAATGGTTCACGTCGGCCTTGCCGTTGGGGTAGATCCGGGCCAGGAGAGGTACCACGGCCGAGAGATCGTTGAAATCGTCCCAGTTGATCTCGATCCCCGCGGCGCGGGCGATCGCCACCAGGTGGATGGTGTGGTTGGTCGAACCACCGGTGGCCAGGAGGCCGACGATGGCGTTGACGATGACCCGCTCGTCCACGATGTGGCACAGCACCGGGGCGGTATTGTCCTGGGCCAGTTCCGCCGCGACTCGGGTGGCGGCGCGGGTGAGGGCCTCGCGCAGCGGCGTGCCGGGATTGACGAAGGACGAGCCCGGCAGCTGCAGGCCCATGATCTCCAGCAGCATCTGGTTGCTGTTGGCGGTACCGTAAAAGGTGCAGGTGCCGGCGCCGTGGTAGGCCGCCATTTCGGATTCGAGCAGGGCGTCGCGGCCGACCTTGCCTTCGGCGAACTGCTGCCGGATCTTGGCTTTTTCCGAGTTCGAGATGCCGGACACCATCGGGCCGGCCGGCACGAACACGCCGGGCAGATGGCCGAAACGCAGCGCGGCGATGAGGAGGCCCGGCACGATCTTGTCGCAGATGCCGAGGTAGAGATTGGCGTCGAACACATGGTGCGACAGGGCCACGGCGGTGGACAGCGCGATCACATCGCGCGAGAACAGCGACAGCTCCATCCCGGTCTGGCCCTGGGTGACGCCGTCGCACATCGCCGGCACGCCGCCCGCGACCTGGGCGGTGACGCCGGCCCGGCGCGCCTCGGCCTTGATGATCTCCGGGTAATGCTCATAGGGCTGGTGCGCCGAGAGCATGTCGTTGTAGGCGGTCACGATGCCGAGGTTCGGCGCCGCCGCGGCCTTCAGCACCAGCTTGTCGTTGACGGGCGTCGCCGCGTAGGCGTGGGCCACGTTGGTGCAGGAAATGTGGGAGCGTTCGACGCCCTTCTGGCGCGCGCGGTGCATGAGGTCGAGGTAGGCCGCCCGGCGGTCGTGGCTGCGGGCGCGGATGCGGTCGGTCACGTCGACCAGCGTCTGGTGCAGGAACATAGGATCGTCGATGCTCTTCTTCTGTGGGGCGCAGGGAAAGCGCCCATCGCCGGAGATAAAACCTTCGCATTAAAGCCAAGGCGGCAACGAGTGTCAAGAAACGGCAACACACTGTCTTCTTTCATGAACTTCTTGGCCTGGCACTGTGGCATAAGCGTATATACGCTTTCATCTGACATCCCGTACACACCCAGCGTAGACATAAATCAACTAACTTCATAGTATTTCTCTAATCTTGTAGCTTTTCTTGTCTTCCGTGGGAGTGGTTTGTACGTGACCATCACGCCAGAGCAGTGCCGTATGGCTCGTGCCGGATTGAACATCAGCCAAGCTGGTTTGGCGCGACTAGCAAATGTTGCGCCAGCGACTATCGCGGAATTCGAGAAGAGGAGAAGGACACCGTATGACCGAACCGTACGCGACATCCAACGTGTTCTCGAAGAGGCGGGGGCAATTTTTGTCGACGGCGGCGTGACACTCACGGCGGAACAAGAAAAATGACTAGCACAACAATCAAGACGACCACCGACGTTCCACTTGAAGACACGACGAAGGTCAGTGTCGATTGGCTCAAGCTCGACCGGGAGAACCCGCGCCTTGTGGGAGCAAGTGCGCGTACGACCGAGGAAAGCATCGTGGCGCAGCTTTATCGCGGAGAGGAATTGGGTGAACTACTGCAGTCAATTGCAGCGAACGGCTATCTGGACATCGAACCGCTGATTGTTTTGTTGGATCCTGCCGATCAAAAATTCACGGTTCTTGAAGGCAACCGCAGGCTCGCAGCAATCAGGCTCTTTCGCGAACCTGCACTTGTTGAGGCCATCGCCAAGAGTGAGCGCCTGAAAATCGGCGTCCCCGAAATCAGTCCAGAAGTAGAGGCGACGCTTGCGCAGGTCTCCGTCTATCGCGTTCCAGACCGGGATGCCGCGCGGTCGTTCATCGGCTTCAAACACATTAACGGGGCAGCGAAATGGGAATCCTACGCGAAGGCAAAATTCGCGGCCGAGTGGTACAAGTCCGGCAATGTGTCACTTGAGGACATTTCCGAGAAGATCGGAGATCGACACGACACCATCAAGAGAATGGTCGCCGCAATTTACGTTCTGGAACAAGCCGAACGGGAGAGGATATTTTCTCTGTCTGATCGAAATGTCACAAAATTCAATTTCTCACACCTGTACACGGCCCTCTCCAGAACACCATATATGACCTACTTGGGGCTTGAGACCGCATGGTCCCGCTATGACCCCCAACCCGATCCCGTTCCTACCGACAAGCTAGATCGGCTACGGGAAGTACTGGTGTGGATTTACGGCTCTAAGGAAGACAACAATAAAGAGCCGGTTGTTCGGTCGCAGAATCCTGACATCAAGAACCTTGGTGAGGTACTTGCCAGTGCTGAAGGTCTCCATATCCTGCGTGCAGGCCGCACGCTGGCGGAGGCTCACGCGAGTACCCGGCCTGCCGACGAAACTCTCTCAGCAGCACTCATCCGGGCCCGCAGCACGCTCCGCGAGGCAGCAAATAGCCTGCGGGGCTATGACGGACGCGACCAATCGCTTCTGAATATTGCAGAAGATATTTCCGAGACTGCGCAGACGATCTTTGATCGAATGAGGAAAAAATACAGAGATGCCGTGGGGGATGGCAGTGGCAATTGAACTTTACTTTCCTCACGATGAATTCGACACCAGGAACCCGAATTTTGATCTGGCGGCCGATTATCTGGAATTGACCGCTTTCTTTTCGGATCAGTCCAGAGCATTCACAAAAGACTTGATCAACGCAACGGAAATAGGCGCCAACGAAGACTATGGCGACGTTGACGAAGAAATGACCAACCGGGAAGAGATCGTATCCGGTGCGGTCAGGAGGATCGATGGCAGGCTCCGTTCATTGGGTAAAGCCTATCCATTCACCTTGGACGAAAATGGGGATGTACTGACATATATCGGCCAAGAACCTTCATATGGTCAGGCCGCATATGTCCTTTCGCTGATTTTGTCCCATCTGAAGGCTGTTTCTCCAATTCTCGATGGTTCAGATGTGTACCCAACCGATGCAGAGATCGTGGAACTGCGTAAATATTTCCAGTATTTCGCCACAGCAGCCTTGGCGGCTGAAGTGAATGGACGGGCTTGGTCATTTGGGCACCCTAGGCCGGACCGAACCAATTTTCACACGAAGCTTGCCGAAATTTGGGGAGTGTTTCGCGACGGCATCTTGCAGCCGGCTGTCGGAGTACCTGTCAAGCCGCAGGACGACCAGATAGATGTATTTGCAGCACGCGTTCATCCGGACGGTTTGCCCGGCTTCCTGCTTGCTGCCGCGCAAGTGGCGACGGGAAAATACTGGCGCGAAAAGTCTCTTCGTTCGCATATCGAGCACGTATTCTTTAGCCGCTGGTTCGGGCAACAGCCGGTGACTTCAGTCCTGTGCTATCACATTATTCCCTTTACTCGGCCAGATGAGGAGTTCTTTGACGACTGCCGTATCCTCGGGAACGTACTTCATCGTCTTCGCGTTCCCTATCGCGTCGCAGAGGCTCAAGGGCTCCACGATCGAGGAATCGCTATCGAAGCGTTCGACCAACTCCCTGCGGCGGTGGACTGGGTGAAAGCTTATGCGGCAAGGGGATCCGCGGCATGAGGCACCGCTTCCATTCCATTTGCCCCTATTTCGCGATGTTTCCTGAAACGTTCGTGGAGAAGCACCTTGCCGCGACTCGTTTTAATGGCGTGGTATTCGATCCTTTCTGCGGCCGGGGGACCACCGTTTTCGAAGCATTGTTGAATGGGAGGGACGCCGCAGGTTGCGACCTTCACCCGGTGGCTGTCTGTATCACCGGCGCTAAATGTAATCCCCCGAAGCGGGGCGAGGCACTTGCTCGAATAGACGAACTGGAAGCATCGTTATCGGTTCCCCCCCCTGACTCACTTAGCGAAGAAATGGCTGTATTCTTCGCCGCCTGTTTCCACGCAGACACGCATGAAGAGCTGCGGTACCTTCGCGCCAATCTGGACTGGCGGAACGACCGGACAGATCGATTCATCGCAGCTCTTTGTCTAGGGGCGCTTCACGGCGAATCCCACCGGAGTCCGAACTATTTCAGCAATCGGATGCCTCGCACGATTAGTACCAAGCCGGCTTATTCGGTGCGCTGGTGGGACAAGCATGATTACGTCGCGCCGCGCCGTGACGTTTTCGCCATTCTGCGCAATATGGTTGACTTCCGTTTTCGGACAGCACCACCAGAAAACCGGGGCGAAGTTGTCGAGTCTGATGCCAGAAACGCGAACGTAGCTTTCCCGCATTTGGAAGGCAAGGTGACGGACATCATTACGTCCCCCCCCTACCTCGACACCACTAACTACCGCGAAGACCAGTGGCTCCGGCTTTGGTTCTTGGGTGAACCACCCAAAAGCACTCAAGCCCGCGACGACGGACGCCACTGCAACAGAACCCTGTACTGGAATTTCTTGATGGAAGCGTGGGAAGGGGTCGCTCCTCTATTGGCGCCACAGGCGAGAGTCGTAGTGCGGATCGGCGGACGAAAGCTGTCTAAGGAAGAGATGTTCGCTAGCCTATCGGCAAGCCTCAAAGACGCGACCGGCCGCCTTGTCAAGCCTGTCGACGACGGCGTGACGACACCCGTTAAACGGACGCAGGCTAACAGCTTTCGGGGCGCAAAAGCGTCACCTACTGTCGAACACGACTTCTGCTTCTTGATTAGTTGAAGCTCGACTTTAAGGGCTGCGATTGCAAGGCACCGAGTGTGCTGGTGCCACACGATGCGATCAATGAATCGAAACGGTTGTCCGACTTTCTCCGATTCGAGACCACGGGGTAGGTGTCCGTCCGCCGTCCCAGCTTGGGCGCTTTCAAGCTCAATACACGTTGAAAAAGCGCTCTCCGCCAGGTTTTCGGCGTGTTGGGCGAAGCCATTGCATTGCTCCCAACACTCCCAACACTATTGCTGTTGCTCGACAGCCCGTATCGCGGCGACTAATATTGATTGGTTTTTTTCCGGTCAACGGCGGGGCCATAACAAGAGGACGTCAGCGGTGAGTCAGCTCCCATTTCCCGAATCATTCAACATGGTGTTCTTCGGCGGCGCCGGCGACCTGGTCACGCGCAAGCTGCTGCCGGCGATGTACCAGTGCCACAAGAACGGCCTGCTGGTCGAAGCCGGCCATATTCTCTGCGTCGATCTGCAGGACCTGAGCGAGGACGCTTTCCTCGCGCTGGCGGACGAAAAGGCCCGCCAGTTCATCCCGACCGCCGATTGGGACGAGGCGGTGTGGACCGAATTCCGCCAGCGCCTGGCCTATCTGCGCATCGACGCCACCCAGCCCGAGCAGTACGCGCCGCTGAAAGAGCGGCTGAAACAAGCGCCGGCCGCCGTCACCGTGTTCTACCTGTCCACCGCGCCGTTCCTGTTCGCGACGATCTGCGCCCATCTGACCCGGCAGGGCCTCAACGGCCCCAACAGCCGGGTGGTGCTGGAAAAGCCGCTGGGGCACGATCTGGCCTCCGCCAACGCGATCACCGCCGACGTGGACCGCTATTTCCACGAGAACCAGGTCTACCGGATCGACCATTACCTGGGCAAGGAGTCGGTGCAGAACCTGATGGCCCTGCGCTTCGGCAATGCGCTGTTCGAGCCGCTGTGGCGGCGGATGTGGATCCGCGACGTCCAGATCACCATCGCCGAAGACGTCGGCATCGGCACCCGCGCGGGCTTCTACGACAAGGCCGGCGCGCTGCGCGACATGGTGCAGAACCACCTGCTGCAGCTGCTGTGCTTCGTGGCGATGGAACCGCCGGCCAGCCTGGATTCCAAAGCCATCCGCAACGAAAAGCTCAAGGTGCTGGAATCGCTGGTGCCGTTCAGCGAGGAGGAGGTGCACGAAAAAACCGTGCGCGGCCAGTACCGCGCCGGCATTTCCGGAGGCAAAGCGGTGCCGGGCTACCTGGAAGAGGAGGGCATTCCGCCGAGCAGCCACACCGAAACTTTCGTCGCCATCAAGGCGCAGATCGCCAACTGGCGCTGGGCGGGGGTGCCGTTCTACCTCTTCACCGGCAAGCGGCTGCCGGAGCGGCTGGCGGAGATCGTCATCCACTTCCACGACGTCCCGCACCCGATTTTCCCGCTGCCCAAGAGCGGCGCCTGCGCCCCGGCGAAGCTGGTGATCCGCCTGCAGCCGGACGAGTTCATCCGCCTCTACCTGTACGCCAAACAGCCGGGCGATTCGATGGAACTGCAGCCGGTATCGCTGGATCTCAACTTCGCCGAGCAGTTCAAGGTACGCCGCGCCGAAGGCGGCTACGAACGCCTCCTGCTCGATGCCATCCGCGGCAACCAGGCGCTGTTCGTGCGCCAGGACGAGCAGGAGCAGGCTTGGCGCTGGGTCGAGCCGATTCTCACCACCTGGGCCAACGATCCGAAGGGTCCGCTGCCCTACGCCGCGGGCACCTGGGGACCGGCCGCGTCCCTGGATCTGCTGGAACGCGATGGCATTTGCTGGCACGAGGGGAAATGAAATGACCGAGATTCGATGGTTCGATGACAACGCAAGCCTGGCTCCGGCGCTGGCCGCGGCGGTGGCGGAGGATCTGCGCGCCGCCTTGGCAAGCGACCCCGCGGCTACCCTCGCCGTCTCGGGCGGCCGCTCGCCGGTGCCGGTGTTCGAAGCCTTGCGCGAGGCCGATCTGGACTGGGCGCGGGTGGTCGTCACCCTGGTCGACGAGCGTTGGGTGCCGGAAACCGATCCCGCCAGCAACGCCGCCCTGGTGAAGACCCATCTGCTGCAGGGCAAGGCGGCGGCGGCCCGCTTCCTGCCTCTGTACACGGGGGATGCCTCAGCGGCGGCGGGCGAGGCGAGCCTGGCCGAAACTTTCGCCGACCTGCCGCGGCCGTTCGCGGCGCTTATCCTGGGCATGGGCGATGACGGCCATACCGCCTCGCTGTTCCCTGCCAGCCCCAACCTGGAAGCCGGTCTGGCGCTGGGCGGCACGGTGGACGACACCCCGCCGTGCCTGGCCCAGGTGGGCGCAGTCGCGCCGACCGAGCGCATCAGCCTCACCCTGCCCTGGATCCTCGACGCCCGCCATGTCTACCTGCAGTTCGGCGGAGCGGGCAAGGTGGAAGTGTTCAACGCCGCCCAGGCCGGCCCCAACCGGCAATATCCCGTGAGCTTCGTGCTGGCGCAGGTGAACACCCCTGTCACGGTATTCGCGGCGCGGAACTGAACTGCCGGCCAGCCGTTTTTAGGGTTCGAGAAAAGACATCAGCCGCTGCACCGATGCGGCGGCGGTTTCGAGCCACGAGGGATCGACGGATTTCCACAGCATGCGGGCACCCAGCAGGAACAGCACGGAGGCGAACAGCCGCTTGAGACCCTGCACGGGCAGGCGGTGGGCCAGCGCGGCCCCGGACGGCGCGGTCAGCACGCTGGCGGCGCCGATGCCGAGGAAGGCGGGCCAGTAGATGTAGCCCAGGCTATAGGCGGGCAGCGACGGATGGTCCCAGCCCAGGACGGCGTAGCTCAAGGTACCGACGACGGCGATCGGAAAGCCGCAGGCCGAGGAGATGGCGACGGCGTGGCGGATGTTCTGCCGGCATCTGAGCAGGAAAGGCACGGTGATGCTGCCGCCGCCGATGCCGAACAGCGCCGACAGGAGACCGATCACCACCCCGCCGCCGGTCAAGACCCCGAGCGAAACGGGCTTTTCGTCCGCCGTTTCTTCCCGCCGTCCGCGGTACACCTGTACCGCGACCAGCATCAGGAACACCGCGAACAACTGCTTGAACCGCTGGGTGGGGAGGTGGTCGGCGACGACCGATCCGGCGACCGTCCCCAGGGCGATCCCCGGCGCCAGCCGCCACACCAGGGGCCAGACCACGGCGCCGCGGCGGTGATGGGCGCGGACCGAAGAGACCGACGTGACCACGATGGTGGCCAGGGAGGTGGCGACCGCCATTATCATGAGGATGCTTTCCGGCACGCCTTGGCCGGGGAACAGCCAGACCAGGAACGGCACGATGATGGCGCCGCCACCGATGCCGAACAAGCCGGAAGCGACGCCCGCAACGGCGCCGAAGGCGAGATAGAACGCGAGCGTGGTATACATATCGGTCAAGCAGCGATCCCCTCCGGCTCCGCCGGAGCTACTAACGGTTAAGAAAGCAATGTCATTGTTTGATCGCCCTCACCCTACCCTCTCCCAGAGGGAGAGGGAATGTTGTGTGACATTGCTTTCTTAACGACTAGTAACCTTGAATCCTTACGAGTCCAGCCGATGAAAGCCTTTCTGGTCGGCGGCGCCGTCCGCGACCGCCTGCTCGGCTTAACCGTCCGCGAGCGCGACTGGGTCGTGGTGGGCGAATCGCCGGAGGCCATGGCCGCGCGCGGCTTCCGTCCGGTGGGCCGCGACTTCCCGGTGTTCCTGCACCCGGAAACCCACGAGGAGTATGCCCTCGCCCGCACCGAACGCAAGACCGCGCCCGGCTACCGCGGCTTCGTGGTGCATGCCGAACCCGACGTCACCCTGGAACAGGACCTGGAGCGGCGCGACCTGACCATCAACGCCATGGCGGAAACGCCGGACGGGCGGCTCGTCGATCCCTTCGGCGGCCGGCGCGACCTGGAAGCCAGGCTGCTGCGGCACGTCTCGCCCGCCTTCGCCGAGGACCCCGTGCGCCTCCTGCGTATCGCCCGCTTCATGGCCCGGCTGGCGCCGCTCGGTTTCCGCGTGGCGCCGGAAACCCTGGTGGAAATGCGGCGCATGGCCGATGCAGGCGAGATCGACGCCCTGGTGCCGGAGCGGGTCTGGGCCGAGTTCGTCAAGGCCCTGGCCGAACCGGCGCCTTCGGCCTTCTTCCGGACCCTGCGCGACTGCGGGGCGCTGGAACGGCTGTTCCCGGAAATCGAGCGGCTGTTCGGGGTTCCCCAGCCGGCGCAGCATCATCCGGAGATCGACACCGGCGTGCACACGCTGATGGTGCTGGACCAGGCCGCACGCCTCACCCCCGACACTTGCGCCCGCTTCGCCGCCCTCACCCACGACCTCGGCAAGGCGCTCACGCCGCCGGAACTCTGGCCCAGCCATCGCGGCCACGAGCGCCTCGGCCTCGGCGCCCTGAACACGCTGTGCGACCGGCTTCGCGTGCCCAACGCCTACCGCCGGCTGGCGGAGAAGGTGATGCGCTATCACGGTCTGTGCCACCGCGCGGCGGAACTGCGCACTTCGACCCTGGTGGATCTGCTGGACCGGCTGGGCGCGCTCAAGCCCTTCGACTCCGCTCAGGGCAGGCGCGGCGATACCCTGGAACTGTTCCTGCTCGCCTGCGAGGCGGACGCCAGAGGAAGGACCGGCTTCGAGGACAGGCCCTATCCCCAGGCCGAGTGGCTCAAGCAGGCGCGCCGCGCCGCCGTCGAAGTCGACAGCCGCCCGCTGCTGGAGCAGCAGCTGAAAGGCCCGGCGTTCGGCCAGGCCCTGCGGTGCGCGCGCATCGCCGCCGTGCGGCGGCTCCGGGCCGCCCAGTCCACCGCGACGCCCGACGACCGCCTCCCTCACCCCATCCCTACCCAGGAACCTGCGGCCAAAGGCCGCTCCTTGTTCCCTTCTCCCTCTGGGACAAAAACGCCGGGAGCGGTTTTGGTCGGGCGAAGCTCGCCCGAAGGGTTTCGGGCAGGACTGCCCGAAAACAAAAGGTGGCGCGAAGCGCCGGATGAGGGAGAGAAATCGCTCGGTTCCAGGGCACAATCCACGGATCATGGGACCGAGCGATCTCTCCCACAGGGAGAGGGGGAGTAAGTTCGCTACGCGACTTCGTATTATTCGCCGGTCAGCCGCCGCTCCGCCTCCCGGTATTTTTCCGCGGTGCGGGCCAGGATGTCCGGGGGCAGATGCGGCGCCGGCGGCTTCTTGTCCCAGGCCAGCGTCTCCAGGTAATCGCGCACGAACTGCTTGTCGAAGCTCGGCGGGCTGATGCCGGGGCGGTAGCCGTCGGCCGGCCAGAACCGCGAGGAATCCGGAGTCAAGGCCTCGTCGATCCAGTGCAGCACGCCGGCCTCGTCCACCCCGAACTCGAACTTGGTGTCGGCGATGATGATGCCGCGTTCCAGCGCATAGGCCGCCGCTTCCCGGTACAGCCCCAAGGCCACCTCGCGCACCTCATCGGCCAGTTCCCGCCCGATCAGACCGGCCACCTGGTCGAACCCGATATTTTCGTCGTGAGCGCCCATTTCGGCCTTGGTGGACGGCGTGAACAGCGCTTCCGGCAGCCGCTCGGCCTGCTTGAGCCCCGGCGGCAGCGCGATGCCGCAGACCGCCCCGCTGCGCTGGTAGTCCTTCCAGCCCGAGCCGATGAGATAGCCCCGCACCACGGCTTCCACCGGCAAGGGTTTGAGGCGCTTGACCACCATGGCCCGGCCCTCGACCTGCTCGCGCTCGCCCGTATCGGGCAACACCGCCTCCAGCGGCGTCCCGGAAAGGTGGTTGGGCACCCGGTCCTTCAGGCGGTTGAACCAGAATCGCGAGAGGCGGGTCAAGACACGCCCCTTGCCGGGAATGGGGTCGGGTAAAATGACATCGAACGCCGACAGCCGGTCCGTAGTGACGATCAGCATCAGATCGTCGCCGGCCTCGTAGATGTCGCGCACTTTTCCCCGCGCTTTGAGCCGTAGTGAGGACAGACTGGATTCGAACAATGTCTCAGGGGAGGTCATCGGGCTGACTCTTCCAGGCTTTAAGGACAAGCGTCAATCATGTAAGGTGCGAGGATTTATGGCAAGTATCAAGGAACGGTTTCTTAAGTGAGCTGGCTCGGCAAACTCTTAGGGGGCACCTTCGGCTTTCTGCTCGGAGGTCCGCTGGGCGCCTTGCTGGGCGCCGCCATCGGCCACAAGCTGGACGGCGACAAGGACAAGTACGCCCAGATCGAGTCGGACCTGTCACCTGGCGTCCAGCACCGCATCCAGATGGCCTTCTTCACCGCCACGTTCTCCGTGATGGGCCACATCGCCCGGGCCGACGGCCGTGTGTCCGAGGCCGAAATCAGCGTGGCGCGGACGGTGATGAACCGCATGGACCTGTCCGAAGGCATGCGCCGCACCGCCATCGAACTCTTCACCCGCGGCAAGCAGCCGGACTTCCCTCTGCGGGAAGCGGTCGAGCAGTTCCGCAAGGAATGCCACCGCCGCTACGCCCTGGTCCGCATTTTCCTGGAAATCCAGCTCGAAGCCGCCTTCGCCGACGGCCCCGTCAACCTGGCCGAGGAGCGCGTGCTGATCGGCATTTGCGACCAGCTCCGCATTTCCCGCTTCGAGTATCACGCGATGAAGGGGCGCCTGGATGCGGCGCTACGCTTTGCCCGCGCCTATCAGAATTCCTCTTACAGCGGCAACCGGAGCATGCCGTCCCGCCGCCGTGAGGATACGCTGGAGGACGCTTACGCCATGCTCGGCATCAAGGCATCGGCCGGCGCCGACGAGATCAAGCGCGCCTACCGCAAGCTCATCAGCCGGCATCATCCGGACAAGCTCGTCGCAAAGGGGATGCCCGAGGAAATGGTGCGCATCGCCAACGAGAAAACCCAGCAGATCCGCAAGGCTTACGAGGTCATCGCGGCGGCGAGAAACCTCTGAGCCTCAAATCGGCAGGAAACTTCCGCCGCTCGCCACCGCCACGGTGATCAAGCCGAGCAGTAGATTGATGCCAACCAGACGGCGGATCACGCTCAAGGCTTCGGTCCCCATCGCCCAGTCCTCCGCAGCCACCGCGGCTTTCAGCGCCTTGTACGGCCTGGCGTAGATCACCCCGAAAATCACGGTCATGGTGAGGGCGATGAGCAGCATCAGATGCACCGGCCATCCGACCTGACCGAAGCCGCCATAGGCATGGATCAACCCGAAGCCGGTGAGGAACAGCAGCACGATGGCGCCCTTGACCCAGGGAAAGAAGCGCGCGAACACCGCGTTCCACAGCCGCAGCCGTTCCGGCGCCTGCAGCAAGCCGGCGGCGGCGGGACGCAAAACCTGATGGGCGAAGAACATGCCGCCGATCCATAAGACGGCGGAAAGGACGTGCAGTACGAGTGCCAGTAATATCATGGGATTTCCTGCTCGATATCGAAGGGTGAAGGGGTCAAGCGGCAAGGTCGCCCCACAAGGTCTGGATCGCCGCCAGCGCGGCCAGGGCTGCGGTTTCGGTGCGCAGCACGCGCGGCCCCAGCCGGACCGGGGTGAACGCCGCGGCCACCGCCGCATCGCGCTCGGCGTCGCTGAAGCCGCCTTCCGGCCCCGACAGCAAGGTCACCGTCCCCGCGGGCGGTTCCAGCTCCCGGAGGCTCCGGGCGGCATGGGGATCGAGAAATATCCTGAGGCCCGCGGCCGCCGGCAGCCAGGCGTCCAGGGATCGCGGCTCCAGCACGTCCGGCACCCGGTTGCGCCCGCTCTGCTCGCAGGCGGCCCACACCACCCGGCGCCAGTGCTCCAGCCGCTGCGCCTTGCGTTCGGCATCGAGCTGCACCACACAGCGTTCGCTGAACAGGGGGGTGATCGCGCCGACGCCCAGCTCCACCGCCTTCTGGATGGCCAGGTCCATGCGCTCGCCGCGCGAGATGCCCAAGCCCAGCTGGACGTCTAGGACGGATTCCCGGTCGACCGACCGATACTCGCCGACCGTGAGGCTCACTTCTTCCCGGTGGCAGGCGCCGATCCGCGCCGCGAATTCGCCGCCTTCGCCGTTGAACACCGTGAGTTCGAAACCGCGCCTGAGGCGCAGGACCGTGCGCAGGTAATGGGCTCGCTCCTCGGCCAGCACGACTTCAGCGCCCGCTGCCAGCGGCGCGGGGAGATAAAGCCTGGAAACGCGCATGGCTTTTAGTTTTCCGCCGCCAGCAGCAGCCCCTCCCAGGCTACCTCCGCCATGAGGCGGATCTGCTCCGGGGTGATGACATAGGGAGGCATGAAGTAAATCACATTTCCCAAAGGGCGCAGCAACACGCCCCGCTCCAGCGCATGGCGATAGACGCGCAGGCCGCGCCGCTCCTGCCAGGGATAGGGTTCGCGGGTGGCCTTGTCCTTCACCATTTCGATCGCCAGGATCATGCCGCGCTGGCGGACGTCGGCGACGTGGGGATGCTCGCGAAAGTGCGCCGTAGCCGCCGCCATGCAGCGCGCCAGTTCGCGGTTCCGCCCCAGAACGTCGGTCTCATCGAACAGATCCAGCGTCGCCAGGGCGGCACGGCAGGCCAGCGGATTGCCGGTGTAGCTGTGGGAATGCAGGAAGGCTTTCAGAGTCCCGTAATCGTCGTAGAAGGCCGCATAGATTTCCGGCCGGCTCATGACCGCCGCCAGCGGCAGATAGCCGCCGGTCAGGCCCTTGGAGAGGCACAGGAAGTCCGGGCTGATGCCGGCCTGTTCGCAGGCGAACAAGGTGCCGGTGCGGCCGAATCCGACCGCGATCTCGTCGGCGATGAGGTGGATTTCCAGGCGGTCGCAGGCTTCGCGCAGCAGCCGCAGGTAGACCGGATCGTACATGCGCATGCCGCCGGCGCACTGCACCAGCGGTTCGACGATCACGGCGCAGATTTCATCGGCGCCCCGCTCGAGGATCGCCAGCATGTCGCGGAAGCGCCGTTCGGCGTAGCCGGCTTCCGATTCGCCCGGCTCGCGGCCATAGGCATCTGGGCTGGGTGCGACCACGGCTTCCATCAGCAGGGGCCGGTAGGTGTCCTTGTACAGCGCCACATCACCCAGCGCCAAGGCGCCCAGGGTTTCGCCGTGATAGCTGTTTTCCAGGGTGACGAAACGGGTCTTGCCGTGGCGGCCCAGATTGCGCCAGTAGTGGAAGCTCATCTTCAGCGCCACCTCGACCGCGGCCGAGCCGATGTCGGCATAGAAGCAGCGCTCCAGCCCCGGCGGGGTGATGGCTGCCAGCCGCTCGGCCAGGCGTATGCCCGGTTCGTGGCTGAAGCCGGCGAAGATCACCTGCTCCAGCCGCCCGAGCTGGTCGGCCAGCGCGGCGTTGATCGCAGGATGGCAGTGGCCGAACAGGTTGACCCACCAGGAGCTGATCGCGTCCAGGTAGCGCTTGCCGTCGAAGTCCTCCAGCCAGACGCCCTCGCCTCGCCGGACCGGGATCAGCGGCAGCGACTCGTGGTCCTTCATCTGGCTGCACGGGTGCCACAACACCGCGAGATCGCGGCCCATCCATTCGCGGTTGGCGGACGCCATATCCATACTATTTGACCTTCATGCCGGGTTGAGCCCCCTGGTCCGGCGACAGGATGAAGATGTCGGCGCCGCCCGGTCCCGCGGCCAGCACCATGCCTTCGGACAGGCCGAACTTCATCTTGCGCGGCGCCAAGTTGGCGACCATCACGGTCAGCCGGCCGATCAGGGTCTCCGGTGCATAGGCCGACTTGATGCCGGCGAACACCGTGCGGGTCTCGCCGCCCAGGTCCAGCGTCAGCTTCAGCAGCTTGTCCGCACCCTCGACATGCTCGGCATCGGCGATGCGGGCGACGCGGAGATCGATCTTGGCGAAGTCGTCGATGGCAATGGTTTCGGCGATCGGCTGGACTTCGTGCTGCTGATGCTCGGCATGGCGCACCTGGGAATGCGGCTCCGGCTGCCCCGCCGCGGCTTGCAGGCTTTGGCGGTTGGCTTCGATCAGGGCGTCGATCTGCTTGGGGTCGATGCGGGTCATGAGGTGCCTGAAGGCGCAAATATTCGTCGGGCGTTCGGACAAATCGCTCCAACGAAACGGGCGGCCCAAACCGAATAAGCCTTTTGCAATCTGCTCCGTCAGGTTGGGAAGAATCGGCGCCAATAGCACCGACAACACATAAAACGCATCTAGCGCGTGAGAGCAGATTTCCTGCAGCTCATCCAAACGGCTCGAATCCTTGGCGACTTCCCAAGGTTTCCTGTCATTGATGGTCACGTTTATCTCGTCGGCCAGCCGCATGATTTCCCGGATAGCCTTGGAGTAATCCCTGTTTTCGTAGTACCTGGCGACCGTGATACCTTCGTCCACGGCGGCGGAGGAAAGCTTTTTTGCAAAATCCTCACTGGCGTGCTTCAGCTGGCCGCCGAAATATTTCGTGATGAATCCGGCGCAGCGGCTGGCGATATTGATGTATTTCCCCACCAGATCGCTATTCACCCGCGCGACGAAATCATCCAGGCTGAGGTCGATGTCCTCCATGGTGCCGTTCAGCTTGCAGGCGTAGTAATAGCGCAGCCATTCCGGGTTGAGGCCCTGGCCGAGATAGCTCTGGGCGGTGATGAAGGTGCCCCGCGACTTGGACATTTTCTCGCCGTTCACGGTCAGGAAGCCGTGGGCGAATATCTTGGTCGGGACCCGGAAATCGGAATATTCCAGCATCGCCGGCCAGAACAGCGCATGGAAATAGAGGATGTCCTTGCCGATGAAGTGATACAGCTCGGTTTCGGTATGCTTGTTCCAATATTCGGCGAAGTCCAGACCTAAGCGGTCGCAAAGATTCTGGAAACTGCCCATGTAGCCGATGGGCGCGTCCAGCCAGACGTAGAAATACTTTCCCGGCGCATCGGGGATCTCGAAGCCGAAATACGGCGCATCGCGGGATATGTCCCAATCCGAGAGACCGGCCTCGAACCATTCGTTGAGCTTGTTGGCGGCCTCGGCCTGCAAGTGGCCGGAACGGGTCCAGAACTTCAGGAATTCAGTACAGGCGCCCAGCTTGAAGAAATAATGCACCGACTCCTTGCGCACCGGCGTGGCGCCCGAGACGGCGGAATACGGGTTGATCAGGTCGGTGGGGGAATAGGTGGTACCGCAGACTTCGCAGGAGTCACCGTACTGGTCCTTGGCGTGGCACTTGGGACATTCGCCCTTGATGAAACGGTCGGGCAGGAACATTTCCTTGACCGGGTCGAAATACTGCTCGATCGCCCGCGATTCGATCAGGCCGCGGGCCTTGAGCCTGCCGTAGATCTCGGCGGCGTAAGCGCGGGTCTCCTCCGAATGGGTCGAATAGTAGTTGTCGAACTCGACGTGGAAGCCGGTGAAATCGCGCAGATGCTCGCCGTGGACGCGGGCGATCAGTTCCTCCGGGGTGATCCCCTCCCGCTCGGCCCGCAGCATGATGGGGGTGCCGTGGGTGTCGTCGGCGCACACGTAGCGGCAATCGTGGCCCCGCATCTTCTGGAACCGCACCCAGATGTCGGTCTGGATGTATTCCACCAGATGGCCCAGATGGATCGGGCCGTTGGCATAGGGCAGGGCGCTGGTGACGAGGATTTTTCGCTGGCTGGTCATGGAAACGAAGGGCTGGCAAAAGGATCGAATGGGCCATTATCCCATAATCGACCGCGGCGGCTTCCGGAGCCGCCCGCCTCACTCCACCGTCACCGACTTGGCGAGATTGCGCGGCTGATCGACGTCCGTGCCCTTGATCAGGGCGACGTGGTAGGCCAGGAGCTGCAGCGGCACGCTGTAGACGATGGGCGCGACGACTTCATCGGTCTCCGCCACCCGCAGAATCCTGACGCCGGGCACGTTTTCGATAGGCGCTTCGGCATCGGCGAACACGTAGAGCTCGCCGCCGCGCGCCTGGACTTCCTGCAGGTTGGACTTGAGCTTTTCCAGCAGCTCGTTGTTGGGCGCGACGGCAACCACCGGCATTTCGCTGTCGATGAGCGCCAGCGGCCCGTGCTTGAGCTCGCCCGCCGGGTAGGCTTCGGCGTGGATGTAGGAGATTTCCTTGAGCTTGAGCGCCCCCTCCATGGCAACCGGGTACTGGGCGCCGCGGCCGAGATAGAGCGCGTGGTGTTTCTCGCCGAAAAGCTCGGCCCAGCCCGCGATTTCGTCTTCGAGTTGGAGGACGTGCCGGATCTGCGCGGGCAGGGTCTCCAGCTCGCGGACGATCTTCGCCTCCTGTTCGGAGGTCAAGGCGTGGCGCCGGCCCAGGGCCAGCACCAGCAGCAGCAGGGCGGTGAGCTGGGTGGTGAAGGCCTTGGTCGAGGCCACCCCGATCTCCGGCCCGGCCCGCGTCATCAGGCAGGAGTGCGACTCCCGCACGATCGAGCTTTCCGGCACGTTGCAAATAGCCAGGGTGTGCGCGTAGCCGAGCGCCTTGGCGGCCTTCAGCGCCGCCAGGGTGTCGGCGGTCTCGCCGGACTGGGAGATAGTGACGAACAGGGTGCCGGGCTGCACGACCTGCCGGCGGTAGCGGAATTCGCTGGCAACCTCCACGCTACAGGGCAGGCCGGCCAATGCCTCGAACCAGTAGCGCGCCACCTTGCCGGCATGGTAACTGGTTCCACAGGCGACGATCTGCACCGCCCGGACGTGCTCGAACGCGGCCTCGGCCCGTTCGCCGAATGCGGACATGAGCACCTTGCCCCGCTGAATGCGGCCGCTCAGGGTCTTTTCCACCGCGACCGGCTGTTCGTGGATTTCCTTCTGCATGTAATGGCGGTATTCGCCGCGTTCCACCGAATCCGGCGCCAGCCGGGTCTCGTGGACCGGACGCTCCGCCCTCGCGCCGTCCTTGCCGTAAACCCTGACCGACTCGGTGGTCAGTTCGGCGAGGTCGCCTTCTTCCAGGAATACGAAGCGCTGGGTTTCGCCGACCAGGGCAAAGACGTCGGATGCGATGAAGTTTTCGCTTTCGCCCAGGCCCACCACCAGCGGACTGCCCTTGCGGGCGGCGATCAGCCGGCCCGGATCGCAGGTGCTTACGACGCCGATGGCATACGCGCCTTCGAGGACGCCGACGGTGGCCCGCACCGATTCCAGGAGGGGAAGACCCTGTTCCAGGAAATCGTGGATCTGGTTGACGACGACTTCGGTATCGGTGTCCGACAGGAACTCGTAGCCCTTCTGCTGGAGCTGCCGCCGCAGCGCCTCGTGGTTCTCGATGATGCCGTTGTGGACCACGGCGACCCGCTCGCGGCAGACATGCGGATGGGCGTTGCGTTCGGACGGCGCGCCGTGGGTGGCCCAGCGGGTGTGGGCGATGCCGGTTTCGCCTTCGACCAGGGCTGATTCCAGGGCGGACTCCAGCTCGCGCAGCTTGCCCGGGCGGCGCAGCCGTTCCAGCGAACCGTCCCCGGCGATCACGGCGATGCCGGCGGAATCGTAGCCGCGGTATTCCAGGCGCCTCAAACCTTCCAGCAGGATCGGGGTGACATTGCGGTGCGCCACCGCGCCGACTATTCCGCACATGGCTCTTTCCTCGCTTTTTCCGGGCGTTTCCAGCCTTCCACACTGAGCTGCTTGGCGCGGCTCAAAGTCAGGCAATCTTCCGGGGTGTCCCGGGTGATGGTGGAACCGGCGCCGATGGTGGCGTTGCGCCCCACCCGGACCGGCGCGACGAGCTGGGTGTCGGAGCCGATGAACGCCCCGTCCTCGATGACGGTCCGGTGCTTGTTGACGCCGTCGTAGTTGCAGGTGATCGTGCCGGCTCCGACGTTGACCCCGCTGCCGATGCTGGCATCGCCGATGTAGCTCAGATGGTTGACCTTGGAGCCGGCGGCGATGTCGGATTTCTTCACTTCCACGAAGTTGCCGATGTGAACCTCTCGGCCCAGCACGGATTCCGGCCGCAGCCTGGCAAAGGGGCCGACCCTGGCGCCCGCGCCGACCACGGCGCCTTCGATCACACTGTTGGCGAGGATTTCCACGCCCGGCCCCAAGACGGCGTCCTTCAGATAAACATTGGGACCGATGCGCACCCCCTCGCCCAGCCCGATCCTCCCTTCGAGAATCACGTTGACGTCGATCTCCACGTCGCGGCCCAGTTCGACGATCTCGCCTCTCAAGTCGAAACGCGCCGGATCGCGCAGGGTCACCCCCCGCTCCATGAGCGCACGCGCCTGGCGGCCTTGGTAAATTCGCTCCAGCTCCGCCAGTTGCCGGCGGTCGTTCACGCCGAGGACCTCGTCCGGGCTGGCGGGATGCGTGGCGTCGACGAAATAGCCTTCCGCCACCGCCATGCCGATGATGTCGGTGAGGTAGTACTCGCCCTGGACGTTGTCGTTGCGCAAGGCTTTCAGCCAGCGCTTCAGCGGCGCGCCTTCGACGGCCAGAATCCCGGTATTGACCTCGCGGACGGCGCGCTCTTCCGCCGTGGCGTCCTTCTCCTCGACGATGCGCAGCACCTTGCCGGCGTTATCGCGAATGATGCGGCCGTAGCCGGTCGGGTTGTCCAGCTCGACCGTGAGGAGACCCAAGCTCGATTCGCCGGCATGGTGCAGCAGGGTTTCCACCGTCTCCCGTTTCAGCAGCGGGACGTCGCCGTAAAGGATGAGGACTTTGGAAACGTCGCCGATCCGCTCCACGGCCTGCATCACGGCGTGCCCGGTGCCCTTGCGCTCCTTTTGCTCGATCCAGGTCGCCGGCAGATGGCCCAGCGTGGATAGCGCCTGCTCGCCGCCGTGGCCGTAAACGATGACGGTTTCGCCGGCTTCGAGCGCCGCCGCGAGCCGGTATACATGCTCGAGCAGGCAAAGGCCGCCAATCCGGTGCAGAACCTTCGGCAAACCGGAACGCATGCGCGTGCCCTGGCCTGCCGCCAGAATGAGAGCGATGACTTCCACTCAAGTCTCCTTCACGAGGATCAACGAAAAAGCGGATATTTTCGTCAACAAAAAAACCCGGTAAAGGTGAAGCATAGCATCACCTTTACCGGGCCTGTGACCGCGGGATCGAACGATTACGCCCGACCCTTGCGGTAATTCTCCAGCGTCCGCAGCTGCGCCACCGCCTCCGCCAACTGCGCCTGGGCCTTGGCGTATTCCAGGCGGCCGGAGCGGTCCGCCAGCGCCTCCTCGGCGGCCCGCTTGGCTTCCTGCGCCGCGGCTTCGTCGATGTCTTTCGCGCGCACCGCGGTTTCCGAAAGGATCGTCACCAGGTACGGCTGAACCTCCAGCATTCCGCCGGAGACGTAAAACGACAATGGCTCCTGCCCTTCGGTCTTGACCCGGACCTCGCCGGGCTTCAGCGGGGACAGGAACGGCGCATGCCGGGCGGCGATGCCGACCTCGCCTTCCTGGCCCGGCGCCACGACCAGCTCGGCTTGCCCCGAGAAGATCTCGCCTTCCGCGCTCACGATGTCCACATGCATCGTCATGGCCATCTTAGTTACCTCCTATGGCTGCCGATCAAGCGGCCAGGCGTTTGGCTTTCTCCAGCGCCTCGTCGATCGTACCGACCATGTAGAACGCCTGTTCCGGCACATCATCGTACTCGCCTTCGACGATCCCCTTGAAGCCCGAGATCGTGTCCTTGAGCGGAACATACTTGCCCGGCGAACCCGTGAACACCTCGGCCACGAAGAATGGCTGCGACAGGAAACGCTGGATCTTGCGGGCGCGCGATACGATCAGCTTGTCGTTTTCCGAAAGCTCGTCCATGCCGAGAATCGCGATGATGTCGCGCAGTTCCTTGTAGCGCTGCAGGGTGCTCTGCACCCGGCGGGTGGTCTCGTAATGCTCGTGGCCGATCACCAGCGGATCGAGCTGGCGGCTGGTGGAATCCAGCGGATCGACCGCCGGGTAGATACCCAGCTCGGCGATCTGGCGCGACAGCACCACGGTGGCGTCGAGGTGGGCGAAGGTCGTCGCCGGCGACGGGTCGGTCAAGTCGTCCGCCGGAACGTACACGGCCTGGATGGAGGTGATGGAGCCGGTCTTGGTCGAGGTGATGCGCTCCTGCAGGATGCCCATTTCTTCCGCCAGGTTGGGCTGGTAGCCCACGGCCGAGGGCATGCGCCCGAGCAGCGCCGACACTTCCGTACCCGCCAGGGTGTAGCGGTAGATGTTGTCGATGAACAGCAGCACGTCGCGGCCTTCGTCGCGGAACTTCTCGGCGATGGTCAGGCCGGTCAGGGCCACGCGCAGACGGTTGCCCGGTGGCTCGTTCATCTGGCCGTAAACCAGCGACACCTTGTCGAGCACGTTCGACTCCTTCATTTCGTGGTAGAAGTCGTTGCCCTCACGGGTGCGTTCGCCAACCCCCGCGAACACGGAGTAGCCGCTGTGCTCGATGGCGATGTTGCGGATCAGCTCCATCATGTTCACGGTCTTGCCCACGCCGGCGCCGCCGAACAGCCCGACCTTGCCGCCCTTGGCGAACGGGCAGATCAGGTCGATCACCTTGATACCGGTTTCCAGCAACTCGTTGGCGGCCGCCTGATCCTGATAGGAAGGCGCCTTGCGGTGGATGCCCCAGCGCTCCTTCTCGCCGATCGGACCCTTCTCGTCGATGGGATCACCCAGCACGTTCATGATGCGGCCCAGCGTTTCCGTGCCCACCGGCACCGAAATCGGCGCACCCGTGTTGGTCAGGGTGACGCCGCGCTTGACGCCGTCGGTGGAACCCATGGCGATACAGCGCACCACGCCGTCGCCCAGCTGCTGCTGGACTTCCAGAACGAGGCCGGCCTCGTCCACGCGCAGTGCGTCGTAAATCTTCGGTAAGGATTCGCGCGGAAACTCCGCGTCGACCACCGCGCCGATGATCTGTACGATTTTCCCAGAACTCATTTCTGCCCTCTTCAGGATATCTATGGATTTTTATCGCTAGACCGCAGCCGCGCCGCCGACGATTTCGGCGATTTCCTGCGTGATGGCCGCCTGCCGCGCCTTGTTGTAGATCAGCTGCAGCTCCTTGATGAGCTTACCGGCATTGTCGGAGGCGCTCTTCATGGCGACCATGCGGGCGGACTGCTCGCACGCGTTGTTCTCGACCAGCCCCTGGAATACCAGCGACTCGATGTAACGGGTGATGAGCGCGTCCAGCACGGTCTTGGCGTCGGGCTCGTAAAGGTAATCCCAATGGCCCTTGAGCTCCTCGGAGAGCTCTTCCGCCTTGATCGGCGCCAGGCGCTCCAGCGTCGGCTTCTGCGTCATGGTGTTGACGAATTCGTTGTGAGCCACGTAGAGCTCATCGATCTCGCCTTCGCCGTAGGCGTCCAGCATGATCTTCAGGACACCGATGATGCCTTCCAGGTGCGGAGTGTCGCCGAGCCGGACGACCTGCGCGGCGATGTCCGCTCCCACGCTGCCGAAGAAGGACGCGCCCTTCTGCCCGATCACGCCCAGCCGGACCTCGACGCCCGCCTCGCCCCATGCCTTCATCCGCCGCAGCAGAAGCCGGAACAGGTTGGAGTTCAGGCCGCCGCACAGGCCGCGGTCGGAAGACACCAGGACCACGCCCACCCGCTTGACGGGGCGTTCGACCATGAACGGATTCTTGTACTCCGGGTTGGCCTGGGCGAGGTGCTTGATGATCCGGGCGATCTTGCGCGCATACGGGCGGGTCGCCTGCAGCCGGTCCTGGGTGCGGCGCATCTTGCTCGCCGCCACCATTTCCATGGCGCGCGTGATCTTCTGGGTATTGCGGACGCTCGCGATCTTTATACGGATTTCTTTGCCGACGGCCATGGCTGCACCTTTACCAGGCGTGAGTCGCTTTGAACTTCTTGATCGCTTCGTGCAAGCCGGCCTGGATCGCCTCGTTGTAATCGCCGCTCGCGTCGATCGACTTCAGCAGTTCGGCGCACTGCGACTTTATGTACTCCTGCAGGGCATCCTCGAAGTCGCGCACCTTGCTGACGTCGATGTCGTCCAGATAGCCTTCGTTCGCGGCGAACAGTGAAACGCCCATCTGGGCAATGCTCATGGGCGAATACTGGTTCTGCTTCATCAGCTCGGTCACCCGCTGGCCACGTTCGATCTGCTTGCGGGTGGCCTCGTCCAGGTCCGAGGCGAACTGGGCGAAGGCCGCGAGCTCGCGGTACTGCGCGAGGTCGAGCCGGATGCCGCCGCCGAGCTTCTTGATGATCTTGGTCTGGGCCGCGCCGCCGACGCGCGACACCGACAGACCGGCGTTCACGGCCGGGCGGATGCCTGCGTTGAACAGGTTGGTTTCCAGGAAGATCTGGCCGTCGGTGATCGAAATCACGTTGGTCGGTACGAAGGCGGAAACGTCGCCAGCCTGGGTTTCGATGATGGGCAGGGCGGTCAGCGAGCCGGTCCTGCCTTTCACCTCACCGTTGGTGAGACGCTCGACCTCTTCCTCGTTGATCCGCGATGCGCGTTCCAAGAGGCGCGAGTGCAGATAGAACACGTCGCCGGGGTAGGCTTCGCGGCCCGGCGGACGGCGCAGCAGCAGCGAGATCTGGCGGTAGGCCCAGGCCTGCTTGGTGAGGTCGTCGTAGATGATGAGCGCGTCTTCGCCGCGGTCGCGGAAATATTCGCCCATCGCGCAACCCGCATAAGGGGCGATGAACTGCAACGCGGCGGATTCGGAGGCCGATGCCGACACCACGATGGTGTGTTCCATCGCGCCGTGCTCCTGGAGCTTGCGCACCACGTTGGCGATCGAGGACTGCTTCTGGCCGACCGCGACGTAGATGCACTTAACGCCGGTACCCTTCTGGTTGATGATGGCGTCGATCGCGATGGCGCTCTTGCCGGTCTGGCGGTCGCCGATGATCAGCTCGCGCTGGCCCCGCCCGATCGGGATCATCGAGTCGATCGCCTTGAGGCCGGTCTGCAGCGGCTGGCTCACCGACTGGCGCGAGATCACGCCGGGGGCGATCTTTTCGATCGGCGAGAAAAGCCTGGCATCGATCGGACCGGCGCCGTCGATCGGGTTGCCCAGGGAATCGACCACGCGGCCGAGCAGCGCCTCGCCGACCGGCACTTCCAGGATGCGCCCGGTGCACTTGGCGGTATCGCCTTCCGAAAGATGCTCATAGGAACCGAGCACCACCGCGCCGACGGAGTCGCGCTCCAGATTGAGCGCCATGCCGTAGGTATTACCCGGAAATTCCACCATTTCGCCCTGCATGACGTCCTGGAGACCGTGGATGCGGACGATGCCGTCAGTCAGGCTGACGATGGTTCCTTCACTGCGTGACTCAACGCCCAGATCGAACTTCCCGATCCTCTGCTTGATGAGATCACTGATTTCAGACGCGTTCAATTGCATGATACTGTCTCATTCTAATTGGAGAGTCGTTTCGCCAATCGCTGGAGCTGGCCACGGATGGAAGCATCGACCACACGGCCGCCGGCGCGCAGGATCACGCCGGCGATCAGGGATTCATCCACGGTGACGTGAAGGCGCCCCTTACGCGACATCCACTTTTCCACCAACGCATTGAGATTCGTTTCTTCGCTCGCTTCGAGCGGATAAGCGGTAATGACGTCGACATCGACATAGCCTTCCTCTTCCGCCCGGAATTCGGCGAACAGGTCGGCGATCGTCCCGACCAGCCCCAGGCGGCCGTTGCTCGCCAGCAGACGGATGAAATTCTCGCCCTCCGGTGTGACATGGCCGTCGCAGAGGTCCAGGAAGTTGGCGATGAACTTGTCCTTTCCCGCCTTCGGATCGCTGGCGGCCCGCTCCATGAGGGGATCGGCCATGACCTGCTTCAGGAATTCGAGCATGTCGGCCCATTCCTGCGTCTTGCCGGCTTCCTTGGCCGCCTTGAATACGGCGACGGCATAGGGCCGGGCCAGGGTGGTCAGTTCGCTCATCGATGTCTAATCCAACTGCTTGCCGAGGCCGGCGAGGATTTCCTTGTGCTTGTTCTGGTCGACTTCGCGCTGCAGGATCTTCTCCGCGGCACTAACCGCCAGCACCGAAACCTGCTTGCGGAGATCTTCCTTGGCATTTTCCAGCTCGCGGTCGATCTCGGACCTGGCGTTCGCGAGGATGCGCTCACCCTCGACCTTAGCGGACTCCTTGGATTCGTCCACCAGCGCATTGGCGCGCTTTTGGGCCAGGTTCACGATTTCCGCGGCCTGGTCTTTGGCATCTTTCAAGGCACTGGTCGCGCGCTTTTCGGCGAGTTCCATCTCGTGCTTGCCTTTTTCGGCCGCAGCCAGACCTTCGGCGATTTTCTTCTTGCGCTCTTCCAGAGCTTGCAACAGGGGCGGCCAGACGTACTTCATGGTGAATCCCACCAGAAGCGCGAATGTGACCATTTGCCCTAATAGCGTGGCATTGATGTTCACGGCGCTGTCCTCACTTGCTTGAGTGCTTTCGCTAAGGTTTCAACCGTTGCGAAGGGTCAGCTTATTTCACGAACGGATTCGCGAAGGTGAAGAACAGGGCAAGACCGACGCCGATCATGGTCACTGCGTCGAGCAGACCTGCAACGATGAACATCTTGACCTGCAGCATGGGGACCATTTCCGGCTGGCGGGCAGCGCCTTCCAGGAATTTGCCGCCGAGCAGGCCGAAGCCGATGGCCGTGCCCATGGCGCCCAGACCCAGGATGATGCCGACAGCGATCGCGGTCATACCGTATACAGTTTCCATTTTTCCTCCAAAAGGTAAGTTAACGTGATTTAGAAAAAAGAACCGAAAGCATCGCCTTTAGTGGTTTTCGTGCGCCAGGCTGAGGTAGACGATGGTCAGCACCATGAAGATGAACGCTTGCAGCGTGATGATCAGGATGTGGAACACCGCCCAAGGGAAGCTCAGTGCCGGCTGCACCCACCAGGGCAACAGCGCGATCAGGATGAAGATCAGTTCGCCCGCGTACATGTTGCCGAACAGTCGCAAGCCGAGAGAGACCGGCTTGGCCAGATACTCGACGGTGTTCAGCAGCAGGTTGAAGGGGACCAGCGCCCAGTGGCTGAACGGATGGAACAGGAGCTCCATCGCGAAATGGCCCGGACCCTTGACCTTCAGGCTGTAGAAAATGATCAGGAAAAACACCGAGATCGACATGCCGAAAGTAGCGTTGAGATCGGTGCTCGGCACCACGCGCAGATATTCGAGCCCGATCGCCTTGCCCACGTCAGGCAGCAGATCGACCGGCAGGAGGTCCATGGTATTCATGAGGAAGACCCAAGCGAAGATGCTCAGGGCCAGCGGCGCGATCAGGGCGTTGCGGCCGTGAAAGCTGTCCTTGACCTGGGTATCGACGAACTCGACGATCATTTCGACGAAGTTCTGCAAAGGTCCGGGTACTTCCGCCGTCGCCTGCTCGGCCGCCTTGCGGAAAAAGAACAGAAACACTGCGCCGAGGAACACGGAGAAGAACAACGTGTCCACATGCAGGGTCCAGAAGCCCTCGCCGGTGGAGAGGGGGGTCAGGTGATGGACGATATAGCCGGTTGCACCACCGGTATCGTGCGCTTCAGTCGCCATTGTCAGCCTTGTTCTAGTCGTTCAAATCATCGCAGCAGGGCGATCCAATACACCCCGAGCGCCACTATGAATCCGGAAAAAAGCGGCAAAAATTCGAGTTCGCGGAATTGAAATGCCAGGAAGAACAGGGTGCCGGTCAAGACGAGCTTCAAGGCTTCGCCGACATAGAAGCCGCGCACGATGTCGCGCGCACTACGGGCCGGGTCGAAGAAGCCGAAACGGAGCGCAAAGACCGCATTCGGTAGGAACGCGATCAGCCCCCCTGCGGACGCCGATATTGCTGTTTTCCATCCGCCTGCGATGTAGGCGACCGCTCCGCAGGCAACCATCGAGATGAGTTGCCAGCGGATGATCCGTCGTACCCCCCCGTACAAACGCGCGCCCAACATTCAGGCATCCCCGCATAAACGCCGCGGCATCATAGCAGCGGGTTTCTCAAAGATCAAACCGCTTCAGCCCCAAAATCGCGCCAGCAGGCCTTCGAGCTGCTCCAGGCTCGCATAGGAAATGACGAGTCTCCCCGCTCCTTTCCCGCCGTGCTGAATCCTCACCGCCGCGCCCAAATGCTCGGCCATGCGCCGTTCCAGCCTGGCAATGTCGGGATCGGGCGCGACGGCAGGTTTCGGGCCGGCTTCGGCAGCTTTCAACAGACTATTCACCAGGGACTCCGTTTCCCGGACGCTTAGGCGCTTGTCGGCGACGCGCCCGGCGACTTCGCCCTGCTGGCCGGTGGGCAGCGCCAGCAAAGCCCTGGCGTGGCCCATGTCGATTTCGCCGGCGCGCAGCAGCGCCTTGGCATCGGCATGCAACTCGTTGAGGCGGTTGAGATTGGTGATGGTGACGCGGGATTTGCCGAGGGCGTCGGCCACCTGCTGGTGCGTCATGCGATGCTCTTCCAGCAGGCGCTGAATCGCCTCGGCTTCTTCCATCGGGTTCAGGTCTTCGCGCTGGATGTTCTCGATCAGCGCGATGGCGAGGGCGGCCTGGTCCGGGACTTCGCGCACCACCACCGGCACTTCGCGTACGCCGGCGAGCTGGGCGGCACGCCAGCGCCTTTCGCCGGCGACGATCTGGTAGCGCCCCGGTTGCGCGGGACGCACCACGATCGGCTGGACGATGCCCTGCGCACTGATGGAATCGGCGAGTTCGCGCAGCTTGGCCGGGTCGAAATCCTTGCGCGGCTGGAACGGGCTCGGTTCCAGGTGCTCGATGGGGAGTTTGCGCAAGGATTCCTGCTTCGGATCCAGCTTGGCTTCTCCCAGCAGGGCTTCCAGGCCCCTGCCCAAGGCGGGTTTCTTCATGCTCGTCGGTTCGCTCGTTTTCTACGCGGCGGCGGTCTTACGCTCGTTGCGCCGGACGATTTCGCCGGCCAGCGCCAGATAGGCCAGCGCGCCCTTGGAACTCTTGTCGTGATACATGACCGGCACGCCATGGCTCGGCGCTTCGGCCAGGCGTATGTTGCGGGGGATGACGGTGCGGAATACCCGGTCCGGAAAATGCTCGAGCAGTTGCTCGGAAACCTCGTTGGCAAGCCGGCTGCGGGTGTCGTACATGGTGCGCAACAGGCCTTCCACCGCCAGCCTCGGATTCACGCTCGCGCGGATCTTGCCCAGGGTGTCCATCAGATCGGACAGGCCTTCCAGCGCGTAGTACTCGCATTGCATCGGGATCAGCACGCTGTCTGCCGCGACCAGGGCGTTGACCGTCAGCATGTTCAGGGACGGCGGACAGTCGATCAGGATGAACCGGTAAAGGCTGAGACAGGGCTCCAAGGCCTCGGCCAGGCAGCGGTCGCGCCCTTCGATTTGCAGGAGATCGACCTGCGCCGCGGCGAGGTCCGAATTGCTGGGGATGAGATCGAAACCCAGCCCTTTAAGTTCGACGATCGCGTCGGTCGCCGCCGCGTGCCGGATGAGCAGATGGTAACTCGACCGCTTCAGTGTCCGCTTGTCGACGCCGCATCCCATGGTCGCGTTGCCCTGGGGATCGAGATCGATCAGCAGCACTTTGTTTTTCGTGGCCGCCAGCGATGCGGCCAGATTGACGCCGGTCGTGGTCTTGCCGACCCCGCCTTTCTGGTTCGCGATTGCGATGATTTTTGCCTTGCCCATTTACGAATCCTGCCCTGTCGCCTTCAGTTGTGCAAGATGCCGTTCCGCGTCCATGCCGGGCACCCGCAGCCGATGGATGCCGACCGCGATTCCGGCCGGGAGGCCGCCGAGCTCGGCTTCGGGCCGGCGCCCTTTGAGGGCCAGCACGGAGCCGCCCGCCTTGAGGAAGCGGCTCGCATCGGCCCAGATGTCCGCCAGCGAGGCATAGGCCCGCGCCAGCACGCAGTCGAAACCAGCCGCATCGGTGAAAGACTCGATACGCGCCTGCACCGGCGCGACGTTGGAGAGGCCCAGTTCGATCACCGTCTGCTGGACGAAACGGATCTTCTTCGCATTGCAGTCGAGCAGCACGAACTGCCGCTCCGGCTGCACGATCGCCAGAGGAATGCCGGGCAGTCCCGCACCGGTTCCGACGTCCAGCACCCGCTCGCCGTGCAGAAAGGCCGCGACCGAGAGGCTGTCGAGGAGATGCAGCCGCACGGCTTCCCGCGGGTCTTCGATGGCCGTGAGGTTATAGACCCGGTTCCATTTGCGCAGCAGTTCGACGAAATACAACAGACGCTTGTATTGCTCGGGATCGGCGGACAGACCCAGTTCGCTCAAACCCCGTTCCAGCAATGCGGTCAGGGGCATTGCGCGGCGCCGGTTCTGCGCAGATGCACCAGCAGCAGCGAGATCGCCGCCGGCGTCACACCGGGAATGCGCGCCGCCTGCCCGAGGGTGACGGGCTTGACCCGGCCGAGCTTTTCCCGCACTTCGTTGGAGAGCCCGACGACCTTGCCGTAATCCATGAAGTCCGGCAGATGCCAGGCCTCGTAGCGCCGGACGCGCTCGATTTCGGCCTGCTGGCGTTCGATGTAGCCGGTGTACTTGGCCTGGATTTCCACCTGTTCCCGCACTGCCGCGTCCGTGCCTTCGAACAGGTCCGGGGCGCAGTCCATTATGAGATCGAGGCCGACGTCGGGACGCCGCAGCAGCTCCAGCAGGCTGGCTTCGCGCTGCAGCGGTACCGCCATGCGCGCGCTCCAGCTTTCGGCTTGCCCGCTGTCGGGATGGATGCGGCTGACCGCGAGGCGTTCGCCCAGCGCTTCGATGGCTTCACGCTTGGCTTCGAACGCCGCCCAGCGCGCATCGTCCACCAGCCCCAGGGCGCGGCCGGTTTCGGTCAGTCGCAGGTCGGCGTTGTCTTCGCGCAGCACCAGGCGGTACTCGGCGCGGCTGGTGAACATGCGGTAAGGTTCGGACGTACCGCGGGTGATGAGGTCGTCGACCAGCACGCCGAGGTAGGCCTCGCCCCGCCCCGGCCACCAGGGCTCCAGGTCCCGCGCCTTGCGCGCCGCGTTCAGGCCCGCCAGCAATCCCTGCGCCGCGGCTTCCTCGTAGCCCGTCGTGCCGTTGATCTGGCCGGCGAAAAACAGGTTCGCCATGGGGCGCGTTTCCAGCGAGTAATGGAGATCCTGCGGATCGAAGAAATCGTATTCGATCGCATAGCCGGGCCGGGTGATCCGGGCATTCTCGAATCCTTCGATCGAGCGCACCACGGCGATCTGCACGTCGAAGGGCAGGCTGGTGGAAATGCCGTTGGGGTAGATTTCCAGGCTGTCGAGGCCTTCCGGCTCGACGAAAATCTGGTGCGAGCCGCGTTCGGCGAAGCGTACCACCTTGTCTTCGATGGAGGGACAGTAGCGCGGGCCGACGCCCTCGATCACCCCGGTGAACATCGGCGAACGGTCGAGGCCGGCGCGGATCAGCTCATGGGTGCGCCCGTTGGTGCGGGTGATGTGGCACGACACCTGGGGCGGATGCTCGCCGCGCTTGCCGAAAAAGGAAAACACCGGTGCCGGATCGTCGCCCGGCTGCTCCGCCATCCTGCTGAAATCGATGCTGCGGCGATCGATGCGCGGCGGGGTGCCGGTCTTCAGCCGCGAAACCTTGAACCCCAGATCGCGCAGACGCCGCGCGAGGTCGGTCGCCGGCGGATCGCCCGCCCGGCCGCCATCGTAGTTTTCCAGGCCGATGTGGATGCGCCCGGCCAGGAACGTCCCGACGGTGAGCACCACGCAGCGGGAACGGAACTTGAGTCCCATCTGGGTCACGACGCCGGCCGCTCTGCCGCCTTCGACGATCAGATCGACCACGGTCTGCTGGAACAGGCTCAAGTTTTCCTGGGCGCCCAGTGCCTGCCGCACCGCCTTGCGGTAGAGGCTGCGGTCCGCCTGGGCGCGGGTCGCCCGCACCGCCGGTCCCTTGCTCGCGTTCAGGGTGCGGAACTGGATGCCCGCGCGGTCCGCCGCCCGCGCCATCAGGCCGCCCAGGGCGTCGATTTCCCTAACCAGATGGCCCTTGCCGATGCCGCCGATGGCCGGGTTGCAGCTCATCTGGCCCAGGGTTTCGACGTTCTGCGTCAGCAGCAGGGTGCGCGCGCCCGTCCGCGCCGCGGCCAGAGCGGCCTCGGTGCCGGCGTGGCCGCCGCCGACTACGATCACATCGAATTCGTCGTGGAAAAACATGGGCGCTCCGCCGGCTTCGGTCCGGCTGGGGATGGCTCGAGGGGGGCGAAGTTTACCAGATTTTTCATACCGTTAGGCAACCTTAAAATCTCAGCGCCCGCTGGTACGCCTGGCACAGGGTGCGGAACACTTCGACGCGCGCATGGTACTTGTCGTTGGCGGCGACCATGTGCCAGGGCGCGTAGCTGGTGCTGGTCTGGGTCACCATGTCGTTCACCGCCTGTTCATAGACATCCCATTTCTCCCGGTTGCGCAAGTCCTCCTCAGTGATCTTGTAGCGCTTGTAACGGGTCTGCTCGCGCTCGCGGAACCGCTTTGCCTGTTCTTCTTTGGAGATGTGCAGCCAGAACTTGAGCAGGATGATGCCATGGCCGGTCAGCTCCTCCTCGAAGTCGTTGATTTCCGAATAGGCGCGGTGCCATTCCTCGGCGCTGGCGAAGCCTTCCACCCGTTCCACCAGCACCCTCCCGTACCAGCTCCGGTCGTAGATGGTGACGGCGCCATCACGCGGCAGGTGCCGCCAGAACCGCCACAGGTAGTGATGCGCCTTCTCCTCGTCGGTCGGCGCGGCGATCGGGATGACGCGGTAGTTGCGCGCATCCATCGCCGGCGTGATGCGGCGGATGACGCCGCCCTTGCCCGCCGCATCCCAGCCCTCGAATACCAGCATGGCCGAGCGCTTCTGCTGGCGCGCCAGCCGGGTCAGGCGGCTGATCTTGGACTGGAACCCCGTTTTTTCCTCCTGGTAGGCTTTCTTTCCAAGTTTGGCCTTCAAATCCACCGCGCCCAGGATGCTGGGCCCTGGACTCGAAACCGGGGGTTCTGGCTTGGCGCACTTGTCCCGGACGCCTTCCAGACGAGCCGTAATGCACTGCGCCAGATGGCGGCCGACGGCGATCCGCCGGTAATGCGAGTCGTAGCCGTTGACCAGGAACCACGGGGCTTCCGGGGTATTGGTTTCCCGCAGCGCCTTTTCCGCGATCACCAGAAAATCGTCGTAAAGCTTCAAGTGCTCGTGTTCGATTTTGGTGATCCTCCAGCGCGTCTCTGGATCGCTCTCGGTCTTCTCGATGATCTTGCGCTGCTGCTTCTTGCTCAGGTGCAGCCAGCACTTGACCACCAGGGCGCCATCGCCGGTCCAGGCTTTTTCCAAACGGTTGATGTGGGCCAGTTCGGCCAGGAAGGCCGCTTCGTCGATGCGCGAATACAGCCGGTCCGCAAGCGGCGGCCCATACCAGCCGACAGTGAAAATCCCGATCCGGCCGCGCGCTGGCTGAGCCATCCAGTAGCGCCAGTGGTTCGGGCGCTCCCGTTCATCCTCCGAAGGTCTCCCGAAAGCGTGGGTTTCCATGTAGCGGGGATCCATCCATTCGTTCAGCGTGTGGATGATGTCGCCCTTGCCCGCGCAGTCCAGACCCGCCACCAGAAAGACGACCGTAATCCCCGCAGTTTCGATCTTCTGCTGCAAATCCAGGAGCTGCATCCGCAGATCGGGTACCTGGGCGGCGTATGCGGTTTTATCCAGCGTGGACTTGAGTTCTGCGACTTCGAACATCGGCGCGGTTCCTTGGTTTGGGATACTTTCGTGGGAATAAAGCAAGCCGTTCCCTGTGCATAAGCTGTGCTGTCCTTCGAAGCGGACGGACGGGATCAAGTTATCCACAATTCATCTACATGTCAGCCTGAACTTGCCAACACCCTAGGTGTTGATACAAGACACTGATTTATTTTCAAAAACTCTGTTACCCACAGATTTTCTCCAGGCTAGTCATAAATCAAAAGTCTTTTTTCCAAGAACTTTCTGAATCTGGCCATGTGGACCGACGAACGATCGAGCTATCCTAATTACGCTCAACTCGACAGCTTCCTAGGAGACGCACATGTCAGATTTCGCGCTGTTCGTCCTGTTTTTCTTCATTCTCTGCATCATTCTGGTGGTACTGAGCGTCAAGTTCGTCCCCCAGGGTGCCGAATACACGGTGGAACGTTTCGGCAAATACACGAGGACGCTGAGTCCCGGGATCAACTGGATTCGCCCGGTCATCGATCAGATCGGGGCCCGCATGAGCATGATGGAGCAGGTGCTGGACGTGCCTTCCCAGGAAGTGATCACCAAGGACAACGCCATGGTCACGGTCAACGGCGTGGTGTTCTACCAAGTGGTGGACGCCGCGCGGGCGGCTTATGAAGTCAGCAACCTCCAGTTCGCCATCATGCAATTGACCATGACCAACATCCGCACCGTCATGGGATCGATGGACCTGGATGAGCTGCTCTCGAAACGGGACGAGATCAACGCGCGTCTGCTCACGGTGGTGGACGATTCGACCACTCCCTGGGGCGTCAAGGTCACCCGCATCGAAATCAAGGACATTGCCCCGCCGCAGGATCTGGTGGATTCGATGGCGCGGCAGATGAAGGCCGAGCGCGACAAGCGCGCCGCCATCCTGGAAGCCGAAGGCCATCGCCAGGCCGAAATCCTGAAAGCGGAGGGCGAAAAGCAGGCGGCAATCCTCGAAGCCGAAGGCCGGCGCGAAGCGGCCTTCCGGGACGCCGAAGCCAGGGAACGGCTGGCGGAAGCCGAGGCGCGCGCGACGGCGCTGGTCTCCGAGGCCATCGCCAAAGGCGACATCCAGGCCGTCAACTATTTCGTCGCCCAGAAATACGTCGAAGCCCTGCGCGACGTTGCCGCTGCGCCGAACAACAAGCTCATCCTCATGCCGCTGGAGGCCTCCAGCCTGCTCGGATCCCTGGGGGGCATCGCCGAACTGGCCCGACAGACCTTCGTGACATCCAAGGACCTCAAATGATCTTGGACGCCTTGGTTTTCTGGCATTGGTGGACGCTGGGCGCTTTGCTGCTCATTCTGGAATTGCTCGTTCCAGGCATGTATTTCATCTGGATGGCGGAAGCCGCCCTAGTGACAGGCGCGATGCTTTGGTTATTCCCCGCGTTGAGTTGGGAAATTCAGGTGCTCGTGTTCTCCATTCTTTCGCTGGCGAGTATCTTTGTCGTCGAAAAGCTCATCGCACGCAAACCCATAGTTTCCGACCGGCCATTGCTCAACCGGCGGGCGGCGCAGTACATAGGACGTACCTTGACCTTGCAACAGCCCATCGTCGGCGGCATGGGCAAAGTGCGTGTCGACGACTCGATTTGGCGGGTATCGGGGGAGGATTGCCCGGCCGGCGCAAGAGTCAGGGTCAACGATGTCGATGGCGTCATTCTCAAGGTGGAACGCATCGATTGATATATCTAATGTGCGTCGTGTCTTTATCGGCCAGCAGAAATGTTTCTTGAGACCTTTATGAAAAATCGGCCCCGCGTTATTGTTTACCTGTTGGCTGGTTTCTCATCTCTCGTCGTTTTATATGCAGCCGTCGGTTTCCTGGTTGTTCCCTATCTCTTAAGGATGGAATTGCCGGCGCTCGTGGCGAGTGAATTGCAAGGGGTATTCCGGGTGATGGATGTCCGGTTCGATCCTTTTTCCGGCAGACTGGAACTCGAACAGGTAGCGTTAGATACTCTCGACGGCCAGTCTGCCCTGACAGCCGACCATATCGTCGTCGATCTTGCGATCGGGGCCAGCGTGAGAAACGGCTACCTGGTCGCGGACGGCGTGGCGGATCGGGCCGACATCCGAATCAGTCTGGATGCGCAGGGGTCCTCCAACTGGGCGAAGCTCATCGGTGAGACGGAAGCGGAGCCGTCCCCGGCGGTTCCCTTCGTTGTCAGTGAATTCTCAATTAAAAACAGCGTGTTGGAATTCAAGGATGAAGGAAATGGGGTCACTTTGAACGCGGCTGGGGTAAACGCCGATCTATACGATCTGGGCCCGGACCTGAGCTTGCCGGCCCGGCTGGAATGGCAGGGTTCGAGCGGTGGTCTTGGCAAACTGGACGGGAAGGCGGCGCTGAAACTCTCTCCGGTCTGGATAAACGCGGACTTCCATGCCGAAAACCTGGATTTGATGCCCATTGCGGCTTATCTCGAAGGTGCTGGCATCGTACTGAAGAAAGGGACGCTGAACGGAAATATGGCGTTTGAATACCGATCGCTCGATGGGGATTCGGTGTTTTCCGTTAGTAAATCGACGCTGGCCGGGCAAGATATTCAATGGCGCATGGGAATGGAACAGGCTTATGAGGCCATGATCGATGAGATTCAGTTGGGTGATTTTGGATACGACGGCGTGAAATCGACATTGGGCTTGGGCAAAGCGCATCTCAACACTCTTTCCCTGTCCGGACCGGGAGGTTTCAATATTCGTGTCGGCGGTACCGACATCGGACAGCTGTCCGTCGATTTATGGAGGTTTTCCCTGCGTGCGGACAGCGTCGGAATCGATACTTCAAAGATAACCAAAGAAGGTAAATCCGGCGGAATCGAGGTGGCTATTTCAAATGTCAGATCCAATGGCCTTGGGTTTGACGAGGGTGGAATATCGGCGGCCGGCTTGGAGCTGGACCGGCTTGTGGTTCAAGATTTTTCCGCCACCACCGGCGCGCCGCGTGATCTTCGTTTCGGGAAAACAGCCGTGAAAGGCGTGGCAGGCGATATCGGGAAAAAACGCCTGTCGGTGGACAAGTTCGAGTCGGTCGAGGCTGAAATCCAGGCTTGGATTTCTCCGGCCGGCGCATTCGAAATGCCGGGCTTCCGCGCTGCCGGAGTCGCGGGGAAGCGGGCGGAGCCTTCAAAGGAAACCTGGGAGGTCAGGCTGGACGATGCGGTGATTCGAAATTACCGGGTCGGCCTCGCCGATCACAGCGTCGATCCGCCGGCCGGCATTGATCTGGAGGGGCTGGAAATCCGGCTTACGGAACTGGATACGCGGCAGGGGAAATTCGCGCTTCGCCTGGCGTCCGGCGTCGGTAAGGATGGCAGGATCGCGGTGGAGGGCGCCGGACGGTTCGATCCTCCCGAGGCCGATCTGCGCTTGCATGTTCAGGACATCGGCCTGCGGCCATTCAGGCCTTATCTCGACGGTTTCGCCCGGATCGATCTGGCGAAGGGACGGCTCAATATCCACGGCGATCTGGCCTACCGGCCGGCCAAAAACGACTTGCGCTTCAGCGGGACGGGCGAAATCGCGGGCCTGGTGACCCTGGACAAGAAGGAAGGACGGGATTTCGTCAACTGGCAGTCGCTGCGTGCGGAAGGGCTGACACTGGAAACCGCCGCCAATCGCCTGAGCATACGTGAACTGATCGCAGAAAAGCCCTACGCCCGCGTCATCATCAATCGGGAACGCAGGCTCAACCTGATCGAAAACCTGTTTCAGACGGAGGCGAAATCGGCCTCTCCGCGTTCCGCCGAGAGGCAAGACCCTGCCGCCATCACGGTGGGTTCTTTGCTGGTCCGCAATGGGTCGGCCGATTTTTCCGACCTCAGCCTGCAACCGAACGTTTCCGTCGATATCCACGGCTTGACCGGTGTCATCCGGTCTTTGTCCTCCAAGCGCGATGCCAAGGCCGAAGTCTCGATCAAAGGCAGCATCAGCGATGCCTCTCCGGTGACCATCAGCGGCCGGATCAACCCGTTTCAGTTCGGTACCTTCGCCGACATCAGCATGCGCTTCGCCAACGTCGATCTGACTGAGCTTTCACCCTATTCCGCCAAGTTCGCCGGCTACCGGATCGACAAGGGCAA
Source organism: Pseudomonadota bacterium (assembly GCA_040753975.1). Classification (GTDB taxonomy): domain Bacteria; phylum Pseudomonadota; class Gammaproteobacteria; order Methylococcales; family Methylococcaceae; genus Methylococcus. The sequence continues at coordinate 59,039 of JBFMDC010000016.1, forward strand.
GCTCGATCTGGATCTGCATTACCGGCTTTCCGACCGGAAACTGCTGGCCGACAACAACATGGTTTTCGACCATCTGACTCTGGGCGAGCGCGTCGACAGCCCGGACGCGACCTCCCTGCCGGTCAAGCTTGCGGTTTCCCTGATGCGGGGGCTGGACGGCAAGATCGACATCGACCTGCCCATCAGCGGCAACCTGGACGATCCGCGATTCAGCATCACCGGCCTTTTGGCGAAAGCCGCCGTCGGTGTGATCACCAAGGTGGTCAGCTCACCGTTTTCGGCGATTGGCGTGCTGTTCGACGGCGGTAGCGACGCGGCCGGCTCGATCCGCTTCGCCGCCGGTTCGTCCTCTATCGAGGCGCCGGAAAAGACCAAACTGGACGAACTGGCAAAGGCGCTTTCGGAGCGCACCGGCCTCAATCTGGAAATCCGGGGAACCGCCCGCAGCGGCAAGGATGCCAAGGCGCTGGCCGAGCGGCAATTGCGGCGGCAACTGGAGAATGCCAAAGCCATCGAATTGCGTGTCGGCGGAGGAAATCGGGGCCAGGAGCCGACCAGCGCCGTGGACCTTTCCGATGAGGATTACCGCCGCTTGTTCAGCCACTTCTACCGCCTGCGTTATCCCGGTGCGGACGAATGGGCGGAGCTGCCGAAAGGCGAGCGGGTGCTCGGCGGCGCGCTTTTCGAAAGCGCCCGAGGAAAGGCGCTGAAGGACTGGTCCATCAGCGAAATCGATCTGCGCCGTCTGGCTCAGGCGCGCGCCGCAAGCATACGCAGCTACCTCATGCAGAAAGGCATCGAGCCGAGCAGGATTTATCTGCTCGACGTCGAATCGACCGCCGATGACGGCGATACCATCGCCCTGTTGAGTCTGAGCTAGACGAGACGGAGGATGCCGCGTTGGTCCAGGTCCGCCAGCACCGGTTCGATTTGCCTGCTCAGGACCTCGGCATTGCCGCCGGTTTCCGCCGCCAGCCGTTCGATGTGCCTTTCGATGGCCGAGGTCTTCGTCTCCTCGAACAATTCGAGCAGGCGGTGAAGCAGGGGCGGGCTCTCCAGGAACCTGACCCGGTCTTCCCGGCTGCGGTAGACCAGGAGAAAACTCGGTGTTTCCGGCGGGGAAGCCGGCATGAAATCCGGGTCGATGCGGTGAACCGGATATCTGTAGGCCAGGTTCCAGGCCAGTGGGGAAACTTCGACGCGCCGCTCCGGCCAGTTCGAAGGCAGACCGGCCGATACCGTGAATGCCTCGGCCGGATGGATGGCCAGGGCGAGTTCGACCCATTCGTAATGGGCCAGTTCGAACAGGAAGGGCGGGTCTTCCTCCTTGCCCGCGTCCCTCTCTTCTTCAAGATAGGCGAGGAATTCTTCGCAGATTTCGGAGAAATATGGCGTGGTGCAGATGTGGCGGGCGAAGAAGTCCCGCACCAGCGCATTCCAGCGGTCCTCCCCCAGAATCCGCTTGATGACCGGGAATCCGTTGCCGATGAAGCTTTCGATGTTGTTGTACAGCAGTTCCCGGTAGATCGCGATGCGCTCGGGCGGAACTCCGGCCGGGGCCGGATAGCGGGAGGGGTCCCGGACGTGGGAGGCGAATTCCCGCTGCAGGCGCTGGAAGGCGGGTTCGGTGTCAGCCATGGCAGAGCCGTAGCGCGGGTGTGGCCGTTCGTTGCTGCAAGGTTCGGATGGCGCCGACTTCGTCCAGGAGTTCGGCCAAGGGTGGGATGTTGAAGTCCCGTTCCAGCAGCGTGGGGAAAACGCCGAAGGCCTCATAGGCCGTGCCGAGCAGCTCCCAGACCGGATCGATCACCGGCGCGCCGTGGGTGTCGACCAGGAAATCCGGGGCTTGCACGTAATGGCCCGCCATGTGGGCATAGACGATGCGCTGGGACGGCAGGCTCAGGAGGAAAGATACAGGGTCGTAGCCGTGATTGACGCTGTTCACATAGACGTTGTTGATGTCGAGCAGCAGGCCGCAATCGGCTTCCGCGAGCACCGCGTTGAGGAAATCGATCTCGTCCATTTCCCGGCCCGGCGCGGCGTAATAGGAAATGTTCTCGATGGCGATGCGCCGTTCCAGGATGTCCTGGACCCGGCGGATGCGTTCTGCGACGTAGTCCACCGCTTCAGCGGTGAACGGGATCGGCAAAAGATCGTAGAGATGTCCCTCGTCGCTGCAGTAGCTCAAGTGCTCGCTGTACAGCGCGATGGAATGGCGTTCCAGGAATTCCTTGAGTTCGGCGAGAAAAGAGTGATCGAGCGGCGCCGGCCCGCCGAGGGAAAGCGTCAGCCCGTGGCAGACGAAGGGAAGGCGTTCCGTCAGGGAGCGGAACAGGCGGCCGTTGCGGCCGCCCATACGCATCCAGTTCTCGGGCGCGACTTCATAGAAGTCCACCGATCCGGGCGGGTCGGCGGCAACCGCTTCGATGAAGCCGCGCCGCAGGCCCAGGCCCGCGCCGCGAATGCCGGTGGCTTTGTCGATCATCCCGCGCGGCGCGGGCCGCCAAGCCGTCAGAGACTCAGGGTTTCGGGGTTTCGGCGGGGGCCGGCGCCGGGGATGCGCCGTCCTTCTTCGTGCCGGCGCACTTGCCTTCCATCGCCTTGGTGTCGGTGCCTTGCATCATCGAGGCGCCGCATTTCATCTCCGGATTGTTTTTCATCACTTCGGCGCCGCACTTCATCTCCTTTTTATCCTTACCGGCTTCGGCGACCTGCATGTAGCCGCTGGTCAGCTCCTTGGCGGCGAAGGGGTTTTCGGCGGCGACGACGGTGCCCGACAGGGAGGTGGCCAGGGCGGTGCCCACGACGGTCGACAGTGAGGTTTTGTGGAATTTATTGCTCATAGCAGCTCGAATCCTCCAAGGTGAGTAAGTACGCATGATCGAAGCATGCGTTTGTTAGACAGCGCCGGAACGAAAAATCACGATGATTCGCCCGGCCGCCGTCCGGGGTGATTTCCCCTTGGGCTATTGTCACACACTTCCTGGTGGGGCGGCAGCCTGAGCCAAATCGCGTTGAGAAGACATGTTACCGGCGTTCCGGCAAGTTGATACTAAGAGGGTGTAGACGAAATGATCTACGTTGCCATTCTGGTTGCCAGGATACGCGCTTTAAGCGAGCCAAACCCAAGCGACAGGAGCCCAGCCGGAGCGATCATGGTGAGCTATCAGGCGGCGTGCGCG
>JBFMDC010000017.1:0-15986 GCA_040753975.1 Pseudomonadota bacterium
GCTCCCGGCGGATTGGTCCGGCAATCCATGCCGGAATGACGACCAACCCAATTTCGACAAAGCCCCACTCCAGGGTTTGTCAAACTTTGCGAGTCCCCCGGCTAAGCCGGGGGTTTTCCCGCGATAAATAAACAGAACCCGCCTTACTCGCCCGGCGGGTTCTTGCTTCGACCATATACCACGCAGCTCCGATTATGGCGAAGCGTAATCGGACCTGCGTAGGATTCAGCCGGATCGGACGCAGGCTGGCTTAGAGCGCCAGCCTCAACGGCGACGCTGTTAAATTAAGCCGTTCGCTGAGCGGAGTCGAAGTTAACATAACTGGCTTCGACTCCGCTCAGCCAGCTACAGATGGAGTTTAACTTAACGGCATTGGCCTCAACGTGGCATCGCGTTATAGATGCTCTGGTCGAGAGTTCGGCGCATTTGAGTCCTTATCAACTCGTCTTCTTCTTCCTCCTGGGTGAGTCTGCCGCAGTTGGCTTTTTCCGCCAATTCCGCCTCTTTAGCAAGTTCCTTGCTTTGCCAATACAGGTTGGAAGCCTTCATTTTGCCGCCACATCGTTCCGGCACGACCATGCCGATGGAAAATCCGTCACATACTCCGTTCTCCGATATTTTGCCCGTAGCCGGGCAAGGATGTGAGTTCAGAAAGACCTGGGTTTCGCGCTCTTTCAAAGCGTTGGCCGCCTGTATGTCCATTTCGGATTTCCGTGGCTGTTCAGCACAACCGAGCAATAGCAAAAAGACCAAGACCGCCATCCTATTCTTGACATCGCCGGTGAGACCGCGCCTTCCGTCCATTAGGCCCCTCCAGTAGGTAGATTGCTGCGATTTCGAAACAAACCCATAACGAATATATAATCCATAGTCCGCGATTGGGTCGAGGGAACTGGCGTAATCCAGATACCTCGACCCAACCGCGAGCTTGGGGCTAGAACCACTGGTTACCCAATTAGGGCGGCATATTGGCTCATTGGTTTGCCACCCATGGATAAAGGCGAGGAATAAATATTGTCAGGGCTGTAGCAATAGCTACGGCGACCAAGGAGCCAACGATAAACAACCCCCAATCGTTTGGCTTAAGTGCGCCCAATGTGACAATCAATAACAGTATTGGCAAATCGAGGAAGTGAGTGAATGTTGGCACGTTGTCGGCGCGCGTTTTCTCCAACTCGGGCGTAAACGCGCCAACCCGCAAAGCCTCTTGGGTCAAGCGGCGCAGGCGCATGAAGTAGAGGCGGGTAACGGTATTGCCCTCGATGAATTCGAAAGCAAACAGGAAGACCATGCCAGTAAGCCATGGCGTGGAAACAAAATTCCAGCCACCGAAGAACTCAACAATCAACCAAGTGCCGGAGATGAGCAGAACAATTGCACCCGGAACCACAACGCCGTCGTAAAACACCGCAATATTGCGCACTGATTCGGAAAAACGCACAAGTTCACGCGACTGACGAGACCGCAAATCAGTCAACCATACACCGATCAGTCCTCCACCGATCAAAATAGCACCAATGATGTGTGCGAGTTTGAGTAAATCGTAAGTCATGGTTTTGAGCCCTCACGACTTGGCATGAGGGACGCGACGTTCAGGAGCGTCTCCCTCCGTGCCTTTGTTAGGTGAGCTTACAACATCGCAAGCTTCACACCGTCATTTACATGGGACATCTGCGCGATCAATTTGTTTTTCTATACATATCACACCAATTTTTGATTCAAAATAGGCTGTGAGAGCAATTGTAATGGTTAGGCATCATCGTCTATCTCATCCGTTCCGAGTTGTTCGAGGTTTCTATCCTTGCTCGTTAAACCCCATCTTTCCTTTTCTTCAGGGTCATTTTTGTTTTTAGCATAAAACCGAACTGCGCCAGCCCTAACAAGGATTTTCCTGAGTTCATCATCACTGAAGCCACCGATCCGCTTCTTAATTTCCTTAAAAGACCTTTTATCCCATCTGGGATCATTTAGTAGAGCTTTGACGACTGACTCCGCCATAAACTCTGTACGAACTCGTTGAATATCACGTTCGAAATTGATGCGTGCCTTCCGTTCATACAGCAGGAAACTTACGGCGCCAGTGACGATCGCGGACAGTATACCGCTGACTATTCCTGCTACTATCTCTTTGTCCACTGTGTAATCCCGTTTCGCTTACGACACCCAACTACAATTGGACACCTCAACAGGCGTAAAACTCTACGCCTTCTAGGTGTCTAATGGTCAATTGGCTATCGCCAATACCCATGGCGCAATCCTCCATACATTTAGGGACGCCCCAACGTGCAAGCCAACGACACCTTACTATGGGCTTCGGCCATCGTTCCTGCTCGCTGCTCCGGCAACGCGTTGACGGAAGACACGCGCTGCTTTCTCAGCCCCCCAACCCCTCCCCTCTCGCCAGTTTCGGCAAACTCCCGTCCAACCCCATCGCATACCGCATCACCAGCTTCTTGGCGGGAGTGATACGTTCGGCCAGGCCGAGGCCGAGATTGCGGACGAAGCGCAGGGGGACGTTGGCGTTGCCGAAGGCGCGGTAGAAGAAGTCCATGGCGGTCATCATCAGCAGGTTGCTGTTGCGGCGCATGCCTTCGTATTCGCGCAGGACGGCGCCGGAGCCGATGTCGCGGCCGGCGCGCCTGGCCTTGGCGAGCACTTCGGCGAGGGCGGCGGCGTCGAGCAGGCCGATGTTGACGCCCTGGCCGGCCAGGGGATGGATCATGTGGGCGGCGTCGCCCACCAGGACCGCGCCTTCCTTGTAGTAGCGCAAGGCATGCTGGCGGCGCAGCGGAAAAAAGCCGCGGCTGACGATGCTTTTGATCTCGCCCAGTTCGGCGGGGAATTCCCGAACCAATTCGCCCAGCAGGGCTTCGTCGGGGAGGGAGAGCAGCCATTTCACCCGTTCCGGCGCTTCATACCACACCAATGAGGCGTTGCGCCCGTCTAGCGGCAGGAAGGCCTGGGGGCCGTGGGGGGTGAAGCGCTGCCAGGTGATGTCCTGCTGCGGATAGGCGGTTTCGACGGTGAGCACCAGGGCATGGTGCTCGTAGTCCCAGCTGCTGACGCCCATGCCGGCTGCCTGCCGGGCCTGGGACTGGCCGCCGTCCGCCGCGACCAGCAGCCGGGCCTCGACCACACGGCCGTCTTCCAGTTCGATGCGCGAGCCTTGCGGGCCATAGTCGATCTTGGAGGTCTTGGCGGGACACAGGAAATCGACGCCGGACAGTGCCGGCAGCCGGTCGATCAAGGCGAGCTGGAGCACGCGGTTCTCGACGATGTAGCCGAGCACTTCCTCGTGGATGTCTTCGCTCGCGAACAGCACGTCGCCGCGGTCTTCCCAGACACGCATGCGGCGGAACGGGCAGCAGCGGCGGGAAACGACGCCCCCCCAGGCGCCGATCGAGTTGAGGATGCTGACCGAGGCGATGCTCACCGCGGAAACCCGCAGGTCGTGCGGCTGCTCCGGCGAAAACGCGGGCGGCGGCGCCCCCTCGATCAGGGCGACGCGCAGGGCGGTTCCTTCCAGCGCGCAGGCCAGCGTCGCGCCCACCATCCCTCCGCCTACGATGGCGATATCGTATCGTTCTGACATGCAATTCTCTCTCCCGCTGGCGGACAGCCGCTTCAGCGCTTGTGGTTGACCCGGTCGAACTCGGTTAGAAAATTCCTGACCCTTTCTTCGATCGCGGCTTTCGACTGCTCCACCAGGATGGACTGATCGCCCGGCGTGGCGAAGATGAAATTGCTCTCCCACAGCAGCGCATCGACGTGCTGAGGCACTTCCAGCGGGCTCTTGTCCTTGCCGCCGGACTCGGGGTAGAGCTCGGACGACCAGTTCACCGCATGGGCATAGTGCGCCAGGCCCTGGACTTCGCCCGAAATCGCCGCGGGCTGGGCGCCGGCCGGCGTCGCCGCCAAATCGACGACGAGCAGCAGCCCGCCCGACATATGGGGCAGGAAATGCTTGTCGAACGAGCTCTTGGCGATCTGGAACGGCACCTTGTGTTCGGCCATCAGCTTGCCGACATCGGCGTTCACGGCGGTGCAGATGGCCTTGACGCTAAGATTTTCCGCTTCTTCCACCGGGCAGTAGAAAATGATTCCCGGCCAGCCTTTCAGGCGCTCCAGGCTGGTCTGTTTCATGTGCTCCAGTACCTTCTGCTTCACCGCCGGCGAAATCGAGGCCGTGTCCGGCGAAAAGGTCTGCGGCTGCGCCGGTTCGGGCTCGGCCTGGCCGTTGCTCCATCCGAGCAGCAACAGCACCGCCGCGGCGAGTTTCAGCCGGGATGCGGTCCCTTCCGATCCATTGTCGTGTACTTTCATGTGCGATTCTCCTCTTTCGACTTTCGTTGTGATGCGATCAAGACGCCTGCGGCCTCATGGTGCATCATGGTACTACCGCGCCGACAGTGTGCGAAATGCCTTACACGGCGCGGGCACATCCATGCTTTACTAGTCGTTAAGAAGGCAATGTCATTGTTTGATCGCCCTCAGCCTACCCTCTGAGGGGATGTTGTGTGGCATTGCTTTCTTAACCATTAGTATGTGGAATCCGCCGATGAGCCATGAACTCCGACTCGACCACACCGGCCTGCTCCGCACGCAGTGCCTGATCGACGGCCTTTGGGCCGACGCCGACAGCCTGGACACTTTTCCCGTGACGAATCCCGCCACGGACGAGATTCTGGCCTATGTGCCCGACATGGGTGCCGCCGAAACCGCGCGCGCCATCGCCGCCGCCGAACGCGCCTGGACCGGCTGGCGCGGCAGGACGGCCAAGGAACGCGCTGCGGTCCTGCGCCGCTGGTACGAGCTGATCCTGAACCACACCGAGGACCTCGCCCGCATCCTCACCGCCGAGCAGGGCAAACCGCTGGCCGAGGCCCGCAACGAGATCGTCTACGCCGCCGGCTTCGTCGAATGGTTCGCGGAGGAAGCCAGGCGCGCTTACGGCGAAACCATCCCCTCCCCCGTCCCGGACAAGCGGCTGCTCGCCATCCGCCAGCCCATCGGCGTCTGTACCGCCATCACGCCGTGGAATTTCCCGGCGGCGATGATCACCCGCAAGATCGCCCCGGCCCTGGCCGCCGGCTGCCCCGTGGTGGTCAAGCCCGCCGAGCAGACGCCGCTGACCGCGCTCGCTTTGGCGGAGCTGGCGGCGCAGGCGGGCTTTCCGCCCGGCGTGGTCAACGTCGTGACCGGCGATCCGGCGGCGATCGGCCCCGAGCTGAGCTCCAACCCCCGCGTCCGCAAGCTCTCCTTCACCGGCTCGACCGAGGTCGGCCGCCTGTTGATGGCGCAATGCGCCGCGACGGTGAAGAAGATATCGCTGGAGCTGGGCGGCAACGCGCCCTTCATCGTGTTCGAGGACGCCGACCTGGAGGCGGCGGTGGAAGGCGCGGTGCTGTCGAAATACCGCAACACCGGCCAGACCTGCGTCTGCACCAATCGCTTCCTGATCCAGGATTCGATCTACGAGGCCTTCGCGGAAAGGCTCGCGGCCAAGGTGCGCGAACTCAAGGTGGGCAACGGCCTGGACGAGGGCGTCGTCCAGGGCCCCCTCATCGACGGGCAGGCGCTCGCCAAGGTGGAGCGCCACATCGCCGATGCCTTAGGGAAAGGCGCCCGCGTGCTGGCCGGAGGCGGGCGGCATCCCCTGGGCGGACGGTTTTTCCAGCCGACGGTGCTCGCGGAAGTCACGCCGGAGATGCTGTGCACGCGCGAGGAGACCTTCGGCCCGGTGGCGCCGCTGCTGCGCTTCGGTTCCGAGGAGGAGGCTGTCGCGATCGCCAACGCCACCGAGTACGGCCTCGCCGCCTATTTCTACACCCGCGACCTGGCCCGCGCCTTCCGGGTCGGCGAAGCCCTGGAATACGGCATGGTCGGCGTCAACACCGGCATGCTTTCCTACGACGTCGCGCCCTTCGGCGGGGTCAAGCAATCCGGCATCGGCCGGGAAGGCTCGCGCCATGGCATGGACGAGTACCTGGAGCTGAAATACCTCTGCCTGGGCGGCATGAGCCAGCCCGGCTGAACGGCTTCGCAAACCGATCATCACTGTTGCCCGCCACGCCGTATTTCCGGCCTGGCCAGCGCGATAGAATCGGAGTTTCACCGCTTTGACGAGATCCACGGCATGGCTGCGGCCCAGGAAGCCTTATCCCCCAACACCGACCCAGGCCCCGTCCGCCTGCGCGAGATTCCCTACAACTACACCTCGTTTTCCGACCGCGAGATCGTGATTCGCCTGCTCGGCGCGGACCTGTGGCAGGTATTGGAGGACTTGCGCGCCGAGCGCGTCACCGGCCGTTCGGCGCGCATGCTGTACGAGGTGCTGGGCGACATCTGGGCGGTCCAGCGCAACCCTTACCTGGAAGACGACCTGCTCGACAACAAGGGCCGCCGCCGGGCGCTGATGGAGGCGCTGCGCCATCGCCTGCGCCAGATGGAAAACCGGCGGACCGAAATGGCGGCCGGCCGGCCGGAGCGCGCCGAAAAGGTCGCGTTGCTGATTCGGGCTGCGCTCCAGGCGGTCGACGCCTTCGAGGCGCGCTTCGAGCATACCCGGGAACTGCGCCGCCGGGCGCTGACCCTGCTGTCGCGCCACACCCGCAAGGACAACATCTGCTTCGACGGCTACGCCCGCGTGACTCACGTGACCGACGCCACCGACTGGCGCGTCGAATACCCCTTCGTGGTGCTCTATCCCTGCAGCGAGGAGGAAGTCGGCCATCTGGTGCGCGACTGCATCGAACTGGGCCTGACCATCATTCCCCGCGGCGGCGGCACCGGCTACACCGGCGGCGCGGTGCCGCTGACGCCGCTGTCCGCCGTCATCAACACCGAGAAACTGCTGGAGCTGGGGGCGGTGGAGCGCGATACCCGGCTGCCCGGCGTGGATCAGCCCTGCGCCACGGTCTTCACCGGCGCCGGCGTGGTGACGCGGCGGGTGATGGACGTAGCGGAACGGGCCGGCCTGGTGTTCGCCTGCGACCCGACTTCGGCGGACGCCTCCTGCATCGGCGGCAACATCGCCATGAACGCGGGCGGCAAGAAGGCGGTGCTGTGGGGCACGGCGCTGGACAATCTGGCCTCCTGGCGCATGGTCACGCCGGACGGCAACTGGCTGGAGGTCGAGCGGCTGAATCACAACTTCGGCAAGATCCACGACCAGGATGAGGCGCGGTTTCGGCTCAGGCGCTACGATGCCTCAGGGCAAGCCCTGAACGAGGAAATCCTAACCCTCCCCGGCCACCGCTTCCGTAAAACCGGCCTGGGCAAGGACGTGACCGACAAGTTCCTTGGCGGCCTGCCCGGCATTCAAAAAGAAGGGTGCGATGGCATCATCACCTCGGCGCGCTGGATCCTGCACGAGATGCCGCCCCACACCCGCACCTTCTGCCTGGAATTCTTCGGCCAGGTGCGCGAAGCCGTGCCGGCCATCGTCGAAATCCAGGACTACCTCGGAAGCCTCCCCAAGACCGGCGGCGCCCGCGTCATGCTGGCCGGGCTGGAGCACCTGGACGAGCGTTACGTCAAGGCCGTGGGTTACGCCACCAAGGCCCGCCGCCACGGCCGCCCGAAGATGGTGCTGTTCGGGGACATCGTCGGCGACGACGATAGCGCGGTGGCCCAGGCTGCGTCCCAGGTGGTGCGGCTGTGCAACGCGCGGGGCGCGGAAGGCTTCATCGCCGTCAGCCCGGAGGCGCGCCGCAAGTTCTGGCTGGACCGCGCCCGCACCGCGGCGATCTCCAAGCACACCAACGCCTTCAAGATCAACGAGGACGTGGTGATCCCGCTGCCGCGCATGGGCGATTATTGCGACGGTATCGAGCGCATCAACATCGAGCTGTCGCTGCGCAACAAGCTCAAGCTGTGCGACGCCCTGGCGGATTTCCTCGGCGGCGACCTGCCGCTGCGCGCCTACGAGGAGGACGTCGACAAGACCGAGCTGATCGGCGAGCGGCGGGCTCGGGCATTGGAGCTGGTGGGAACAGTAAGAGACAGGTGGCAGTGGATTTACGACCACCTGGATTCACCCTGTGCGGAACTCGAAAACCGCCTTTACCCTACCCAGGAACCCGCGGCCGGAGACCGCCTCCTTTTTCCTTCTCCCTCGGGGAGAAGGTGGCCCGAAGGGCCGGATGAGGGAGAGGGCAGGCTGAGGGCGAAAACGCCTGAATTTGCGAAAGGCCCTCCCCCTGAGTCGAATGTCGATACCCTCCCCCATCCTGCAAAGGGACACGGGCCAGCTACGCTGTTCCACCTCGTCCAAGACCACACCCTTCGTGCGTCCTGGAAACTGGAACTGCAAGCCCCGCTGGCGGAAATCTTCGCCGGCGACAACTTCCGGCCGCTCAACGAGCGGATCGCCGCCATCCACAAAGAAGTCCTCCGCGGCCGGGTGTTCGTGGCCTTGCACATGCACGCCGGGGACGGCAACGTCCACACCAATCTGCCGGTCAACTCCGACCATTACGAGATGCTGCAGGAGGCCAACGCCGCCGTCGCCCGCATCATGGCGCTGGCGCGCTCGCTCGGCGGGGTGATTTCCGGCGAGCACGGCATCGGCATCACCAAGTACGAGTTCCTGAGCGAGGCGGAAGTCGCGCCGTTCCATGCCTACAAAGCCAAGGTCGACCCCGAGGGCCGCTTCAACCGGGGCAAGCTGATGCCGGGCGCGGATCTGCGCGCCGCCTACACACCATCTTTCAGCCTGATGGGCTTCGAATCGCTCATCATGCAGCAGAGCGACATCGGCGCCATCGCCGATTCGGTGAAGGACTGTCTGCGCTGCGGCAAATGCAAGCCGGTCTGCTCCACCCACGTGCCGCAGGCCAACCTGCCGTATTCGCCGCGCAACAAGATCCTCGCCACCTCGCTCCTGATCGAAGCCTTTCTGTACGAGGAGCAGACCCGGCGCGGCATCTCCATCACCCACTGGAAGGAATTCGAGGACGTGGCCGACCACTGCACCGTCTGCCACAAATGCTACAACCCCTGCCCCGTCGACATCGATTTCGGCCAAGTGTCGATGAACATGCGCAACCTGCTGCGCAAGATGGGCAAGCAGAGCTTCAATCCGGCCAAGACCCTGGCCCTGGCCTTCCTCAGCGTCACCCGCCCCAACGCCATCAAGGCCATGCGCACCAGCATGATCGAATGGGGCTACCGCGGCCAGCGGCTGGGTTACCGGCTGCTCAGGCCCTGGGGCCAGGCCCAGACCCGCCGCCCGCCGGCTTCGCTGGGCAAACCGAGGGTCACCGAACAGGTGATCCACTTCATCAACAAGAAAATGCCGGGCCAACTGCCAGCCAAGACCGCGCGCGCCTTGCTCGACATCGAGGACAACCAGGTCGTGCCGGTCATCCGCGATCCGCGCAAGACCGCGGTGGATTCCGAAGCCGTGTTCTATTTTCCCGGCTGCGGCTCGGAACGGCTGTTCTCGCAGGTGGGCCTCGCCACCCAGGCGATGCTGTACGAAATCGGGGTGCAGACCGTGCTCCCGCCAGGTTACCTGTGCTGCGGCTTCCCCCAGCGCGCCGCCGGGGATTTCGACAAGGCCGAGAAGATCACCACCGACAACCGGGTGCTGTTTCACCGCGTCGCCAACACCCTCAATTACCTCGACATCAAGACGGTGGTCGTGAGCTGCGGCACCTGCCTGGACCAGCTCGCCTCCTACGAATTCGACCGGATTTTCCCCGGCAGCCGGGTGCTCGACATCCACGAATACCTGCTGGAAAAAGGCGTGAAACTGGAAGGCGTGAACGGCGCCCGCTACCTGTACCACGATCCCTGCCATAGCCCCATGCAGCAGCAGGACCCGCTCAAAACCGTCAACGCCCTGATCGCCACCGCCGACGGCAGCCGGATCGCCAAATCCGAGCGCTGTTGCGGCGAGTCCGGCACCCTCGCCATCGCGCGCCCGGATATCTCCACCCAGGTCCGCTTCCGCAAGGAGGCCGAACTGAAGAGCGACGCGGCCAGGTTACGAGCTGACGGCTTCGACGGTCCGGTCAAGGTGCTGACCTCCTGCCCTTCCTGCCTGCAAGGCCTTAAGCGTTATCGGGACGACGTGGATAAGCTCGACGCCGATTACATCGTGGTGGAGATCGCAAGGCATGTATTGGGTGAGAACTGGATGAGGGATTATGTCGGGCGGGCGGTCAAGGGCGGAATCGAGCGGGTCTTGGTCTAGGAACCGCGCCGCCATGACTCGCCCCTCTTTTCGTGTCCCTGCCTGGCTCATAGCGATGGTACTTTCGAGCGGAGTTGTCCCCATGGTCCACGGCAAGCCTCCATCCGATCTGGAAACCTCCGTCTGCGGCATCGTGCTAGAACCCCTGGCGTTCTGGCAGTTCCGGCAGGCGGCCGGTGCGCCCGACGCCAGCCGCGTGCGGTCGCTCCGCGGCATCGAGCGGCTTTCCTTCACCACCGGCGACGGCCGCGTGCTGGGCGGGTACCGCCTGCGCGCGGCCGATCCCAGGGGCTACCTCCTGGTGGCGCAGGGCAATGCCATGCTGGCCGATCAGATCATGGGCGCGCTGGCGTTCTTCCGCGACTTGGGACTCGATGTCTACGTATACGATTACCGCGGCTACGGGCTTTCCGAGGGCAAGAGCCGGCTCAAGGCCATCGTGTCCGATTACCGGGAAATCATCGCGGCGCTGAATTCGCAGGGTTACCAGCGCCGTTACCTGTACGGCATGTCCATGGGCGGCGTGATTCTGGCCAATGCCGCAGGCGCGGGCGGGGAATACGATGCGCTGGTGGTGGACTCCTCTCCCAGCCGGATTTCCCGCCTGGGCTGCCCGGAAGGCTACGATCCGGTCCGCAACCTGCCGCAAGACGCAACGAGGCTCATGCTCATCATCGGCCTGCGCGACCGGATCGTGATGCCTTGGGAAATCGAGGAGCTGGCCAGGCTCGTCGCGGAGCGCGGCGGCCTCGTGGTGAAATCCCCCGAGTTCGCCCATCCGCTGCAGGACACCGATCCCGCCATCCGCCGGCGCCGTTTTCGAGCGGTCGCTGATTTTCTGGCGCGATGACCCCACTCTTCCATCTGCTGCTCCGCCAGCGCCAGGCCCCGCAATCCCAGGTCTCCGCGCAAGGCAACCCTGCGCATCGGTCCATGTCGTCAACCAGGGCGAACATGCCGGCCCGAGCTCGCGGACTGCGGACATCCCTGCCGGATGGGCCGGCTACGTCGAGCGCTGGGTCGCGACCAGCACATCGCAGCCTGAAAGCACCAACAGGTGCTTGGTCAGACTGCCGAGCAGCATTTCTTCGACCCGGCCGTAGCCGTGCTTGCCAACGACGATGAGGTCGCAATCCTGCTCCTGCTCCTGCTCCAGGACACAGTCGAGCGCCGGGCCTGGCAGCACCAGGCGCGTGATCCTTTCGGAAGGAATGTCCGCACATGCGGCCGTCAGCTCATCCATCCGCGCTACCGCCTCTCTGCGGGCCGCATCGCGCAGTTCCATGATCTCGAAATCATCCGCCCCGCCTTGGCGCAGCTTGTGTTCGAACGGCGGCTGAAACGCATTCAGCACGATGAAGTGGGCCTCGGGCGCGACCAGATGCGCCAGCCGCAAAGCGGTTACCGAGCGCTCGGAAAAATCCACGGCTACCAGGACCCTCTGATAAGGACCATGCGGCATCTGCTTGACCATCAGCACCGGCCGCGTGATCAATCGCAACACCCGCTCGGTCGTGGAACCCAGCAGCAGTTCGCGCACGAATCCGGCGCCGCGGGCCCCCATCACGACCAGATCGGCGCCGAGGGCGTCGGCATGGCCGACGATCTCCTTCAGCACGGAGCCCTCCGCCAGGCGCGCTTCGGCTTCGACCCCCCATCGCCTGGCGATATCGGTCGCAAGCCGGCTGAGTTCCTCCATGACCTCGGCGGTCAACCGCCGCTCCGTGGCTTCTCCCGAGCGTCCCGCCAGACGCCGCAAGTTTTCCATCAGCTGCAGGCTCACGACGTGAAGCAGGGTCAGTCCGGCATCGGCTCGGCTGGCGAGGAGAGCGGCGCGCATGGCCGCATGGCGCGCAGGTGCGGAAAGATCAGTCGCAGCCAGCACTGTCTCAATGCGTTTCATCCTTATATCCTCCAGACAGACATCTACGCGGTCAGCAAGCGATGCCGCATAGCCGGCGCCTACCCAAACCGGGTCAGCCCAGCAGGCGGCTCTCGGCCTTTTCCAGATCCGAGGGCGACCCGAACAGGACAACCGCGTCGCCCTCGGCAAGCCGCGTTTCAGGCGCCGGCGCCAGCTCTCGCACACCCCGGCGTACCAAGGCCGTGACGACCACTCGCTCAAGCGCCAGCTCCGCAAGCGTGCTTCCGGCAGATCTGCAGCCCGGAGGCAGCAGCACCGGCCATAGCCGGTCGCCCTCCTGCGCCTGGACATCGTCGGAAAACATGGCGTCGCCCCGGAAAAACTCCCTCAGCAACAGGTAGCGGTTGAGGCGCTGCTCCCGGATACGGCGAGCCACGCGCGAAAACGGCACATTCAACAGCAGCAGGGCCTGGGAGGCGATCATCAGGCCGGCTTCCAGTGTTTCCGCCACGACCTCCGCCGCACCCGCGAGGCGCAGTTCCTCCACATGGGTTTCGTCCCGCGTCCGTACCATGACGGGCAAATCGGGCCGCAAGGCAGCGGCGTGATGCAGAATCTTGTGCGCTGCGGCGATGTCCTCATGGCTGACGACGACCAGCTTGGCTTTGGCCACCCCCACCGCTTCCAGCATGTCGCGTTCCGAAGAATCCCCATAATAAACGGGTTCACCGGCGATCCGCGCTTCCTTGACCCGCTGCGGGTCAAGGTCGAGTGCGACGTGAGGAATATTTTCCTCCTCCAGAAATCGGCCGATATTCTGTCCGATGCGCCCGTAGCCGCAGATGATGACGTGATCCTGCAGAGACCCGGCGACGCCGGGGCTGGCCGAAAGCGCGGCTTCTTCTCCCTGAAGCGGATGGAGATCCAGCCATCCGGCGACCAGCGCGCGGTTGTACCGGATGAGGAAGGGAGCGGCGATCATCGAGAGCAGCACCGCCATGAGCGCGACTTGGCCCGCCTGTTGCGGGATCACGCCCGCATCGAGCGCGATGGCGAGCAGGGCGAAGCCGAATTCTCCGCCGACGGCCACCAGCAAACCGATGCGCCAGGCGGTGGCCGGATCGATTCCCGCCGCGCGCACGAGCGCCCCCACCAGCACCGTTTTCATTCCCAGCAGGAAGAAAGCGCCGGCCACGGCCCACTGCCATGTTCCCGCCATCAGGGCGGGATCGAACAGCATGCCGATGCTCACGAAGAACAATCCGAGCAAGACGTCTCGAAAAGGCCGGATGGTGGATTCCACTTGATGGCGAAATTCGGTCTCTCCCAGCATCATGCCGACCAGGAAGGCGCCGAATGCCACCGACAAGCCCAGTTGGTGGGTAAGTCCCCCGGCTCCCAGCGACACCATGAGCACGGTCAAGGTAAACAGTTCGGCCGAGCGGCGGGAAGCAACCGCGTGAAAAAGAGGGCGCAACAGCCAGCGGCCGGCGAAGAAGACCACGGCGAAGGCCAGAAAGGCTTTGGCCAGTGCCCACCCCAGCGACTCGCCCAGAGCCCGGACGCTGGGAACGGCAAGGACGGGCACGATGACGATCAAAGGCACCGCCGTGACGTCCTGAAACACCGACATGGCCATGGCGAGCCGTCCGTGCCGGCTGTACTCTTCGCCCTGCTCCGCGAGCTGCTTGCCGATGATGGCCGTGGACGATTGCGCGAACACGGCGCCGACCACGAATGCGGCCGCGGGAGAAAGCCCCAAGGCCCAAGCGACGGCGCCGATCGCCAGGGTGGTGAGCAGCACCTGTCCCGAGCCCAGACCCAGCACCAGGTGGCGCAAGGCATGAACCTGCGGCAACGACAGATTCAAGCCGATGGTGAACATGAGAAAGACGATGCCGAATTCGGCGGCTCCGTGAATCTCTTCGTTCTCGATGATGGGGCCTGCGGTATGAGGTCCGAGCAGGACGCCCACCAGCAGGTAGGCCAGGCTCGACGGAACCCGAGCCCAATGGAACATGGCCACCACCGCTACCGTCGTGCCCAAGAGGAGCAGAATCTGTGCGAAAGAGGAGGTTATCATTTCAAAACACCGCATCAGATATGCAGGGCAGCCGCAGGTAATCGCTCACCTCCGACCGTCCGGAATTCACCGTTACCGGAACCCACACCCACGCAACGGCGCCGAGGGGCGCGCCTACCGACGCGCGACTCATCGGGGACCATGGAAAAAACGGCGGCCGGAACCGGAAATCGCCAGGCAGCGAACCCTTCAGAACATTCCGGCATTGATCAGGAAATGCGCCCCGATGCTCGCCAGATAGCCCAGAACGATGGCGGGCGCCCATTTCAGGTGCGTGACGAAGGTGTAGACGCCTTTGGCCTGACCCATCAGGGCCACCCCTGCCGCGGAACCGACGGAAAGCAGGCTGCCGCCGACACCCGCCGTGAGCGTCACCAGCAGCCACTGGCCCGTGGACATCTCCGGCTGCATGGACAGGATCGCGAACATCACCGGGATGTTGTCGACCAGCGCCGAAATCACGCCCACCAGCACGTTGGCCGGGGTGGCGCCCAAATCCCCGTAGAGAAAATCGGACAGATGGCGCAGGTAACCGATGAAATTCAATCCCCCCACGCACAGGACGACGCCGTAGAAAAACAGCAAGGTGTCCCACTCCATGCGGGCGAGGTGGTGGAAGACGTCGAAACGGAACGTGCTTTCCGGCTCCTCCGCCGTGACGGCCTCGCCCGCCATCGGATCGATGCCGACCTCCGGTTCGTCACTATGAGTAACGTGCAGGAAATAGCCGAACAACTGCAGGTAGGTCAGCCCCGCCATCATGCCGACCGCAGCCGGCAGTTGCAGCCCGTTCTGAAAACCGACGGCGGTCAGCACGGTCAGCAGGAACAGCAGCACGATCCGCTTGGCTCCGCGGCGCATGGTGATCTTGGCCACAAGCGGCGCGGGGCGCCCTTTCGGCACCGCGAAATGCATCAGCCCCGCGGGAATCACGAAATTCACCACCGAAGGGACGAACAGCTTGAAGAAGGTCCAGAACTCGACGATGCCCTTCTGCCACACCATCAGCGTGGTGATGTCGCCGAACGGACAGAATGCACCGCCCGCATTCGCCGCCACGACCGTATTGACGCAGGAAAGACCTACGAATTTCGGATTGTCCTTGCCGACCGCCATGACGACCGCGCACATCAGCATGGCCGTGGTCATGTTGTTGGAGACGGAGGAAATGAAGAAAGCCAGCACGCCGGTCACCCAAAACAGCTTGCGGTAGCCGAAACCCCGGTTGACCAGCCAGGACCGCAGACTGTCGAACACCCGCCGTTCCTCCATGGCGTTGATGTAGGCGATGGAAACGATCAGGAACAGCAGCAGTTCGCCGTAATCCAGCACGTCGTGGCGGATGGCCGCCTCGGCCACACCGGACATGCCCTCCCCTTTATAGACGACGGCGATGGCCACCCATGTCAGAGCCGCCGCCAGCATCATGGGCTTGGACTTGCGCAGTTCCAGCACCTCCTCGAGCACCACGAAGACATAGGCGATGCCGAACAGCGCCAAGGCCAGATAGCCGACGAAATGGCCGCTCAGGTCCAGGGAGCGGGACAGACCCGGCGCGGCCGATGCCGCCAGCGGCATCGCGGCCAGCCCCGCCGCGGCCAGGGTTCGAAACGGAATCATCCTCGAAGAATTCATGCAGTCTCCAGTTGCGGCGACATACCGCGCAAAAACCAAGTGTGTTACCGTGAAAGTCGCGAAGCGAACACCTTGTCCCCCTTGTATGTTCTTCCCTGAGCCACGGAGGTATGAGATAGAGAGGTTTGGAGGAAGATAGATCGTTGACCCTCGAAGCCGAGAAATTGAGCTTGTGGGAGAGCCTGGATCGTCTTTCTTCTTTT
>JBFMDC010000018.1:0-37706 GCA_040753975.1 Pseudomonadota bacterium
ACGCCCGCGCGCCGACCCAGTTCTCGCGTCACTTCGTCCAGCGACGAGCGTGGCATTTCGTGCGTGATCGCGCGCAGCACCGCCACGTGCTCTGCGTTCAGCACCGGTTTGCGCCCAGGCACTCCCCGTTGCTCGGTCTTCGTTCCCCCCTTCATCATCATCATCATCCATCACCCCTTGGCGTACCTGGGGCAGAAATATAACGCACGGAATGATGTTTTCGTCTACACCCTCTAAGAGTTAAGAAAGAAATGCCATATAGCAGTTTGTACCCACCCTGGCCCTCTCCCAGAGGGAGAGGGGGTGTATGTGACATTACTTTCTTCATCCTTAGTAAGTCCTGCTGGCTGATGCGAAAAGCGAGGATTGACAGCCAGAATTCGCGGACCATCAAGGTGAAGTGCGAGCTCATTCATTCGTACCCCATCTTGAGCGCCTGAGCCTGCTCGGCCAAGGCGTCCAGGGCCTTGTTGCGCTCGGCGTCGATCCGCTCCTTGTAGGCAATCACGTCCTGGTAACGGACGCGAGACATTGAGCACGTCCGCTGCCTCCTGCGTCGTCAGTTCGGCATGGATCGGAATGATGCTGACCGCGTTGCCCTCGCCGATCTCGGTCAGGACATCCACCAGCAGGCGCAACGCCGACACCGGGACGTAAACCGGGTGGGCTGCGTCCTTCGGTGCGTTCCTTGGGTGACTTGAGGCACCGAGATTCACGCGCTGTGCCGGACAGAAGCCAAGTCATGTCGGAAAAACCTGGATGGCGCGGCACCTTGCGCGCATTTATATCGTGTGATATAAAGCACGCTAACAGTCACGCGATAAAAATGTGCGCCACCCATGAACCCAGAGCAGATCCGCGATCTTCGGAAGTCGATGAGCCTGACCCAGCAGCAGTTTGCCGAGCTGCTGGGCGTCTCGTTCGTCACGCTCAACCGCTGGGAGAACGGGCAGTCCAAGCCGTCGGCCATGGGGCTTTCAAAGCTCCGGGGGCTCACTCGTCGCGGCTCAGGCGTGGAGGCTCCGGCCGCAGAAGCGGCGCCCTTGTCGGCACCCGCACTGGCCGAGGAGCATCGGCTGGACTTCCTGGGCTCTGCCCTCGCCCTGCGGGTGCTCGTCGAGGGTGAGCGCCTCTCCTACGGCCACCTCTTCAACCCGGCGTTCGCCACCGAGATCAGCGAGATCGATCCGCTGCCGCACCAGCGCATCGCGGTGTACGAGCGGATGCTGCCCCAGAGCCGGCTGCGCTACCTGCTGGCGGACGACGCCGGCGCCGGCAAAACGATCATGACCGGTCTATATGTGCGGGAGAGCCTCACCCGCCGCACCATTCGCCGTGTCCTGGTCGTGGCGCCCGCGGGCCTTGTGGGGAACTGGTATCGGGAGCTACACAACCTGTTCCAGCTCCAGTTCAACATCGTCACAGGCAGCGACGCCAAGGACGGCAATCCGTTCGTCGGGCCCCAAGGCGATCTGGTCGTAGTGAGCGTAGACAGTTTGCGCAGCGCACGCCTGTTCAATTGCCTGCGTGACCCAGCCGTAGCACCCTACGACCTGGTGGTCTTCGACGAGGCCCACAAGCTCTCGGCGAACCGCGACCCCGACGGCACGTTCCGCCCAACCGACCGCTACCGCCTCGCGGAGGCGATCGCCGGCGTCCGCGAGCTGCCCGACGACTGGAAGATGCCATGGGCGGCGCATCACCTGCTCCTTCTGACCGCGACGCCCCACATGGGCAAGGAGTTTCCCTACTACTGCCTGTGGCGGCTGCTGGAGCCGGAGCTGTTCAGCACCGAGACCGCGTTTGCAAATTTACTCCCCTCTCCCGCAGGCGGGAGAGGGGGTGGGGGTGAGGGTCTCCGCAACCGACACTTCATTCGGCGCGTCAAGGAGGAGATGGTCGACCTGCATGGTCGTCCCCTTTACGCCGAGCGCCTGTGCGACACAGTGAGCTACGAGCTCACCCAGGGCGACATCAGCGAGCAGGCCCTCTACGACCAGACCACGGCCTACATCCGCCATTACTACAACCAGGCACGGTTGCTCAATCGCCAGGCGGCACGCTTTGCGATGACCGTCTTCCAGCGCCGGCTGGCCAGCAGCACCTGGGCCTTGCTCTGCTCCTTCCGCAACCGCCTCGGCAAGCTGGACCGACTGATCGACGACATTCAGTCCGGCCGGATTCCGGAGGAGGAGCTGCGCGCCCAGCAGCAGCGGCTCGACCGGAAGGTGCGCGAGGGCAAGCTGGTGGACGTGCTCGCCACCAAGACCGCCGACGAGGAAACCGTGACGGATGGCGAGGAGGAGCATGAGGAAACCGAGGCCGAAGCCTTGGGCGCCTTCGTTGCCACCAGCCTCGCCGAGCTGATCGACGAGCGGCAGAAGGTGCTGGAGCTGATCGGGTTGGCGGAGGCGGTGCACGCCAGTGGTCATGAGTCCAAGTTCGATCGGATGAGCGCGCTGCTCCGGGCCCCGCAGTACCGCGACCACAAGGTCATCATCTACACCGAGCACAGGGACACCCTCGAATTCCTGATGCGCCGCCTGGAAGGCATGGGCTATGCCGGCCAGGTCGCCTTCATCCACGGCGGGCTCAACTTCGAGCAGCGCGACGCCCAGGTGGAGCAATTCCGCCGGACGCACAATGGGGAGCATGGCGGTGCCCGCTTCTTCGTCGGCACCGACGCCGCGGCCGAGGGCATCAACCTCCAGTTCTGCTGGATCCTCATCAACTACGACATCCCGTGGAATCCGGCCCGCCTCGAGCAGCGGATGGGCCGTATCCATCGTTACGGCCAGAAGCGCGACAAGGTGGCCATCATCAACCTGGTGGCCGGCAAGACCCGCGAGGGCCGTGTCATCAAGACGCTGCTCGACAAGCTGGAAGAGATCCGTGAAGCATTGGGCTCGGACAAGGTCTTCGATGTCGTCGGGCGCATCTTCGCTGGGCTTCCCCTGACCGAGTACATCCAGCGCGCCGTCGAGTCTGAAGACGAAGCGGACCGCGAAGCCATGGAGCTTGCCGGTGAACTCACTGTCGAGCAGATCCGCGCCATCGAGGCCCGGGAGGAAAGCATCTACGGCAAAGGCGGCGAGGTGAAGGCCGCCTTGCCGCAGCTCCAGGAAGCGCTCGCCATCGAGGAGATGCGCCGCCTCCTTCCCGGCTACGTGCGCCGTTACCTCGAGCACGCCGCCCCCCTGATTGGCGTCGATCTGGTGGGCGATCTCGACGGGCAGTTCTTCCTGCGGCCGCGGCGCCGTGGCGTGGTGGAGAGCCTGATGTCCCTGCTCGAAACCTACGCCGAATCGGCTCGCAACCGTTTTACGGTCTATCCGCCGAGCCGCTCCCCTCTCCCGCGAGCGGGAGAGGGGTCGGGGGTGAGGGAGGACGCCATTTTCCTGCATCCCGGCGAGCCGGTCTTCGAGCGCCTGTCGAGTCTGGCGATCGAACACAGCCGCAGCGCCGGCAGGCGCGGGGCGATCTTCACGGACGTCTCCGCCACCGCGCCCTACCTCTTCCACGTCGCCCGGGTCAGCGTGATCCGAGCCGTCGATCCAGGCTTCCCCGCCTTCCACACCGAGGAGGTTGTCGAGCAGCGACTGGTCGGGATCAAGCAGTATGCAGACGGCCGCATGGTGGAGGCACCCGTTGAGCATCAGCTCCTGCTGAAGCCGGCCGCCAAGGCCAACCCCGGCAGCGTGGTGTTCCTCGCCCAGAGCGAGACTTGGCGCCTTGCGGCGGAGCAGCACATCAAGACCGACCTGCTCGGCAAACTCGCCGAGCTGCAGCAACTGGCTGCCCGGGAGCGTCTGGTCGAGACCGAGGACCACCTGGTTCGGGCTTACGACTACCAGGAGTCCGAGCTGGCCGCCGCCCGCAAGCGCTACACTTCGATGTCGCGCGAGGGAAATCGGTCGGCGCAGGCCGAGCTGGAACGGATCAAGGAGCAGCAACGGAGCATCAAGGAGCGCCGGGCTCAGGCGTTGGCGCAGGCGCGCAGGGAGGTGGAGCTGATCCAGCCCGGCGCCGTGGAGATCATCGCCACGGCGCTCGTTCAGCCCTCCCAGGACCCGGAGGACGTCAAGGCCCGCGACGCTGCGGTCGAGCGCATCGCGATGGAGGTGGCGATCGCTCATGACGCAGCCCAGGGGGCCGATGTCAGGGACGTATCCACCCCCGGGAAGGCGCGGCTGGCAGGCCTCTCCGACTACCCGGGCTTCGACCTGCTTTCCAAGCGGCCGAATGATGAGCGCGGCATCGAGGTCAAGGGCCGCGTCGGGACCGGCGAGATCGAGCTGACCGAGAACGAGTGGGCGCGCGCCTGCAACCTGCGGAATCGGTACTGGCTGTACGTGGTATTCGATTGTGGGTCTGCCTCGCCAAGGCTATTCAAGGTGCAGGACCCGTTCGGAAAACTGCTTGCCAAAGGGCGCGGCAGTGTCGTGGTTGGATACAGTGATATCGTGCGTAGCGCGGAGGAGATCGAATGAAAGAAGCCAAAGCGATGACACGGGAGATTGTGGAAGAGTATCCGGAACGGTATTGGGGCGCCCGTTTCTTCAAGTGTGCTCTGCAAGTGAACCCACATGATTACGCGGCGCGTTTCCGCGGCAAGGAACATGGTGTCGACGAGGACGCCTATATCCAGGCAATGGTTGCGAAGGCCGCAGAACTGAACATCGAAGTGCTGGCGATTACTCACCATAACCACGTGGGCGCCATCGGCAAATTCCGGAACGCCGCAAAGAGCAGGAGTATTACGATCATTCCCGGCTTCGAGATTACCTCCTCGGATGGAGTACATGTGCTCTGCTTATACGAACCGGAAATCGCTGTCGATCGCCTGGATCGTTACCTTGGTGCATTCGACATTCACGACACCGACCCGAACGCGAAGCTTGCCAACACGGATTTTTGCGGTGTCCTAGAGAAAGTAAATGAACAAGGTGGCATTGGGGTAGCAGCCCACGTCACGCTTGATAATGGCCTGTTGAGGGTGCTTACCGGACAATCGCGTGTTCGTGCCTGGAAAGACTCCAATCTCCTCGCAATTCAGATCCCAGGCCCAGTCAATGATCTTCCGCAAGAATACAGATTCATCGTCGAGAACAAGAACGCCGACTACCGACGCGAGCCGCAGGCGGGTGACAAGTTGGCAGTGGCAGCAGTCAACGCTGCCGATGTGAAGGAGCCGGACGACCTGGCGCAAGCTGGTGCTACCTGTTGGATCAAAATGACCCGCCCTTCCGTAGAAAGTCTGAGGCTCGCCTTCCTCGACCCGGACTCAAGGATTCACCTGAATAGCGATGTGCCGCCTGAGGAGCATTCAAGGCTCATCGGCTTGTCCTGGGAAGGTGGATTTCTCGACGGCAATGAAATCTATTTCAGCGACAATCTGAATGTCTTGGTTGGCGGCCGCGGTGCGGGGAAATCCACCGTGATCGAGTCACTACGCGCCGTGTTGCAAACCGAGCCCCTGGGAGATGAAGCGAGAAAGCGCCATGCGGGAATTGCGCAGGACGTTCTCAAGAACGGCACCCGCATCCGGCTCACGGTGCGATCACGGCATCCGCAACCTCAAACTTATGCAATCGAGCGAACCCTGCCCAATCCCGCTGTGATCAAGGGAGAGGACGGCCGTATCGTCAATCTCCGACCGTCCGACTTGCTGCCGCAGCTCGAAATCTACGGCCAGCATGAAATCGCCGAGCTCGCGCGCTTACCGGAGAAGCGGCATTCGCTTCTAAAGCGCTTCCTGCCTCATGAAAGAACGGCGGAGCAGGACAAAGCGAACATTTTGCGAAGCCTCGAGAAGAACCGCAGCGCAATCGTGGCCTTGCATAACGAGCTGAGAGACCTGGAAGAAAAACTCGCGCGTTTCCCGGCGATCGAGGAGCAGCTCAGACGTTTCGCCGACGCGGGAGTCGAGGACAAGCTCAAAACGCAATCCTTGTTTATCAAAGAAGAACGGATTCTGGATACGTGCGCAGAACGCCTGCAGGGTTTGCAGGATGCGCTTGAAGTTCTGCGCGAGCATGCTGAGATGGATTTGGCTTTTCTTGCCGAGGGCGCACTGGACGGTCTGCCGTCCGCGGATCGCTTTCGGCGCATCAGGCTGGGGCTGGAAGGTTTGAGTCTCAATACACGCCGATTGACCGATTTGTTCGAGCGAAGGCTGGGGCGGACCCGCGAGGCGCTGTCTGCCGAAAGGGCCGGATGGGATTCCGAGTGTACGCAGGCGCGGGAAGAATACGAGAAAACCTTGCGGGCGCTGCAGCGCGACCGCATCGATGGCACGGAATTCATCGCGTTGCGCAAACAACTCGAGACCCTGCGCCCGCTGGCCGAGGAACGCATCCATCTACAAAGGAGGCTAGAAGGGGAAGAAGAAAGACGCCGGGAACTGCTCGATCAATGGGAGGAGGTCCTACGACGGGAATTCCAAGCGCTGTCGCAGGCGGCTAAGGGAATCGGCCGCAAACTTCGGGACCGCCTGCGCGTGGGGACGCATTTCGGCGCTAACCGAAAGCCCTTGGAGACTTTTCTTCGGGATCATGTCGGCGGGAGGATCGGTGAGGCTATCGAACGCTTGAAGACCCAATCCGATCTTTCAATTCGGGTCCTCGCGCAGGCTTGTCGTCAGGGTGCCGCCGTGTTAGTGCGGCAGTTTGGTCTGCCTCCTGCACAAGCGGAACGCTTGGCTGCCGCGGGCTTGGATGTGTCGCTCAGGTTGGAAGAACTCGAGCTTCCGCCAGAAGTGGCCTTGGAAATGAACGTCGCCGCACCTGGTCAACCGGTCGACTGGAAACCTCTCGACAAGCTGTCCACTGGCCAGAAGGCAACGGCCGTCCTGATGCTGTTATTCCTGGAGAGCGAAGCACCGCTCGTTATTGACCAGCCGGAAGACGATCTCGACAACCGCTTCATTACCGAGAACATCGTGCCGGAGCTGAGAAGGGAGAAGCGCCAGCGACAATTCATCTTCGCAACCCACAACGCCAATATTCCGGTATTGGGCGACGCCGAGTTGATCGTGGGTATCACGCCCCACGGCGAAGCCGGTGTTGGACAGGCAGTCATCGAACCGGAACACATCGGCTCGGTAGATTCATCTACCGTTCGCCTTCTGGTGGAAGACATTCTGGAAGGCGGAAAGGAGGCCTTCGAACGGCGGCGTGCCAAATACGGATTCTAAAAGGGGGAAACGTGCTCAAGTCAGAACTCATGGAGCTGATTGCCAACGGCGAGAGCTCCGGCGTGGAATTCAAGCGCGATACGGTGGAGAACTTCCGCCTGGCGCAGGAAATCGTCGCCTTCGCCAATTTTATGGGCGGAGTGATCCTGCTCGGTGTCGATGACGATGGCAGCATTGCTGGTATCTCGCGTCCGAACCTGGAGGAATGGGTAATGGAACTCTGCAGGGTCAAGATCGATCCTCCCATCATTCCTTATTTCGAAGTAGTGCGGAACGCGGAGCCTGAAAAGGAGGTGGCGGTCGTACGCCTCTTGCCTGGACCGGACAAACCTTACGCCCGCATTCACGATAATCGGCGCGCCTATTTCGTCCGGGTGGGTTCGACCTCCAGGGAAGCGGGTCGTGAGGAGCTGGAGCGGATGTTCCAGGAGTCCGGGCGGCTACGCTACGGGCAAAAACCGGTGCCAGGATCGACGCTGGACGATTTTGATTTCGGCCGCCTGGAAAACTACTTCAACCGCGTGGTGAAACAGAAGTGCCCTGCCTGGGACGATAGGGAGGGCTGGGAGCGGCTGCTCCAAAATCTGGAGTTCGCGGTGGAGACAGAGGGCCGCAGTGCAGCAACAGTGGATGGTCTGCTTCTCTTCGGACGCAATCCCAAGCGCTTTCTGCCGCAATCGGGTCTGCGGGCGATTGCCTATCCGGGTACAGAACCCGGTTATGCCGTTATCTCCGACCAGGACATGACAGGGCCCATCACGCCCCTTTTCGGGCCTCGCAAGACCTTGCTGGAGGCCGGGCTGATCGACCAGGCGTTGGACTTCATTGCGCGGCACACCCAGATCGAGTCGCGCATTGTCCGGGGTCGGCGGATCGACAAACCTGCCTATCCGGAGGCCGCTCTCAGGGAGGCGATCGTCAACGCCATTGCCCACCGCGACTATTCCGTAGCAGGGGCAGAGATTCAGATCAATCTCTTTGAGGATCGCCTGGAGATCATCAGTCCGGGAAGGTTGCCCAATTCCGCAACGGTTGAATCGATCAAGACCGGATTTCGCTATGCCCGCAATCAGGTGCTGGTCAATGTGTTACGGGACTACGGCTACGTAGACGCCCGCGGCATGGGGATTCGATTCAAATTGATTCCGGAAATGCGCAAACACAATAAGACCGAGCCGGAGCTCGTGGCTACGGAACACAATCTCACGGTTCGGCTGTGGTGCGGGAATAGAGAATGACCGACAAACGCCTCATCGAAGTCGCCTTTCCGTTGAGACAGGCGTCCATCGACTCGGTGCACGAGAAGAACGTCCGGCACGGGCATATCTCCACCCTGCACATCTGGCCGGCGCGCCGTCCCCTGGCGGCGTCCCGCGCGGCGCTAATCGCCACGCTGCTTCCGGATTCCGGCGACAAGGAGAAGCGCGACGAAATCCTGAAGCGCCTGGGCGGAACACTCAAGAAGACCACCAAGAAAAAGAAGATGCCCAATGGGCGGGTGGAGGAGATTGACGCCTGGGAGACGGCGGGCGGCATCCTGCACTGGGGCAACGAGTCGGGACCGGACCTGGACTGGTTCCGGGAGGAGATCCGCAAGGTCTACGGCGGCCGTGCCCCCAAGGTGCTGGACCCGTTCGCCGGCGGCGGCGCGATCCCCCTCGAGGCGATGCGCCTGGGGTGCGAGGTGACGGCGGTCGACATTAACCCGGTGGCGTGGTTCATCCTCAAGTGTACTCTGGAGTACCCGCAGAAGCTCGCAGGCCAGAAGCGGAAGCTCCCGGACTTCGCGCTGCAAGACCCTGAGTTCATGGCGGCGTACTTCAAGGCCAAGGGGCTTACGCCCGCCGAGATCAAGCGGCATTTACGCTCGCTGGCTGGCCAGAATGTAGGTCGGGTTAGGCCGACAGGCCGTAACCCGACAAACCAAGCGTCGGGTTACGCTTCGCTAACCCGACCTACAGTGATAGCGACCGGGATCGGAGGCATGGAGCGGCACGAGAACTTCGATCTGTTCGATCATCCAGACCTAGAACCCGAACTCTTAGATGCGGACCTCGCCTGGCACGTGCGCGCCTGGGGTCACTGGGTGCTCAAGGAGGCGCGAAAGGATCTGGCGCGCTTCTACCCGACCTACGCCGAGTACTGCGCGGTGAAGCCGTACCGAGTCGTGCCGCTGGACATTCACCCCTCTCCCTCTGGGGAGAGCGAAGCGAGGGGGGCGAAGCCGGCCGGGGGTGAGGGTCTGAAGCTGGTGCCCACGAACGACGCCGGCGAACCGCAGGTGGAATTGCTGAACGCGGGGTTCGATGAGGCGTATCTGGAGAACCCCAAGAACCCGCGCTGGGTCGCCAAGCCGACCGTGGCCTATCTTTGGGCGCGAACCGTCCGGTGTAAAGCCTGCCGGGCCACCGTGCCGCTGCTCAAGACCCGGTGGCTGGCCAAGAGGGATAACAAGCGCGTGCTGCTCACTATGCGCCCGCTCGAAGACAAGACCGGCGTTATTTTTGGTATCGACCCGAATGTAAAGGAAAAAGGTGGAAATGCAGCACAGAAGCGGGAGTACGACAAGAGACTGGGCGCGGGCACTATGAGTCGGGCGGGCGTGACCTGCCCCTGCTGTGGAACCATCATGACGATGGATGACATGAAGTTGGAAGGGCAGGCTGGGCGCCTTGGCTCTGTAATGACCTCAGTGGTGGTTGATTCCCCAGCGGGCAAGGAATATCGCCTTCCTACACGTGTTGAAATCGAGAAAGCGGAGCAAGCCAAGCATGACGTTAGTAGCGTGTTTGGCTCGGTGCCATTCGGGCTTCCGGAAGAGGTCATTCACGAAGACGCGAAGCGGAATACGTGGTGCATCACATATGGTCTTGATCGGTGGAGTAAGTTGTTTACGCCTCGTCAGCTTCTGACACTGGGCGGGCTGATCCTTGCTACGAGGAAGGTACAGGATGAAGCAAAGGCGCTGGGTTATTCAGAGACCTGGAGCGCAGCATTGCATGCTTTCCTAGCAATGGCTATTGACCGCCTCACCGATGCTGGCTCGTCAATCACACATTGGCAGATGAAGGGTGAGTTCATCGTCAACACATTCCAGCGATTCGCACTACCAGTCAGCTGGGATTTCAGTGAGGCAGTTTCATTTTCTGGGCTAACGGGTAGCTATGAGGGTGCACTTAACTGGATAGCTCTCGCGGTTGAACACTTTCTTCAGGCGACTTCGACCGCACCACGTCCTCACGCAATCCGATCCTCTGCGATCCAGACCCATGAGCCTGGGACGTTTGATATCGTCGTGACCGACCCGCCGTATTACGATGCGGTGGGGTATTCGGTTCTGATGGATTTTTTCTATGTCTGGTTACGGCGGTCATTGTATGGTCTTTCTCAGGACATAGATGCGGCATTCGCTGAGCCGTTAGCGCCAAAGTGGAACCACGAGGCTGATGACGGTGAACTGATTGATGACGCGTCGCGGTTTGGTGGTGACAAGGAAGCATCCAAGCGCAACTACGAGGCTGGGATGGCGAGGGCCTTTGCCGCGTGCCATACCGCGCTCAAGCCTAATGGTCGCTTGGTGATTGTGTTCGCACATAAGCATCCCGATGCCTGGGAAACCCTCGTAGGCGCCATCATCAAGGCCGGCTTCGTGGTGGATGGCAGTTGGCCGATCCAGACCGAGCGGGAAGCCCGCACGCGTTCGCTATCGTCGGCCGCTTTGTCCTCTTCCGTCTGGCTTGTCTGCCGCAAGCGCGACCCCATGGCCCGCGCTGGCTGGGATGCCCAAGTCATCAAGGAGATGGAGAGCAACATCGTCACGCAGCTGCGCGATTTCTGGGACGCCGGCATCCGCGGGCCAGACTTCGTTTGGGCGGCCACCGGCCCGGCTCTGGAGGCCTATAGCCGCTACCCGGCCGTGAAGAAGGCCTCCGAGCCGGGTGTCCTCATGGGCGTGGACGAGTTCCTGCGGCACGTGCGCCGCATCGTTGTCGACTTCGTGGTCGGCCGTGTGCTGACCCATGGCGAGGCGGAGGCTGCGGTCGGCGATCATCCGCTGGACGACGTCACCACCTACTACCTGCTGCACCGGAACGACTTCGGCCTCAAGGAGGCGCCGGCGGGTCCGTGCATCCTGTACATGGTGTCGTGTGGCCTGCCGGAGCGCGATTTGGTGGATCAGTACGAGCTGCTGGGCAAGGGCAGGCATGAGGCGCGAGGCTTGAGTCCTGAGCTTGAGGAAGAAGCTGAAGAGGACCCCGATTCCTCAAGCCTCACGCCTCAAGCCTCAGGCCTATACAAGCTCAAGCCCTGGTCCGCGCGTCGCCATCGCAGCTTGGGCGAGGACGCCGCCGGCGGTCGCCCGGCGCCGCTGATCGACCAGGTACACAAGCTGATGCACCTGTGGAAGGCGGGCGACGTGGCCAAGGTGAACGACTACCTCGACCGGCGGGGCTTGCGCCGGAGCCCGATTTTCGCGCAGCTCATCCAGGCATTGATCGAGAAGAGCCGCGACGAGGGGCAGAACGATGAGTGCTCAATGCTCGAGCGTCTCGCGAACCATTTGAGGACGGTAGGCAGCGCGGCGCAGGCGGAGTTGAGCTTGGGAGGATGACGATGTTTGCCGATCCGCAAGCACTCTTGCAGCGAATCAAGTTGGGGGAGGACTCCACCCTGGAGCTAAAGGAGGTGCGTGTAGAGGGCGGTCGCGTCATCGCCCCGCATCGCAACGGCCTGGCCGACGAGTTCGCCGCCTTCGCCAACGCGCGCGGAGGTGTGTGTGTCCTCGGGGTGGAGGACGGCACGCGCAGGATCGTCGGTATCGAGCCGGGCGATCTGGATCGCGTCGAGCAGCATGTCCAGTCCGCCTGTCATGACCTGATCGACCCTCCGCTGGCGCCACATATCGAGCGCTTCTGGCTGACCGGCGACGATGGCCAGCCACGGGCGGTGATCAAGGTAGAGGTGCCACGCAGCCTGTTCGTGCACAGAAGCCCGGAGGGCTACCTGCAGCGCTCGGGCAGCACGCGGCGCCAGCTCCGCTCCGAGCAGCTGGCCCGTCTGTTCCAGCAGCGCAGCCAGACCGGACTGATCCGTTTCGATGAGGAAATCATCGGCGATGCCAAACTCGACGATTTGAATACCGCGCTGTGGCGCCGCTTCAAACCGGCGCACTCACGCGAGGCCAAGGCGGTGTTGCTGGGTAAGCTCGGCATGGCGCGGCAGGACGAGGCAGGGGTGTGGCGGCCGACGGTGAGCGGCGTGCTGATGGCCTGTGAGGACCCCAGGCGTTTTCTGCCCCATGCCTGGATTCAGGCGGTCGCTTACCGAGGGAACACGCCGGTCCCTGAGGACGGGGCCGACTTCTATCAGATCGACGCCAAAGACATTGTTGGACCGCTGGATGCGCAGGCCACCGAGGCCTGCCGGTTCGTCGCCCGCAACATGAAGGTGGCGGCGCGCAAGCGCCTGGGTCGCCGGGATTTCCCCCAATACGACCTGACGGCGGTTTTCGAGGCGGTGGTCAATGCCGTGGTCCACCGGGACTATTCCATCCATGGCGCCAAGATCAGGTTGCGCCTGTTCGCCGACCGCCTGGAGCTGTACTCGCCGGGCGGCCTGCCCAATACGCTGGAGCCGGACAGCCTGCCCTACCGACAGGTGGCGCGCAACGAAACGCTCGCGAGCCTCTTGGCGCGCTGTCCGATACCGTCGGAGGCGGGTTGGATCCAAACGACCCGAACGACGTTCATGGATCGCCGCGGCGAAGGGGTGCCGGTCATCCTGGCCCGCAGCAAGGCGCTGTCGGGTAAGACGCCGGAGTATCGCCTCATCGACGACAGCGAGTTGCTACTGACGATTTACGGAGCGGATATTTCGGAACCGAAGATATGAAGAAGACTATGGCAAGACCCTGGCACGAGATCGTCCGCCTGCGCGCCGACATCACCAATCAGGAGCTGTCGCTCAAGGCGTTCGCCGCGGACCTCTATGATGTGATGCTCGGGCGCAACCCCGGCGTCTATCACGACCCGAAGGCGTTCTTCTCCCTCACCTATCCCACGGTGCGTCTGCGTGACCTCGCCCGCGACGTGACCCGGCGGCTGGCGGGCAAGTCGGAGAAGGCGGTGCGCCAGCTCCACATGACCTTCGGCGGCGGCAAGACGCACTCGCTGATCACGCTGGTGCACCTGGTGACCGAGCCGGATGGGCTGCCCGATATTCCCGCCGTGCAGCAGTTCCGCACCCATTGCGCGCTCGAGGGCGGGTTTCCCAAGGCCCGGGTGGCGGCGGTGGTGTTCGACCGGCTGGATGCCGAGCAAGGTATGGAGGTCAAGGCGCCGGACGGGACGCTGCGCACCCTCAAGATGCCCTGGAGCGTGCTCGCCTGGCAGCTCGCGGGTGAGGCGGGGCTGCGGCTGCTGAAGGACGACGGCTCGGAGCGCCCGAGCCCGCCCGCGACCAACGTGATGGAAAAGCTGCTTACCCTCACCCCAACCCCTCTCCCAGAGGGAGAGGGGCTATCTCCCCCCTCTCCCTCTGGGAGAGGGGTTGGGGGTGAGGGGACTCCGGTCCTGATCCTATTCGACGAGGTGCTGTGGTTCGTCCGCACGGTGGCCGATCAGGACCCATCCTGGGTTGGGCGCATGGCCGACTTCCTGCACAGCCTCACGCAGGCGGTCGCCAAGGTGCCGCAGTGCTGCCTGGTGGCCTCCTTGCTCGCCTCCGACACCAAGAAGATGGATGAGCTGGGCAAGCGGATCAGCAAGGAGCTCTATGACGAGTTCAAGCGCGTGGCCGACGAAGGCATCCAGCCGGTGGAAAGTCACGACGTGCCGGAGATTCTGCGTCGCCGGTTGTTCGAGCTGGAAAGTTACATGGACCAGAGCCAGTGGCCGCAGCAGGTGATGGCCGCGCTCAACAGCATCGAGACTGTCGACGAGTACACCAAGAAGCACCGCGCCCAGGAAGAAAAACGCTATCGCGATGCCTATCCCTTCCACCCGGACCTGGTGGATCTGTTCTACGCGAAATGGACGCAACTGGAGGGCTTCCAGCAGACCCGCGGAATTCTGAAGACTCTGGCGACGGCCCTGCGCGATGCCGAGAAGTGGGACAAGCTGCCGATCGTGGGCGCCCAGGTGTTTCTGGCCGCCAAGGGCGAGGAGGGGCTGAGCATCGCGGCGAGGGAGCTCGCCGACATCGCCCAGGTGGAGCAGTACGAGGGGCGGCGGCAGAACTGGCCCGCGATCCTGGAGGCAGAACTTGCACATGCCCGCAAGGCCCAGGAAGGCTTGGGCAGCCTGAGCGGCCGCGAGGTCGAGCAGGCCGTGGTCGCGACCTTCCTGCACTCGCAGCCGATCGGCCAGCGGGCCGTCACGCGCGAGCTGAAGCTCCTCGTCGGTGGCGGAGCGCCCGACCGCATCGAGTTGGACAAGGGGCTGGCGCGTTGGGCAGACACTTCCTGGTACCTGGACGATACCTTCATCGACGATCGGGAGGATGGACTACCTAAGCTGTGGCGTCTGGGTTCAAAGCCGAACCTCAAGCAGATGCACCACGATGCGCGCAGCCACATCAGCCCCACGGTTCTGGACGAGGTGCTGGAGAAGGAGATCCGCGGCGCGTCGAAGCTTTCCGAGGGCGCGCGCGGCGCCGGCGTGAAGGTGCACATGCTGCCGGCGCGGCCTTCCGAGATCGAGGACGACG
Source organism: Pseudomonadota bacterium (assembly GCA_040753975.1). GTDB lineage: Bacteria > Pseudomonadota > Gammaproteobacteria > Methylococcales > Methylococcaceae > Methylococcus. The sequence continues at coordinate 14,903 of JBFMDC010000018.1, forward strand.
GCGAGTTCCACTATGCCGTGCTCGGACCGAAAGCGGCCTCCGAGGGCGGCAAGCCGAGCCCCGAGGCCAAGCGCTTCATCGACGAGACCACGGGGCCCGATAAGCCGCGGGCACTCAACCGGAATGCCGTGGTGCTGGCCGTGCCTTCCAAGGAGGGCATCGAGGTGGCACGCGAGAAGGTGCGCGACCTGCTGGGCTGGGAGAAGGTGCGCGAGATGCTCAAGGAGCGCGACGACGTGGATACCGCCGCGACCGCGCGCCTGGAGACCAACCTGCGGGCTGCGCGCGGCGAGATGGTCTCGCAGATCGTGATGGCGTACAGCATCGCGGTGACGGTGAACGACGCTAATGACATCGCCGCCTATCGCATCAACGTCGACAACGATCCGTTGTTCGGCAAGATCGTGGCCGACAAGCGGCTGCGGATCGAGAGCACGGCGGTCAATGCCGAGGCCTTGCTGCCGGGTGGTCCCTATGACCTTTGGGCGGAGGGCGAGAAGGCTCGTTTCGTGAAGGACCTTGTCGGCGCATTCGCCGCCACGGCGCGGTTGCCGAAGATGCTCAATCGCACGGCGATTCTGGAAACGCTGCTCCAGGGGTGCGAGGCGGGAGATTTCGTCCTGCGCGTGACTCGCGGCGACAAGTCTGTCCGGACGTTCTGGAAAAGCCGGCCCGACGAGACCGCCCTGGGAGACCCGAGTCTCGATGTTGTCCTGTCCGACGCGGCGGTGCTGACCGAACTCGATTACGCCGTCCTGGCGCCGGGCGCCTTGCCTGGGTTGTGGCCGCCCTCACCCCCGGCCGGCTCCGCCCCCCTCGCTTCGCTCTCCCCGCTCGCGGGAGAGGGGAGCGAAAGCCCCTCTCCCTCTGGGAGAGGGGTTGGGGTGAGGGTGGCCGATCTGGCCTCTTACTTCTCCGGCAAGCACTTCGTGCCCATCGACAAAGGGGGCTACACGGAGAACCTGCTCATTCCGGCCGCCGAGATCGGTGTGATCAAGGCGGCTGCCGGCCAAGCGATCAAGAGTGGGCGGATTTGGCTGGTGAACGGCGCCATCAGCGTTCTGGGCGAAGAGGTGCCGGCGGGGTTCTTGAACGAGCAGGCCGCGCTGTACCCACCACCCGCGCCGATCTCCGCAACCGACCTGTTGCCGGCGCAGCTTAGCGGCGCATGGACTGGTGATGACACCACCGCTCACCTGCTCCATGCCGCGCTCTCCGCCAAGGCAGGCAAACCACTGCCCTGGACGCCGGTTCGCCAGGCGCTGGATGACGGGTTCCGCCTGGGGCTGTTCGAGCGTCAGCTTACGTCCGGTCCCTGGCCGTGCGACCTCGGCGGCGCAAGCGCGGTCAAGATGCGGCTGGTGAAAAGCGGAGCGAAGGAGACGCCCACAACCGCCTACGGCGCCAAAGTGGCTACTGCCGAGCTTGAGACGCACGAGGTCCAGGACCTGGCCGACCAGATCGATGAGCTCAAGCAGGTAACGGCGGGGCATGCCCTGCATATCAAGGTCACGGTCGAGTTCGGCGAAGCGGGCAAAGTCGAGCAGGAAGTTGTTGACCGGGTCAATGGCATCCTGGGCAAGATCAAGACCGGCTGGAGGATGGGCTGAGGGACAAGAAGCGAGGATGACATGAGCGATGCTGCACCCAACTTTGTCCAGACGAGGCGATGTTGCAGGAAGAGATCGGCGACAGGAGGCCGGGATGAAGGTATTTACCATCGGTTTCGCGAAGAAGAACGCCGAGCAGTTCTTCACGCGCCTCAAGCAGCCCGGCCTGGTCAGGCTGGTCGACGCGCGGCTCAACAACGTGTCTCAGCTCGCGGGTTTCACGAAAAAGGATGATCTGCGTTTCTTCCTGCGCGAGATCAACGGCATCGACTACGTCCACCGTCCCGACCTGGCCCCGACCAAGGAGATTCTCGACGAGTACAAGAAAAGCGGCGGGGACTGGTCAACCTACGAGCGGAAGTTCATGGAATTGATGGCTCGTCGAAAGATCGAGGAGAAGGTTCCCAAGGAACTCATTGATGGCGGGTGCCTGCTTTGCAGCGAGCCGACCCCGGAGCATTGCCATCGTCGGCTGGTGGCCGAGTACTTGCGGTCACGCTGGGGTAATCTCGAAATCATTCACCTGTGACTTTGTGACAGACAGGCCATTGGCGTCACGACATAGGATCAAGAAGAATGGGGAAACTAATCGACGGTGACGACGGCTTGCCGGCTGAGGATGTCGGGGCGTGGGCCAAGCAGAAGCATGACTACCTCTGCCGATACATCGATATTTCCCGTGCAACCCGTGCGAAATACCTGGGAGACCGCAAGGGCGGTGCAACGTACATTGATCCGTTTTGCGGTCCAGGAAGATCCAAAGTCCGCGAAACGGGCGAATGGATCGATGGAGGAGTGGTAGCCGCCTGGAAAAAGAGCTGCGATGGCGGTGCGCCATTCTCGCAGATCTACGTCGGCGATCTGGATGTCCAGCGGCGTCAGGCTGCAGCCAGTCGGCTACGACAACTGGGCGCACCCGTAATCGAAATCGAAGGCTCAGCGGTCCAGTCGGTGAAGGAGATCGTCGCGAAATTGAACCCGTATGGGCTGCACTTCGCCTTTCTCGACCCGTTCAACCTTGAAGCATTGGACTTCAGCATCATCAGAATGTTGTCCGCACTGAAGCGGATCGACATGCTGGTTCACGTGAATCAGATGGACCTGCAACGCAACCTCGTCAGCAACGCGACGGCGGAGGAATCGGCATTCGACGTGTTCGCGCCGGGCTGGCGGGACAAGGTTTCTGTCGTCCAGTCTCAGCAGGCCCTGAGACAGCAGGTCTTCCAGTACTGGCGGGACCTGGTTGCGAGCCTTGGCGTATGGCCCTCCACAGAGATGCGGTTAATTACCGGCGGGAAGCACCAGCCATTGTACTGGTTGCTCATGGCCGCCAAGCACTCGCTACCTCACAAGTTCTGGGAAGTGGCGGCCAATGCTGAAGGCCAGGGCAAGCTGTTCTAAGCCGGCTGCTGAACCTCCGGGTACGCGTCCCAGGTTCGTCCGCGGAACACGCGCCCGTTCGCTTTCTTGTGGCGTTTGACGCCATCCGCGCCCCATCCGCCCCACTGCTTGAAGAAGAACGCAGCGCCAGCAGCGTCCGCCTGCTTCTTCACCTTGGCCACCCATTCTTCGCGCATGGGCCGCGCTTTGTGGCCGGATTCGCCTCCGACAATGACCCAATGGATGCCCCTGAGGTCCGGCGTCCCAAGGTCCTCTAGCAGCGGCTCGACAGAAAGAAACCGGATATGCGCGTCGACCCGACGTAGATGGTCGATGCGCGGCACACCGTATTTCCGATCCTCGACTGAGACGCCGAGCCAGACATTTTGAGGGCAGTCCCTGTCTTTGAAGTACTGCGGTAGCCGGTCTGCCCGTTTCGTGAGAATTTGATAGGTGTGCTGCGGAGTCTGGCGCACCACGGAGAAGACCTGGTCCAGGAACTCATCTGGGATGTCTTCGTGGAAGAGATCGCTCATCGAGTTCACAAAGTAGACCGTAGGCTTTTTGCGCTGCAGGGGTTGTGCAAGTCTTCCTGAGTGCAAGGCCAGAGTGAATCCATTCTCATATCCAGGCGCCCCCATGGCCTGAAGGCGGCGCGCCATCACCTCGGCGTAGCAATTCTTGCAACCAGGCGAGATCTTGGCGCAACCCGTCGTCGGGTTCCACGTCTGCTCAGTCCACTCAATCGTCGATTGTGTTGCCATCGTAACCCCCATTACCCGGTCGGAGCCGGGCACAAGCCTAGCTTGATGACTGGCTCATCGCACCCGCGTGTGTTCGCTCGCCAGCGTGTCGATAAGCCTCGCAAGTACGAGGCGTACTTCGCTTTAGATCCGTGGCGGCAAGCTCGGTCCGCACCTTGGCCGCGAGTTCATCGGCGGTCGGCGCAGGCTCATGGCCGGTTGAATGCACCAAGCGCATACAGTGCTCGATCACTCTGACCGGCGGGCTCGCCCTTTAAGCTCTCATAGCGGCTCACCGACGACTGCCTGACGCCCAGCTCTCGGGCAAAGTCCTTCTGACTACGGCCATTTCGCGCCGTGCGAACCAGTTCGGCCACGGTGGTGATCGCCATGGACGAATTCCTTAAATGCACAATGCGCATATTACACTGCGGCATATCCGTTCTGTGCGTCACTCAAGGCGCATGTCTGGCGCCGTAGAGTGAGGCGGGAGTTACGGTCAGCAGCGTGGCTTCGACTTCGCGCCTAGCCCCAGCCCCGGCAGCACTTTCCCGGCGCCATACACCCACCGCGCCGACGAAGGCGGCGGTCTTGGCCGCGCAGTACAGCGCCATGAACCAGTACGGATATGGCCGAAAATAACATTCCTGAACGACCGAACGACATTTTCGTTCAAAGCACCGTCATGCCGGCAAGGATCGGCGGCATCCAGGGTACAGGAATGTTCCCAGGCCATTCCATCCCTGGAACCTGGGTTCCGGCACAAATCCGCCGGGAGCGGATTTGCACTTACCCGAAGGGCGGCAGGCAGGATGGCCTGCCGTGAGTCCATGCCGGAACGACGGCTGTTACTAAGGATGAAGAAAGTAATGTCACATACACCCCCTCTCCCTCTGGGAGAGATCGCTCGGTCCCATGACCCCGTGGATTGTGCCCTGGAACCGAGCGATCTCTCTCCCTCATCCGGCGCTTCGTGCCACCTTTTGTATTCGGGCAGTCCTGCCCGAAACCCTTCGGGCGAGCTTCGCTCGACCAAAACCGCTCCCGGCGTTTTTGTCCCAGAGGGAGAAGGGAACAAGGAGCGGCCTTTGGCCGCAGGTTGCTGGGTAGGGCCGGGGTGAGGGAAACCGCTATATGGCATTACTTTCTTAACTCTTAGTAATTTCGGGAAGTTATTCTTTCCAACCGCCCGCCCTGGCGGGTTAGAACGGATTTGCCCTGGGCTATGCTTGAAATGGGCGCCCCCGCCCTCACAACCTCGGACAACTTAAAATACGACCTTGAGGGGTTGAACCGATGCGAATGGACAAACTGACCAGCAAGTTTCAGGCGGCCCTCGCCGACGCCCAGAGCCTGGCGCTCGGGCGCGACCACCAGTTCATCGAAGCCGTGCACGTGATGTCGGCGCTGCTCGACCAGGAAGGCAGCACGGTGCGGCCGCTGCTGGCCCAGGCCGGCGCCAATGTGTCCCAGCTGCGGCAGGCTTTGGGCAGCGCGCTGGAGCGCCTGCCTTCGGTGGAAGGCGTAGGCGGCGACGTGCAGATTTCCGCCGACCTGTCGCGGGTGCTCAACCTGACCGACAAGCTGGCCCAGAAACGCGGCGACCAGTTCATCACCAGCGAGATGTTCGTGCTGGCGGCGCTGGAATCCCGCGGCGAACTCGCCGAACTCCTGCGCAAGGCCGGCCTGTCCAGGGACGCTCTGGAACGCGCGGTCGAAGCGGTGCGGGGCGGCCAGGCGGCGGATGATCCGAATGTCGAGGAGCAGCGTCAGGCCTTGCAGAAATACACGATCGATCTGACCGAGCGCGCCGAGCGCGGCAAGCTCGATCCGGTGATCGGCCGCGACGACGAGATCCGCCGGACCATCCAGGTGCTGCAGCGGCGCACCAAGAACAATCCGGTGCTGATCGGCGAACCCGGCGTGGGCAAGACGGCCATCGTCGAAGGACTGGCCCAGCGCATCGTCAACGGCGAAGTGCCGGAAGGGGTCAAGGGCAAGCGCCTTCTGGCGCTGGACATGGCGGGGCTGATCGCGGGGGCGAAGTTCCGCGGCGAGTTCGAGGAGCGGCTGAAGGGCGTGCTCAACGACATCTCCAAGCAGGAGGGCCGGGTCATCCTGTTCGTCGACGAGCTGCACACCATGGTCGGCGCCGGCAAGGCGGAAGGTGCGATGGACGCCGGCAACATGCTCAAGCCGGCGCTGGCGCGGGGCGAGCTTCACTGCATCGGCGCGACCACGCTGGACGAGTACCGCAAATATATAGAAAAGGATGCGGCGCTGGAACGGCGCTTCCAGAAGGTGCTGGTGGACGAGCCGACCGTGGAGGACACCATCGCCATCCTGCGGGGCTTGAAGGAACGCTACGAGGTCCATCACGGCGTCACCATCACCGATCCGGCGATCGTGGCGGCGGCCACCCTGTCGCACCGCTACATCACCGACCGCCAGTTGCCGGACAAGGCCATCGACTTGGTCGACGAGGCCGCCAGCCGCATCCGTATGGAAATCGATTCCAAGCCGGAGGAGATGGACCGGCTTGACCGCCGTCTGATCCAGCTCCGGATCGAACGCGAAGCCTTGAAGAAGGAGACCGACGAAGCCTCGAAAAAGCGGCTGGAGGCCTTGGAGGGAGAGATCGGCAAGCTGGAAAAGGAATACGCCGATCTGGAAGAAATCTGGAAGAGCGAAAAGTCCCGGCTGTCCGGCGCCGCCAGCGTCAAGGAGGAATTGGAAAAGGCCCGGCTCGACCTCGACAACGCCAAGCGCAGCGGCGATCTGACCCGCGCCGGCCAGATCCAGTACGAACAGATCCCGGCGCTGGAAAAACGCCTGGCCGCGGCCGAAGCCGGCGAGGACGACGAGTTCCATCTGCTGCGCAACAAGGTCACCGACGAGGAGATCGCCGAAGTCGTGTCGAAATGGACCGGGATTCCGGTGGCGAAGATGCTCGAAGCCGAGCGCGAGAAGCTCCTGCACATGGAGCAGAACCTGGGCCGGCGGGTGGTCGGCCAAGAGGAGGCGATCACCGCGGTGGCCAACGCCATCCGCCGGTCCCGCGCGGGTCTGGCCGATCCCAACCGCCCGAACGGCTCTTTCCTGTTCCTGGGGCCGACCGGGGTGGGCAAGACCGAGCTGTGCAAGGCTTTGGCCGAATTCCTGTTCGACACCGACGAAGCCATGGTGCGCATCGACATGTCGGAATTCATGGAGAAGCACTCGGTGGCCCGCCTGATCGGCGCCCCCCCCGGCTATGTCGGCTACGAGGAGGGCGGCTATCTGACCGAGGCCGTGCGGCGCAAGCCCTATTCCGTGATTCTGCTGGACGAGGTCGAGAAGGCGCATCCGGACGTCTTCAACGTGCTGCTGCAGGTGCTGGACGACGGCCGCCTCACCGACGGCCACGGCCGCACCGTGGATTTCCGCAACGCCGTGGTGGTGATGACGTCCAATCTGGGTTCCAATCGCATCCAGGAGCTGGCGGGCGAGGCGCATTACGCCGAGATGAAGGCCGAGGTCATGGGGATCGTCGGCCAGTATTTCCGGCCGGAGTTCATCAACCGCATCGACGAGGCAGTGGTGTTCCATCCCCTGGGGAAAGAGCAGATCCGCGCCATCGCCCGGCTCCAGGTCCGCCATCTGCAGGAACGCCTTAAGGCGCGCGACCTGTCCCTGGTGGTATCGGACGCGGCGCTGGACCAGCTCGGCGAGGCCGGTTTCGATCCGGTCTATGGCGCGCGGCCGCTGAAGCGGGCCATTCAGCAGGAGCTGGAAAATCCTCTGGCGCTGGATATCCTCGGCGGCCGTTTCGCGCCGGGCGACGTGATCGGCGTGGAGGTCGAGGACGGGGGGCTGAGATTCTCCAAGATGAGCTGACCTCTCTACCCGAACCCTCCGGCCTGACTCGGAGTTGTAACATGACGGTAATCTTCGGTAATTAGATTAGACGTCGGTCTTTAACTCTGGAATCCGAAGAATGTCCGATATCAACGTGCTGGTAGTGGAAGATGAGGAAGCCATCCGGGAAATGCTGACCCTGGTCCTCGAACAGGCGGATTTCGCCGTGCACACCGCGGGAGACGTTCAGCAGGCCTTGAGCCGGATGGACGACCTGGAGCCCGATCTGATCCTGCTGGACTGGATGCTGCCGGGAATCAGCGGTGTGGAATGGGCGCGCCGCCTGAAGAAGGACGAGAATTACGGCGATATCCCGCTTATCCTGGTGACGGCCCGCGGAGAAGAGGAAGACAAGATCAGGGGGCTCGACGTGGGGGCTGACGACTACGTGACCAAGCCCTTTTCTCCACGGGAGCTGATCGCGCGCATCCGGGCGGTCCTGCGCCGGAGCAACCGGCAGGCCAAGCTGGACGGGCGCATCGAGATCGGTGGCATTCTGCTGGAGACCGACGAGCACAGGGTCAGCATCGATGAGGAATCGGTGAACCTCAGCCCGACGGAGTACCGGTTGATGGAGTTTTTCCTGACCCACCCGAGCAAGGTATACAGCCGCGCCCAGTTGCTCGACCAAGTGTGGGGCCGCAGCGCCTATATCGAGGAGCGCACGGTCGATGTCCATATCCGGAGGCTGCGCAAGATACTTTCGGAGCACGACCGGGAAGACATGATCCAGACCGTCCGCGGATTCGGTTACCGATTTTCGACGCGGCCGGACTGACGCATGTTCCGTGCCTGGGCTTCCGAGTTCTTCACGATATTCTGGGTGGTGCTGGTGGCGGTCGTCGCCGGCCGCATTACCGAGGACTTCGGTTTCGCCCTTTGGATCGGCACGGCTTTGTACCTGGTTCATCACCTGGTCCACGCCAACCGGCTGTATGTCTGGATGCGCGGTGGGCGGAGCGGGCGGATTCCGGCCGGCACGGGGATTTGGGAAGAAATCTATTTTCTGATCCACAAGCTGCGGCGCCGCAACAAACGGCGGAAGAGACAGCTCATCCGCATGCTGGAGCAGTTCCGGACGGCGACCTCCGCCTTGCCGGATGCCACAGTGGTGTTGGGCGCGCGGGACGAAATCGATTGGTTCAACGAATCCGCCTGTCATCTCCTTGGCCTTCGGAAAAGCGATCTCGGCCAGAACATCGGCAATCTGGTGCGCTATCCGAAGTTTGCCGAACACCTGAAAAACTCGAGGGACAGCGCGACCGTCAACATCCCTTCCCCGGTGGACGAGGCCCTGCAGCTGGAGATCAGGATCGTCCCCTACGGCCAGGATTCCAGGTTGCTGATCGCTCAGGATGTCACGCAGCTTCGTTTCATGGAGCGGGTGCGCAGCGATTTCGTGGCGAATGTGTCTCACGAACTCCGCACGCCGTTGACGGTCTTGAGGGGATACATGGAAACTCTGAACGACGGCGGGCAGGACCTGCCGGCGTCTGCCTATAGGAAGATGGTCCAGCGCATGGTGGAACAGACCTGCCGCATGCAGAGCCTGGTCGACAATCTGCTGTCCCTGACGCGGCTGGAATCCGGGCCGCCCAAACCGGCGACCGTGGTTCGGATTCCCGTTCTCCTCGAGCGGCTGTGCAAGGAAGCCAACATGGTGGAGGCGAGTGAGCACGCGCCCGTGCGGCTGATGCTCGACTCTCAGGTTTCCTTGCTGGGCAACGAAACCGATCTGCACAGCGCTTTCGCCAACCTGATTTCCAATGCAATCAAGTACAGCAGGCCGTCCGATACCGTGACGGTGCGCTGGTCGCGGGAAGCATCCGGCAGTGCCCGGCTCGATGTCGAAGATACCGGCCCGGGGATCCCGAAAGAGCATCTTCCCCGTCTGACCGAACGTTTCTATCGCGTCGAAATCGAGGGCTGCCGCAACAAATCGGGGACCGGCCTGGGGCTCGCGATCGTCAAGCACGTCATGTCGCGGCATGATGCCGAGCTATCCCTTGCCAGCGAACTCGGGCGAGGCAGCCGTTTCACGTGTCTTTTCCCGCCGAGCCGCGTCGTGGTCGGGTCCAGCCTGAACCCGCCGGACCGTCCAGTGTGAGCGGCGGTTCCATTCCGGAACTGCGTTCACTATCATCCATTCCTGCCGAAACTCTCTGAAACGACATCGATTCCGCCTGTCAAGAAAATTCGACGGAAGTGGCGGGATTGTGGTTGCGCTCGGCCGTAAGCCTGTTTTACTATTGGGCCTGTTGTTTTATCGCGCGTGATTTGTTGCATTTTTGCTAAGGAGATGGGGTATGATTAAACGCACTTTGATAGCGCTGGGCATGGTCGCCGCAGCGACTGCTTCGGTACAGGCAGATGAGACTTTCATGGATGACCGTTGGTACGTCGCGCCGTTCGGCGAGTACTACTACACCGGCAAGAGTCCTGGACTCGTTTCCCAGGGTTGGGGTGCAGGTCTAGGCATCGGCAAGATCATCAACGAATATTTCAACGTCGAGGCCCGCTTCATCTGGAACCACTTCCAGGGCAACGCCACCAACCGGCCTATTTTCGGCAAGCATGACAACGCCCAGTTGGACTTGCTCGGCGGCACCGTCGATCTTCAGTACTACTTCTCGCGTGACACATTCCAGCCGTATGCCGTCATCGCGGCCGGCGGCGCGAGCTGGGGCGGACATGCCAACTACCGTTCCACCCGTTTCATCGGCGAGGCGGGTATCGGCGCCAACTATGAGCTCAGCGACAACTTCCTGTTGCGCAGCGACATACGCTACCGCGCCAACATGGGCACCTGCGACAATTGCGGCAACATCAACGGTTTCGTCGTGAATGTCGGCTTCGAAGTGCCTTTCGGCGAGAAGCCTCATGCGCCAGTGGCCGCCGCACCGGTTGCCCCGGACACCTGCGAATCGCGTGATTCCGACGGCGACGGCGTGAACGACTGCCTCGACAAGTGCCCCGGCACGATGAAGGGCGCGAAGGTCGACAGCGACGGCTGCTTGATCCGCATCGAGCTCCACGGCGTCAACTTCAAGTACGATTCGGCCGAGCTGACCGACAGCGCCAAGCGCATCCTGGACGAGACGGCGGAAAACCTGATCGTCTTCCCCGAGAAGCGTGATATCGAGGTCGCCGGCCACACCAGCACCGAGGGTACCAACGAGTACAACATGCGCCTGTCGATCCGCCGCGCGCATTCGGTGGCCGACTACCTGAAGGCCAAGGGCGTGACCAACCAGCTCTATCCGAAGGGTTACGGCGAGGAATACCCGCTGGTTCCGGAGCATAGCGAAGCGGATCGCGAGAAGAACCGCCGTGTAGAACTGATCTGGATGGGTGACTGATGCTGGGCCGGCTTCGGCCGGCCTTCCACACAGCCCAGCTTAGCCTGCGAACCCGCCTTCCGGCGGGTTCGCTTTTTTCAGGGTGTGCCGAAGCAGTACAATTGGTGTGCAGACGGCCCGCTCCCGGGCAGTTTCCCTTTTGCTGTCGATCCACCACCCTATTCATGAGGATGTCAGGTGCCAAATAGATTTCCGGCGTACGCCGCCGCTTCAATCCTGTTTTTTCATGCCGCAACGGCGCAGGCGGAATTCGGACGCCCCTACCTGCTGATTGCGGGCTCGTCGACGATTTTCCCCTTGGCCAGCGCCGTGGCGGATCATGTTTCGGCATCGGGAAAGGTGCGGAGGCCGAAAGTCGAGTCCACGGGCACCGGCGGCGGCATCAAGCTGTTCTGCGAAGGGACGGGCCGGAACTACCCCGACATCGTACTTGCGTCCCGCATCATGAAGAAGGCCGAGCGGGACGAGTGCGGTCTCAACGGCGTAAGCGAAATTACCGAGTTGAAGATCGGCTATGACGGTATCGTCGTGGTGCAGCCGCGCAAGGACAAGCCTTTGAGTCTGACCAATCGCGATTTGTACCTGGCTTTGGCCAAGACGGTGCCGGATCCCAAATGCGGCGCCTCCTGCGACCGGCTGGTACCGAATCCCTACAAGAAGTGGAACGAAGTCAACCCCGCTTTGCCTGACGCGCCCATTGCGGTTTGGGGGCCGCCTTTGAGTTCCGGAACCCGCGATACTTTCGCGGAGGATGTGCTCGAGGCGGGTTGCGCCAGTTTTCCGGCGATGAAACAGATGATGCTGGCCAACGAAGCCAGGTTCAAGAAACTCTGTCAGACCATCCGCGAGGACGGCGTGTACGAGAACGAGCCCGAAAGCGGCATTATCGGTCATGTGGAGGGAGGCCAGGGCTTGGGCATCGTCGACTTCGGCGCTCTCGCCAAGCACAAGTCCGAGCTGGCCGCGGCCTCCATCGAAGGCATCGAGCCGACCTACGAATCCGTCAAGTCGCAGCGCTATCCCGTCGGGCGCCCCCTTTACATGTACGTCAAACAGGCGCATTTGGGTCTGGCGCCGGGCATGGAGGCCTATCTCAAGGAATTCACCAGCGACAAGGCATGGGGAGACGAGGGTTATCTCATTGCCGATGGTTTGATTCCGATGCCGTCCGCTGAGCGGACCATCGAGCTGGAGAAGCTCAAAGGAATCGTGGCCTCGGCCGAACCCCCGGCCCCGGCGGCAAAGAACGGAAAGAAATCCGGAAACAAGGAAAGCAAGCCGGCCGGTAAGGCCAAATCCGCCAAGAGCAAGGACTCCAGGAAGACGCAAGGGTAGGTCATGAACCAGGCCCCCGTCGAGCTGAGTCTCGACGACGTCGAGCGCTATCTCTCCGAAGACATCGGTTCCGGCGATCTCACCGCGGATATCGTTCCGGCGTCGGCATCCGCCAGGGCCGAAGTCGTTACGCGGGAGCCGATGGTCTTGTGTGGGCGGGCTTGGTTCGAGGCCGTTTTCCGGCAGCTCGACCCCGCCTTCGAGCCGGTCTGGTTCGTGGAGGAAGGCGGGGAAGCTTCCGCCGGCCAGCTTCTGTGTGAAGTCGAGGGGAGCGCCCGGGCATTGCTCAGCGGCGAACGCACGGCGCTCAACCTGCTGCAAACCCTGTCCGGAACCGCGACCGTGGCCCGGCTTTACGCCCGGGCCGTCGCGGGCACCGGCGTGAAGGTGCTCGATACCAGAAAAACCCTGCCCGGCTTGCGCCTGGCCCAGAAATACGCCGTGCGCTGCGGGGGTTGCCACAATCACCGCGCGGGTCTCTACGATGCCGTGCTCATCAAGGAAAACCACATCGCAGCCGCCGGCTCCATCGGCGAGGCGGTGGCCATGGCGCGACGGCTGCATCCGGACGTCATGGTCGAAGTCGAGGTGGAAACCTTCGCGGAACTCGAACAGGCCTTGGCCGCCGGGGCCGACCGGATCATGCTGGACGACTTCGAGCGGAACGCCTTGAGCAAAGCGGTCGCCGTCACCGCAGGGCGTGCGGAACTGGAAGTGTCCGGCAACATCGATCTGGACAATATTCGCGCCGTGGCGGAAACCGGCGTGGATTTCGTATCCGTCGGGGGCCTCACCAAGCATCTCAAGGCCGTCGACCTGTCCATGCGGATCGTCTTTCTCGGTTCTTGCGCGGGATGGCAGACGGGGCGCGGATAATTAGGGCGTGACGTGCCTTTTCGGATATTCGAAAAACCGCAACCGCCCCGCGCCTTCCATGACATGCCGCCAGCTGTCGGCCGGGAATTCGATCGCGACAATGCCGCAGGTGGGCATATCCCCCAGATTGTCGCCGGTGAGGGCGGAAGCGGCTTCGGACAGATCGGGATTGTGGCCGATTACGTAAACCCGCTTGTCCTTGTCATCCAGCGCTTGCACAAGCTCCACGATGGCCCGTCTCCCGCCTAGATAGATTTCTTCTGCGATGACAATCGCATCTTTGTCGTAGCCGACTTCCCTGGCAATCAGGCGGGCGGTTTTCCGGGCGCGCCGCGCGGGGCTGGAGACTATGCAATCCGGCTCCATGCCTCTGAACCGGAGCAGGCTTCCCATGAAAGGGGCATCGCGTTTGCCGCGCTCGTTAAGAGGGCGGTCGCGGTCGGTAAGCGATGGGTCGTTCCAAGCGGATTTCGCATGCCGGATCAATAGCAGTTCTCTCAAAAGCCTTTTCCTCTCTGGGGACTGACGGCTGGGGCTCAAGTTCAGGTAATTGCTGCCCCGTTGTATACTATGAATGGCACGATGTGCCAATGCGCGAGCGTTTTAATATCTAATGCCGTCGGCGAAGAAGTGCCGGGCGCTTTGACGGGCGTCGCCATATCCGTTGCTCTCCCCGCCCGGCGGCGTGCCGGCACTCAGACTGGTTTTTTTACAACTCTCTTGGCGAGAACGATTCCATTGAAGAGACGCACCGGGATGCTCCTGTATCTGTGCCTGGCATGGGCCGGGGGTTTTGCGCACGCGGGCCCTGCAAGACAGCCCGCAGCGGTGCCGGTACCGAGTTCAACCCCCCTGCCGCCGGCCGCGGAGGAACATAGGCCCTTCGGTTTCGGTGCGGTCGAGCAACGCGCACATGCCCTGGCCGCTCAGCCCTATGTCCGTGACGACGGCGGGGTGCCGGAATTCCTCGGCAAACTGGATTACGACCAGTACCGCGACATCCGTTTCAAGGCCGACAAGGCGCTTTGGCGCGATGAGGGACTGCCCTTCCAGGTCCAGTTGTTCCATCGGGGATTCATGTTCAAGGACCGGGTCGTGATCAACGTGGTCAGCAACGGCAAAGCGACCCGCCTGGCTTATTCGCCGGAGTTGTTCGACTTCGGCAAGAACCCGGCGCCCGGTCCTCTCGATGCCGATCTCGGTTTCGCCGGCGTGCGGTTCCATTACCCCTTGCGCCGCAACGAGGTTTTCGACGAGGCCTGCGTATTTCTGGGCGCCAGCTATTTCCGGGCCGTGGGTTTGGGCCAGACCTACGGCCTCTCGGCGCGCGGGCTCGCCATCGACACGGGCCTGACCAAGGCGGAAGAGTTCCCGATCTTCCGGGAATTCTGGATCGAGAAGCCGGCGCCGGGCGGGTCCGAACTGGTCACATACGCGCTGATGGACAGCCCGAGCGTCACCGGTGCCTATCGTTTCGTGCTGCGGCCAGGGCTAGACACCACGATGGACGTGACCCACCATCTTTATTTCCGTCGCAAGGTCGAGCGTCTGGGCATTGCTCCGCTGACCAGCATGTTCTTCCACGGCGAGAATACCGACCGCTTCGCGGACGACTTCCGCCCCGAAGTCCATGATTCCGATGGTCTGCTCATCTCGCGCAGCAACGGCGAATGGATCTGGCGTCCGCTGAACAACCCCCGCCACCTGCGCATCAGCGTGTTCCGGGACGAGAAGCTCACCGGTTTCGGTCTGCTCCAGCGCGACCGCGTATTCGATCATTACCAGGACCTGGAAGCGAATTATCACCGCCGGCCCACCTCCTGGGTCGAAGCCGTGGGCGAGTGGGGGCCTGGTGCGATTTACCTCATCGAGATTCCGAGCGATGCGGAAAAATACGACAACATCGTTTCCTTCTGGGTGCCGGATCAGCCGACCGACGCGGGCAAGGAGATGAATTTCTCGTACCGGCTGCATTTCACTTCCGACGAGCTGATGGCGCCGCGTTCCGGCAAGGTCCAGGCGACCCGAATCGGCGCCGGCGGCACCGACGCCCAGGACGCCGGCAGGCGCAAGTTCGTGGTCGATTTCGCCAGCGAAACCCTGGAACTGTACGGCGAGGACGCCAGGATCGAGGCCGATGTAGGCACTTCTTCGGGCTCGATCCGGGACACCGTAGTCCATAAGAATCCCGAGACCGGTGCCTGGCGCCTGAGTTTCGAACTGGAGCCCGAGAAGGACAAGGACCCGGTCGAATTGCGCGCGGTGCTGCGCGCAGGCAAGGACGTGCTCACCGAAACCTGGCTGTACCAGTGGAGCGCCCAATGAGTGCGGAGCCGGCGGCCGTTTCTAGGGTCATGGCATCGGAATCGACCGGGCACGTGGCTTCCGAGGTCGGAGACACCGTCAAATCGTATCTCCGGCGCCTTCGATTCCGGGACGCGGCCCTCATCGAACGGCTGGCCGCGGAATGCGTGGAACGCGCGCGCCGGCGCGTCGCCAGACACGATTCCGCCGAGCTGTCGCGGCGAGCCATCGAGGAAGCCCAGCGGCGGCTGGACCAGGCGCTGGCGCGGGTGCTTGGCGTAAATGCCAGCCGCGAGCCCTCACTGATCGCGGGCGCACGCGCCGCCTTGCTGCTGGGGGACTTGGGGGTCAGTGCCGACGAGTTGTACCTGAATTCCGCGGTCAACCCGGAATTCGCGTCGCGCCTGCAGCGCCATTGTCCCCAGGCTCAGCCTCCCGAAGCGCCGGTGGCGATGCCGCCGCAGAAGCTTCGCTTCTTTCTTTTCAAGTCCGTCTGATTCGTTAAGATCCACATGGCCGTTCATTCGCCGATGCCCCGCCGGCCCAGGCTGTTCCGGAGAACCGTGTTCCTGACCTTGGTGACGCTGACGGCCTTCGCCGCCATGTTCATGATCACCAGCGCTTTCCAGCAAAATGGCCTGACACCTCAGGAACTGGTGCTGCTTCTGCTCTATACCCTCCTCATACTGTGGATCAGCACCTCGTTCTGGACCGCGACGATCGGCTTTCTGGTCCTGCTGTTCGGCGGCGATAGCCAGTCGATCGGACGCTTGCCGCCGCTGGTGTCCGGGGAGCAGGATGCGTCGCCCTTGCGTACGGCCATTGTCATGCCGATCTACAACGAGGACCCGCACCGGGTGTTCTCGGGCCTGGCGGCAATCTGGCAATCCCTGCTGGAAACCGGGCGCTCGGAAGGGTTCGAGCTGTTCATCCTCAGCGATACCCGCGATCCGGAGACCTGGCTTCAGGAGGAAACCCGCTGGTACCGCCTGTGCGAGGAGTTCGACGGGCACGGGCGCATCTTCTACCGCAACCGCGAAAAGAACGTCGCCCGCAAGAGCGGCAACATCGAGGAGTTCTGCCACCGCTGGGGCAACCGCTATCGCTACATGATCGTGCTCGATGCCGACAGCCTGATGAGCGGTGAGACGCTGGTTCGCATGGTGGACCTGATGGAGGCGCATCCCAATGTCGCACTGATCCAGTCCCCGCCGCTCCCGGTCAACCAGAAGTCGCTGTTTGCCCGGATCCTGCAGTTCGCCAGCAGCCTTTATTCGGACATCTTCACCGCCGGGTCGTCCTACTGGCAGCTCGCCGACAGCAATTACTGGGGCCATAACGCCATCATCCGCGTGCAGCCGTTCGTGAAGCATTGCGGGCTGCCCAAGCTGCCGGGCCGTGAGCCCTTCGGCGGCGAAATCCTCAGCCACGACTTCGTCGAGGCGGCCCTGCTGCGGGAGGCGGGCTGGGAAGTCTGGCTGGCCTATGACCTTGCCGGCAGCTACGAAGAACTGCCGCCCACCCTGATCGACTACGCCAAGCGGGACCGGCGCTGGTGCCAGGGCAATCTGCAGCACATCCGCATGGTGTTCGCCCGCGGCCTGTCCGGCATCAGCCGGCTGCACCTGGTGATGGGCATCATGTCCTATCTCTCGTCCCCGCTGTGGCTGCTGTTTCTTCTCATCACCGGCTTCGAGGCCTATATCCGCAGCCAGACCCTCCCCGTGTACTTCTTCGGGGACAACATATTTCCGGTTTGGCCGGAGTCCTATGCCGTCGAGATGACGACGGTGCTGCTCGTCACATTGGCTATGCTGTTCCTGCCCAAGCTGTGGAGCCTCCTTCTGCTCTTCACCCGCAACCGCCGCAAGCTCAAGGCTTTCGGCGGCGTTTTCCGGGTGACGCTCAGCGTGCTGTTCGAGAGTGTGTTTTCGATCTTCACCGCGCCGGTGCTGATGCTCTACCAGAGCAAATTCGTAATCTCCATTCTGGCCAGGAAAAGCGTGGGCTGGCCGCCGCAACAACGGGATGCGCATGGCCTGAGCTTCAAAGAGGCGTTCCTCGCCCATGGCGGACAGACGCTGGTGGGGTTTGCCGCCGGCGCGGTCAGCTATTATTACGTGCCGAGCTTCTTCTGGTGGTTCACGCCGGTCCTCGCGGGCCTCGTTTTCGCCATCCCGACTTCCATGATCTCCAGCAGTGCCGGCCTCGGCCTTTTCGCCCGTAGGCTCGGGCTGTTTCTGACGCCGGAGGAATCCCGCGCGCCTCGGGTGATCGAGCTTTTGCACCGGAATATCGAACGCGATACCGGCGTCGAGGATAGCGGCTACGGCAAGGTCGTCGATCCCGCCGCCTGCGCGCTGCATGCGGCATTGCTTCCGCAGCGGCTCCCGAAGAAGCGGCTGCGCCATCAGCTGCATGCGCTGATGTATCAGCTGGTGGAGGAGGGTCCGGAAACACTGTCGAGCGCGGAGAAGCGCAGCCTGGTTTCCGATTCCGATACCCTGATGCGCCTGCACACCCTCGCCTGGAGCCGGGGTGAAACCCATTGAGGGATGTTGCGGAAGCGATCGGCCGGCACCAGGCCGCCATGCGGCGGTGCAGCCGCTGCCCCGGCATGGTGCCGCCGGTGGTCATGGGTAAGCCGGTCGCCTCTCCGGTGTACCTGGTGGGCCAGGCGCCCGGCGCGAAGGAGGGCATGCTGGGCAAGCCGTTTGCCTGGACGGCGGGGAAGATGATGTTCCGCTGGTTTGCAGGTATCGGCCTGGGCGAGGAAGCATTCCGGGAGCGGGTCTACATGGCTGCGGTATGCCGCTGTTTTCCCGGCAAGAATCCCAAGGGCGGAGACCGTGTCCCGGATCCGTACGAGATCGAACAGTGCTCGGTCTGGCTGCGCGCCGAGCTCGACCTGCTCAAGCCGGCCCTGATCATTCCGGTGGGAAAGCTTGCAGCGAGCCGGTTTCTGGCGTTCGGGCAGCTCTCCGACATCGTGGGAAAGCGCCACCGTCTCGAAATGGAAGGTGTGAGGGCGGATCTGATCCCGCTGCCGCACCCTTCCGGCGCATCCACCTGGCACCGCCGCGAGCCGGGCAAGACCCTGCTCGAACAAGCGCTGGCGCTCATCGGACGTCACCCCGCGTGGCACGCGCTCTGTGATCGGCATGCACACTGACAGGGCATATTTTCGAAGTTGTGCACAATTGGCGGAGGGCGGTCGGTTTGTTGACTATCTTGAGCGGCTTCTGAAGTAAAATATGCAGGCGTCTGTTTTTTAATAAAATTTGCAAGCATTTTGGAGTCTTGGACATGGCGGATGTGGCATACGACAAACCAACGCCGGCAAATCCCTTACTTTTCCCACAAAGTTATCCACAGGCTTTCCGCTATGTCGGGCGGTGCTTCTCACTCACGTTTGATTGAGTCCCATGTCCACCATTACTGTCCAGGTCAGCCCGGAAGGCAGCCTCGAAGTCCTTTCCAAACTCGAAGCCGGAAAGCTGCTCGACAGCAGCGAAAGCGCCCTCCACGAACTGTTCCGCAATTGTTCGCTTGCGGTGCTGAACTGCGGCGGCCAGGTCGATGACGGCAAGCAGGTCTTCGAGAAGTACCGCAATTTCGACATCCGCGTTCTCCCCACGGCGCGCGGCGTGCGCCTGGAGCTCATCAACCCGCCGCAAAGCGCGTTCGTGGACGGTGAAATGATCCGCGGGATACGCGAGCATCTGTTTTCGGTGCTGCGGGACATCGTCTATACCCGCTTCGAGATCGTCGGCGACCCGAAATTCGATCTGTCCGAATCGCGACACGTAACCGACGCGGTGTTCCATATCCTCCGCAACGCCAACTGCCTGGTGCCAGATGTGCCGCCCAACATGGTGGTGTGCTGGGGCGGTCATTCCATCGACCGCGGCGAGTACGAGTACACCAAGGAAGTCGGCCACGAGCTGGGTCTTCGGGGGCTGGACGTTTGCACCGGCTGCGGACCGGGCGCGATGAAGGGGCCGATGAAGGGTGCCACCATCGCCCACGCCAAGCAGCGGATCAGAAACCCGCGCTACGTCGGCATCAGCGAGCCCGGCATCATCGCCGCCGAGCCGCCCAATCCGATCGTCAACGAGCTGGTCATCATGCCCGACATCGAAAAGCGCCTGGAGGCCTTCGTGCGGACGGGCCACGGTATCGTGGTGTTTCCCGGCGGCGTGGGCACTGCCGAGGAGATTTTGCACGTGCTCGGCATCCTGATGCATCCGGAAAACAAATACCTGCCGTTTCCCCTGGTCTTCACCGGGCCCCGCCAGAGCGCCGGCTATTTCGAGCAGATCGACCGTTTCATCGAGGCGACCCTGGGGCAGGAAGCGCGGAAGCGCTATGAGATCGTGATCGGCGATCCGGCGCAGGCCGCCAGACAGATGAAGGAAGGCGTCGATCTGGTGCGGCAGTTCCGGCGGCATCACGACGACGCCTATTACTACAACTGGCTGCTCCACATCGAACCGGCGTTTCAGACGCCTTTCGTGCCGAGCCACGAAAACATGGCCGGCCTCGCCCTGCACCGGGATCAGCCTCCTCATGCGCTGGCGGCGAATCTGCGGAGGGCGTTCTCCGGTATCGTCGCGGGGAACGTCAAGGCGGATGGTATCCGCCGGATCGAGCAGGGAGGTTTGTTCGAGATCCGCGGCGAGCGTTCGATCCTCGATCCGCTGGATGAATTGCTCGCGACCTTCGTGGCGCAGAAACGGATGAAGCTGCCGGGAACGAAATACGAGCCGTGTTACCGGCTGGTGGCTTGAAGCCTGGGCCGGATCAATGTTTCGCGGCGGGGGGAGGGGACTTAGGGGGCGTCATCTTCTGCACCACGCTGTCGATCCCGTTCTTCTTGAGGAACGAGCGCAGGCGGTCGGCGTCGGCTAAGCTGTCGTAGGGACCGACCTTCACGCGGAACCATTCGACGTTTTCTATCTTTACGCTTTCCAGCCTGGCTTTGACCTTGAGCCTGATCAGGTCGGCGCGCATTTTTTCGGCGTCCGCCCGCGAACGGTAGGAGCCTGCCTGAACGATATAGCCGCCGCCCGGCGGCGACTTGCCCTGTTCTTCCTCCCGCTTGATGGTTCGGATCTCCGCTTCCGGGATGATTTCTTCCTTTTCCGACAATATCTTGTAAAAGGTAAACCGTGGCGGGTTGGCTTTTTTGCCGGGCGTGGGGACAGGAGTTTCCAGGCTCTTGGCTTCGGTCTTGTTTGCCGTTTGTTCCGATTGCGCCTGGCCGGCCTTGGCTTCCGGAGGCGGAACTACCGCGGCTGTTTCGGCATGCCTGGAAAGGATGACATAGGTTCCCCCGCCGGCCGCCAGGCACGCCGCGGCCACGCCCGCCGCCAGCCAGCCGCGCTTTTGCCGGCGCCGTGCCTGGCGGTAACCGGGAACCCTGTGTTTGTAATCCTTAGGCATTGCTACATGGTTTCGGGAGCGGACACGCCCAGCAAGCCGAGACCGTTGGCGATGACCTGCCGTACGGCATCGATCAGATTCAGACGGGCATCCCGCAGGTCCCCGTCCTCGACCAGGAACTGGCAGCTATTATAGTAGCCGTGGAATTCGGCGGCGAGGTCGCGCAAATAGTGCACCAAATGATGCGGCGCGTATTGCAGAGCCGCCTGTTCCACGACTTCGGGGTAGCGCGAGAGGCTGCCCACCAGCGCGAGTTCGTGCGCATCGCTCAGGTTTTCGAGATGCCGCATCCCGCGCCACAGGTCCCGCGCCCAGCCTTTTTCGTCGAGCTGGCGGAACACGCTGCACACCCGCGCATGGGCGTACTGCACGTAGTAGACCGGATTTTCATTGGTGCGTGAGGTCGCCAGCTTGAGGTCGAAATCCATGTGCTGGTCGGACTTGCGCATCACGTAGAAGAAGCGCGCCGCGTCCTTGCCGACCTCGTTGCGGAGCTGGCGCAGGGTCACGAACTCCCCGGAGCGGGTGGACATCTGCACCCGCTCCTCGCCCCGGTACAGCACCGCGAACTGCACCAGCAGCACCTCCAGTTTGCCGGCATCGCCTCCCAACGACTGGATGGCGGCCTTGACGCGCGGGATGTAGCCGTGGTGGTCGGCGCCCCAGACGTTGACGATGCGGTCGAAGCCGCGCTCCAGCTTGTTCAGGTGGTAGGCGACATCGGAGGCGAAATAAGTGGTCTGGCCGTTCTCGCGCACCAATACCCTGTCCTTCTCGTCGCCGAGGCGGGTGGAGGCGAACCACTGCGCGCCGTCCTTCTCGTAGACGTAGCCCGAGGCCTTGAGCTTCTCCAAGGCCCGTTCCACCGCGCCGGTTTCGGTCAGGCTCAGTTCGGAGAACCATTCCTGGTAATGGGTGCCGAATTCGCCCAGATCGTCGCGGATGTCGTCGAGGATGCTGTCGAGGCCGGCGGTGAACACCTCGCGGTAGCGCTCGGGGCCGAGCGTGTCCTTCGCCTTGCGCACCACGGCGTCGATGTATTCCTCCTTGTCGCCGCCTTCGGGCTCGTCCGGCGGCAGTCCGGCCAGGACTCCATCCGCGGAGATCCGGTAACGCTCGCCCTGGGTACGGTAAAGGTCGGACGCGACGTCGCGGACGTATTCGCCGCGGTAGCCGTTGGCCGGAAAAGGCAGCACCTCGCCGCAGTTTTCCAGGTAGCGCAGCCAGACGCTGGCGGCCAGGATGTCCATCTGCCGGCCGGCGTCGTTGACGTAGTATTCCCGGTGCACGTTAAAACCCGCCGCCTCGAGCAGGTCTGCGACCACGGCGCCATAGGCGGCCCCCCGGCCGTGGCCGACGTGCAGGGGGCCGGTGGGATTGGCGGATACGAATTCGACCTGCACCCGTTGTCCCGCCCCGATGCTGCTGCGGCCGAAGTCCGGACCCTGGGCATGGATCTCGGCGATGATCCGGTGCTGGGCGGTGGGGTCGAGAAAGAAGTTGATGAAGCCGGGTCCTGCGATTTCGGTGCGGACGACTGCCGGGTCGGCCGGCAGCGCAGCGCAAATCTTTTCCGCCAGCCGGCGCGGATTGCAACGGGCGGGTCTGGCCAGCAGCATGGCCGTGTTGGCCGCGAAATCGCCATGTGCGGGATCGCGGGTGCGTTCGATCTGAAGCGGTACTTCCGCGCCGGCGGGCAGGTCGCCGGCGGTTTGCAGTCGCTCCAGCGCGCTGCGGAGCAGGGTTTCCAGACGCTTTTTCATGAACGGGGGAGCCGGGGGAAAAGGAGAGTGGTGAAAAAGGGATTATTATCCTATAAAGGCGTGGCCCCCCCCCCAAACCGCCGGGCCCCCCA
>JBFMDC010000019.1:0-70475 GCA_040753975.1 Pseudomonadota bacterium
GTTACCGTGAAAGTCGCGAAGCGAACACCTTGTCCCCCTTTGGGAGAGGGTTGGGGTGAGGGAAACCGTTCATGCCGCAAGCGGCTTACATGTTCCGGGGTGCCGCTCGCGGCATGAACGGTTAGCTTATTGACGCACGCGACATGCGCGGAGTTTCTCCAGTCAGCGGAATCGTTTCAGTCCCAATGCCCACCGGCTATTATGCCTCGCGCCATTTGAAGGGGTGTCCGCGACATCCGATCCGGACCCATGAATGCATGGATTCCATCCAGTGATGACAGTACCCGCGAATTACCCAGCGACCTGCGAAGACGACTACGACCTCAGCGCATTGACGGTCGAGACCGCGCAGACCCGCATTCTCGACGCCGCGCATGCCGTAGCCGAAACCGAGACCGTGGATTTGCGGTCTGCGCTGGGCCGGGTGCTGGCCGAGGATGTCCGCGCCACGGTTGCCGTCCCGGCGGCGCCGAATTCGGCGATGGACGGCTATGCCTTGCGGGGCGCGGATTTGCCTCTCTCGGGAAAGCGCCGCCTGGAGGTCGTCGGGGTGTCGCGCGCAGGCGCGCCGTTCCGCGGCGTTGTCGGGGCGGGACAATGCGTGCGGATTTTCACCGGCGCCGTAATGCCGGGGGAGGCCGATACCGTCGTCATGCAGGAAAATGTCGAAGCCGAAGGCGGCTGGGCGGTTGTCGGCTCCGGGGAAAAGCCCAGCCAGAATGTGCGGCACGCCGGGGAGGACGTCGCCATCGGCCAGATCGTGCTGGCGCGGGGGCGCCGCATCGTGCCCGCCGACTTGGGGGTGTTAGCCGGACAGGGGCAGGCGCGGGTGCAGGTCTACCGCAAGTTGAGGGTTGCGCTGTTCACCACCGGGGATGAATTGCGGGAACCGGGCGAAGCACTGGGCGAGGGCTGCTTGTACGACAGCAACCGCTACACCCTGCTCGGCATGCTGCAGCGATTGAGTGCCGACGTGCGCGAATTCGGCATCGTCGGCGACAACAGAGAACGGCTGGAGGCCGTGTTGGCCCAGGCGTCCGCCGAAGCGGACGCGATCGTGTCCACTGGCGGCGTTTCGGTGGGCGAATTCGACCTTGTGAGAGACGCGCTGGAGCGGGCAGGGCGCATCGAATTCTGGAAGATCGCGATGAAGCCGGGCCGGCCCATTACCTTCGGCAGTATCGGCCATGCCGTATTCTTCGGCCTGCCCGGAAATCCGGTGGCGGCCATGGTGACGTTCTACCAGTTCGTCCAGCCGGCACTGCGCCGGATGACGGGCGAGTGGCCGTTGCCGGCCCCTACGGTATTCAAGGCGGTGTGCCTGTCGAAGCTCAGAAAGCGGCCGGGCCGGGTCGAATTCCAGCGCGGCATCGTCGAGCCGGACGGCGAAGGCCGGATGGTGGTCCGCAAAACCGGCCAGCAGGGCTCCGGTATCCTGACTTCGATGAGCCAGGCCAACTGCTTCATCGTGCTGCCGCTGGATAGCGGGCCGGTGGAGCCGGGGGCTCTGGTGGACGTGCAGCCGTTTTTCGGGCTGGTCTGATCTTTTCCCGACCGCTTGATGCCGGCGGACTACGGAAGATTCAGCCGCCGAGCAGGAATTCGTAAGCCCAGCGGAGCATCGTCATTTCCACCGGATGGCCGCCGTGAAGCTCCGTGATGGAGCGGAACTCGCCGCCCTTGGCCCGCATTTCGTCGTGCGGCGGGTCGAGAGCGATGAATTTGGCCAGATGTACGTTCACCACTGCCCTGGGGATTTCCGCCCGGCGCAAAAATCCCCGTTCGACCACCAGCGTTCCGGGCTCGAACCCCAGCCCCGCGTGGATTTGCATGCCCAGGCGCAATTGCAGGACGGGATCGAGTTTTTGACCGGCGCCGTCGTCTTCGACGGGGCTGGACAGAAAGGGCAGGGGACGCGGCGTCAGAACGCTGCCCGAGGCGTGGCGCACGAACAGCAGGCGCGAACTGAGCGGATGGAGGTGATAAAGCAGGAAGCGCGGTTCGGCATCGGCGGCTGGCCGCGGTTTCACAGCGCCGATTTCCACAGTTTCGGGCCTTCGTATCGCGGAAAGCTGAACATCCCCGCCTTGAAACTCTCGGCCATGTGCTCGGCGCGCGAAATGGCCTTGGCGGCGGCATCGGGCGGAAGCACTTCCCGCGCCGTTTCTCGGAACAGCTCCAGCCAGATGTCAAAATGCTCCGGCTGCAACGGAAGCTGCGCGTGGACAGGGTAGGGATGCCCGCGGTACCTGTTCGTGTCCAGCAAAGTCCGCGACCAGAAATCCTGGACCACGCGGTGATGCGTGTCCCAGTCCGTTACGGCGGCTTCGAAGAGGGGCCGCAGGCTGTCGTTGTTCAGAGCCCGTTCGTAAAAACGCCTGACCAGTTCGGCGATCTGCTGTTCGGTGGCGGAGGTGGGGGGAGTATTCATAAGAAGGCGCTCGCTGCAATGGCCATGCGATTCGTCAAAGGGCGCGCAAAAAACCGATCAGGTCCAGACGTTCCCTGTTGTTGAGGCCCAGGCCGAATCGGGTCTCGTAAAAATCTACCACATCGGGGATGTCGCTGCGGCTGCCGTGCAGAAAACCCCCATGAAGCTTCTGGACAAGGCGCCCGATGAGCTTGAAAATTTCTCCGCGGACCAGGAAGTGGGCATCACGAACGCGCCCTTACCCTCGTCCTGGTCGGTTTCGTTTCACTGATCGTTTTGACTGCGTTGATCTGACCCTGGCTAAGGATAGGCTGTGCGCAGGGCGCATGTCCGATAGACTAAGAGCAGCCGTGGCCCCCCATTCCCACGATCCACAACTTCCCTATTTCGACGCATTGCTGGATCGCTTCGAGGCGGGAGATACGGCCGTCTCCGAGGCCTTCGGCCGCCACGTCCATTGGGGTTATTGGGACCAAGCGCCGGATCATGCGCCGACGCCGGCCGAGTTTGCAGCGGCGGCGGAGCGTTTGTCCCGAGAGGTCTGGCAGGCGGCCGGCATCGGTGACGGTGAACGGGTACTGGACGTCGGTTGCGGCTTCGGCGGGACGCTGGCCAGTATCGATGCGCATCGCAGCGGGGTTGCCCTCACCGGCGTGAACATCGACCACCGCCAGTTGCTCCGCGCCGCCCGGCTGCATGCCCCCAACGCAGGAAATACGCTGGCGTGGCTTCGGGCCGATGCCTGCGCGTTGCCCTTCGCCGATGCGTCTTGCGACGTTGTCCTCGCGGTGGAGTGCATCTTTCATTTTCCCGATCGCGGACGCTTTTTCGCCGAAGCTTGGCGGGTGCTGAAACCCGGCGGAAGGCTGGCACTGTCCGATTTCGTGCCGGCCAGGGCGCTGTTGCCGGCTACCGTGGCCGCTGGCTACTGGCCGGGTTCCCGCGGGTTCTACGGCAAGGTCGACATGCGCTGTACCGCGGGCCGTTACGCGAGGCTCGCCGCCGAAACCGGCTTCCTCCAGTTGCTCGATCGCGACATCACCCGCAACACGCTTCCCACCTATCCGTTCCTGCGCCGCTTGAGCCCGCGGCTGCGAGAGCTGCGGTTTTCGGCCGTGGCGGAAACGCTGTTTGCCGAACTGGCCAGCCGCCTGGGGCTCCTGCGCTATCGTGTCCTCGCTTTCCGCAAGCCGGGCGGCTGAGCCGGGAATCAGCTGCGGGCCGAGAACGGGCGTGCTTGCGCCCGTGAAACCGGCTATCCTCTGCGCTCGTTCATCGGCTGCGGGAGACCGTCTTGAAATTCCGGCAAAAGGTTTTGAGCAGAGTCATGGCAGGAGGCCTGGCGGTTCTTGCGGGCGGCTGCGGCGATCCCGGCTATCAGGGATATTTGAACAAGGATGAGCCCTTCGGCTATTACTCCGTGGGCGCCGGAAATCCTTACGCCGGTATGGGCTATTACGGCGGCTATGGGGGCTTCTACGGCGATCCTTATTATTACTATGGGATGCCGTACGGCATGGGCGGCTACTGGGGGGATCCTTACGTGGGTGTCGTCGATGACCACCATCGCTGAGCCCGGAGCTTCGATGCCGCGTTATCTTGCCTGTCTGGCCGCCTGCGCACTGTCGGGCTGCGGACCGGGACCCGATGCCTATCTGACCGAGGACGGCGAACCGATGGGCTATTACGCCGGCGCGGCGGGCAATCCACTGGGCGGCGGCGGCTTCTACGGCGGCAATCCGTATTATTACTACGGCATGCCTTATGCCGGCCCTTACGGATACGGCGTCGGCGGCGGATACATGGGGGCCGGCGGGCTGGGTGGAGGCTACTGGGGCGGCCCCTGGTGATCTAAAGCTTGATTCCCTCGCGCCGCAGCTGCCACAGCCGTTTCAGCATGTGCTGCTCCAGGGCGCGGATGCTGGCCCGGGTTTCCGCCAGCGTTCGCTCCTCGGCTTCCAGTTCCTCCCGCAATGCCGCCGCAGCGATCCGGTAGTCGTCATAGAGATAGAACCGCCGGGTCAGGAGTTCCAGCCGGTTGTGGGCGAAGTTCAGCATGGCGCCGGGTACCGCGAGGTAGCGCCAGCCGCCGTCCTCGGGTTTGAAGCGGGCTAGGCCGAACCCCAGGGCCGCGACCAGCGGCGCGTGTCCGGCGCGGATGGCGAAGCTGCCCGTGTCGTCGGCGCCGGCGAAGGTTTCGATGCCCTCGATTTCCTGGCAGCGATGGGCATCCCTCAGGCTCAGCGCAAAGGTCCTCATGCGCCGCTCCCGAGCATGCCGCGCATATAGCAATCCTCTTCCGCCAGGTCGTCGTAGCGGCCGGCCAGAAAACCGTCGCAATCGCCGAGCGTGGCTTCCAGCGGCACGCTGACTCCGGTAAGCCCCGTGTGCTGGGCGGTGACGAAGAAAGGCTGGGTCAGATAGCGCTGGAGCTTGCGCGCCCGCAGCACGACGAGCCGGTCCGCCGGCGACAGCTCCTCTATCCCCAACATGGTGATGATGTCTTCCAGCTCCCGGTAGCGGGCCAGATGCTCCCGCACTCCCTGGGCGATCGTGTAATGGCGGTCTCCGATCACATGCCGGTCCATCAGCCGGCTGCCCGAGGCCAGCGGGTCGATCGCCGGATAGATGCCCTTGCCCGCCTGGGCGCGCGACAGCACCACGGTGGTATCGAGGTGGCTAAGGATGGCGGCCACGGCGGGGTCGGTCATGTCGTCGGCGGGCACGTATACGGCCTGTACCGAGGTGATCGCGCCGGCAGCGGTCGAGGTGATGCGCTCCTCGATTTCGGCCACCTCGGTGGCCAGGGTCGGCTGGTAGCCCACGGTGGCGGGCATCCGGCCCAGCAGGCTGGAAATCTCGCTGCCGGCCTGGACGAAGCGGAACACATTGTCGACGAGGAACAGCACTTCGGTGTGCAGCGTGTCGCGCAGGTATTCGGCGTAGGTCAAGGCGGTCAGCCCGACCCGGAAACGGACGCCGGGCGACTCGTCCATCTGGCCGTAGACCAGCAGCGACTTGTCGAGGACGCCGGCTTCGGCCAGTTCGCGCCACAGTTCGTGGCCTTCGCGGATGCGTTCGCCCACGCCGGCGAAGACCGAGACTCCCCGGTGCAGGGCGATGACGGCGTGCATGAATTCCATGATCAGCACCGTTTTCCCCACGCCTGCGCCGCCGAACAGGCCGGTCTTGCCGCCGCGGGCGAAAGGGCAGAGCAGGTCGATGACCTTGATGCCGGTCTCCAGGGTTTCACCGGCCGCGAGCGATTCAGCCAGGGGGGCCGGGGGGCGGTGGGCGTTGCGGTATTCGGAGTTCGGCAGGGGCGGGCCGCCGTCCAGCGGTTCCCCGAACAGGTTCACCAGCCGGCCCAGGCAGCCGGCGGAAACCGGGACCTGCAGCGGCGCCCCGAGATCATGGACCGCCATGCCGCGCTGCAGGCCCGCGGTTCGGTGGAGAGTGACGGCGCGGACATGGCTTTCGTCGAGGTGCTGGTGGACCTCGAACAGATAGGTTTCATGATCGATCCGGCTGTACAAGGCCTGCCGGAGCGGCGGCAGCGTTTGGCAGGCGATCACCACCACCGGGCCGTGGACTTCGGCAATGCTGCCGATGACCGGCGCTTGCTCCGGGCTGGCCGCCATGCGGGAAGCGTTCAGCCGGTTTCGATGGGGGTGTCGGTCCGCCCGCCCCATTCGGTCCACGAGCCGTCGTAGACCGCGGTATCGGGGCGCCCCAGCAAATACAGCCCCAGCGCCAGGATCGAGGCCGTTACCCCGGTTCCGCAGGTGGCCGCCACCGGGCGGCTCAGGTCGACACCGGCTTCGCGGTATAGCGTCTCCAATTCGGCAATTGACTTGAAGCGATGGCTGGTTTCGCCGATCAGCCGCTTGAAGAAAAGGTTGCGGCTGCCCGGAATATGGCCGGAGCGCAGGCCGGTCCGGGGTTCCGGCTCGGTGCCGGCGAACCGGCCGGGCGAGCGGGCATCCAGCACCTGGATCGTCCGCTCCGCCGCCGCCTTCCGCATGGCTTCGAGATCAACGACCAGTTCGGGGCGGAAACCGGCCCGGAACTCGCGCGGGGCGCCGGGCGCATCTTCGGCAGACACAGGGAGACCTTGTTCCCGCCAGGACCGGAAGCCGCCGTCGAGCACCGATACGCGATCGTGGCCGAACACCCGGAACGTCCACCAGACCCGGGCCGAAGCCATGAAGTCATTGCCGTCGTAGGCGATGACATGGCTGTCGTTGGTTATGCCCATCCGTCCCACCTGGTCGGCGAAGAATTCCGGGGCCGGCAACATGTGGGGCAGGGGATTGCCGGTGTCCGCAATCGCGTCGATGTCGAAGAACCGGGCGCCCGGAATATGGGCGGCGGCGAATTCGGCCTTGGCGTCGCGTTGCTGGACGGGCATGAAGAAGCTGGCGTCGACGACAAGGATCTGCGGATCGTGCAGGCGCTCGGCCAGCCAGCGGGCTTCGACGAGAGGAGGAAAAGCGGTGTCGGGCATGGCGTATTCCTGAAATCTCGAAGGGTTCCGGGATGATACCATCAGCGTCTGCCCGTCCGGCGGGCAAAAAAAGACCCGCCGAAAAGGCAGGTCAAGCGTGAGCTCTATGGCACACGAGGAGGAGACCGTAGATATTTGGAAAATCGGGCCCGGCCCTGGACTTGATCCAGGATTATTTTCCGAGCGAGCGGTAATGGTTCCAACAATAGCCTACGCTGCCGGCGAAGGTGCCGAAGATCGCTGTGAGCAGAACAAGTTCGAGACCAGTCATAAGAAATACCTCGAGCCTTGGAAGTGGAACACGGCTCTAGGTTATAGAGATCGGGTTGTGTTGACAATGGTGATAGATAGCAATTCATTGTTGACTGAACCAAACGCATTGGCTGCGGTCATCTCTGGTCAAATCAAGATTTCACCAGCAAATCGTCGAGGATGCGTTCGTAGATGGCGGACAATGTTTCGATGTCCTCGATATCGACATGTTCGTCGATTTTGTGGATGCTGCCGTTGAGCGGTCCCAGTTCCACCACCTGGGCGCCGGTCGGGGCGATGAAGCGGCCGTCGGAGGTGCCGCCGCCGGTGTCGGCCCGCGCGCTGCGGCCGGTGACTGCGGCGATGGCGTCGCGGGTGGCTCTCACCAGCTCCGTTTCCCGTGTCAGAAATGGCGCGCCGGACAGCCGCCAGCTCAATTCGTAGCGCAGGCCGTGGCGGTCCAGGATGGCTTCCACCCGGCGCTGGATGTCCTCAGCCGTGAGTTCGGTCGAAAAGCGGAAGTTGAACAGCGCCTCGAGCCTGCCGGGAATGACGTTGTCCGCACCGGTCCCCGCGCGGATGTTGGAGACCTGGAAGCTGGTCGGCGGGAAGAATTCGTTGCCCTCGTCCCAGACTTGGGCGATGAGTTCGTGGAGCGCGGGCGCGAAGCGATGGATTGGATTGTCCGCCTTATGGGGATAGGCGACATGGCCCTGCACGCCCAGGACCCGCAGCACGCCGCCCAAGGAGCCCCGGCGGCCCACCCGGATGACGTCGCCCAGCAGGTCGAAGCTCGAAGGTTCGCCGACCAGGCACCAGTCAATCGCCGTGCCTCTCGATTTGAGGACCTCCGCCACCTTGACCACACCGTCGTGGGCCGAACCTTCCTCGTCGCTGGTCAGCAGGACGGCGATGGAACCCCGGTGCCCGGGATGGCGGGCGACGAAGCGCTGCAAGGCCGTGGTCATGGCCGCGACGCTGCCCTTCATGTCGGCCGCGCCGCGGCCGTACAGTCTGCCGTCGCGGATTTCGGGCTCGAAAGGCGGGGACGACCAGTCTTCCAGGGGGCCCGGCGGCACCACGTCGGTATGGCCGAGAAACACGAAGAGCGGCGCCGCCTCGCCGCGCCGGAGCCAGATGTTCTTGGTGTCGCCGAAATTCAGCCATTCGGCCCGGAAGCCGTGCGGCGCCAGCCGTTCGATCACCAGGTCCATGCAGCCGGCGTCTTCGGGGGTGACGGATTCGCGCCGGATCAGCTCGACGGCGAGGTTCAGAGTATCGCTCATGGTGCGGACAGGAAGGCGGCAAGGCCGAGGAAAAATTTGCCCGCGTCTTCGACGACCGGGCGCTTGATCAGCGTCGGGTGTTCCGACATCAGCTCCAGCGCGCGGGCCCGGTCGAGCGGCGTGCGGGCGGATTCCGGAAGCGTGCGCCATGCGGCGCTGCGGCGGTTGAGCAGGTTCTCCCAGCCCAAGCTACTCTCCATGCGTTCGATGAGGAGACGGTCCGGCCCCTCGGTACGGAGGTCGTGGAAGCGCAAGGCGCGTCCCTGGCTTTCCAAGGTTCGGCGCGCCTTGCGGCAGGCATCGCAGTTGGCAATGCCATATAGGGTGAGGGTGGGCATGTTCAGAACTTGAGGTTTTCGAGGTTCGATATCCGCGGCTCGATCCGGCCACCCTCGCTGTCGCCGTGGGCGATCGCGGGTTCCCGGCGGATTTCCTCCCTGACCTGCCGGCCGATTTCGCCGCTGTCGTAGTACGGGCTGGCCGGGACGCGGATCAAAGGCAGTCCGGCGGCGTGGCACAGCAGCGCGACCGGGTCGTCCGCGTCCTGCGCCTTTCGTTCCGCTGCGTGTCCGGCCAGTTCCACGACCCCGGCGACGGAGAGGTCGGCTTTGTGGCAGAGCACGAAGGTGAAGCGGCGTCCGGCCATCGACTGGTAAAGCTCGCCCGCCTCCTTGCGGCCGATGCCGCGATGTGGAGACAGGATGTCGCTCGCCCGGATTTTCGCGAAGATTTCGAACTCGTCCTCGACCGCGCTTTTCAGGACGGCAAACAAGGTATGTTCTTCCGGGGAGAACAGGATCCGCTTGATTTGGCAGGGAAGCGTGCGGGCGCGCCTGAGCTTGCGCCGGGGGATGGCGCGCATCAGCCCGCCGACGGCCAGGAGCGCCGCGGCGCCATAGAGGTACCAAAGCCAATTCATTGGGATGCCGAGGTGACGCCGGGAGATTTGGGGGACGGATAAAGATACCAGAGCGGAAACGCGATTTCCTGCGGGGCCGGGAACATTCGGGAAGCAATGTTTTTCTGCGGGGCGAATGGGGGCTCAATACACCCGCTTCTGAGGCGGTATCGGCTCCACGTCGGAGGTCAAAGTATGGAGGCGGACCGGCCGGTAGCTAACGGCCGTTTCGTGCCGTTCATCGAGCCAGAGCAGCGAATGTTTGAGCCAGTTGACATCGTCCCGCTCCGGGAAGTCCTCGCGGGCATGGCTGCCGCGGCTTTCCTCGCGGTTGAGCGCGGCGGCGACGGTCACCATGGCCTGCTGCAGAAGATTTTCCAGCTCCAGGGTTTCGAGCAGATCGGTGTTCCAGATCAATGATCGGTCCTGGATGCGCACGTCGATGAAGGATTCCATGATCCGTTTCAGCTCTTTCACGCCCTCCCGCAATACCTCGCCGGTCCGGAATACGCTGGCGTGGCTCTGCATCGTGCGTTGCATGTCCAGCCGGATTTCCGCGGTGCGGAGGCCGCCGTTGGCATGGCGCAGGCGGTCGAAGCGGGCCAGGATGGCATCGCAGGCGCCCTCGGGCAAAGGCTTGTGCATCTGGCGTGGCCGGATCAATTCGGCGCAGCGCAGCGCGGCCGCGCGCCCGAATACCACCAGGTCCAGCAGCGAGTTCGATCCCAGCCGGTTGGCGCCGTGCACGGAGACACAGGCGCCTTCGCCGATCGCCATCAGGCCGGGGACGACGGATTCCGGCTGGCCGTCCTTCAGCGTCACCACTTCGGCGCGGTAGTTGGTGGGAACACCACCCATGTTGTAATGCACGGTCGGCAGTACCGGGATCGGGTCACGGGTCACGTCGATGCCGCCGAAAATCCGCGCGGTCTCGGCGACGCCGGGGAGGCGTTCGTGGATGACGGCCGGATCGAGATGTTCGAGATGCAGATGCAGATGGTCCTTTTCCGGGCCGAGGCCGCGGCCTTCGCGGATCTCGATCGTCATGGCGCGGCTGACCACATCGCGCGAAGCGAGGTCCTTCGCATGCGGGGCGTAGCGATCCATGAATCGCTCGCCTTCGGAATTGGTGAGATAGCCGCCCTCGCCCCGCACGCCTTCGGTGATCAGGCAGCCGGCGCCATAGATGCCGGTGGGATGAAACTGTACGAACTCCATGTCCTGCAAGGGCAGCCCGGCCCGCAGCACCATCGCGTTGCCGTCGCCGGTGCAGGTGTGGGCCGAGGTGGACGAGAAATAGGCCCGTCCGTAGCCGCCGGTCGCGAGCAGGGTCATGTGCGCCCGGAACAGATGCAGGGTACCGTCGTCCAGCCGCCAGGCCAGCACGCCGCGGCATTCGCCTTCGTCCATGATGAGATCGAGCGCGAAATATTCGACGAAGAACTCGGCCTCGTGTTTCAGCGACTGCTGGTACAGGGTCTGTAGGATCGCATGGCCGGTATGGTCGGCGGCGGCGCAGGTGCGCTGGGCCACGCCTTTGCCGTAGCGCGTGGTCATGCCGCCGAAGGGGCGCTGGTAAATCTTGCCGTTTTCGGTGCGCGAGAACGGGACGCCGTAGTGTTCCAGCTCGATGACCGCCGGCATGGCCTCGCGGCACAGGTATTCGATCGCGTCCTGGTCGCCCAGCCAGTCCGAGCCCTTGATCGTGTCATACATGTGCCAGCGCCAGTCGTCCTCGCCCATGTTGCCCAGCGCAGCGCTGATGCCGCCCTGCGCCGCCACGGTGTGGCTGCGGGTGGGGAACACCTTGGTGATGCAGGCGGTCTTGAGGCCCTTCTCGGCCATCCCTAGGGTGGCGCGCAGTCCCGCACCGCCGGCGCCGACCACGACGGCATCGTAGGTGTGCCGGATGATTTCGTAGGCCTTGCTCATTTCAGCTACGCGAACACGATGCGCAGGATGGCGTATACCGCCGCCAGCCCCAGGAACGAAATCACCAGCTTGACGCCGAGGATGCCGGCCAGCTTGAGCCAGTCGAGATGGACGTAGTCCTCGATGATGACCTGCAAGCCGAGCATGGTGTGGTAGAAGACGATCAGTATGAAGGACAGAAGCAGCAGGGTATTCCAGGGCACGTTGATCCATGCCACCAGCTGCGCATGGCTGGCGGAAGGGAGCAGAGCCACGCTGAAGGCGAACCAGAGTCCCAGCGGGACCAGGGCTACCGCCGTCACCCGCTGCCGCCACCAGTCGTGCAGGCCTTCGCGGGCGGAGCCGAGACCGCGGGCCCGGGCGAGCGGAGTCCGGTAGTTTTTCATCGGGTTCAGCTCCGGGCGATGGTAGCGACGGCGACAGCCAGCAGCAGCACGAGTGCGGCCGCGAGCTCGCCCAGCGCGTAATAGGTGAGGGAGTCCCGCGAAAAACCGTGTCCGGTATCCCAGGCGAGATGGCGGATGCCGTGGGACAGATGAAAAAGCAGAGCGGCGATCCAAGCCCACAGCAGGATTCTGCCCGCGATGCCGGACAGGAACGCATGGATTGGTGCATAGGCCGACGGTCCCTGTACCACTGACATGAGCACCAGCACCAGAGCGACCAGTCCCAGACTGAGCAGGACGCCGGTGATCCGGTGAGCGATGGAGAGCAGCGCGGTGACCGGCAGGCGATAGACCTGGAGGTGGGGGGAAAGCGGCCGTTCGCGGACGGACAGGCGGGGTGGCTCGGTGTTCATTCTCTCCATGGGCAGCGCGGTATCCTCCCGGGTCAGGCGCCGCCGCGTATGGCTCACTCGCGATCGCGCCGGAGGTTCATGGCTCCGGCGTCACTTTCCGGAACCGCTTAGAACGAGCTTCACCACCCCGTACACCGTCAGGACGAAAACGACCGTGCCGACGATGCCGGCCACGATGTACGCCTTGGCGGAGCCGTGCTGGAAGTCGCGGAGCCGGTTCTTTTCGCTCTGTACGCCGAAAGCGGCGGCCAGAGTGCT
The DNA here is from genome assembly GCA_040753975.1 of Pseudomonadota bacterium. Taxonomy (GTDB): domain Bacteria; phylum Pseudomonadota; class Gammaproteobacteria; order Methylococcales; family Methylococcaceae; genus Methylococcus. The sequence goes on from JBFMDC010000019.1 coordinate 12,364, forward strand.
GGCGATCACTTGCAGCAGACCGGGTTTGTCTCTGGTATCGGACATGCTTGGTGTCGAGTTCGCGGCGGAACATCCTTGTTCGAGCTGCCTGTCAGGATGCCTGAGTGGATGATTTCTTGCGGAGCAGATAGTACTTGATCCCAAAGGCGCCTGCGATCACCAAGAGGACAACGGCGACAGCGAGCTTGTCGCTGCTGATGACGTCTTCATCCACGTTCAGTCCGTAGGTGCGCAGGTACGTGGCCAAGAAATACAGGGTCTGTACGGTAGCGATGGAGAGTGTCACCGATACGATGGCTTTGTCGATGATCTCCGGTTCGATGACGATGAACTTGAGGGAGATCGGGCGCTCGGAAAACGCCATCTTGTCGAAAAAAAGCTTGGTGATGAGATAGCCCGGAACGAACATTTCCAGGATGGCGATCCCGAAGCGCTCGATCCAGTAGAACGGGGAGGTCGTCGCAAACACCGACAGCAGGAGGATGGCGATGCTGATGACGGCGGCGATGGCGATCCAGAGTTTCTTGTCTACTTCGCTGAATTCCAAAAAGTCGCTGATTTTCATTGTTTTTCTCCTAGCGTTTTTTGAAGAAATAGAAACCTTCTATTCCCCCTTTCAAAATCATGCTGTCGGCGGTCTTTTCCTGAACCGCGTAATCGATCGTCTTGCCCGGGCGGCCGGGATCGTCGGCGGCGATCCTGCCGTTCACGATCTGGTACTTCCATTCGTGCACGTCGTTCATCTTCAGATGCCGGTTGTAACCCGAGGTCACGATGACGCCGTCGGCGCGGAATTCCCAGGTGCGGTTCTCCTCGATCTTGGGGCCCTTCAGCGAGGAAGACACCGTTTCTAGCTGCCAGGTTCCCACGATTTCGCTCGCATCCTTCAGGTAAACATCGGCGGCTGCGGTGCCCGCCGACAGTCCCGCGAGCAGCGCGATGCCCGCCAGGGTGGAAAAACGCTTCATTCCGATCCTCCTCATAAGTGCCCATTGCGGGATGGCGTCTCTCCTTCCGTTCGCCGGGGAGGCGGAGGGAGGCGCTTTTAAGTCTGTTCCTGAATTCCTGTTCAATTGTCTCCCGGTTGACTCGCATCTGGCAAGGAATCCTCCAAGTTTATCCATGGCGCCCAAGCGAATACAATGGAGCGCTTTTCTCCCCGGCTCTGGATCATGACCATCCCCGTTACCGCTGCGGAGCGTTCCTCGCTCCTAAGACGTCTGCTCAAGGAACGCATCCTGTTTCTCGATGGCGCCATGGGCACCATGATCCAGCGCTACAAGCTGGGGGAGGCCGACTACCGGGGCCAGCGTTTCGCCGACTGGCCGCAAGACGTGAAGGGCAACAACGATTTGCTGTCGCTGACCCGGCCGGACGTGATCGAGGCCATCCACTGGGCCTATCTGGAAGCCGGGGCCGACATCCTGGAAACCAACAGCTTCAACGCCACTTCCGTCAGCATGGCGGACTACGGCATGGAGGCGCTGGTCTACGAGATCAATATGGCCTCGGCCCGGCTGGCCCGGCAGGCGGCGGACCGCATGAGCCGGCAGACGCCGGACCGGCCGCGCTTCGTCGCGGGCGTCCTGGGGCCGACCAGCCGGACCGCCTCGATCTCGCCCTCGGTCAACGATCCGGGCTTTCGCAACATCCACTTCGATGAACTGGTGGAGTCCTACACCGAGGCCGTGCGCGGCCTGGTCGATGGCGGCGCCGACCTCATCCTGATCGAGACCATCTTCGACACCCTCAACGCCAAGGCGGCGGTGTTCGCGGTGGAGCAGTTCTTCGATCGGCAAGGCTACAGCCTGCCGGTGATGATCTCCGGCACCATCACCGACGCCTCCGGCCGCACGCTGTCGGGCCAGACCGCCGAAGCCTTCTGGAATTCGCTGCGCCACGCCAGGCCGATCTCGATCGGCCTCAACTGCGCCCTGGGTGCCAAGCAGCTCCGCCAATACATCGAGGAACTCTCCCGCATCGCCGACACCCACGTCTCGGCGCATCCCAACGCGGGCCTGCCCAACGAATTCGGCGAATACGACGAATCGCCCGAGGCGATGGCGCGCGAGATCGCCGACTGGGCCGAGCAGGGTTTTCTCAACATCATCGGCGGCTGCTGCGGCACCACGCCGCCGCACATCGAGGCGATCCACGACGCGGTCGAACATTTCCCGCCGCGGCAGATTCCCGAGATTCCCCCGGCTTGCCGGCTGGCGGGGCTCGAACCTTGCAACATCACGGCGGACTCGCTGTTCGTCAACGTCGGCGAGCGCACCAACGTCACCGGTTCGGCGGCTTTCCGGCGCCTGATCCGCGAGGCGAAATACGACGAGGCCCTGGAAGTGGCCCGCCAGCAGGTCGAGAGCGGGGCCCAGGTGATCGACGTCAACATGGACGAAGGGATGCTGGACTCGCGGGCCGCCATGGTCCAGTTCCTCAATCTCATCGCCTCGGAGCCCGACATCGCCCGCGTGCCGGTGATGATCGATTCGTCCAAGTGGGACATCCTGGAGGCCGGGCTCAAGTGCATCCAAGGCAAGGGCATCGTCAACTCGATCTCGCTCAAGGAAGGCGAGGAGGCCTTTCTCCACCATGCCCGGCTGGTGCGGCGCTACGGCGCGGCGGTCATCGTCATGGCTTTCGACGAACAGGGCCAGGCCGATACCCGCGAGCGCAAGATCGAGATCTGCGAGCGGGCCTACCGGCTCTTGACCGAGAAGGTGGGTTTCCCGGCCGAGGACATCATCTTCGACCCCAACATCTTCGCGGTGGCGACCGGCATCGAGGAGCACAACCGCTATGGTCTCGACTTCATCGAGGCGGTGGCCGAGATCAAGGCGAGGCTGCCGCATGCACTGATTTCCGGCGGCGTTTCCAACGTGTCGTTCTCGTTCCGCGGCAACAACCCGGTGCGCGAGGCCATCCACGCGGTGTTCCTCTACCACGCCATCCGCGCCGGGATGGACATGGGGATCGTCAACGCCGGCCAGCTCGCCATCTACGAAGAGGTGCCGGAAGAGCTGCGCGATGCGGTGGAGGACGTCATCCTCGCCCGCCGCGAGGACGCCACCGAGCGCCTCTTGGCGATCGCCGGCCGCTACCGGGGCGAGGAAGGCGCGGGCGCCGAACGCAAGGCCGATCTGGCCTGGCGCGCGTTGCCGGTGGACAAGCGCCTGGAGCATGCGCTGGTCAAGGGCATCGACGAATTCATCGAGGCCGATACGGAAGAAGCCCGCCGGCGGTTCGAGCGCCCGCTGCATGTCATCGAGGGGCCGCTGATGGCCGGAATGAACGTGGTCGGCGACCTGTTCGGCGCCGGCAAGATGTTCCTGCCCCAGGTGGTCAAGTCGGCGCGGGTGATGAAGAAGGCCGTGGCCTATCTGATGCCGTACATGGACGCCGAGAAGGCCGGGAGCGCCGCCGGTTCGAACGGCAAGATCCTCATGGCGACGGTGAAGGGCGATGTGCACGACATCGGCAAGAACATCGTCGGGGTGGTACTACAATGCAACGGATTCGAGGTGGTCGACCTCGGCGTGATGGTGCCCTGCGACAGGATATTGCAGACCGCGCGCGAGGAGAGCGTCGACATCATCGGCCTGTCGGGCCTCATTACGCCCTCGCTGGACGAGATGGTCCACGTCGCCAGGGAAATGGAGCGGCTCGGCTTCGAAATCCCACTCCTGATCGGCGGCGCGACGACTTCCAGGGCGCACACGGCGGTCAAGATCGAGCCCAATTACCAGGGGCCGACGGTCTATGTGACCGACGCCTCGCGCAGCGTCGGCGTGGCCAGCAGCCTCTTGAGCGCCGATCTCCGGGATGACTATCAGGCCAGGATTCGCAAGGAATACGAGGAGGTGCGGCAGCATCACGCCGGACGCCGGGCCCAAGGCACGCTGCTGAGCCTGGAGCGGGCGAGGAGCCGGGCTTTCCACGCCGACTGGGCGCATTACGCGCCGCCCAAGCCGCGCCTCTTGGGGCTGGAAGTGTTCGACGCCTATCCGCTGGAAGAGATCGCCGGGTACATCGACTGGTCTCCGTTCTTCCATACCTGGGAGCTGGCCGGCAGCTACCCCAAGATTCTTGACGACGAGGTAGTGGGCGAGCATGCCCGCACCCTGCTGCAGGACGCCCGCGCCATGCTGGCGCTCCTGATCGAGCAGCGCTGGCTCAGAGCCCGTGCGGTGGTCGGTTTCTTCCCGGCCAACGCAGACGGGGACGACATCGTGCTGTGGACCGGCGAGAGCCGGACCGAACGGCTGGCGGTGCTGCATCAGCTGCGCCAGCAGCAGGAGAAACCTGGGGGCCAGCCCGACTATTGCCTGGCGGATTTCATCGCCCCGATAGGCAGCGGAGTGGCGGATTATCTGGGCGGCTTCGCGGTCACCGCCGGTCATGGCATCGAGGCGCAGTTGGAACGGTTCGCCCAGGCCCATGACGACTACAGCGGCATCATGCTGAAGGCCCTCGCCGACCGGCTGGCCGAGGCCTTCGCGGAACTGATGCACCGGCGGGTGCGGCGGGAGTTCTGGGGCTATGCGCCGGAGGAATCCTTGAGCAACGCTGCGCTGATCGCGGAAGAATACCGCGGCATCCGGCCGGCGCCGGGCTATCCGGCCTGCCCCGACCACACCGAAAAAGCCACCCTGTTCAGCCTGCTGGAGGCCGAAGCCAACACCGGCATCGCGCTGACGGAAAGCTTCGCCATGTATCCGGCCTCCTCGGTCAGCGGCTGGTATTTCTCGCATCCGGCAGCGAAATATTTCAACGTCGGCAAGCTCGGCCGCGACCAGGTCGAGGACTACGCCCGGCGCAAGGGGATGGCGGTCCGCGAGGCCGAGCGCTGGCTGGCGCCGAGTTTGGGTTACGATGCCGACTGAATCCTGCTTGCTTTTATACGGCACTGCCGGCTGCCATCTGTGCGAGGAGGCCGATTCGGTGCTGGTGGGCCTGGGGGTGGCGGCGACGGCGGTGGACATCGCCGGCGATGAGGATCTGTTGCAGCGGTACGGCATCCGGATTCCGGTGCTGCGGGATGGCGCGGGGCGCGAATTGGGCTGGCCGTTCGACGCCGAAGCGGTGCGGCGGTTTCTTGGAGGCTGATGACTACGTGCGGACTGGTTCCATGGGGAAGGGGGAATCCTGGGCATAGCGGGCGTCGTTCCGGCCGGGAAGCCGGAACCCAGGGCCATGGAAGGCAAGTTCGGGAATCCACGCACCACACAGCGCAATGCGGGTCCGGCATACTTCCCATCCCCCGGATCGAGTCCGGGGCAGGCTTTGGGAACCGGATGCCGGAGTCCGATCCGGCATGACTGAATCGAAGGGGAATAGAGGCCATGAGCCAGAACGACTATCGCATCGAAAGAGACAGCATGGGTGAGCTGAAGGTTCCGGCCTCCGCGCTCTACGCGGCTCAGACCCAGCGCGCCATCGACAATTTTCCGGTGAGCGGGCTGCGCTTGCCGCCGGCGTTCATCCGCGCGGTGGCCCGGATCAAGCAATGCGCGGCCCGGGTCAACATGGCCCTGGGGCATCTGGAGGCCGGCAAGGGCGAGGCCATCGTGGCGGCCGCCGAGCACATCATCGGCGGGGCGCACGCCGAGCAGTTTCCGGTCGACGTGTTCCAGACCGGCTCCGGCACCAGCACCAACATGAACGTCAACGAGGTGCTGGCGACACTGGCCTCCCGGCGCCTGGGAACGCCGGTGAGCGCCAACGACGACGTCAACCTCGGGCAGAGCAGCAACGACGTCATTCCCACGGCGATCCACGTCAGCGCCGCCCTGGCGGTTAATGAGCAGCTGATCCCGGCGCTCGAACACCTGGCGGCGACGATCCGCTACAAGGGCGCGGCGCACCCGGACGTGGTCAAGACCGGACGCACCCATCTGATGGACGCCATGCCGCTGCGGCTGGAGCAGGAACTCTCGGGCTGGGCGCTGCAAGTGGCCAACGGCGTCGATCGGCTGCGGGCGAGCCTGTCGCGCCTGTACAAACTGGGGCAGGGCGGCACCGCGGTGGGCACCGGCATCAACGCCGATCCGGCCTTCGCTTCCGGCTTCGCCGAAGCCCTGGCCGACGCCACCGGCCTGCCGTTCCTACCCAATGATTCGTTCTTCGAGAGCCTGAGCTGCCAGGACGCGGCGGTCGAACTGTCGGGCCAGCTCAAGACCATCGCCGTGGGCCTCATGAAGATCGCCAACGACCTGCGCTGGATGAATTCGGGTCCCTTGGCCGGCCTGGGCGAGATCGAACTGCCCGCCCTCCAGCCCGGCAGTTCCATCATGCCCGGCAAGGTCAACCCGGTGATTCCGGAGGCCGCCTGCATGGTGGCGGCGCAGGTGATCGGCAACGATGCCGCCATCACGGTGGCGGGGCAGTCGGGTTCGTTCCAGCTCAACGTGATGCTGCCGGTGATCGCCTACAACCTGCTGCAAAGCATCGAACTGCTGGCCAACGCCGCCCGGCTGCTGGCCGACAAGGCCATCGCCGATTTCCGGGTGCGCGAGGACAATCTGCGCCGGGCTCTGGCGGTCAATCCGATCCTTGTCACCGCGCTCAATCCGGTCATCGGCTACATGAAGGCGGCGGAAATCGTCAAGACGGCTTACAAGACGGGGCGGCCGATCCTGGACGTGGCCATGGAAATGAGCGGTCTGGATCGCGCCGAACTGGAGCGCCTGCTCGATCCGGCCAGCCTGACCACCGGCGGCATCCACGGCGCGCCGGCGGGCGGGGCGGGATAACCCTTTCCTTAAACAGCAACACGAGCCGCCCATGGGACCATTCAATCTGCCCAAGAATTCGGTCGTCCAGCCGGGCAAGACCTATCCGGCGCCGGAAGGCGCGCGGCGCGTCAAGATCGTCCAGGTCTACCGCTGGGATCCTGATGCGGCCGAAAATCCCCGGCTGGACAGCTACCACGTCGATCTGGACCGCTGTGGTCCGATGGCGCTGGACGCCCTGATCAAGATCAAGAACGAGATCGACAGCACCCTGGCGTTCCGGCGCTCCTGCCGCGAGGGCGTGTGCGGTTCCTGCGCCATGAACATCGACGGCCGCAACACGCTGGCCTGCACCAAGCCGCTGAGTGATTGCGGCGAACCGGTCAGGATTTACCCGCTGCCGCACCAGCCGGTCGTCAAGGATCTGGTGCCGGATCTGACCCATTTCTACGCCCAGTATGCTTCGATCAAACCCTGGATCGAGGCCCAGACCCCGCCGCCCGCGGACCGCGAGCGCCTGCAGAGCAAGGCGGAGCGGGCCGAACTGGACGGCCTGCACGAATGCATCCTGTGCGCATGCTGCTCCACCGCCTGCCCCAGCTACTGGTGGAACGGCGACCGCTTCCTGGGGCCGGCCGCCCTGCTCCTGGCCTACCGCTGGATCGCCGACAGCCGGGACGAAACCACCGGCGAACGCCTGGACGCGCTGGAAGACCCCTTCAAGCTGTTCCGCTGCCACACCATCATGAACTGCACCGAGGCCTGCCCGAAGAGCCTCAATCCGGCGCGGGCGATCGCCGAGATCAAGAAGCTGCTGGTCGAGCGCCAGAAATGAACGAAGAAGGCCGGCTGCTGTGGCGCTGCCGCCGGGGGATGGCCGAACTGGATCGGATGCTCGCGCTCTATGTGGACGGCGGTTACCGGCATGCGGACGCCGCCGAGCGGCGGGCGTTCGATCGCCTCTTGGACATGCAGGACACCGAGCTCTGGCGTGCCTTAAGCGGCCTCGCCTGCCCCGAAGATCCGGCGCTGGCCGCCATGGTGGCCAAACTCCGGGCGCTCGCCCCTGGCGAACATCCGACATGCTGAACGTGGAACCGCTCCCCTCGCGGATTCATTCAACAGCCGTGGGCGCCGTCGGCCTGCTGGCTTGCGCCGGCGTCTGGGTCGCGGGCATTCCGCTGCCAGCCAAGCTGGGCCTGAGCATGGGCCTGGCGGGATACGCCGGGTTTCTTCGGCGCCGCGGGGGTTTCGGCGCGTGTCTCGACGGGGGGGGCGCCTGGAGCGTCATTTCTCCCGGCGGCGAAACGTTGCCGGCGAAGCTTAAGGGTTCGGGCTTTGCGTCCTCCCTCTGCATGGTGCTGCATTTCTCGACGGCACACGGCAGGGTTGCAGTCCCCGTGTTCAGGGACAGCGTCGACGCCGAAACCTATCGCCGCCTCCGCGTCCATCTTAAGCTGCGGCGCGATGTCGCAACAAAGCCGGAACGCCGGCCTTCTCCATTGAGGCAGCGCCGATGAGCCGTTTGCGCATCTGCCGTTCCCGAGCCGACGCCTATCCGCTTCCGCCTGCCGGTCGGCCGGATGCGGCATTGCACGGCCGGCTGTGCGAGGCGATGCGGCGCCATCTCTCACCCGCAGCCGCGACCCTCCTGGCCGAGCCCGTGCCGGACGGGGACGGCGAATGGATCGACTGGTACACCGGGCTGGCGGGCCAGCCCGTTCCGCTGTGCTCTCTGGCCGGGGACGCCTTGCGGCGCGCGCGCAAGCTGCTGGAAGACCGCGTCCAGGCCATGCAGGCGCTGGCGGAGCGGCTGGCCCCCGCCGATCCGGCCCTGGCCGAGGCGATGCGCCTGGCGGCGGGTTTTCCCGATGAGTCCGCGGTTTATGTGGTCGGCGGCCAGCCGGTACTGACGTTCTGGGGCTACGGCACCGCGGCCGGGCCTAAGCTTGCCGTCTCTCCTTCCGCTCAGCCGTCCGCGAAGCCTTTCCGCCGGCTGTGGCTGGCCATGGCCGGATTGCTCCTGACCGCCGGCCTGGGCTGGGCCGTTTTCCGTTTCGGCCTCTGGCGCTGGCCGCCCTGGGGGCCGGATTACGCCGCCATGCTCGCCGCCGAAAGGGAGGCCGGCGATAAGCTGCGGCGGGCCCTGCTCGAACGCCAGTCCGATCTGGCGCGCGCCCTGGGCCAATGCGCGCTCGAGGCCCAGCGCGACGCTTTGGCGCGGGAGGGGGAACTGTTGGCCGGGAGGCTGGAGGCGCTGACGGCCGAGTTGGCCAAGACCCTGGAGACTTGCCGGGACGAGGCTGCGCTGGACGCCGTATCGAAGGAGCGCGACGCACTGAACGGCCGGCTCGCCGGCCTGCGGCGGGAACTGGGCGCTGCGCTGGAAAAGTGCGGCAGCGGCAAACTGAGCGCCGAGTCGGCCCGGTTGCGCGCCAGGCTGGCGGCGTTGCAGGGGAGGCTCGCTGGCAAACTGGCCAACTGCGGCAAGAAACCGTCGCCCCAGAAGGCCGAAGCGGCCGCGGCTCCCGGGGTTTCGCCCGTTCCGGAAGCATCGCCCAAACCGGCCAGGACGGCGGAGGGCCTGCCGCCCTGTCCCGGCGAACGGCCGCCGGAGGATGCGCCGGATGTCGCGGTCGTGCTCGATGCCTCCGGCAGCATGCGCATTCCTTCCGTACTGGACGGCAACAGCGCCCAGCTCATCGCCCGCTTCGAGCGCTGCATGATGGACAGCGGACTGCTCGCCCCCGTGGTCTGCGCGGACCTCATCGCCGCCTATGAGTCGATCACCCAGGCCGGCCGCGGCCCGACCCGGCTGATGGCGGCCCAGCACGCGGTGAACAGCGTCGTGACCGGCCTGCCGGGCGACGTCGACGTCGGGCTGGTGGTGCTGGAGGACTGCCCGCAGGCTTCCGATTACGGCATGTACGACGGCGCCCGCCGGGGCCAGCTCCTGCAGCGGGTCAACGGCCTGATTCCGCGCAAGGGCACGCCGCTCGGCAACGGGATCGTGCGGGCCGCGAACAAGGTGGACGGCGTGCGGGCGCCGGCGGTCATGGTCGTCGTCTCGGACGGCAAGGACAGCTGCAACGCGGATCCCTGCTCCATCGCCGCGGCGGTCAAAGCCGCCAAGCCCAAACTCAAGATCAACGTGGTGGACATCGTCGGTGATGGCGCCGTGAGCTGCATCGCCAGGGTCACGGGCGGCGAGGTGCTGACCCCGAGGTCGGGCCTGAGCCTGGACCAGATGGTGCACCAAGCCGCCAAGGACGCGGAGAAGCCGGCGCATTGCAAATAGCCGTACCGCGGCGGAGCGCCTGAGCCAACCCGCTATTCGTTCTCGACGATCTGGATGGACTCGTCCTTGGGCGCGTATTTGTCGATGCCGCCTTCTTCGCTGAGCTTGATCATCAGGCGTACTTCGTTCTTGGAGTCGGCCGAGTAGAGGGCGTCTTCATAGCCGATCCTGCCCGCCTTGAACAGTTCGAACAACGCCTGGTCGAAGGTCTGCATGCCGTGTTCGCGCGACTGCTTCATGACTTCCTTGAGTTTGTGAACCTCTCCCTGGCGGATCAGGTCCGAGACCAGGGGGGTATTGATGAGGATTTCCACTGCCGGGCAGCGCCCCTTGCCGTCGGCGCGCTTCACGAGCTGCTGGGCGATGATGGCGCGGAGGTTCAGCGAAAGTTCCATGAACAACTGCGGATGCAAGTCTTCTGGGAAGAAGTGGAGGATGCGGTCCAGGGCCTGGTTGGCGTTGTTGGCGTGCAGGGTGCTCAGGCAGAGGTGGCCGGTTTCGGCGAAGGTGATGGCCTGCTGCATGGTTTCGCGGGTGCGGATCTCGCCGATCAGGATCACGTCCGGCGCCTGCCGCAGGGTGTTCTTCAGCGCAACTTCGTAGGATTCGGTGTCGATGCCCACCTCGCGCTGGGTGACGATGCAGCCCGCGTGCGGGTGCACGAACTCCAGCGGGTCCTCGATGGTGATGATGTGGCCGCTGGAGTGCTCGTTGCGGTACTTGAGCATCGCCGCGAGCGAGGTGGACTTGCCGGTGCCGGTCGCGCCCACGAACAGGATCAGGCCGCGCTTGGTCATGACCAGGTCGTTGAGAATGGGCGGCAGATGGAGCTGCTCCACGGTGGGAATCTCGGTCTGGATGCGGCGCAGCACCATGCCGGGACTGTTCCGCTGGACGAAGGCGCTGACCCGGAACCGGCCCAGCCCGGCCGCGGAGAGGGCGAAATTGCATTCGTTGGTGTTTTCGAATTCGTCGCGCTGGCGCTGGTTCATGATGCCGAGGACGAGTTGGCGCACCTGTTCGGCGCTCAGCTTGGCGCTGGACAGCGGCACGATGGCGCCGTCGACCTTCATGCAGGGCGCCGATGCCGCCGTAATGAACAGGTCGGACGCTTTCTTCAGCACCATCAGCTTGAGCAGGGATTCGAACTCCATGGCAGGGCTCCGGCTAGAACGCCGCCTTGTTGACGGCGACTGTGCGGGCGACCTGGCGGGTGACGACGCCTTTTTCCACCAGTTCCTGCAGGTGCTGGTCCAGGGTCTGCATGCCGTCCTTGCGGCCGGTCTGGATCGTGGAATACATCTGGGCGACCTTGGCTTCCCGGATCAGGTTGCGGATGGCCTGGGTGCCGACCATGATCTCCCAGGCCGCGGTCCGGCCGCCACCGGCTTTCTTGACGAGCGCCTGCGAAATCACCGCTTGCAGCGATTCCGACAGCATGGAGCGGATCATCTCCTTTTCCGCGGCAGGGAATACGTCGACGATGCGGTCGATGGTCTTGGCGGCGGAACTGGTGTGCAGGGTGCCGAACACCAGGTGTCCGGTTTCGGCCGCGGTGAGCGCCAGACGGATGGTTTCCAGGTCACGCATTTCGCCCACCAGGATCACGTCCGGGTCTTCGCGCAGGGCCGAGCGCAGGGCTTCGTTGAAGCCTAAGGTGTTGCGGTGCACCTCGCGCTGGTTGATCAGGCATTTCTTGCTTTGGTGCACGAATTCGATCGGGTCTTCGATGGTCAGGATGTGGGAATAGTCATTGGAGTTGATGTAGTCGATCATGGCCGCCAGGGTGGTGGACTTGCCCGAACCCGTCGGTCCCGTGACTACGATCAGTCCGCGCGGCTGGCGGGTGACGTCCTGGAAGAATTTCGGGCAGCCCAGTTCCTCCAGCGTGAGGACCTTGGCAGGGATGGCTCGGAACACCGCCGCCGCGCCCCGGTCCTGGTTGAAGGCGTTGACGCGGAAACGCGCGACGCCGGGCAGTTCGAACGAGAAGTCGGTTTCCAGGAATTCCTCGAAGTCGCGCCGCTGCTTGTCGTTCATGATGTCGTAGATCAGGGCGTGGACTTCCTTGTGTTCCAGCGGAGGCACGTTGATGCGCCGGATATCGCCGTCGACCCGGATCATCGGCGGCAGCCCCGAGGAAAGGTGCAGGTCTGAAGATCTGTTTTTGACCGAGAAGGCGAGCAGTTCGGCGATATCCATCGGGCGCAGTCGGGTAAAATTCGAATGGCAAAGTATAGCCAACGGTAGGTGGGATGCTGGGACTCCAGGCAAATTTACAAGCGGTGCGGCAGAGAATTCGGGCGGCGGAGCTGGCGTGCGGCCGTCCGCAAGGGTCGGTGCGGCTGCTGGCCGTCTCGAAAACCCAGCCCGCCGGGGTATTGCGCGCGGCCTATGGACTCGGACAGCGCGAATTCGGCGAGAATTATCTGCAGGAAGCCATGGAGAAACAGGACGCCCTTGCCGACCTCGACATACTCTGGCACTTCATCGGTCCGATCCAGTCGAACAAGACCCGGCCGATCGCCGAGCGTTTCGCCTGGGTGCACGGGATCGACCGTCTGAAAATCGCCCAGCGCCTCAGCGACCAGCGCCCGGAAGAAATGGCGCCGTTGAATGTCTGCATCCAGGTCAATATCGGCGAGGAATCGACCAAAGCGGGCGTGGCGCCGGCCGGTCTGGCCGGGCTGGCGCATGCGGTCGCCGCCTTGCCGCGGCTGCGCCTTCGGGGCCTCATGGCCATTCCGGCGCCGACCGGCGACGCAGGGGAGCAGCATGCCGTATTCCGCCGCATGCGGGAACTGCTGGATGGACTGGACATGCCGGAACTCGATACGCTTTCCATGGGCATGTCCGATGATCTGGAGGCGGCGGTGGCGGAAGGGGCGACCCTGGTGCGCATCGGCACCGCGATTTTCGGCCGCCGTCCGCGCGCCAAGGCGTGACCGGGATTCCGGCACGGCATGCACTAAACTATGATAGTGTAAATTTTTCAGTGGGGAGGCAGGGAAATGAAACACAAGACGCTTGGGTTCATCGGGGCCGGCAACATGGCCTCGAGCCTGGTGGGGGGGCTGGTGGCCGACGGTTACCCGGCCCGCGACATCTGGGTGTCGGATGTGGACGAAGCCAAGCTGGACGCGCTTTCGCTGAAATTCGGCGTGAACGTGAGCGGAGACAACCGGCGGGTGGCGGGGCTGGCGGAGATCGTGGTCCTGGCCGTGAAGCCGCAGATCCTGCGCGGGGTGGCGGAAGGCGTGGCGGACATCGTTGCCGGGACCCGGCCGCTGGTGTTGTCGGTCGCGGCCGGTGTCGGGGAAGCCGCCATCGACCGTTGGCTCGGCGGCGGCCAGGCCATCGTCCGCTGCATGCCGAACACCCCCGCCCTGGTCAAGACCTCCGCCACCGCCCTGCATGCGAACGGCAAGACGACCTCGGCCCAGCGCAGCGAAGCCGAAAGCATCCTGCGCGCGGTCGGGCTGACGGTCTGGGTGGAGCGGGAAGAGGCGCTGGATGCCGTCACGGCGATTTCCGGCAGCGGACCGGCCTATTTCTTCCTGCTCATGGAAGCATTGGAAAACGCTGCGGCGGGGCTGGGGCTCGATACGGAGACCGCGCGCCTTCTGGTGCAGCAGACGGCGCTGGGAGCGGCGCGCATCGCCATGGAGTCCGAAGAAGGTCCGGCGCAATTGCGGCAGCGGGTCACCTCGCCCAAAGGGACGACCGAACGGGCCATCGGCGTGTTCGAGGAGCGGGGGCTGCGTGAAATCGTGAAAGAAGCTGTGTCGGCGGCTCACGTCAGGGCGATCGAGTTGGCGCGGGAACTGGGAGCTTAAGTGATGAACATGGGCTATCTCGCCAAGCCGGCTGTGTTTCTGGTGGAAACGCTGTTTGGCCTGTACATTCTCGCCGTGGCCCTGCGTTTCCTGCTGCAATGGACCGGCGCGGACTATTACAACCCGGTATCGCAATTTCTGGTCAAGGTGACCCATCCGCCGCTCAAGCTGCTGCGGCGTTTCATTCCGGCCATGGGCCGGGTCGACACCTCATCACTGGTTCTGATGCTGGTGTTGCAGATGCTGGCGAGCTATCTGGTGTTTCTGCTACAGGGCGTAACCGCTGTCTCGATTGCCGCGCTGGCGGTGTGGTCGGTTCACGACCTGCTTGATCTCGTGTTCAACATCTTTTTCTTCTGCATCATCGCCCGCGCCCTGCTGAGCTGGTTCGGGCCGGTGCCGCACAATCCAGGAGCTTCGCTCCTGAACGGCCTGACCGAGCCGCTGCTGCGCCACAGCCGCCGCCTGTTGCCGCCGGCCGGTGGGCTCGATCTCTCACCCCTCGTGCCGCTGATCGCCATTCAGTTGGCCAGGATGTTGATTCTGCCGCCCATCCAACAATTGGCGGCGCTTCTGAACTAACCCGGCATCGGCTGGTCACGCATCGTCGATAGGCGGTGGCGCCTATTTTCGCGAAGAGGCTGTTAGAAAACTTTGGACACCCGCGGACCGCGCCAGGATAGCGGGCGTGGTGCGGGCGTCGAAATGGCGGCGGCAAATGGACTACCTGATCTTCTGTTCCGGTGTTGCTTTCGTTCTACCCGCTCTGGCCTGCGCTTTCCTTAGCAGAGACCAACCCCATTACCGGCCCTGGATCTGGCTGCTGGGCTCCGGCGTGCTTTACGGCGCCTGGTTGTGGGTGGGGCTGATCCAGGCGGGATTCGGTGAGCCGGCGCCGGCTTCGGCGGTTTCTCTGGCCTTGCTTTCGGCATCCTATCTGTGCCTGCTGGAGTTCGGCCGGGACGGAGGAATCAGACTGTGCCGGTTCTCGGGGCCGGGGCTGTGGATATATCCACCGCTCGTGGCAGGGGTGGCGTTCGCGGGAGCCATTCTTGGGCCGGCTCAGGCGGTCCGTTGTTTCCTGGGGCTGCCGGCCGGGCTCTGGGCGGCCTGGACGTTGTACGCAGCCGCCCACCGCGAAGGGCAGTCCGCTGGCCGTGAGCGGAGCCGAGCGGGCAGCGGGCTGGAACTCGCCGCCGCCATCATGGCGCTCCATGCCGTCCTCGCCCCCTTTGGGGCGCCGCCGGGGCCTTTGTTCCCGGCTTCGGCGGTCAACGAATCGGTTTTTCTCGGGGCGACGGGTATTCCCGTCCAGATCGCGGAAGGCTTGGGCGCGATCCTGTTTACGATCACCATGGTCATTCACGATCGCCGGCTGGCCGCCGGCGCCGATCCCGACGGAGCATCATGGGGGCGGCGCGGGTTCAAACTCACCGTTGCTTCGGCGGTTCTGCTGGCGGCGGGCTGGGCCGGCGCCGCGCTTGCCGAAAAATTCGCCGCTGCGGAAATACGGGGGGAACTTCGGGTACGCGCGGCGGCGGCAACCGCGTTGATCGATCCCCGCTCGATACGCGATCTTGCGGCTGGCATGAACGATGGAGAGGATCGCCTGCACGACCGGCTCGCCGTCTTTCTGGCAGCCGACTCCCGCCTTCAGAGGCTATGCCTGTCCCTGCCGCGCGGGGCGTCGCCCCTCCCCAGGATTGAAGTAGGCGGCCGTCCGGCTACCGGCGCCGCCCATGCGTTCGCGGCGTTCGCCCCGATTCGCGATCCGCAGAGCGCACGCTTGCTGGGGCTGCTCGGCGTACATGCCAACGAGGGGGCATCGAGGCGGCTTATCGCCGGGCATCGCCTGGTCGCCATGGGCGCCACCCTGGTGTCGATACTGCTGGTGCTCGGGATCGCCGCCAGCCGCCAGCGGCTCTGGGAAGCCGCGTCGCGCACGGCGCAGAGTGAGCGGCGCTACCGGATCGTCGCCGATTTCAATTACGACTGGGAATACTGGCAGGCGCCCGATGGCGGGCTCCTTTATGTTTCGCCCTCCTGCGAAAGAATCACCGGCTACGGCGCCGAGGCGCTGTCCGGCGATCCCGGATTGCTGGAGCGCATGGTGCATCCAGACGACCGTACGCTGATAGCCAACCATCTCCTGGAGTTCGCCGGCCGGCCGTCGGAAATGGAAACCGATTTCCGCATCCTTCGGGCCGATGGCGAGATCCGCTGGATCGGTCATGTCTGCCGGCCGGTATACGGCGAACACGGCGAATACCTCGGGCGGCGGGTCAGCAACCGCGACATCACGGCGCGCAAGCGGGCCGAGGAGGCGTTGCGGCGGAGCGCTTTCCATCTGCGCGAGGGGCAGCGGGTGGCGAATCTTGGCAGTTGGGAACTCGATCTGGCGGCAGGCCGGCTGGAATGGTCGGATCAGGTCTTCCGGATTTTCGAGATCGATCCCGAACGCTTCGCGGCTTCCTACGAGGCTTTTCTCGCCCTGGTGCACCCCGACGACCGGGAGGCGGTCGACCGGGCGTACCGCCGCTCGGTCGCCCAAAAGGCGCCGTATGAAATCGTCCACCGGCTGCTCATGCCGGACGGCCGCATCAAACATGTCCGCGAGCGCTGCGAAAACTTCTACGGCGACGACGGCCGGCCCCTGCGATCCGTGGGCACGGTGCAGGACATTTCCGCCTTTCACGAAGCGGAAGAGAAACTTCGGCGATTCGCTGCCATCGTGGAATCGACCGGCGATGCCGTCCTCGTCGTCAACCTCCAGGGCATTATCAGCGCCTGGAACACAGGGGCGGAGCGGATGTGGGGTTATTCAGCGGAGGAAATCGTGGGGATGCCCGTCTCCGTTCTGTATCCGCCCGAAAAGAAGGATGAATCGGGGGAGGTGTTGCAAGAAGTCATGGGAAAGCATGCGGTGATCCGGTTCGAGAGCCGGGGCCGGCACAAGGACGGTTATGATTTCCCCATATCACTCACGGTGTCACCGCTTTTCGACCCTGAAAACCGTCTCGCCGGATTGTCAGCCATCATCCGTGACATCACGGAAAGGGAGCGGCTGAAAGCCGAAGCGCGGGAGCGGCTCAGGCTGGTGGAAATGGTTTTCGAATACAGCGTGGCCGGCCTCGTCATCCTGGACCCACAGTTCAATTTCGTCCGGGTCAATCCCGCCTATGCCAGGGCCTGCCGCCGGGATATCACCGAATTCGAGGGCCGCAACCATTTCGAGATGTACCCTTCGGACGCCCGGCTCATATTCGAGGAGGTGTTGCGGACCAGACAGCCGTTCGAAACCTTCGCGCACGCCTTCACGTTTCCCGATCAGCCGGAGCGGGGCGCCACTTACTGGGACTGGACTCTGGTGCCGATTCTCGACGGTTTGGGGGAAGTCGAATATCTGCTTTTCTCCCTGTTCGAGGTCACCGATAGGGAAAACGCCTTGGCGCGATTACGCTTGGTGGAGGCCGCCTTCAGGAATACCCGCGACGCGGTGCTAATTACCGATGCCGAGACCAGGATTCTCCAGGTCAACCCGGCTTTCGAAACCATTACCGGATACCGTGCGGACGAGGTGATCGGGCGGACACCGAAGATACTCCAGTCAGGGCGCCAGAGCGCCGATTTCTACCGGCGGTTCTGGCACGCGTTGCAAACGGAAGGCCACTGGAGCGGTGAAATCTGGAACCGCCATCGTGATGGCCATGTTTTTCCGGAATGGCAATCGGTTTCGGTAGTGAAAGATCGGGACGGAAAGATCACCCACTACGTCAGCATATTCACCGACATTACCGAGTTCAAGCAGGCCCAAGCGGAGATCCGCTACCTTTCCTACCACGACGATCTGACCGGTTTGCCGAACCGGGCTTTCTTCCAGGTCAGGCTGGAACAGCTCATCGAGGCGGCCAAAAGGGACCGGAGCCGGATTGCCGTGCTGGTGCTCGATCTGGATCATTTCAAGACCATCAACGATTCGCTGGGGCACAGCGTGGGCGACCAATTGCTGCGGCAGGTGGCGCAGCGTCTGAAGGTCTGCGCGGACCTGGGCGACACCGTCGCGCGCCAGGGCGGGGACGAGTTCATCATTGCGCTGGTGAACTGCGATGCGACGCGGGCGGCGCATGTCGCGGACGCGATCGTGGCGGGTGTCGCCGAGCCTTATGTCATCGGCAGCCAGACCTTGGCCGTGACGCCGAGTCTCGGCGTCAGCCTGTATCCCGACGACGGGGCCGACGCGGAAATACTGATCAAGAGCGCGGACGTCGCCATGTATCATGCGAAATCCATGGGCCGCAACACCTACCAGTTCTTCTCGGCCGAGATGAGCGCCGTCGCCGCCGAACGGCTTGCCCTGGGAAACGCGTTGCGGTATGCCATGTCGAACGGGGAGTTCCGGCTTCACTATCAGCCGCAGATCGAGGTGTCTTCCCGCCGTCTGGTCGGCCTGGAAGCGCTGATCCGCTGGCGGCATCCGGAGATGGGCTGGGTGCCGCCGCTGCGTTTCATCCCGGTGGCCGAAGAAACCGGCTTCATCAGTCAGATCGGCCGGTGGGTGCTGGAAGAAGCCTGTCGCCAGCAGCGCGAGTGGCAGGCTGGCGGTTTGAGCATCGTTCCGGTTGCAGTCAACCTGTCGCCGCTGCAGATGCAGAAGGGCGATTTCCCGGAGCAGCTCGAAGCATTGCTGTCCTCCAGCGGACTCGCGCCGGATTTCCTCGAACTCGAGCTGACCGAGACCGCGGTCATGCGCGAAGCGGGGCGAATGGTGGAAATGTTGCGGAAACTGAAGGAGCGCGGCACACGTTTTTCCATCGACGACTTCGGCACCGGCTACAGTTCGCTTGGGCGCCTGCACCGCTTTCCGGTCGACAAGCTGAAGATCGACCAGTCCTTCATTCGTGACGTAACCATCATGGAAGACCATGCCACGATAACCCGAGCCATCATCGCGCTGGCGAAGCAACTGCACTTGAAGGTTCTCGCCGAAGGTGTAGAGACGGCGGAGCAGCTCGAATTTCTTGAGGAGGCGGGGTGCGATGAGGTGCAGGGGTACTATTTCAGCCGGCCGGTGCCGGCGGACGAGGTTGCCGGTTGGCTGTCGCCCGAGGGCGCGGTTCAGGATCGCCGGTAAACCAGATCCCACACCCCATGTCCCAGCCGCTGGCCGCGGTTTTCGAACTTGGTCAGCGAGCGGTAGGGGGGGCGTTCGCTGAAGCGCCCGTCCGGCGCCCGGTTGACCAGAAGATCGCAGCCGTTCAATACCTCCAGCATCTGCATCGCGTAGTCTTCCCAGTCGGTGGCGGCATGGAACACGCCCCCCGGCGCCAGACGGGAGGCGGCCAGCCGGGCGAATTCCGGCGTGATCAAGCGGCGCTTGTGGTGCCGCTTCTTGTGCCAGGGATCGGGAAAGAACACCAGGATGCGCGCCAGGCTGGCTTCCGGAATGCGTTTCTCAAGCAATTCGACGGCATCGGTCCGGAACACCCGGACGTTCTTAAGCCCCAGCCGCTCCAGCTCGATCAGGAGATGGCCGACACCGGGCGGATGGACTTCCGCGCCGATGAAATCCTCCTCGGGCAGGCTCTGCGCCATCGCCGCCAGGCTTTCGCCGTTGCCGAAGCCGATTTCCAGGGTGAGCGGCACCTTGCGGCCGAATACCGCGGCCGGGTCGAACGGCGCGTCCGGATCCAGGCCGTAGCGCGGCCAGAGATTTTCCAGTGCCTGCTTTTGGGAGGCGGTGATGCGGCCTTGCCGGAGCACGAAGCTGCGGATGCGGCGGGGCGAGTGGAGATTCTGGGGTTCGGTCATGGTCGCAACGGGAGTGGGACGCCGTGGAAGCGGGCTTTACGCCCGCGTCTGCGGAGGCGCCTGTTCAGCGCCGGAAGAACAGATTCAATATCAGGCTGATGACGATGCTGATCACGATCATGGAAGTGATGGGAATGAAGACCGTGCGGTTTTCATCGCCCAGCCGGATGTCGCCCGGCAGCCGGCCGAACCAGCCGAACAGGCCGGGCGCGAAATGCAGCAGCGCGCCCAGGGCGGCGATGCCGAGGCCGATGAAGATCAGCAGCTTAGCCGCGGACATGGCGGACCCTCCGGTTCGGAACGAGATGCGGCCAGAGTACCAGCAGCCAGGCCGCGAGGGCGAGCGCCCAGCCGATGCCGGTGGGCACCCGGCGCAGCTCGCCGAGTCCCGGATCGCGCAGCGCCCGGCTCAGCCCTGCCGGCGCTTCGAGCCGCAGGTAGCCCAATCCGGCCGTGTTGGCGAAATCCTTGAGTTCCGTTTCGTGCAGCCAGGACAGGTACAGGCTGCCGTCGTTGCCGCGCCGGTGGGTGGTGTCGCTGGAGGCATCGAGGTAGGCCGTGGTGGTGACCGGCGCCAGGATGTCGGCTTTTTCCCAGAAACCCAGCGGGCGGTTTTCCCGGTCCAGCCGAGGCACCGGCACCGGCTTGACGCCGCCCACGCCGACGATGAGTCCCTGGGCCTCGCCCGCCCTGGTCTGGAGCTCGGGCCGGACCGGATCGTCCGGCGTCTGTTGGCCGTCGCTGAGAAACACCAACCGCAGGCCGGGATCGCGCTTCTTCACGATGCGCAGCGCGGCGTCGAGCCCCTGGGCGATGAAGCTGTCGGCGGCCCAGGCCATGCGCCAGTCGACGCGCTCCAGCACTTCCTCGATGACGCCGGCATGGCGGCAGACCTCCAGCGGCTCGAACAGCAGTTCCACGTTCCGGGTGGTGAACAGGCCGAGACCGGCTTCCGAACCGCAGGGCAGGTCGGCGATGGCGCGGCGCAGGGCGGCCTTGGCTAGCCCCAAGCGGTCGGCGGGCAGTCCTTCGAGTTGATAGTCGCGGACGTTCATGCTCTGGGTGATGTCGAGCACGAACAGGTAGCGGAACACCGGCCGTTCCAGCGGAATCCGGGGATCGGCCCAGGCCAGCAGGGTGAGCGCCGCTGCTGCCGCCAGCCCGGCGAAAGGCCGGCCGAAGCGCGGCTTCACGGCCCGCCTCCGGGTATGCCGGGGAGTGTGGAGTAAACGGAAGACTTGGTGCCCTGCCAGTTGGCCTTTTCTTTTTCCCTGGGCGGCGGGGTGATGCGGAAGGCGTATTCCAGGTTGAAGCGCGCGTCCTCATCGTCGGGGTTCAGCCGCAGGGCTTCTTTGAGATTCTCCTTGGCCATCGCCACCAGGGCGTTGACGCGGGCGTACTCCAGCACGCCGCGCGCGTTCCACAGGCTGGCCGCTTCCCGCAGGTAGATCGTGCCCATGTTGTAGTGGACCCGCTGCCGGAATGTGGGGGAGGGATCGCTCCGGATCGTGTGGTAGAGCCTCAGCGCCTCCTGGTAGTCGCCCTGCCGGTCCAGCGCCTGCGCCTTGGCCAGGACCACTTCCGGCGCCGTGTCCTGGTCCAGGGCCACGTTCCGCGGGTCGCCGATGGCGGCGTTCTCCCGCGCCAGGACGATCAGGCGGTAGCCGGACCAGCCGGCTAACCCCAAGCCGAGCACGAGGATGCCGTAGGCGAGGGTCTCACGGAGCTTGGCGGTGATTACCATGCGCGCACTTCCAGGGATTTGGCCGCGAGCAGGGGCATGAGCAGGATCAGGGCGCAGCCGTAGAACCATCCGGCCAGGTCCTGTCTGGGGACCTTTTCGAGGTAGCGCAAGGGCTGGTTGGCCAGCCGTTCGACGTCGGCGATGGCGTCTTCCGCCGCCCGCGGATTTTCCGCCTCGTAGGCGGTGTAGGGTACCCCTAAGCTCTGGAAGTATTGGTGTAGCAGGTATTCAGGCGTGGCGTTTTCGCTGGACCCCGCGGGGGGCTGCCCCAACGGCGCGCTGTTCTTGCTGCGGAGGTAAATCCAGTTGAGCCGCGCCTGGCTATCCTGGAACCATTGCCGGATCAGGTCCTGCGATTCCTCCTCGATGCGGGTGGCGCCGTCGGATACCAGCAGGATGATGCGGGCGCCGGTCGCGGGCTTGCCGTTGAAGAAATCCAGCGCCATGGCGAGGCCCGGCGCGATATTGGTGATGCCGTGGCCGCGGTCGCCGATGCTGTCGATGGCGGCCAGCACCGCTTCGCGGTCCTGAGTCAAGGGCATCACGTAGCGCGGCGCGGCGCTGAAGGCGACCATGGCGAACAGATCGTCGCCGCGCCGCCGCACGAAGTCCGCCAGCAGCCGGCGGGCGACGGCGTTCTTGGATTCTCCGGCGGCGCCGCCGAGATACCGTCCCGAAAAGTTCTCATTCATGCTGCTGCTGCGGTCCACGAGCAGGACGATGTGGGCGCCGGCGCCCAGCCGTTCTTCCCATTGCTCCAGCGCGTAAGGGCCGGCGATGCCCGCGGCGAGCGCCAGCAGCGCCAGCGAGGCGAGGGCGCGCAGTCCGCGGTCGATGGCGGCGGAAAGCCGGTCTTCCGGAATCACGGCCGCGCTGGAATAGTTCGTCGCGGGCTGGCCCGGACGCAGCCAGGGCAGCAGGGCGCCGGCGCCGAGCAGCAGCCACCAGGGGGAGGCGAATCCGAAGCTCATGACGGCCGTCTCTCCAGCCGCCGGGCCTGGCGCGCGAGTTTCAGGCAAAGCGAATAGGCCTCGCCATCGGAGCCTTCGGCGAAGAACAGCCGGCGCGACAAGGCGAAGAATTCGTCCAGCGTCCCGCGGAGGCCGGCGAATTCCGGGTGGTGGTCGAGGAAGGCTTCCAGGCCGTTGCCGAACACGGCCTCGCCGGCGGTCTCGTTCAGCGCCCGGTGCAGGATGAGACAAGCGGCCCGGCCCGGCGCAGGCTGGTTCGCCAGATGCTCCAATTCGCGGCTGGCGCGGCGGAACGGCAGCGGGCCGGAAAGCATCGGCAGGAGGCCGCGCAGCCACAGCAGGTAGATGCCGGCGCCACCGCCCAGACCCAAGCCGAAACCCAGCCATTGCCCGTAAGGCGAAAACGGCCGCGGCTCGGCCGGGCGCGTGGCTCGGATCGTCACTTTTTCGTCCGGGATGCCGGGCGGGATCAGCGGCATGAAGCTGACCGGCAGCGCCGGCGCCTCGACGTCCTGCGAACCGCCGGCGCCTTCGAAACGCAGCCGCAGCGGCGGAAGCTCGGCGGTTTCCGGGCCGCGCACGCCGTAGAAAACCTGGTAGGTGACGCGGACCCGGATCTGTTCACTTGCCGTGAGCGGAGTCGAAGGGCCGGTCGAATCGGTTTCCACCTTGCGGATTTCCGCCCATTCGTTGAGCGCGCCGGGAGCGGGAAGGGAGGCGGGGTCGGCCTGGGCGCCGTTCGAGGCGACGACGACGTCGCGCACGATCAGATCGCCCATGGTGTGGGTGGCGGCATGATCGTCCTGGCTTTCGAACCTGACCGGCGCGGCCCGGTCGTTCACGCCCATCAGCAGCGCGGCGGCCACGACGACTGCGAGCATGATGGCGAGCGGCAGGGCGAACTTGCGCATGAGGCTGCTTCAGGTCTCGTAGAAATACCGGGTCAGCGCGTCGGCGTCGAAGCGGTCTTCGAGCAGGAAGGGTTCGCGGGCGCCATGGCGGGCCGCCAGCTCCCGCAGCCGATCCCGCCGCGCCCGGAACGCGTCCAGGAATTGCCGCTTGAGGGCGGGGCGCATGAACAACCGCCGCCGCCGGCCGGTCTCGGGATCGCGCAGATGGATCAGTCCCCAGTCGGGGAGCGCGTCGTATTCGGCCCGGCTCCACACGGCGACCGGCACCACGTCGTGCGGACGCAGGGCGTCCAGCAGCGATTCCAGGAAAGGATCATCCAGATGGAAGTCGGACACCAGCAGCACCAGCGCCCTGCCGCGTCCGAGATGGGGAACGGCGTGCGTCAGCGCCGCGGCGTTGCGGGCGCCCGGACGGACTCTGGCGAGGCCGTCGGCGGTGTCGGCGGGCAGCCCACCCTTGTGCCAGCGCAGCGGCAGGCTTAAGTCCCAGCGGATGGTCTCGCCGCAGACCAGGAGGCCGAAGGGATCCCCACTGCGGTAGGCGGAATAGGCCGCGGCCGCGGCGAACTCCGCCAGAGTCCGTGCCTTGCCCGCGAAGCCCATCGAAGCCGACAGGTCGGCGAGAACGAACACCGGGATCGCGCTGCGCTGGCGGAAGGTCTTCACCATGAGCTGCCCGAAGGGATCGTTCAGGGTGGCGTGGGGATCGATGTTGCGCGGGTCCGGGAAGGCCGCGAACGGCACGTGCCCTGCGAATTCGTAGCCGCCGCCGGTCTGGTGGCTGGCGTGGCGGCCGGGATGCGCCCCGCCGGCGCGCCAGCGGATCCGGTAGTGGAACTCCGGGATCACGGCGCCGCTACCTGCTGGCGGATGCCGTCCAGCAGTTCGTCGATCAGCGCCGCCCGCCGCAGTTCGTACACCGGATTGAAGAACACGCGGTGGGCGATGGTCTCGCGGAACACGCCGTGAATGTCCTCCGGCACGACGTATCCGCGGCCGTCCAGCCAGGCCGACACCCGGGCGGCGCGCATCATCATGCTCACGCCGCGGGCGCTGGCGCCGGCCAGGACCAGCCGGTCCATGTCGACGCCGTCCAGTTTCACCCCGTAGCCGGCGGGGCGCCGGGTGGCTTCCCACAGGTCCAGCGCGTACTGCTGCAGGGTCTCGCTGGCCGTGACCGATTGCTGGATGACGGGCGCGATCAGCGGGATTTCGCGGTAGGGCAGGAGGCCCGGCGTCAGCGTATCGAGCAGGCGGTCGACGTCGTGGAACTTCGGATCGAACATCAGGGCGCGGCGCAAAGCGGGATCGGCCGGCGTCTCGATGTGCAGTTCCATCATGAAGCGGTCGCGCGCCGCCGACGGGATCTCGAAGGTCTCCTCCTTCTCCACCCGGTTGCGGTCGGCGAAGACCTGCAGGTAGGGGAAGAAATGCTCGCGGTTGAAGGCGTTCACCGCATGTTCGGCCATGATCCGCAGCAGCAGCGAATGCACCTGCGGGCGGGCCCGGTTGACCTCGTTGAAGAAAAAGACCGAGAGCTCCTCGCCGTGCTTTAGGACGGGGCCAGGGTCGACCTGCGGTTTGCCGTTTTCGTTGATGTAGGTGTGGTAGACCAGGTCGTTCGGCATCAAGTCGATGGTGCCCTCGACGCGCTCGTAGGCGCCGCCCAGGCAGCGCGCCACGGCCCGCAGCAGGGTGGTCTTGCCGACGCCCACGTCGCCTTCGAGCATCACGTGGCCGCGGGCGAATACGGCGATCAGGATGTGGCGGGTCGGCCGCTCCAGCCCGATCACGGCCTTGCCGACTTCGCGCTCGAAGGCGAGGGCGCGCTGGCGCCAGTCGGCGAGTTGGGTTTGTTTCAGGTCGGCGGACATGGTGAATCTTAGAACGTGCAGGGTCTCAAAACGAGCGATGCCCGGCAGCGCCGGGCATCGGGGTCATTCGGAACGGACCTGAAGGCTCAGCCCTCGGCTGCCTGCTCGGTGGCGATCAGGTCGTCGAACCGCTTCAACTGGGCACGGCTGAATTCGATCAACTGGTAGCCGACGTCGACAACCAGCTTGTACAGGGCGGGCGCAAGATACATCTTGTAGCCGACATAGCCCAGAGCGCCGATGCCCACGGTCGCGGCGACGACCGTAGGAAAGCCGATGCCCGCGAAGATGCGGATGACCTGGAACAGGATGTCCAGCGGCAGCAGGATCAACAGCCCCGCATAGACCAGAATGATGAAGCTGAAGAATACGAAGGTGACGAACTTGAATGCGTAAGCCAATATCAGGTTGATTTTCATGTGTTTTGCCCTTCCCGGGATTTTTCTAATCGAATCTTGGTATGCATATCGGTCCGCCCTCCGGGCGCGGACTGCGGCGAGAGCGGGACACAACCTCAAAATGGCCGGCATTTTAGCACAGCTTGGGGCTTAAGCCTCGAAGGCGATGTGGGGAAACGGGGCGTAAAAAAACAGGCCCCGCGGGGCCTGTTTTATTTAGAAACATCCGGTTCGGGAAGTCAGATGACGCTGACCTGATCCGCCTGCGGACCTTTGGCGCCCTGGACTTCCACGAAGCTGACCCGCTGGCCTTCCTTCAGGGTCTTGAAGCCATCGCCCTGGATGGAGCGGAAGTGGACGAACAGATCGGCGCCACTTTCACGCTGAATGAAGCCGTATCCTTTCGTTTCATTGAACCATTTAACGGTGCCCTGCTGAACTTGACTCATCTCTCTCATCTCTCAGTGTGGATCGAACTATGCCGCTGCCGACGGCGACCGGGTGAACTGGTAGCAGGAGATCGATGGCGCAAGTAGCTTTACCGGGAAGGGTACCGCGATGAATCCGCTGCCGCGTTTCCCAATACGCAGTCGGGCGTAGCATACAGAAGCGATTTGAGCTTTTCAAACGTCGGGTTTTCGCCGTCGAGTCCGATCCTGCCGCAGTAAAATCGGCCATTCGCCGCTTGCACCGTGACCGCCGCCTCGAATCCTTCCCGGACCGGAAGCTCGGCGAGCGACCAGCCTCCGGCGGGACCCAATTCAGGCGGGATCTCGAGCCAGCGCGGCGGGCCTTCGAGGCTGGATACGCAGTGCTGAAGGCCCAACGCCATGCCGCGTCCCGAGGCCTTGCCCAATGCTTCCTTGCGCACCCAGAAGCGGAAGAAGCCGCCGGTCGCCGCTGCGCCGGCAAGGCCGTCGAGTTCCGCATGTTCGCTCGGGGCCAGACAGCGCCGGGCCAGCGCTTCCAGACGATCCAACCCGCGCAGCGCCTCGACGTCGATCCCGACCGGCGATTGCCAGGCCAGCGCCAGTACGATCTCGTCGCCGGAGTGGCTGAGGTTGAACTGAAGGTTCGGTTCAGCGCCGCCGCCGCGGAGCGCCGGTTTGCCGTGGGGGCCAGTCGTAAAGCCGAGCGATGCCGGTTCGCGGCCGAGATAATGGCCGAGCACACCGCGCAGCAGCGTACGTCCCATGACGAACTGGGCCCTCGCCGCGGCCGCACCGGTGTGGGCCGCGCGGATGGCTTCTTCTTCGGAAAGCCAGTTCTGAACCGGGGAGGAATTGCCGTTCAGGTTGCAGTGCCAGACGTGGACTTCGCCGCCCTCGAGCGCCGCGAGTGAAGGCGTCGGAGAGCCGGATTCGGCAACGCTGAGCGTAGGTGAGCTTCTCGGTTTCAATAGGGATTGCAGGGAGGGACGCGGGTATTGGCGCGGTGAATTGTATTTCCGGCCGAGCCGGATGGCGAGCTCGTCTCCGGCCAGCCAGCAATTCTCGTTTTGGCTCAAGGCCACAGTTCCGGCGGAACCGTCTCTTCGGGTTCCGCCAAACCATGTCTTAAGACCCCGATCTGGGAGGGGTCTACTGGCGTCGGAACCCGATGAAGCCGGTTCCGACGTGACTGGTCAGCGACATGAACACCCATGTCGTCCACAGCCTTCAATATTTGCGCGCTATTCTGATCGCGAGGGAGCTGAGTATCGAAGGCAAAGCCCCGAACGAGCGGATGTCTGCCGGCGGCGGGTGAGTTCGCGCTGGCGGACTTCGCGGGGACCGCCGCCGCTTCCAAAATTCAAACCGATCTTCCATCGAGCGGAAATGCAAGCATGAGCCAATCGTTCTATGTCGCGGCGACCGAAGCCCACAGCGGCAAGGCCCTGGTGGCGCTCGGCCTGACCGAGCTCGCCTTGAGGAAAACCACGCGGGTCGGGTTTTTCAGGCCGCTCATTCCCGAGGCCGGCGTCCGCGACGAAGACATCGCCCTCGTGCTCGATCATTTCGCCCTTCCGCAGCGCTACGAGGAGTCCTATGCCTTGGCTTACCGCGAGGCGCAGGCACTGCTCAGCGAAAACCGGGCTGACGAACTGCTGGAGCGGATCATCGCGGCCTACAAGAGGCTCGAAGCGGGCTGCGATTTCATCGTCTGCATGGGCACGGATTATCTCGGCGAGATGGCTTCCCTCGAGTTCGAGCTCAACTGCGAGATTGCGCGCAATCTGGGCGCGCCGGTCCTGATGGTCGGCAGCGCCCTGGGAAAAACCCTGGACGAGGCGGTGCATCCGCTGGCGATCGCCGTGGACGCCTGCCGCGAGCGCGGCGGGCAGGTGGCGGGGGCATTCCTGAACAAGGCCGATCCGGCAGGCCTGGAGGCTTGCCGCAATGCGCTGGCCGGGCATTTCGGCGGCAGGATAGGCCTGAAGGCGGTCATTCCTTTCGACGCCAGGCTCGGGAATCCCTCCGTGCGGGAAATCGCGGACCGGCTGGAAGCGGAAATCCTGGGCGGCGAAGAACGCCTGGATGGGCTCGTCTCCGGCTATCTGGTCGCGGCCATGCAATTGCAGCATGCCCTCACCTGGCTGCGGGAAGGGCAGTTGGTCATCACGCCGGGAGACCGCGGCGACATCATCATCGGGATGCTGCAGGCCGACCGTTCGGCCCGCTATCCCTCGCTGGCCGGCCTGCTGCTGTCGGGCGGCCAACGGCCCGAGCCTTCGATTCTGAGCCTGATCGAGGACTTGCCGGACTCCTTGCCCATTATTTCGGTGTCCGCGGACACCTATACGACCGCGACCCGGGCGCTCCAGGTCAAGAGCAAACTCAGGGCCGGCGACCGCGGAAAAATCGAACGCAGCATCACCGCCTTCAACGATCACGTCGACACGGAATGCCTGGAATCCCAGGTGCACAATGTCCGCTTCGAAGGCCTCACGCCGCGGATGTTCACCTACAACCTGATGCAGCGCGCCAAGGCGGACAAGCGCCATATCGTGCTGCCCGAACCCACCGATTCCCGGGTGTTGCGCGCCGCCGCCCTGCTCATCGAGCGCGAGGCCGTCCGGCTCACCTTGCTGGGTTCCAGGCAGGAGGTTGAAAAAGCGCTGAGGCGGCATGCCATTCCCCTGGACCCGGCGGTTCTGGACATCGTCGACCCGGCTACCGACGGCCGGCGCGACTCCTATGCGGAAACCTATTTCCAGCGGAGACGGCACAAGGGCATGACGCTGGACGCCGCCCGCGATTGCCTGCTCGACGTTTCCTGTTTCGGCACCATGATGGTCTACCGGGGCGATGCGGACGGCATGGTCTCCGGCGCCATCCACACCACCCAGCATACCGTCCTGCCGGCCCTGCAGATCATCAAAACCCGGCCCGGCTGCTCGATCGTGTCTTCGGTGTTCTTCATGTGCCTGGACGGCGGCGTGGTCGTGTACGGAGATTGCGCGGTCAATCCCAATCCCACCGCCGAACAATTGGCGGAGATCGCCGTCAGTTCCGCCGATACCGCGAAGGCCTTCGGAATCGAGCCCAGGGTGGCGCTGCTTTCCTATTCCTCCGGAAGCTCGGGAGCCGGGGCAGACGTCGAGCGGGTCAGGGAAGCGACCCGCATCGCCCGCGAACGCCGGTCGGACCTCCTGCTGGAGGGGCCGATCCAGTACGACGCCGCGGTCGATGCCGGCGTCGCCGCCCAGAAAATGCCGGGGTCGCCGGTGGCCGGCCGCGCCACCGTGTTCGTGTTTCCCGACCTCAATACCGGCAACAACACCTACAAGGCCGTGCAGCGCGAAACCGGGGTGCTGGCCATCGGCCCCATCCTGCAAGGACTCGCCAAGCCGGTGAACGATCTCAGCCGCGGCTGCACCGTGGCCGACATCGTCAATACGGTGGTGATCACGGCGATTCAGGCGCAGGGGGCAAGACCGGATTCGGTCTCCCAGTTGCATTGACCGTCGTTCCGGCAGGGAATGCCGGAACCCAGTGACAGGGAGGTTCGCACGGGCAGGCCGCACAGATGACTCAGACAAAACAACCCTGCGTCTATCTCCTCGCCAGCAAGCGTAACGGCACCCTGTATGTAGGCGTGACTTCCGATCTGATCCGCCGCGTATATCAGCATCGAAACGAACTGGCCGACGGATTTACCAAGCGATATGGCGTACATGAACTGGTCTGGTACGAGGTTCATGAATGCATGGAGAGCGCGATTCTCCGCGAGAAACAGATCAAGAAGTGGACTCGTGGCGCGAAAATTAACCTGATTGAACGCACCAATCCTGAATGGCGAGATCTCTGGCCAATTCTGGCGAATCCGTCCGTGGAACCTGGGTTCCGGCACTCCCCCGGCAATCCCTGCCGGGGCAGGCTCTGCCGGAATGACCTCATTACGAGCCTCGGCGGCGGGCGGGACGCCGTGGCTATCCCTCTATCCATCCTCGCGATCCGGCGCGGCGGATTCCTTGTTCTGCGCATGCAGCGCCCGCTCGGCGTCGATCTGGGGCTGCACCACGGTCTTGGAATAGCCCAGGAGGCTCAGGACCTCGGCCGCGATCACCAGGCTCGATTCCAGCATTTCCGGAATGACGTAATCGGCGCCGGCCTCGATCAGGCCGGCGTGGTCGGCTTCGTTCTGGGTGCGTACGACGATAGGCAGGGTATAGCCCTGCTGGCGTATCTGGGTAATGATCCGGCGCGCTTCGCTCAGCGACTTGAAGGTCAGGATGGCCAGGCGGGCGCGTTCCATGTGGCAGCGCCGCAGCAGGTCGATCCGGGCGCATGAGCCATAGATCACCGGATCGCCGGCCGCGCGCCCTTCTTTGATCCGGCTGCCGTCCGGGTCCAGGGCGATGAAAGGGATGCCGTTGTTCTTGAGGAACTTGGCGATCATCTGGCCGACCCGCCCGTAACCCGCGAGGATGATGTGGTCGGACAGGTGCGGCGGAATCCGGCTCATCTCGCGGTCGCGGCCCGAGACTTTCTGGCCGGCCAGCCGGCCGATCCATTGGCTGATCTCGAAGTTGTAGCGGATCAGCCAGGGCGCGAGGATCAGGCTGCCGACGATGACGGCCAGCGCCAGCGAGGCGATCCGCGGCGGGAGCACGTTGAGCTGAGCCCCCAGGGTGACCAGGGCCAGCCCGAATTCGCTGGCCTGCGCCAGGATGATGCCGGTCTTGCTCGCGGTCGTGGTCGACTCGCCCATCAGCCGGGCGGCGAGGGTGATGACGGCGGCTTTGGCGAAGATCAGCAGGGCGATGCCGAGCAGGACGGTGCGGCCTTCCTCGGCGAGCAGGCCGAAATCGATCTGCATGCCGACGCTGGCGAAGAAAACGCCCATCAGGATGTCCTTGAAAGGGCGGATGTCGGTTTCCACCTGATGGCGGAATTCGCCTTCCCCGAGCATCGCCCCCGTGAGGAATGCCCCCAGCGCCATGGAAAGGCCGAATGTCTGCGTCAGCCAGGCGGACAAGAGGATGATGACGAGCACCGTCAGCACGAAGATTTCATCCGATCGGCTCCGCGCGACCTCGTGGAAAATGGGCGGCAGCAGCCATTTGCCGCAGCCGATCAGAATCACGACCAGAATGCCTCCCTTTTTTACGACATCGAGCAATTGTTCGTGCAGGGCGTGCTCGCTGTTTCCGGCCAGCGCGGGCACCAGGATCAGGCCTAGGAGCGCCGTCAGATCCTGAAAGATCAGCACGCCCACGGCGAGCTGGGCATGGTGGCGGTTGATGAGCTTCAGCGAGCGCAGCTCGCGGACCACCAGCGCGGTCGAGGACAGCGCCATGGAGCCAGCGACGACCAGCGTAGCCCCCAGGGGCCAGCCGAGGCCGAAGAAAAGCACCGAGGCGAAGGCCGAAAGCGTGAGCAGCATCTGCAAGGAACCCAGGCCGAACACCGCGCGGCTGAGGTGCAGCAGCTGCCGGACCGAAAACTCCAGCCCCAGCTCGAACATCAGGAAGACGAGTCCCAGTTCGGACAGGAAATGAATGTTGGCGTCGTTGGTGACCATGCCGAAGCCGAACGGCCCTACCAGCCCCCCGGCGAACAGGTAGGCCAGGATGTCGGGCAGGCGCAGGCGCTGAAACAGGAGCACGCTGGCGAGGGAAGCCAGCAGCAGCACCAGGAGCTCGCTGAAAAAACTGGGGTAGAGATGTTCGGCCATGTTCCGGGCATCGGGCAGGAAAAAAATCGGGCGTTCTTACCGCGCCCTGTACCGGAACTGTTGTGCCGGAAAGCGTTTTCGTCAAGCCGGGGGCGGCACAAACCACGAAGTTTATCGGCATCGGCTCGCTTCGATGATGGGGCATGTCCATGTCCGCCCGGTATGCGGACCTAGCTGCCGGCTGCGCCTGCTCCCTTGCGGAAACCTCCAAATCTGCTAGCTTTCTTCAGCCGGGATTGGTGAACAAAAAGCGTCGCAGTCCATTGAGAAAAAATTTCAAATACAGTCGAGGAATGCAACAAGATGAGTCTGTTCTCCTGGTTTTCCGCCAACAAAGAAGTCGACCTGTTCGCCAAGACACTCGCGCTGGACATCGCCAAGCGCTATCCCCCCTCCATGGATACCGCCCGGGAGAAGAAAATTTCCGCCAACCGGCTCACCAAGATCCTTGAAGACGCTTACGCTAAGGCCAAGCAGTTCAACCGGGAAAAAGGCCTGGGCATGTACAAGAAGGCCAAGTTCGGCAACACCTTCCGCTGGGAGCTGAAGGAGCTAGGCTACAGCAAGGATTTCGTCGAAGTGGCGACGGAAGGGCTGATCGTTTACCTCAGCAGAAAATAAAGCCCGGAAGGCCTAAACGCATGCTTGCTCAGGTCCTCAGGCGGGCTGTGGGGGTATTGGCGGATCGGAGCGCCCGCCGGAATTTCGGCGTTTCCAGTTGTCTGGAGGATGCGCGGGAAATGGCCGCCTCAGGCGATGCCGCGGGCGCGGAAAGCGCCTTCGCCGCCATCCTCCGGCAGGCTCCGGAATCGCCGGAGGCCCTGCATGGGCTCGGTCGGTTGCAGGGCATGCGCGGCGAGCTGGCGCTCGCCGGCCGGAATCTGGCGAAAGCGGTGCGGCTCAAGCCCGATTTTGCGGACGCCTGGGTCGATCTCGGCAACGTTCACCAGATGTCCGGCAGCCTGGGGGAGGCGGAATCGGCCTACGGCCAAGCGCTCGCCGTGGATGAAACCAGCGCCTTGGCCTGGTGTAACTTAGGCATCTGCCAGCAAAAACGCTCCGAGCCGGCGCAGGCTTCCGAAAGCTTCCGGCGGGCGCTGGACCTGAACCCCCGTTTCGGCCTGGCGCTGCGGCACTGGGTGGGGTTGCAGGAAACGCTGGATTGGCCGGGGGATGCCCAGGGGCTTCTGGAGCAGTGGGCCGGCGCGGCCCCGGACGATGCCGAAATACAGGCCGCCCTGGGGTTTCTCCTGCTCAAGCGCCGCTTCCGGCCCGATCTGGCGATCGCGTATTTCGACCGGGCGCAGGAGCTGGGGCTGAACGATGCGGAACTCCACGGCAATCGCGGCATCGCGCTCCAAGACCTCGGCCGTATCGACGAAGCTTTGGCCAGCTACGAAAAGGCCTTGGCGCTGGAACCGGAAAACCGCTCGATACGCTTTCACCGCGCCCTCGCAAGGCTGCTGGTCCACGACTTCGAAAACGCCTGGGCCGACTACGAACTCCGCCTGCTCGGCGAGGATCACCCCGAGCGTACCTTCCCGTTTCCGCGCTGGGACGGATCGAGCCTGAATGGCAAGACCATTCTGGTCTATGCCGAGCAGGGCCTGGGCGATGAAATCATGTTCGCCTCCTGCCTGCCCGAACTCATCGCCCGAGCCGGGCATTGCGTGATCGAATGCCACGAGAAACTGGCGCCGATTTTCCGGCGCTCGTTCCCGACCGCCACCGTCCATGGCGGCAGCCAGCACGACGGACTGGCCTGGCTGTCCCGGCTGCCGCCGGTCGATTGCCGCATTCCGATCGGCAGCCTGCCTCTGCATTTCCGTCAGCGCCTTGCGGATTTCCCGCGTCACGGCGGCTATCTCAAGGCCGATGAAGCGCGCGTGTCACACTGGCGCCGGTCGTTGGATGAGCTCGGACCCGGATTGAAGGTCGGCATTGCCTGGAGGGGCGGTACCCGGCAGACGCGCCAGAGCTACCGCTCCATTCCTTTGGAGGCGCTGGCGCCAGTACTCGAAGTTGCCGGAGCGCGTTTCGTCAGCCTGCAATACGATGAATGCGAACACGAGATCGCACAGATCGAGTCGGCGGACGGCTTGACCGTTCATCATTTCCCGGCGGCCATTGCCGATTACGACGAAACGGCGGCGCTCGTCGGTGCGCTGGACCTCGTCATCAGCGTCTGTACGGCGGCGGTTCACCTGGGCGGCGCGTTGGGCCGGCCGGTGTGGGTCATGGCGCCGGCCGGACCGGAGTGGCGGTATGGAATCGGCGAAGGCGCCATGCCTTGGTATCCAACCTGCCGCGTCCTCAGGCAGGCAGCGCCGTTCGCTTGGGAGGAAGTCATTCTTCGCGTGAGGAATGAGTTGATCTCGCATCTCGATGAAAATTAGCTGGATCACCTTCGCCAGCCTCCGGACGGCAAACGGCGAAATTACCTCGGACATGGCGAGCGCGCGCTATCGCATGCTCTTGCCGGGCAGGTATCTTCAGGGCCAGGGACATGTAGTGGAGTTTCACAGCGTCGGCCTGGACGTGAACTGGGATTCCTATCCCCGGGATTCGCTGAATGCCGACGTCGTCATTTTCTCCAAGAGTTTCAACCGGGCGAACGAGGATGCGGCATCTTTCGCCAGAACGAACGGCGCGAAAGTCATATTCGACGTCAGCGACAACCATTTCAGCCGCCCCGAACTAAATGCCCATTACCATGCGATGGCGGCACTGGCGGATCGGGTGACCGTCCCGACTGTGGCAATGGGCAAAGCGGTTTCCGAGCACACCGGTATCCTTTCCGCCGTTGTTCCCGACCCGGTCGAGGGCCGGAGAAAGCCGCCTTCCGCCATTAGGGCCATCAGGCGCCGGCGCTTTGGTCTTTTTCCCGGCCCTCTGGAGGCCGTACGCCTGCTTTGGTTCGGCCATCCGTCAAATATGCCGGGCCTGCTGGGGGTGATCCCCTCTCTCACGGCGCTGGCGAAGGAGTATCCGATAGAGCTGAATATCGTCACATCCGGAAATCCCTTGTTGGAAAATCTGCTCTCGAAACACGTGACGGATGGCAGCAGAGATTTTCGTCTCTCGTTCTCCGAGTGGTCCCCCCAGGCAATGGAGAATGCCCTGGAACGCTGCGACTTAGTTGTCATCCCCGGCGATCCCACGGGAGGCGGGGAGTCGGTCAAAAGCCACAACAGACTGACCGAAGCGCTTTGGGCCGGGAAATATGTCGCCGCCCATCCGCTGCCGGCCTACCAGGATTTCATCGACTGGGCCTGGGTCAGCGAAGATCTGGTGACGGGTATCAAGTGGGCATTGACGCATCCGGACATGGTGTCGAGCCAGGTGGCACAGGCCCAGGCGTTCATAGAAGCCTATTTTTCGCCCGAACACGTCGGTGCGCGCTGGCTGGAGGTCATCTCCGAAACCGGCGACGGCACCGTTCGTAAAGATGCGCCGATCGGCGCCGGGACGGTTGCCGATGCGATTCGGTTGAATCTGGGCTGCGGGGACAAAATACTTCCCGGTTATCTGAACGTCGACGTTGCCGCCAGCCGTGCCGGAAAGTCCCCGGAGATTATTTGCGATCTTCATGCCTTGCCGTTCGATGGCGGCTCGGCGGACGAAATCCTTTCCGTTCACGTCATCGAACATTTCTGGCGATGGGAGGTTCAGGACGTACTGCGGGAGTGGATTAGAGTTCTGAAGCCTGGCGGCAAAATGATCCTGGAGTGTCCGAATCTGATAGCGGCATGCCAGGAAATCATCAGGAATCCTGCCAGCGCGAAAGGGGAAGGGATGGAGTGCCAACGGTCGATGTGGGTGCTATACGGCGACCCTTCCTGGCGTGATCCGCTGATGGTCCATCGCTGGGGCTACACGCCCGAGAGCCTTGCGGAAATCATGCGGCAAGCCGGGTTGATTGACGTGCGTCAGGAGCCCGCCCAATTCAAATTAAGAGAGCCCAGGGATATGAGGATGGTTGGTATGAAGCCCCGCTGTTCCTGATATTCTCACAAAGGCAATGTCACAAATACCCATCCTCCCGCTAGGGCAGCAATTCTCATTTTGGCTCAAGGCCACAGTTCCGGCGTAGGGCGGAACCGTCTCTTCGGGTTCCGCCAAACGGGGTCTGGCGTCGGAACCCGATGAAGCCGGTTCCGACCTACGTGACTTGGGCTTGCGGCGCGCTGTAACCCACCATGCCGGGGTCGCCCTACGAAATGCGGCTTTCAGGCAAAATGAGAATTGGCGCCCGCTAGGGAGTGTCGATTAGTTTTCGTTCGCTGAGCGGAGTCGAAGCGAAAATACTGGCTTCGGCTCCTTTGTTAAAGAAGAACTGAATTTCTGAACAGAACATGCAAGGAACTTCCCCCATTCGAATATTCATCGGCTACGATCCGCGCGAGGCCTTGGCCTTCAGCGTTCTGGCCCACAGCATTCACGTCCGGGCTTCACAGCCGGTCTCCATCACACCCTTGATGCTGTCCCAACTGGGCCAAGCGTACAGGCGCGAACGCAATCCGCTTCAGTCCACGGATTTTTCCTTCAGCCGGTTCCTGGTGCCGTATCTGTCGGGATTTTCCGGATGGTCCATTTTCATGGATTGCGACATGCTGGTCCTCGACGATATCGCAGAGCTTTGGGCGCTGCGGGACGAGCGTTATGCCGTACAGGTGGTCAAGCACAACCACGTTCCCGAGGAGGAGATCAAATTCTTAGGAAAGGTACAGACCCGATACGAAAAAAAGAACTGGTCCAGCGTCATGCTTTTCAATAACGCAAAATGCAAAGCCTTGACGCCGGATTACGTCAATACCGCCTCAGGCCTTGAGTTGCACCAGTTCAAATGGCTAGAGACGTCAGCCTTGATAGGAGAGATACCTCATCGCTGGAATCACCTGGTGGGATATGATTCCCCATCCCCCGAAGTGTCACTCGTGCACTACACCATAGGCGGGCCCTATTTCGAGGAATACCGGGACTGTGAGTATTCCGAAGAATGGCGCGCCGAATTCACCGGCATGTTGCGGGTCGACCAGAGACAGAGTCGCTGAAAGGGGCTTTCGGTTCAGCAAGGGATTCGACCATGTTGCTGCGGTTACTCAAGGATATCTGCTTCCCGGAAGGGTCAAGGAACTCGCGTAAAGCGGAAGCCGGCGCACTTCCCCTATCCGGGGTACTTCCTTCCAGTGTCAGTGGACGGGAATCGATCGAGTCCGACGACACGGCGATAGATCAGCTTTATCGGCAAGTCGAGAAAGCTTTGGCGGAGGGCGATCTCACCCTCGCGGAAGCGTGCTGCCGAAAAGTCCTGGACCTGCGGCCAGGGGCGGCCCTTGCCAGTCTTCATCTTGCCAGCGTCAGGCTTGCTCAAAGGCGCTTGACGGAAGCCTCGGAATGTCTGAACCGGGCCGAAAGCGTCCCAGGACTCGATGTGAAAACCCGCAACCGCATCGGGATCGTCTGGCTGGATCTCGATGATTGCGCAAGGGCCGAGTCGTGTTTCCGGTCAGCGCTGGTCATGGACGATAGACACGCCTATGCCTGGTGCAATCTGGGAATCGCCTTGCAGCGGAAAGGAGACCTCGAAGAAGCCCTGAGCTGTTTCCGGCGGGCTTTGGAACTGAAGCCGGATTTTGCCGAGGCCATGCACAATTGCGGACTCTTGCTGAGAGATTTGGGCAGACCGGCCGAGGCGATGGAAATGCTTGAACGCGCCGTGTCGCTGAATCCTGAGTTTGCGCTGGCTCTCGCCAATATCGGCGTCATGCATCAGGACCTCGGCGATATCGACGGGGCGTTTGCGGCCTTCGACCGGGCATTGGAAGTGGAGCCGGAATCCGGTGACATTCATTTGACCAAAGCCCACCTGCTGCTTTCGGCCGGACGTTTCCGCGAAGGCTGGGAGGAACAGGAATACCGGCGTCTGGCGCCCGAGTTTCCGTATGGCCGGTTCCGGTTTCCCGAATGGGGGGGAGAGGACCTTACCGGAAAAAACCTTCTGGTCTACGCCGAGCAGGGAATCGGCGATGAAATCATGCTGGCCGGCTGCTTTCCCGATCTGTTCGCAAAGGGAGGCCGCTGTGTGATCGAATGCGACCCCCGGCTCGAAAGCCTGTATCGGCGTTCTTTTCCACAGGCCGAATTTGCCGGAAACAGGTTCAAGAAGCCAGATACCTGGCTGGAAGCATTCCACCCCATCGATCTGCAAATAGCGGTCGGCAGCCTTCCCCGGTTTTTCCGCAACGAAGAGGCGGATTTCCCCCGCCATTCGGGATATCTGGCAGCCGATCCGCAGCGCATCGGGCGCTGGAAACAGCGGCTCGCCGCGCTCGGACCGGGACTGAAGATCGGGCTGTCGTGGCGAGGCGGGACCAGCAGGACGAACGCCTACCTGCGTTCCATACCGTTGGAAAGCTGGTTGCCGGTTTTCAGTCGGCCGGACGCGCATTTCGTCAATCTTCAGTATACCGATTGCCGGACCGAGCTTGATTCGTTGCATTCACGGCATGGCATCCGGATTCATTCCTGGCGCGAGCTCGAAAACGACTATGAGGAAACGGCGGCCTTGGTCGCCAGCCTGGACCTGGTCATAAGCGTATGCACCGCCGTCGTGCATTTGGCCGGTGCGCTGGGCGTGCCGGTCTGGGTACTGGTGCCGAGTTCGCCGGGTTGGCGATACCTGCGGGAAGGGGAGCGGCTCCCCTGGTACCCTACGGTCCGACTGTTTCGGCAGGCGAGAGCATTGTGTTGGGAGTCCGTCATCACTCAACTAGGCACGGAGCTTGTCAATTTGACGAATACCCTTTCGTTCAAAAATTTCGACGACGGAGTGACGGAACGATGATGTCCACCGTTGCAGATGACGCCTCGCATGACGCCGATACCTGCTATCGGCGGGCACTGGCGGAACAGGCTGCGAACAATATCGAGGCCGCGCTGGTATGGCTGGAACAGGCCATCGACCACGATCCGGAATATGCCAAAGCATATGCCGCGCTGGGTGAAATCTATCAGCAAAAAAACGATCTGGCTGAGGCGGATTACTGTTTCGGGATGGCCTTGCGCTACTGTCCCGATTCAGTGGAAATCCTGCATAAACTGGCCAGGAATTGTCTGGTCCAGGGGGACAGGCCGGAGGCGCTTGCCATCTTGAAAGAGGCCAAGGACCGGCATTTGGATTCGGGTGCATTGTTATCGCAACTTGCGCTGATCTACGACGATTTGGATGAAATCGACTTGGCGATCTGCACCTGGGAAGACGTGATCGCATTGAACCCTCTGGATGCGTCGGCCCATAACAATCTGGGGCTGCAATGGCATTACGGAAAAGGAGATGTCGACAGGGCCATGGCCTGTTTCAGGCGGGCGTTGGAGTTGAATCCGGGCCTGGCGGAAGCCCGCTTCAATCTGTGCCAAGCCATGGCGGACGCCGGAGAAGTCGAAGAAGCCCTCGCCGGATTTGAAGCGATGCTGGCAGAACCGTTCCGCGACGAAGTGATGTTTCACCGCTCCGTCGTGCTGCTGAAAAACCGGCGCTTCGAGGAAGGATGGCGGGACTATCACCTTCGCTGGCGTTATCGCGGCACTCAGAACCGCAATTTCCCGTTTCCCCCTTGGGATGGCCAGTCCTGCGCCGGAAAAACCTTGCTGGTTTACGGTGAACAGGGTTTAGGGGATGAAATCATGTTTTCATCCTGCATCAAAGACGTGCAGGAGAAATCAGGGGCGAGGGTGGTTATGGAATGTAACATCCGCCTCGAAAGCCTGTTTCGACGTTCGTTTCCGGACGTTACGGTCATCGGCGCGCCGAGAGCACAATCCGGTCTCGAGTGCCTGGCAGATGGGGCGCCCATGGACTTTCAGGTGGCGATAGGAGACCTGCCCAGCCTCTTTCGCGCCGAAGAGGCGAGCTTTCCCCGCCATCATGGTTACCTTAAAGCCGATCCGGAACGCGTGGCGTTTTGGAGGAACCGGCTGGCGGCGTTGGGCGATGGTTCGAAGATCGGTATCTCCTGGCGCGGGGGGCAGGGAAAAACCAGGCGGGAGGCGCGTTCGATTCCGCTTAGCGAGTGGCTCCCGATCCTCGCGACTGAAGGCGCGCATTTCATCAGCCTGCAATATACGGACTGTCGCGAGGAATTGAAGGCGCTGTGGGATGACCACGGCGTCCGGGTGTACCACTGGCAGGAGGCGATCGACGACTACGACGAAACCGCCGCCTTGGTGATGGCCCTGGACAGAGTCGTCAGCGTGTGCACCGCCATCGTCCACTTGACCGGAGCCTTGGGCCGTCCGGCCTGGGTGCTGGTTCCCCGTGTGCCGGAATGGCGGTATCTCGCGTCGGGAGAGATCATGCCGTGGTATCCATCGGTGCGGCTGTTCCGCCAACCGCGCATGGGGGACTGGACACCCGTGCTGCATGACGTTGCGCGGCAGTTGAGCACCGGGAAGCCATAAGCTGCGGACAGTCTTGAAAACGAACGGTCAACCCTTTCGGTAACGTCTGGTCTCTGCTATGTTTATGCAAGTGGTGCAAGCCACTTCCTCTAAGTAGCACGAAAATAAGGAGATGATATGAAAGCGGTACAAAAAGGTTTTACATTGATCGAACTCATGATCGTGGTGGCGATCATCGGCGTCTTGGCCGCGGTTGCCCTGCCCGCTTACCAGGACTATACGGTTCGGGCCAAGGTTTCCGAGCTGATCCTCACGGCTGCCAAATACCGGACAGACATCACCGAAAAATGCCAGTTGGCTGGTACTTGTACCGGTTCTGGAACAAGTTTGACCGTTGTAGCCGGGGGAAAGATTACGAGCGGCAGCATCACGGATAACGGTGTGGTCACCGTCGACGGGAGCACCGCAACTGACAGCGTGGGGGCTGCGGTATCTATCGTTCTTACCCCGAGTTGGAATTCCGCTATGGGTTCGGCTGTCTGGTCGTGCACCGGTGCGCCGGCTAGATACGTACCAGGTTCCTGCCGCTGATTGATAACGCTACAAACTTCGGAAGCGCCCCTATGGGGCGCTTTTTTATCTACGCTGTAAAGCCTTTGGCGCAGTGGTTTTTCCAGAAGAAGCGATAAGCCTGTTCAAGCTCGCCGGCAAATCCGCAGTGGTCAATCATAGGAGATTGGAGAAACCGCGGCCGAAGCTCCGATCTCAACCGTTCGAGCTTGGGCCAGTCACGACTGAGACCAAGGGCGATGGCTACATAGTCGGATTTGGTCCTGGCAATGAGTTCCGGCAGCCCTAGATTCATCAGCATGCTGAGCGTCTGGCGCCCCACCAGCCGCTGTTGCTCCAGTGTGACGACTGGCACCCCCATCCACAGGGCGTCGAAACTGGTAAATCCGCCGCAGAAGGGGAAAGGATCGAGCGCGATGTCGATTTCCTGATAAGTTTGGGCGAACTTTTCCAGTGGCGTTGCGGGACGAAGTTCGAGCCGATCCGGGTCCACGCCGCGTTCCATGCAGAGATTGCGAAACCTCTCGAGGTTGAGCTTGTCGCACAGCGCGAGCGTCTGGATCAGCAGGCGGCTGGTCGGCGATGCGGTCAAAATTTGTGCCCACAAGTCCAGCACCTGCGTGTTTATCTTTGCCAGATTGTTCAGACAGCCGAAGGTGACGTAGCCGTTCCGTTTGGCCGGCAGTTCTCCCACCTGCGGCATATCCGGATAAGGGTGGTAATAGAGGCGGGTATGTGGCATGCGGTAGAGCCGCTCCGAGAAATACTGGGTCTGATTTGGAGGTGATGAATACGGATCGGTGATGAACCAGTCCATCGTGGCCAGTCCTGTCGTATCGAAATAGCCAAGCCAGCTCACCTGGACGGGAGCCGGCTTGCGGGCAAAAACCAAGGGCTGGGTTTTGGACGTATGCCCGGACAAATCTACAAGAATATCGACATGGTCCTGGCGGATGGCCGCAGCAACTTCATCGTCGGCAGCGCCATGAATATGGCGCCAGTCATCGGAAAGAGCGGCGATCCTGCGGCTCAGATCGTCCGCCTGCTCTCCGATGTGATAACAAACAACCGAAAACCGCTCACGGTTCCGGTGTTCGAGTACGGGCAGGAAATTGTGGCCGACCACGTGCTGCCGCAGGTCGGGCGAGAGGTATCCAATTTTGAGTGGACGTTCAGGATCGCGTTCATTCGGGAATTCCGGGTTTGGCCGATAATGAGGTCGCGCCAGTTGTGTTTCCCAGTTGCGCACTTCCGCTTCATGCGCTTCGGCGGTCATGTCTGGTGCGTAATTCAGGCCGGCGAGCAGGGCCGAAAACGCGTGGAACTTGTCCGGCGCCGCCTCCACGCATAGCCGATAGTGCTTCCTGGCTTCATCTACCAGCCCGAGGCGGATCAGGCAACGGGCGAGATTGTTGCGAATTCCTACATGTTCAGGGTCGGTATCTAGCAGCGCCAGATGCTGCTCGATCGCCTCGCTAAGCCGGTTCCGGTGTTCCAGCGCCCTCGCCAGAATGACGCCTGCGGAATAACGTTCATAGCCCTCCCTGGGTTTCGATTCGAGTAGCGCGATTGCCCGGTCCACCAGTCCCGATTCGTTTCGCATCGTTCCTGTGCCTACGAGGGCGGACGCGAATGCGAGGTCGACGTCGTGTTCAGGTGCAAGTTCCAATACCTGTTCGAATGCCGATACGGCTTCCGGATGACGCTTCGCCTCGATCAACGCGAGCCCGAGATTAATCCAGGCGTCCACCCGATCCGGACCCAGATTCGTCGCATTTTGAAGCGCTTTGATTCCTGCTATCGTGGCTCCGGATGCTAGAAGCGCATTACCCAGGTTAAAGTGAAAAAGGCTATTTTCGGGGGAATGTTGGATCGCGTTAGAAATTAGCTCCACCGCTCGCTGCTGGTTACCTCTGCGGTGAGCAATGAAGCCTGCAAGATGCAACGCCTCTGCATGCGCAGGTTCGCTGCCAAGTACTGATAGAACAATCTTTTCCGCCTCATCAAACTTCTCCGAGTTGATCAGGCCGATTGCAAGGGAAATTTTCTTTCCATGCAGGAAGTCAAGCGAGATGTTAGCCGTTAATCGCCGCAATATTCCCATTATATTGCTATCCGAAAAATCCAAGTATCATTTAATGTTGTTGACAAATCCCCGTGGTTTCACGAGAGGAACTGGTCATTGTCTTCGCTTCCTGATGTGACAGCAATATATGGGCCTCTTCATTTTCAGGGTCAAGAGATAAAATTCGATTAGTTAAGCCAATGGCGGACGAACACTCGCCGAGAGACGCTTGAAAGCGAGCGAGCCTTAAAAGCTGGCTAACGCGGGTCGCGATAGAAAGGTGATGCCAGCGGCTATTAATGTGAGAAAGAATTATATTGTTGCTTGCATCAAACTTGAATTTGTCAGGCGTGTATGTCTCTATTATTTTCCACTTTGATTCAAGCTGGCGCTCATCGTTACGCCAGCTTTGTTCTTCATGTGCTCTGTACTCAAAAACGAAGTCGTTATGAAAGGCGTGGCGTTTTCTTTTTGCTGCCAGATGATGGAAAATTCTAATATTCAGTGCCCAGTCATCCGAAAGCCCGTTTTCGTCGCAGCCTCCAATGGCCTCATACAAGCCTCGCCTTATCAGAGCGGTTTGAACGAAGATGCCACATTTATTTGCAAGGATATGCTCATATATATCTGCTGGGTGTTTTTGTAGGAGCGCGATTGTTTCAGGGGAATGAACTGCTCCGCTGTGGCGCTTTGTAATATTGTCAAACCAGTAGCCATTTCCATACACAACCTCAATTTTTGGCTCATTTATCAGGATTGGCGCCTGGAGTTCGAGGCGATTCCGTATAAATAAATCATCGGAAGAGAATAAAGCCAGTAGATCGCCGCTAGCGAGGGCGGCGGCGCGGTTGAAAGTGATAGCGGATCCGCAATTGGTGGCGTTTTTTATTACCACCATCGGGATGGCTGATTGTTCGCTCAGGTCATTCAGGATCGCGAACGTATCATCTGATGAGTTATCATCTGCCGCGATAATTTCTAAGTTCTCATATTCTTGCTGCCATATGCTATGTACCGTTTCCTTTATATATTGATCATGGTTGTATGCTGCTATGACAACGCTAATTTTTGGGGGGCGCCGCCTGCTCCCGGAGTTTGATCTGGACCTGAAGATATGTTTGACAGCTCTGCCAAATAACATGTGGCGACCTCCGTATTTTGCTGTTAATTAGACCAAGCTGGTTCAATCGTCAGTTTCTCAATTGCCAAATCCAATTGATGATGTTCCAGATGTGGTCCAATTGGCAGGCTAAGTATCTCTCCGGCTATTCGTTCGGCGACGGGAAGGTCGCCTTGTTTGTATCCAAGGTGGCTATAAGCATCTTGTAAATGCGGCGGAACTGGGTAATGAATCAACGTATTTATTCCGGCTTTGGTTAGATGCCGTTGTAGAGTGTCACGGTGTGGAGTCCGAATCACATAAAGGTGCCAGACTGGTGTGGCCCAATCAGATACAACGGGCAGGCGGATATTGGAGTCTGCCAGAGAGGCGCTGTATCGGTTAGCTATGGCACCGCGTCGCGCGTTCCATTCGTCGAGATATTTCAGCTTCACCCGCAGAACGGCAGCTTGAACCTCATCGAGACGGCTATTGTAACCTTGTGTTTTATGAAGGTATTTCCTGTTCGATCCATAATTGCGCAGCAGTCGGACTGACTCCGCAATTTCTGGGTCGTTGGTGGTTATAGCTCCTCCGTCGCCGAGCGCACCCAAGTTTTTTCCCGGATAAAAGCTCCAGGCTACGGCAAGGCCATGCGT
Organism: Pseudomonadota bacterium; assembly: GCA_040753975.1. Taxonomy (GTDB): domain Bacteria; phylum Pseudomonadota; class Gammaproteobacteria; order Methylococcales; family Methylococcaceae; genus Methylococcus. Next base: position 56,890 of record JBFMDC010000019.1, read on the forward strand.
GCCGATCCGTGCACCTTTGTAGCATGCACCATGAGCTTGCGCAGCATCTTCCAACACTTTCAGCTGATGCTTCCGGGCGATGTCCAATATAGGATCGAGATCAGCAGGTTGACCATACATGTGTACGGGGATAATCACCTTGGTATGCTGTGTGATGGCGGGCTCTATCCGTGCGGGATCGATGTTAAAGGTATCAAAATCCGGCTCAACGGGGACGGGTCTGGCACCGCATAAGCTTACCGCGAGCCAGGTGGCAATATAGGTGTGTGACGGTACGATAACTTCGTCGCCCTGGCCAACCCCCATAGCACGGAGAGCAAGGTGTAAAGCATCCAGACCACTGGCTACGCCAATGCAATGGGAGGCACCACAGTAGGCTCCAAATTCTTTTTCAAATGCCCCGGTTTCGGGGCCGAGAATGTACCAGCCCTTTCTCAACGATGCGAGTACTGCTGATTCAATCTCGGCTTGCAATTCCTTGTAAGCCTTCTCCAAGTCGAGAAAGGGTACGCCTATGCTTGCCACCGTGCCCTCATGAATTCCGCATAATCTCGATAATAATCTGTTTCGTCATATTTGTTGGACGCTAATACCATGCAAACAGAGCCGGATGAGAAATTGTCAAGCTCTCGCCATATCATAGGGCAGACATATAATCCATAATAGGAGCGATTTAAGTGCACGCGCTTTTTTTCTTTCCCATCGTCAAGGATGACGTCGAAGCTACCAGACATGGCGACGATAAGCTGGTGTAGGTTTTTGTGAGCATGCCCTCCACGCTCTGACCCGCCTGGAACATCATAAAGATAATAAACCCTTTCAATATTAAATGGAATGTGGGTACTGGATTCGATAAAAGTAAGATTGCCGCGCCGGTCTTCTATCCTGGGTAGTTGAAGTATTTCACAGAGATCAAGATTCATCGTAGTCTTCTATCACGATTGGAGCCGGAAGGAATTTTTTATATCGACGCAAAGAAGCAGTAATTTCCTTCAGGCCAATTTGATAAAGATAATCGTCCGCTGTTTCTCCAATACGCATGGCTCCAAATCGTTCATGAAATAGCCAAACCTTCTGGTTGTCCTTGCGGACGTCGAAGTGGGCTTGGTTAAATCCTAGGTGGTTGATCGCGTAGGCGTAAATAATGAGGGCAGACTCAATTGCGGCACTTTGTGGAGCATTGTTCTTCAGTATCCAACTTCCCCAGCAGAAGCTATCGTTGCGTTGGTCGTAGAGCCGAACAACGCCAATCTCCCCTCCGAGTTTGTCTTCAATAATGAAATAGGCTTGGTCAGATTTGGCGGTATAATTTGTTAGCCACATAATTTGTTTTTCTATTTCGGGAGAGGTGTATGATAGATATTTTGACTTGCGTTTGTCTGTGCGTAACGACAGGATGAAACCAGCGTCGGCCACGGTCGCGTTACGTAATACTAAGCTTCTTCCTATCAGGCGGTTGGCTTTTTGTAGTTGTGGCATTTTGTATCTATATTATCGTTGCCGTAACCTGTCGAAAGTCATCAGCAAAATTGTCCTCGCTTGGAGTTATTTCTAGCTGATCGCGGCAATAGTCTAGGAATGCCTGCGCAACGCTCAGAAGAAATGGTGTAAGCATGTGGATCGTGTTGAAATGCTCTGATATTAATGAATAGGCGATGCCATAGTCGTGAGCTGCACGGTTCCTGAGTGCTCGACACTCCTGCCAACGCTCGACCGCTCCTAACACTCCGGCTTTTTCGTAGAAAGCTAGCACGCGAAGAAACGAGTCGGCGGGTTCGGCTGCTATTGTCATGGCATGCCGCATCGCGGCGCCGAGAGTGTCCTGGAGCTTGCCGAAACGCTCGTTTATCGCTGCTATCGATTCGAATAAAGGTTCGTCTTTTTGGTGGAGATCAAGATAGGATTCAGTTAAAGGCCAGGGAATCTTCCGGTCGGAGGCGTAAAGAAAATAGGCGCAGCGCTGTATGGCCACCAGCAAGTCTGCCAGATGTTCTTTTTCAGCTTCTATCAAGGCCATATTTTCACCGCTTGATGCTTGGCGATTTCGTGAAACGCCGTCATCGGATGTTGGCGGAAGTGGACGAGCAAATCGACCGGCAGACCAAGGCGGGTTTCGAGTTCCAATTGAATTTTGGCTTGATCGAGGGCGCTTAATGGGCAGCTTAGTTCTATATAGATGTCGATATCCCCGCCGCGGGCCGCTTCGTTAAGCCTGGACCCATAGATGAATATTTCAGCATCATCGCCGATGCGGCCTCTGAGGATTCGAATAATTTCTTTTTTTTGGGCTTCGGAAAGTCTCATCTGTCTTCGATTCCTGGCGAGGGGGATCGTTATGCCATACTTAGTCAAAGTTAAGAAAGTAATGCCATATATGAACTTCCGTCACTGTGCAGGCCGAGCATTACTTTGTAAAGAATCATACCGGTTTGTACTCACCCCGGCCCTCTCCCAGAGGGAAAGGGAGCATAGTGATATTACTTTCTTCATCCTTAGTAGCTCGAAATCGTGTCGAGTGGAGGCGGTACCTCGTTCGGCGGAACGCCAATACGGCTGACGGCATCCCGCCGGAAATTCTCATAGGTCCGAAGCAGCAGGTAGCTGTAATTATCCGCCAGGGTGAGGCTGGCGAGAAAATCGCTGCTGTCGGTCATATATTCATGGATGAGGCGGTTTCGCAATTGACGAGCCTCCAGCCAGCGGTCGACGCTTTCGATGACACCGAGCTTTTCCGCGCGATTGAGCGATTCGATCTGACTGGCGGGGCGTTCGGCGAGCGCCAGCAGCCAGCGGGGGAGGAGCTTGTCTCCGATGGTGTCTTGCAGGCGGCCGAATCGGGAAATGAAGGCTTCGAGTTGTTCGGCACGCTCAGGGTTAGTATCGAGACTATCGACCCAATCGAGATCGATCCGCTGAGCAAATAACCTGCGGTGGCTCCAGGCGAGATGGCGCGCCTTCCGGTGGACGATGTCCAGGGTGGCGAGAAAACGCTCCAAAGGCGAAAGTGTCGCATCGTTCACAGCGCGATCCCGGTTTCGCGCGCGATCCGGTATATCGGCAGTTCCGGCGTCGACGGGTCGGCTACCAGGACGTCGATCCGCTGGTCGCCCAGCCGTCTTTGCAGGCGGGCTACGAAGGTCAGGCTCTTGCGTTGTTTTTCCGCGTCGATATTCGGCAGCTCGATCAGCAGGTCGATGTCGCCGCCGCGTTGGTCGTCGTCGGTTCTGGAGCCGAACAGAACGACGCGCGCCTCTTCGCCGAATAGCTCGGCGGCGGTTTGGCGGATGACGCTGCGGGTCTGCGGGCTGATGCGCATGGATAGGCCGTTGGCGAGAGTCGGATAGTAGTTTAGCCGCTTATTTGAAACGTTTAAGGTTTTGCATTCTTAGAACCTGTCTTGAAAAATCTATTCAGCCAAAGTCAATCAGTTGAAATCAGGAAAATTCTCCGCTCAGGGTGGATAAGCGTAGCGCATCCACCTCCGCGCCGACTCGAAGAGCGGCGGAGCCGAATTTGGCGGATGCGCTGCCGCTTATCCGCCCGATTCTCCATTTTCTTTTTCAAGACAGACTCTTATACGGGCGTGTGTCTCTTCCCAATCGTGCTTGGCATTCCGGGGGCTGTTCTCCCAGAGGCGAAGCACAGCTTTTTTAGCGTCGGGCCTCCTGCTTTGCCAGCAGTGGCGCATTGCGCTGCACCAGGTAGATCGTGGTCAGCGGCAGGATCAGCCCGAGCAGGGCGACACCGATGTATAGCTCGCCGAGCTGGCTGTAGTCGGCGGGGATTTTGATGGCGCCGGTCGCGCTGTCCCTCACTTCGCGGGTCACCGTGAACAGCTGGTTCATGTACTTGGTGCCGAGCTGGGAGAGCGAGAGCGCCAGGTTGGTGAAGGCGGCCATGACGGCGAAGTAGGTGGCCTTGAGCGCCGCCGGGGCCGAACGGGCGATCCAGGTCAGCATGGGGATCATGGCGATCTGGCCGAGGGGCGATTCCAGGGCGGTGTCGATCAGGGCGATGGCGCGGGCGTCGATGAGGCCGTGAGTCAGCTCAGAGGTCCAGTGGTGGAAGCCGTAGAACATGGCGATGTTCGGCAGGTACAGCACGGCGCCGGCGACGGTGAGCGCGCCGAACACATAGATCACCGAGCGCTCGGCCATGAAGCGGCGGAAGATGAACATGCCGAACAGGGCGAGGGCGCTGGCGAGGAGGGACAGCCTGGACAGGAACTGCTGGTCGAAGCCGAGTTCGTCGATCATCCACCAGGTGGAGCCGGCGCCGCTGGTGGGGATGGCGCGGAACACGAAGATCACCGCGGCGGTGCCGAGGAGTTCGAGGCGGGCGTCGGGCGATAAGTCTTCGGTGAGCTGCCGCATCAGGAACAGGACGATGCCCATGGAGCCGGCGAAGACGATTTCGGCGCTGAATGTGAAATCGGCCAGGCCCATGACGACGGAAAACAGCAGGAAGGCGAGGCTGCCGCCGAGTATCCACCAGTTCACGTCCGGGGTTTCGAGGTGCGCGCTTTGCAGCCTTTCGATCGCGTCCATTTCGAAGCCCTGGGCCGCCAGCCGCCGGGCTTCCCGATGCTTGAGCATCGCGGAGAACCAGACGCCGCCGACGGATACCGCGGGGATGATGAGAGCGAGCCGGTAGATTTCGAGGTAGATTTCCTTCTTCTGTTCCAGGTCCATGTTCTCCACGCCGCTGAACATGAACACGTTGACGGCGGCGACCAGCAGGGTGCCGCCGATGATGGCGACGCGCCCCAGGGTCTGCATGGTGGTGTGGGCCAGCTTGAGCTGTTCGTCGGGAACGGCGTTGCCTTCGTCGTCCACGCGGGGCACGGCTTCCACGGTCATGGCGTCGGCCACCGTGTCCTGGATGACGTAGCCCATGGGCGCCAGCAGGACGGACAGCACGTACCAGCTTTCGGGCGACATGATTTCCCGCATCGCCGCCGGTTTGGCGAGCAATCCGATCATGATGAGGAGGCTCAGGGCGACGAGCCCCGCGCCGAGGTAGATCAGATGCCCCTTGTGGCGCCAGAGCAGGTCGACCAGATGCCCCATGGGCATCTTCATCGCCCAGGGCAGCATGGCCCAGAAGCCGAGCGCGGCGAGGAACTCGGCCGAAAGCCCGAGGTATTCCTTGACGAAGAAGGTGCCGACGATGCCGGTGAGTCCGGAGATGCCGGCGGCCAGATAGACCATGAGCGGGGGCAGGTAGCTGAGGCGGACCTGGCGCCCGAGTTCGAGGATGTTGGCGTCCAGCCATTGCCAGATCAGGCCGGCGTGCGTGGAGATGGATTCGCGGTCGCGGGGGGATTGGTCTTCGGGAAACTGCATGGTCGTATCGAATGAGGATTTCAGCGGGATTGCGGTTCGGGATAGGCCCGGACGAAGCCGGCGGCGTTCGGCATGCGGATTTTCGGCAGCGTTGCCGCGTCCAGCCGGTCGCGTTCGCCGATGATGCCGTTGGCGTGGAGCAGATAGGCGGTGACGGCGTAAGTCTCGTCGTTGCTCAGCGAGCGCGGGGCGTCGAGCGGCATGGAGCGGCGGATGAAATCGAACACCGTGCTGGCGTAGGGCCAGTAAGTGCCGATGGTTTTGTCGGGCTCGGCGTGGGTCAAGGGATTACGGCCTCCGGCCAGTTCCTCGGCGCTGCCGCCGCTGCCGTTCGGGCCGTGGCAGGCGGCGCATCTGGCATCGTAAATGGCTTTGCCTTCCACCGCCGTGCCCTGGCCTGGCGGAAGGCCGGTGCCGTCGGGGAAAACCGTGATGTCCAGGGTGGCGATCGCGGTTGGTTCGAGGGGTTGTCCCAGGCGCGGGCCTTCGGGGGCGCCCAGTGAAGGAGCGCTGGCCAGTGCGAGAAGCAGGGGGAGGGCCGACTCACGCATACACATGGCTGATACTCCCATCGGCGGCGACGGCCCAGGCCACGATCGCGTTGTAATGGAAATAGCCGTGGCGCCCGCGCTCGGCGACCAATGTCTGGCGTTCGGGCTGGACGTAGCCGGTCTCGTCGGTGGCCCGGCTCTTGAGTACGGCGGGCGATCCGTCCCAGCGCCAGGGCAGGCGGAAGCGCGTGAAGCACTTGGGCAGCACGGGCGAGTCGAGCGCCGCGTCCTGCCAGGTCTTGCCGCCATCGGCCGAGACTTCCACCCGCCGGATCGTTCCCCGGCCGCTCCAGGCCAGGCCGGAGATCTGGTGCAGGCCGGGACCGGGCAGGGTCTGGCCGGCGGAGGGGCGGGTGATGAGCGACTTGGCCTCCATCACGAAGCTGAACTGGCGCGCCTGGCCGGAGGGCAGCAGTTCGGTGTACTTGGCCGTCTCGTTGCGGGCCATCGCCGGCTGGTCGGCGAGTTGCAGGCGGCGCAGCCATTTGACGTTGGTGACGCCTTCCCAGCCGGGTAGGATCAGACGCAAGGGGTAGCCGTTCTCCGGCCGCAGGCGTTCGCCGTTCTGGTACAGGGCGAGTAAGGCGTCGTCCAGCGCCTTCTCCAGCGGGATGCTGACGTTCATCGCGGCGGCGTCCGCGCCTTCCGCGATCAGCCATTTGGCGTTTGGCCCGAGGCCGCATTCCTCCAGCACCGTGGCCAGCGGAACGCCGGTCCATTCGCTGCAGGAGGCCAGGCCGTGGACATTTCCCGCCGGGGCCTGCATCGGTTCCCGGTGCCAGCCGGCATTGCTGTTGCCGCCGCATTCGATGAAGCACAGGCGCGAGGTCATGGGGTAGCGCAGCAGGTCGTCGATGCCGAAACTCGACGCCTTGCCGACCAGCCCGTGCACCGTCAGCCGATGGAGGGCGGGATCGATCTGCGGCACGCCGTTGTGGTGGCGCTCGAAATGCAGGCCGCTGGGGGTGACGATGCCCTCCAGCCGCTCCAGCGGCGTCCAGGAAATCCCGTTCCCCGGCGCGTCGGCGTTGGCTGCGATCCAGCGGATGACGGCGCGTTCGTGCGGCGAGGGCTGGCCGTAATTGGAAAGCGGAGCGCCGGGCCGGGTCATCCACGGCGGCGGCTCCGCCCGGACGCTGCCGGTCAAGGCGGCGCCGCTCAGCGCCAAGCCCGTCTTCAGGAATTTACGGCGGCCGGATTCGGATTTTGGATCTTCCGATTCGCTGGAATTCTGCATGTCGAGCTCTCGTTCCTTCGGAGTGAACGGCATGACGACGGGGTTGGACGGCCTAGCTAGCTTGGAGCTGTAAGGGACCTACAGTTTGATGACCGCGATGAGGACGCCTGTCGCCAGCATGATGAACGCACCGAGTTTGATGGTCAGGCGATACTCCAGCGTATCGATCCTGTGTTCAAGGTTTTGAATATCCCCCTTGGTAGCGAGTTCGGCTTCAGACTGCGGGTCTTTGAAAGCGTCGGCGATAGCTTCGGCTTGCTCCGTTGGAACCCCTGCATCGGTCAGTTTTCGAACGAATTTATGTGTATCGAAAGTGATGGTAGCCATATCCGCACCTCGTTGCTGTGTACAGTCTGACAAAATTCGGAGAGTGGCGCTACGCTCCCGGACCCTCCCACCTTGCCGGGGTTTTTATTGTCCGCCGCCTAAGTTAACTTAAGTCCATAACAACGGAGGTCTTAAGTATGCGAGAGGTCATGCGGGACTTTGCCGGCCTGATCATGCGGGGGACGGCGTTTGCCTTCCTCATCGCGAGCCTGTTGGGCGTGCTGTCCCTGTATTTTCTTCCCGCCGCATCGTTCAGCGCGGCGGCCATCGGTCTGGTCGGCCTGCGTTCGGGAACGGCCAGGGGAGTGCTTCTGGCGCTGGCGGTCGCCGTACCGGTGGCGGTCTGTGGCTACCTGTTCCCGCCGCGGCCGGGTCTGGAGCTGCCTCTGCTCGCCCTGATTGGTCCGCTGGCGCTGGGCGCGGCGGCCCTCCTGAGCCGCTACGGGCGGCAAGGCCCTCCGCTGCTGCTCATCGGCGCGGTGTGCATGGCCGGCGTTATCGCCATAGAACTGATCTCCGGCGATGCCACGGCGTTCTGGAGGAGCTGGCTGCAGCATGCGGTGAAGGGCGTCAAGGGCGCGACCGTCCAGGGCTTCGAGGAGAACGGCACGCTGGCGCTGATGAACGGCCTCATCGCGTTCCTGGTCGGGGCCAGCGCCTTTCTGACGCTGCTGCTGGCGCGCTGGTGGCAGTCGCTGCTGTACAATCCGGACCAGTTCGGGCCGGAATTCCAGCGCCTCCGGTTGCCCCGCACCGCCCTGGCGGCGGCGGTGGCGCTGATCGTGATCGCGCATTTCTGGCGTCCGGCGCTTCAGATGCATCTTCTGTTGGTGGGGATCATGATGTACGCGTTCCAGGGCCTGGCGGTGGTGCACGGCGTGGTGGCCCAGCGCGGGATCGGCTGGACCGGCTGGCTGCCGCCGTATCTCGCCCTGGTCTTCGTGCCGCAATTCGGGGCGGTCGGACTGGCGGTAGTGGGCGCCGTCGACGCGCTGGCGAATTTCCGGCGGCTGCCCGCGGGGGAGAACCGGACACCGTGATTCCCTACCGCGACACCATCCCCTGCCGCCATACGCCCTGGGTGACCTGGAGCCTGATGGCGTTCAATCTCGCGGTTCATCTTTACACGCAATTGCTGTCGCCCAGGGCGCTGCAGGCGCTGTTCACCCTGCACGGCCTGGTGCCGGCGCGTTATGGACTTCCCGACTGGGCGGCGACGGTCGGATTCCCGCCCCATGCCTACAGCCCTTTCATCACCAGCATGTTCCTGCATGGCAGCTGGTTCCATCTGGTCGGCAACCTGTGGCTGCTATGGATCTTCGGCGACAACATCGAGGACCGGATGGGCAGGGTGCGGTTCCTGTTCTTCTATCTGCTGTGCGGCGTGGTGGCCGCGGGGCTCCAGGTCTATTTCAGTCCGCAGTCGACGGTCCCCACAGTGGGGGCGTCCGGCGCCATTGCCGGGGTGATGGGGGCTTATTTCTTCCTGTACCCTTACGCCCGGCTGGTGATCTGGGTGTTCTTCCTGCCGCTGTTCGTTACCGTGCCGGCGATCGCTTTTCTCGGCGCCTGGGTGATCTTCCAGTTGTACAAGGCCACCAGCGGCTTCGCCAGCCACGCGTCCTACGCGGACGTGGCGTGGTGGGGGCATCTGGGCGGTTTCCTCACCGGAGTGCTCACCCACCGGCTGTTCCTGCTCTCGGAGCGCGAGCCGCCTGAAGAGACCGGCTTGCGCCGGGCGCGCGCATGAGCCTTCCGGAGCGAAGTGTGGACCGGGCGGTTTTTCTCCGCGAATTGAGGCGTGTTCTCCCAGCGGAAGCCCTTTTGAGCGAGCCGGAAGACTTAAGGCCCTTCGAATGCGATGCGCTCTCCGCTTACACCGCCTTGCCCTGGATCGCTGTGCTGCCGGATACGGTGGAGCAGGTTCAGGCGGTGCTGCGTCTATGCCATTCGCGGGGTGTGCCGGTCGTGGCCAGGGGCGCCGGCACCGGGCTGTCCGGCGGCGCCTTGCCCGTCTCGGACGGGGTGTTGTTGAGCCTGGCGAAGTTCAACCGTATCCTGGAAATGGATGCCGCCAACCGCGTGGCCCGGGTGCAGCCCGGCGTCCGCAACCTCGCCATTTCCGAGGCGGCGGCGCCGTTTGGCCTGTATTACGCGCCGGACCCGTCTTCCCAGGTGGCCTGCACCATCGGCGGCAATGTCGCGGAGAATTCCGGCGGCGTGCATTGCCTGAAATACGGCCTGACCGTGCACAACGTGCTGCAAGTCACCCTGCTGACCATCGAAGGCGAGCTTCTGACGGTGGGCTCGCTCGGGCTGGACGGTCCCGGCTACAACCTGCTGGCCGTGATCAACGGCTCGGAAGGCTTGCTCGGGGTGATCGTCGAGGTCGTGGTCAAGCTGCTGCCGGTGCCGGAGACGGCCCGAACGCTGCTAGCAGCCTTCGACAGTATCGAGGCGGCGGGAGATGCCGTGGCCGCGGTGATCGGCGCGGGTCTGTTGCCGGCCGGCCTGGAGATGATGGACAACCTCACCCTCCGGGCGACCGAAGAATTCGTCCATGCCGGCTATCCGGTCGATGCGGCGGCCATCGTGCTGTGCGAGATGGACGGCATGGCCGAGCAGGTCGATGCGGAAGTCGCCTTCGCCCGCCGGGTGCTGGAGGCGCACGGCTCGCTGGAGGTGCGCGAATCGCGCGACGAAGCGGAGCGCCGGAAATTCTGGGCCGGACGCAAGGCCGCCTTCCCGGCGGTCGGCCGCATCGCCCCGGACTATTACTGCATGGACGGCACCATCCCGAGGAAGCGCCTGGCGGAGGTGCTGGGGCGGATCGGCGAATTGTCGGAACGGTACGGCCTGGCGGTAGGCAATGTCTTCCACGCCGGCGACGGGAACCTTCATCCCCTGATCCTCTACGATGCCTCGCGGGCCGGCGAGCTCGAGCGCGCCGAGGCGCTGGGCGAGGAAATCCTCACCCTCTGCGTCGAAGTCGGCGGCACGGTAACCGGCGAACACGGGGTCGGCGTCGAGAAGCTCAATCCGATGTGCGTCCAGTTCAGCGCGCCGGAGCTGCGGCAGTTCCATGCGCTGAAGGCGGCATTCGACGCCAAGGGCTTGCTCAATCCCGGCAAAGCCGTTCCGACGCTGGCGCGCTGCGCCGAATTCGGCCATGTCCACGTGCACGGCGGGCGGCTTCGCCATCCCGAGCTGGAGAGGTTCTGAGGGCGCTATGGTTCGGCACGGCGACGATTCCGAGAATCTGTTAGGGCGGGTGTGCGAAGCCGTGGGCTGCGGCCAGCCCTTGCTGATTCAGGGTAGCGGCAGCAAGGCTTTCTATACGGGCCCCTGTGAGGCGCTGCCGCTCCCGGATCGGGGTCCGGGACAGGTTTCGACCCTGGCGCATACCGGCATCGTCCATTACGAACCCACCGAACTGGTGCTCACCGCCCGCAGCGGCACGCCGCTGGCCGCGATCGAAACGCTGCTGGCGGAATCCGGGCAGATGCTGGGCTTCGAGCCGCCGCATTTCGGCCCCGGCGCGACCTGGGGCGGGACCGTGGCCTGCGGCCTATCGGGACCGCGCCGGCCCTGGGGCGGCAGCGTGTGCGATGCGGTGCTGGGTTGCCGGATCGTCAACGGCCGGGGCGAGGCGCTGTCCTTCGGCGGCGAGGTCATGAAGAACGTCGCGGGGTTCGACGTGTCCCGGCTGATGGCCGGCGCGCTAGGCACTCTAGGCCTCTTGCTGGAAATCTCGGTGAAAGTGCTGCCCCGGCCCGAGTGCGAGACGACGAGGTGTTTCGAGTGGTCCTTGGCCGATGCCCGGAAGCGAATGGTTCAATGGGGCGCAAGCGGCTTGCCGGTCACCGGCATGGCCTGGGACGGCCGGCTGTACCTGCGCCTGGCCGGACCTGAACGGGCGGTTTCCGCCGCCGCCCGCCGCGCCGGAGGCGATCCCATGGCGCCGGCGGAAGCGTTCTGGAACGGCCTGCGGGAGCAGACGCACGGTTTCTTCTACGGCGTTGGCGATCTGTGGCGGCTGTCGGTGCCGCCGGCCGCCGACATCGTTAGCCTGCCCGGCGAATGGCTGGTAGACTGGGGGGGCGCCCAGCGCTGGCTGCGCACGGCGGACGCCTATCCCTTCGAGGTGTTCGCCGCCGCGCATGCGGTAGGCGGACATGCCCGGTTGTTCCGCGCTGCGGATCCCGGGGCGATGCGCTGCGCGCCATTGGCGCCGGCGCTGGCCGCCTTGCAACGGCGGGTGAAGTCGGCGTTCGATCCGGCGGGTATCTTCAATCGCGGACTGTGGCCGGAGGCGTCGTAGATGCTTACTCGTATGGACCCTCGGTTCGGCGGTACGCCGGCAGGGCGGGAGGCCGAGGCCATCCTCCAGGCCTGCGTCCATTGCGGTTTCTGCACGGCCGCCTGTCCGACCTACCGTGTGCTCGGGGACGAGCGCGATGGCCCGCGCGGCCGCATCTACCTGATCAAATCCATGCTGGAAGGCGAGCCGGCGACCGAACGCACGCGAAGCCACCTGGACCGCTGTCTGAGCTGCCGGGCCTGCGAAACGGCCTGCCCGTCCGGCGTGCGCTACGGCCGGCTCGCCGATCTCGCCCGCGGCATGCTCGAACGGCAGATGCCCAGACCATGGCGGGAAAGACTGAAGCGCAAGCTGCTGCGGCTGGTTCTGCCTCATGCCGGGAGGGTCGCGCCCTTGGCCGGCTTGGCCAGGCGGCTGCGTCCGCTGTTGCCGCACGTTTTGCGGCGCAAGATACTTCTCGCGGCGCAAGCGCCATCCTGGCCGCCGCGCCGGCATGCGCGCACCATGCTGGCTCTCGGCGGCTGCGTCCAGCCGGCCATGGCGCCGGCCATCGACGCCGCCGCGGCGCGGGTGCTGGACCTGCTAGGGATATCTGTGGTCCGGGTGCCGGCCAGCGGCTGCTGCGGCGCGCTGAGCTACCATCTCGGCGCCCATGAGGAAGGACTAGACTTCATGCGGCGCAACATCGATGCTTGGTGGCCCGCCATCGAAGCCGGCGCCGAAGCCATCGTCATCACCGCCAGCGGCTGCGGCGTAATGGTGAAGGAGTACGGCGAGCTGCTGCGCCACGATCCGGTTTATGCAGAAAAAGCCGCGCGGGTGTCCGCGCTGGCGCGGGACTTAAGCGAAGTCGTCGCCGCCGAGAACTGGCGCTCGCTGCCCGCGCTCCGCAAACGCCGCATCGCCTTCCATTCGCCTTGCACCCTGCAGCATGGCCTGCGGCTGAATGGCTTGGTCGAGGCGTTGTTGCAAGGTCTGGGGTTCGAATTGACGCCGGTTGCGGACGCCGCCATCTGCTGCGGATCCGCCGGCACCTATTCCCTGCTGCAGCCGGCGCTATCGTCGAGACTGCTGGAAGACAAGCTCCGGAACCTGCAAGCAGGCAGCCCGGAAGTCATCGCCACCGCGAACATCGGGTGCCTGGTCCACCTGGCGTCAAAAGCCGAGGTGCCGGTGAGGCATTGGGTGGAATTGCTGGATTTGTAGAGGGATTCGGAACTTAAGGATATGGCCGAAAATGACTTCCCTGAATGACCGAACGACATTTTCGTTCAAAGCACCGTCATGCCGGCAAGGATCGCCGGCATCCAGGCTACATGGATGTTCCCAGGCCATACCATCCCTGGACTCTGGGTTCCGGCACCAACCCGCCGGGAGCGGATTTTATGCGGCACATCCCTATGCCGCCCCCTTCGGGCGCTACGCGTGCACAAATTTGCAGGGAGCCAATTTGAACATGCGGAGCATGGCCCGGAGGGCAGATCCCAAGGACGGGACCTGTCAATCGGCTTTCCTGCCGATTTGTGCATTTACCCGAAGGGCGGGCAGGCAGGATGGCCTGCCGTGAGTCCATGCCGGAACGACGGCTGTTACTAAGCATAAAGAAATGAATGTCATACTGCTCGTCATTCCGGCATGGATTGCCGGACCAATCCGCCGGGAGCGGATTGGCACTGGGCCGAAGGGTGCCGGGCAGGACAGCCCGGCATGACCAATCCGCCGGGAGCGGATTGGCACTGGCCCGAAGGGTGCCGGGCAGGACAGCCCGGCATGACCAATCCGCCGGGAGCGGATTGGCACTGGCC
>JBFMDC010000020.1:0-66604 GCA_040753975.1 Pseudomonadota bacterium
CCGCCGGGAGCGGATTGGCACTGGCCCGTAGGGTGCCGGGCAGGACAGCCCGGCATGACCAATCCGCCGGGAGCGGATTGGCACTGGCCCGTAGGGTGCCGGGCAGGACAGCCCGGCATGAATCCAGCTCACAGGGACGTGTGAGGTCGCAGCCATCCGTGGCCACTGGACCCCGGCAATCCCTGCCGGGGCGACGACTTGGCTTTTGCCCGACGGCGGTCAGGCCCCTTGGAGGGGCCAGCCGTCGAAAGCCACCGGCTTTGCCGGTGGATCGTTACTTCCGGCGCCCCACCAGCTTCTCGCGGTCTATGCGGAACACCGTCGTGGTGCCGCTCACCTCGTTGGCGACGACCAGCAGCGGAACGCCCGGAATCGGGCTCTTCTCCGGCGCGATGACGATCAGGCTCTCGGGGCCGAGGTCGCGGCGCTGTTCCAGCGTCGGTGTCGTAGCGGCCGGGAAGAACTCCCGGTTGTTGTAGTACTGGACGAAACTCGGCGCGTAGGGGTTGGTGATGTCGTAGATCATCACGCCGCCGATGCGCTCGAGGCCGACGAAGGCATAGACGCGGCCGAACAGCTCGGCGACGGCGATGCCCTCGGGCTCCGGGCCCTTGTCGTCGCTGCGGTTGTCGAAGCTGTCCGTGGTGTGGTTGGAGTTGAAGTAGCTTGGATTGAGCTCGGCGGTGATGCGCTCGAAGTCGGAGCCGCTGTCGTACACCTGCTCGACGGCCTCGCTCCAGATCGAGAACGAGCGCCCGCCGAAGGCATAGATATCTTCGTAACAACTGCCGTCGGCGCGGAGGCCCGTGGCCTTGGTGACATTCAGCCGGCCCATGTTGGCATTGTCGCGCAACTGGGCGAGCGTCGTGATGCCGAACGGGTTCTCGGCGAAGAATGCGTTAAGGCGCGGCGAATCGGCGCACGGCGGAACGCTGCCGGACAGCGCGCGGAAGCGCGAAACCTCGCTGTAGCCGGGAGTGCCGGGCCAGTCGCGGGCATCGCCTTCGTTGGTGGTGACGAGGAAGGTCTTGCCCCGGTATTCGTAGCTGGCGATCCCGTCCGGCTGGTACATCCCGAGCACCGGCCAGTTGCCGATGCGGATGCCGCCGTCCTGGTCACCGACGTCGAGTTCGTTGCCGGGCAGCAGGTGATCCTTGAACCCCAGGCTGCGAACGGCCTTGAAACGGCCGGCATCGACATCGAGAATGGCGATCGCGTTCGCCTCCTGCAGCGCCACCCAGGCGGTCTTGCCGTTCCGGGCGACAGTGATGTACTCGGGTTCGAGATTGGTCGCGACGGTCGCGTTCGGTCCGAAGATGCGGACGCCAGGATCGAGGTCGGCGGCGTCGAAGCCGAAGCGGGCGGTGCGCACGTGGGCCTGGCTCAGCTTCCGGATGTTTTTGGGTAGATCGATGATGCTGACCGAGCCCTCCGGATCGATGGTGTAGTCGTCGTTCGGTTCGCCCTCGTTGGCCACCAGCACGCGCTTGCCGTCGGGAGTGAAGGTCAACATGTCGGGCAGCGCGCCGACGGTGACCGTGGCGAGGATTTGACCCTCGGCGGTGAAGAACATGACATGGCCGGGATCGGTCTTCGGAATGGCCTCGACCGCCGCTGCGACCAGGCCCTTGTGGACCGCGACGCTGTTGACGATGCCGCCAGAGGGGACGCTGAACAGCAGCTTCGGTGCCGACGGGTCGGCCGCGTCGAGCACGTCGATGTTTCCGCTCTGGGCGTTGACGACGAACAGGCGTTGCGTCTTCGGGTCGTGCGCGACGATCTCGGCGGCAGACTGGTCGAACTGCCCAGTGGCATAGGTACTGAGCGGCGTAATGCGGATCTGGAATGGCGAGGCGGCCGGCGCCGCGACGGCGCTCAGGCTCGCGGCAAACAGTCCGACGCCGATGGCGCCGGTGATAGTGGCGGTTCGCATGGCTTTCCCCTCTGAATGGCTGAACGACGACAGAAACATTAGGGTGCCGCAGGGGTATGACAGAACCATGACATCGCGATCGCGGAGGAAGTAGAAGAGCATTGGCCCGAAGTGAACGAGGGCGGAATACGCGACTGCAAGACCCCAGCTCCCGTTCCCCAAAATTCAGGATGGAACGCCTTCGAGGCTAGCCCGGATATTTCACCCGCCGCCCTTCAGGGTACGCCTAACACCGCGTGACTCCGAGACAAAAGCCGACAGCCTGCCGCTCACACCTGCGGATCAGCCGCTGCCGACAAAATCCCGACTCGCCCCGGACGATGAGATGCACCTCGGGCCAAGTTTGCCGCAACCGGGTGACCAACAGCTTGATCACTGCCGCAGCGTGCTTGGCGCCATCGATCCGGCTGCGCCGTAGGGCACGGGCCAGCATCGCCTTGTCGCAACAGCTACCCACCGCCGTCTGCATCAACGGGCCCTGCCGCAACGCCGCGTGGTCGTTCAGATCCTCCTGGCCGCGGCACGTGAAATATCCGGGTTAGGGACGCCAGGGCGGGTGGATGCGCGTCTGCTGCAACCCCGTCTTGTCGTAGCGTTCCCAGAGCTCCCGAAAACCCAACCCCAGGACCGGATGCTTCAAATCCGGCGCGATTTCCGCAAGCGGCTCGAGCATGAAGGCGTATTCGGTCAGCTCCTTGCGCGGAAGCTTGAGCTTGCCTTCGCTGACGACCGCATCGCCGTAGAGCAGGAGGTCGAGGTCCAGGGTCCTTGGGCTGAATTTCCTGGACTCGCGGGTACGGCCATGATCCGCCTCGATCCGGGCCAGAGCGTTGGCGACCTCGGCGAGCGGCAGCTCCGTTTCGAATCCCACGACCAGATTGTAGAAGGGATCGCCCTCGAACCCGACGGCAGCCGTTTCGTAGACGCTGGAAACGCGCAGCGGCCCGAAGCCGTTCTGCAACACCGCGAGTGCGGAAGGAATATGCCGATCCCGGTCGACATTGCTGCCGACGCTGACGAAAACCTCAGGCATCGGCCGGCTTTTTCCCGCGTTCGATCAGGACGCCGACATCGCTGGCGCCGCGAATGGCGCCGCGCTTGTTCAAGGTGATGCGCACCCAGGGAATCGAGAATTCGTTCAGAAGGATGGCCGCGACCTGCTCGGCCAGGGTTTCCACCAGAAAGAACTGGCTGCTCTCGACGAATTCGATGAGGCGTTTCGATACCGCCTTGTAGTCGAGGGCATGGGCGATGTCGTCGGTCTCAGCCGCCCTGCGGATGTCGGTCGCCATTTCGAGATCGAACACGACGGTCTGCCGGATCTCCCGTTCCCAGTCGTAGATGCCTATGATCGTCTCGATCTCAAGGCCCCGCAGAAATATAATGTCCATTTTCGGCCTCTGTCGGTCGCGCGTTCAAGACGGCCATTCGTAACATAGAATTCAAATTCATGACAACTGCGGAGCGCTCATGCTGGTCGAATGGCTGCTGATCCCCTTTGCCTATCTGCTCGGTTCGGTGTCGAGCGCCGTCATCGTCAGCCGCGCCCTTGGATTGCCCGATCCGCGCCGGGAAGGCTCGAAGAATCCCGGCGCCACCAACGTGCTGCGGCTCGGAGGCAAGCCGGCGGCGATCCTGACCTTGCTCGGGGACGCCTCCAAAGGGTTGATCCCCTTGCTCATCGCCAAAAGCATGGCGGTTTCGCCGCCGCTGATGGCCGCGGTCGGTTTCTCGGCGTTCGTCGGCCATCTCTACCCGGTGTTTTTCCAGTTCAAGGGAGGGAAAGGCGTGGCAACCGCCCTGGGCGTGCTGCTGGGGTTCGCCTGGCCGGTGGGTGTCATGGCGCTCCTCACCTGGATCGGCGTGGCCGTACTGTTCCGGTTCTCATCACTGTCCGCGCTGGCGGCGGCGGTCCTCGCCCCGGTTTACGTCTGGTTCTGGCTGGGCTCCGCCGAACTGGTGGTCGCGACGATGTTCATGTCCACGCTGCTCATCTACCGCCACAAGGGCAATATCGAACGCCTGCTCAAGGGCGAAGAAGCCCGGCTCGGCGCTAAACGGCAGTGAGCGTCTCCATCGGCCAGCGCGCCCTCGCTTCGATCGCGGACGGTTCGAACTGCCCCGCCAGGAGGCGCCGGCAACCGGCGAAGGCGATCATCGCCCCGTTGTCGGTACAGAATTCCGGCCGCGGGAAATAAACACGGCAGCGCTCGCTTTCGGCCATCGCCTGGAGTTTCTTTCGCATGGCCTGGTTGGCGCTCACGCCCCCGGCGGCGACCAGTCGCCCCAACCCCGTTTCCTTGAGCGCCCTGCGGCATTTCAGCACCAGCGTATCGACGACCGCCGCCTGGAACGCGCAGGCGATGTCCGCCTTGTCCTGTGGCGTGCCCTCCAGGGCGGCGAGCGCGTTCAACGCGTGGGTCTTGAGACCGCTGAAACTGAAATCGAGGCCCGGCCTGTCCGTCATCGGACGGGGAAAGTGGAATCGCCCCGCATCCCCTCCCTCCGCCAGCCGGGCCAAAGCTGGCCCGCCCGGATAGCCCAGCCCCAAGAGCTTCGCGGTTTTGTCGAAAGCCTCTCCAGCCGCATCGTCCAGCGACTCGCCCAGCATCCGGTACGATCCGATTCCGCGCACCTCGACCAACAGGGTGTGCCCGCCGGAAACGAGGAGGGCGACGAAGGGGAATTCGGGAGGTTCCGGCTCCAGTAGAGGCGCGAGCAGATGGCCCTCCATGTGATGGACCGCGACAGCGGGGACGCCCCAGGCCCAGGCGAGGCTGCGGGCCACGGCGGCACCGACCAGGAGCGCCCCGATCAGGCCCGGTCCGGCCGTGTAGGCGATCCCGCCGATCGCGGTACGCTGGATGCCCTCCGCGGCCAGCACTTCCCGGACCAGCGGCAAGAGTTTGCGCAGATGATCGCGCGATGCGATTTCCGGCACCACGCCGCCGTATTGCGCATGTACGTCGACCTGGCTGTAAAGCCGGTGCCCCAGCAGCCCCTTGTTCGAGTCATACAGCGCGACGGCGGTTTCGTCGCAGGAAGTTTCGATGCCTAAGACTAGCACGGCTCTTTTTGCGTTACCCGGTGGTCCGGGTATAATGCCCCATTTATTCACGAGGCGGCCGGACTGTCGGCCATTTTTCCAAGAATCCATTTGAACTGTTGGGATGCTACATGCCGTCGATCAAGATCCGCGAGAACGAACCTTTTGAAATTGCCATCCGCCGCTTCAAACGCGCCTGCGAAAAGGCCGGCGTCCTGTCGGAAGTGCGCCGCCGCGAATATTACGAAAAGCCCACCGAGGAACGCAAACGCAAGGCGGCAGCGGCCATCAAACGGCATTTGAAGAAGCTCTCGCGCGAACGCTTCGCTCTGCAGAACCTGCGCAAGGGCCGTCCCCAGCAGTAAACGGGTTGAGTGGAGTGCGCGCATGGCTGAGCAAGACGCGAACCTGAAAGAACGCCTGCAAGGCGACATGAAAATGGCGCTCAAGGCGGGCGAGAAAGAACGCCTGGCTACGGTGCGCCTGATCCTCGCCGCCGTCAAGCAGAAGGAAGTCGACGAACGCATCATGCTCGACGATGCGCAAATCGTCATGGTGCTCGACAAGATGGCGAAGCAGCGGCGCGAGTCCATCGCCCAGTACGAAGCCGCCGGGCGCAACGATCTGGCAGGCATCGAGCAGGCGGAGCTGGTGATCATCCAGGAATACCTCCCCAAGGCCCTGAGCGAAGACGAGGTCACGGCCATACTCCAGGCGGCCATCGAGGAATCCGGAGCGAAGGGCATCGGCGACATGGGAAAGGTCATGGCCCTGGCCAAGCCGAAGCTGCAGGGGCGGGCAGACCTGTCCGCAGCCAGCGCCCGGGTCAAATCACTGTTGAGCTGAGCTCGCGCTTCCCGCCGATCGGGCAAGGACAAGCCGGTGGGAACCCCCTTTCCCGCAAATGGCCGGCCGACTACCCCGCGAATTCATTGACGACCTGATAGCGCGCATCGATATCGTCGATCTCATCGACGCGCGCGTTCCTTTGAAGAAGTCGGGCTCCAGCTTCATGGCCCGATGCCCCTTCCATTCCGAAAAGACCCCCAGTTTTTCCGTCAGCCGGGAAAAGCAGTTCTACCATTGCTTCGGCTGCGGCGCCCATGGCAATGCCATCAGCTTCCTGATGGATTACGAACACCAGAGCTTCCCCGAAGCCTTGGAAACCCTGGCCGCTCTGGCGGGAATCGATCTGCCCAAAACTACGCCCGACCCCGGAGCGAACCCGGCAGTCTCGCTCCAGCCGGTCTATGACATCCTGGAGCGGGCGGCGGGTTTCTATGCCCAGCAGCTCCGCGACCACCCCGCAGCGGAGCAGGCCAAGGCCTACCTGCTCAAACGCGGCCTGACCGGCGAGATCGCTCGCCGCTACAGGCTCGGCTACGCCCCGCCCGGCTGGAACAGTCTGCCGGCGGACTGGTCTAGAACGCCTCTGATTCAGAGCGGTCTGATGATCGAAAAAGACCGTGGCTGCTACGACCGCTTCCGCCAGCGCATCATGTTTCCCATCCGGGACCGGCGCGGCCGCGTCATCGGCTTCGGCGGCCGCGCTCTGGGCGATGAAACGCCGAAATACCTGAACTCGCCGGAAACGGAGGTATTCAAAAAAGGCAAGGAGCTTTACGGTCTACATGAACTGCTGGAAGCCGATGCCAGACCCCGGCGCATTCTGGTAGTCGAGGGTTACCTGGACGTCATCGCCCTGGCTCAGCACGGCATCAACGAAGCCGTCGCAACGCTCGGCACTTCCACGTCCACCGAACATGTCCACTTGCTGTTCCGGTTCACGAGGGAACTCGTTTTCTGTTTCGACGGCGACGCGGCCGGCTACAAGGCAGCCTGGCGCGCCCTCGAAGCCAGTCTCCCGCTCCTGCGGGAAGGACGTGAAATACGCTTCATGCACCTGCCGGCAGGCGAAGACCCCGATTCCCTGATCCGCAAGGAAGGGCGCGATCCGTTCGAGCGCCGTATCAGCCAAGCCTTGCCGTTCTCGGATTACTTGTTTCGAACCCTGCAAACCGATCTGGATTTGCGCAGGGTGGAAGGACGCGCAACGCTGCAGAAACAGGCACGTGAACTTCTGGACCGCCTCCCGGTCGGAGTATTCAAAGAGTTGATGGAACAGCGGCTGAGCGAACTCACCGGACTGGTGAACACAACGTCCCCATCGAAACGCCCCGAAAACCAGCCGCGCGGCTCACCCGGGCAACCGCGCTCCCCTTCCGCATGGCGCGATCTGGTCACCCTCCTGCTGCATCGTCCGCAGCTCGCGGGGCTAATCTCACCGGAAGTCCGCGCCCGCCTCATGGAGAACCCTCGCGCCGGCCCGCTGATTGCGCGCATCTTGGAATACACCGACCTGCAAGCCGCGCCGACGCCGGGCATGCTGTTGGAGTATCTGCGCGAAACGGCGGAAGGCGACCTGGCTCGAAATATTTTGAGAAGGGGGATGCTGACGCCGGAGGAGGGCATGGAAAAGGAGTTCGTCGATGCGCTCGATCGAGTGTGCGCACTGCTTCGCGAGGAGCGGTTGAACCAGCTGATCGACAAATCGAAGCACACCCAACTCACTGATAGCGAACGGGAAGAGCTGCGAAAATTGACAGGAGGAAAATCTTGAAACTCGACTAACGCTGCCCCATCTTCTACAATGAAAAGTTCTTCAGTACCACTTCACCCCGCCAGCGCGAGTTCGTTGATGACGCCAGAACAGCAGCAGCACCAGCTTAAGGAACTTATTGCTAAGGGCAAGATGCAAGGCTACCTCACCTTTTCCGAGGTCAACGATCATCTCCCCAGCGACATCGTCGATCCCGAGCAGATGGAAGATATCATCTGCATGATCAACGACATGGGGATCGAGGTCCACGAAGACGCCCCCGACAACGAAGACTTGATCCAGGACACGGCGGTCGTGGCCGAATCCGACGAGGATGAAGCCGCGGAAGCCGCAGCGGCGCTCGCCTCGTCCGTCGATACCGAACTCGGGCGAACCACCGATCCCGTGCGCATGTACATGCGCGAAATGGGAACCGTGGAACTGCTGACCCGCGAAGGCGAGTTGAGCATCGCCAAACGCATCGAAGAAGGGATCAACGTCGCGGCCAACGAACTGGTGCGGTTTCCGGCGGCCATGGAGCGCTTCCTCAAGGCCTTCGAAACCGTCGATAACGGCGAACTCAGGCTATCCGACCTGATCTCCGATTTCTTCGATCCTGCCGCAGAAGGCGCCGTTGCGGTCGAAGACGACGCCGAAGCGGAAATCATCGATGAAGGCGACAGCGGCCCCGATCCCGAACTGGTAAGGGAAAAGCTGGCGGCTTTCCGTAAACTGCACAAGGCAGCCGTCAATGCCCACCACAAGCATGGCTACGGCCACGAGAAGACCCGGAAGTCTTTCGATGCTCTGGCCGTGGCCTTCATGGAGTTCAAGAAGACGCCGCAGTTTTTCAAGGAGCTGACCGATACCCTGCGCGACACGGTAGCGAAAATCCGCGAACAGGAACGCGCGCTCATGGACATCTGCGTCACTAGGGCTAAGATGCCCAAGACCGAGTTCATCGCGACATTCAGCGGCAACGAAACCGATACAGAGTGGCTGGAACGGGTTTGTGAGCCGACCAAGCCTTACGCGGCAGCGATCAAGGCGCACGCGGAAGAAATCCGCCGTATCCAGGCCAAGCTTGCCCAGATTGAAAAGGACAACCGGCTCGACATCGCCCTCATCAAGGATATTCACCGTAGAGTCTCCGTCGGCGAGAACCAGGCGCGGCTGGCCAAGCGCGAGATGATCGAGGCGAATCTCCGGCTCGTGATCTCCATCGCCAAGAAATACACCAACCGCGGGCTGCAGTTCCTGGACTTGATCCAGGAAGGCAACATCGGTTTGATGAAGGCGGTGGATAAGTTCGAGTATCGGCGGGGCTACAAGTTTTCGACTTACGCAACTTGGTGGATCCGCCAGGCGATCACTCGGTCCATCGCCGATCAGGCGCGCACGATCCGCATTCCCGTGCACATGATCGAAACGATCAACAAGCTCAACCGGATTTCGCGGCAGATGCTGCAGGAGATGGGGCGCGAACCGACCCCCGACGAACTTGCCGCGCGCATGGACATGCCCGAAGACAAGGTCCGCAAGGTCATGAAGATCGCCAAAGAGCCCATTTCCATGGAAACCCCCATCGGAGACGACGACGATTCGCATCTGGGGGATTTCATCGAGGACTCCCGCGTTCTGTCGCCGGTCGAACATGCCACCGTGGCCAGTCTGCGCGAGACCACCCAGCAGGTGCTTGCCGGTCTGACCGCGCGGGAAGCGAAGGTGCTCAGGATGCGTTTCGGCATCGACATGAACACCGACCATACGCTGGAAGAAGTCGGCAAGCAGTTCGACGTCACGCGTGAACGCATCCGTCAAATCGAAGCCAAAGCCCTGCGCAAACTGCGCCACCCGTCGCGGTCCGAACAATTGCGCAGCTTCCTGGACATCGAATGACGGACACCGAGTTCGGGGCCCTTAGCTCAGTCGGTTAGAGCGAGCGACTCATAATCGCCAGGTCGTAGGTTCAAGTCCTACAGGGCCCACCATCTTTTTCTTAACGCATTGACAAATAGGTGTAACTTTCAGGCTTCGTGTCGCGAGCCGCTTGGTAATCCATCAGCCGGGCATGGCGAGGCCCATGAATCGGAGCGGGAATGGCCTGCGGCGCCTGCACAACAACCGGCAGAGGCTTCAAATCAGGGGGAACGAAGCCCCTGGATCAGATCCAACCCTGTTTCTTGAATGCTGTCCGCATTTCTTCGGCAATAGCGTGCGCCGTCTCCTTTGCCCGGCCCTCGACGGCTGACGAGCCTTTCGCCTCCCCCGCCAGTTTCGACGCTCCGCCTACGATCAGGCCGACCGGATTTCCGGTCGCCGCCAGGGCTGCAACCCCTGCAAGCACGCCCGGTGTCTTGCTGCCACCCGATTCCATTTCACCGCTTCCGACCCGACGCAGTCCCTGATTCGTCATCAGGTAGCCCTCTACAGCAGTCTTCATCTCGGACGCCCCGGAACCAAATCCGACCAAGACCCGCGCCCCTGCGCTGCCCTCGCTGACCGAAACGAAATAACCCCGAATCACCAAATCACCGACCTTTGGTAGCGGTTGCCCCTCCGCCCGCACCGCCGGAAGCCCCATCGCCTTGATTTCCGCGACCAATTCGGTGGCAACCTCCATCCCCAGTTTTCGGGCAAGTTCGACCTGTTCCGGTGTGTGCGGCGCTCCCTGACCAGCTGTCTGGCCGGCAAAAGGCGATTCTGGAGGAATGTCCGCAGGGGTTGCGGTAAAGTCATGGACAATAATGCGACCCGGACGGGCCGCCTTTGCGGTTCCGGCATATGCTTGGCGGGAAGTTACGTGAGGGGACGCACACCCGAACAAGATGACCAGGGCAAACATGGAGCATGCAACACGGCTAATCGGTTTCATTGCAGACTTTCCTCATGGCAGTGGCGTGGTTGGCTAGTGTACCGCCTACGGAAGCTGGCTGGTGCAGGGGGAGTCGTGATCCAAGCGCTATCCGCGTTACTGCGGGATTCGGATATTCGGGCGCCCGATAGGGCCTACGCGCACTTGTCGCCGGACTCGCTGCGGGAGGCTGCCGCGGTGCTGGATAGGGGGCAGGTTTCACGTTGCCGGAAACGCACGTGAAAGTCCGCTAAGAGATGAATATAAGGTTTTGGAGTTACGGGATTTTTTGGTCGGGGTGAGAGGATTCGAACCTCCGGCCACTGCCTCCCGAAAGCAGTGCTCTACCAGGCTGAGCTACACCCCGAAATCTATGCCGGACTATTGTTTGTTAATAACCGCGATCAACCGCGAACCGCGCAAGAGCAATCAAGGCGTCCTTGTAATCACTCTCGGGAAGAAGGGTAACCTGCTCGATAGCTTTGTTCGCAGCATCCCTGGCACGCCGTTCAGTATACGAGATTGCATCGGTCGACTCAATGACCGCGTACACTTTTTTGAACTGTTCCCGTTCGCCCTGTTCTATCGCTTGCCGCAAGGTGTCCGCATCCGCGCCTGAGGACTGAGACAGCGCGTAGATCAATGGCAAAGTCGGCTTGCCTTCGGCGAGGTCGTCTCCGAGATTCTTGCCCCACTCTTCGGGGTCGGCCTTGTAGTCCAGTACGTCGTCTTTGAGCTGGAAAGCCATGCCGAGATACGTCCCATAATTCTTCAAGGACTCTTCGATTTCAGGTGACGATCCGGTAAGCACGGCGGCAAGCTGGGCGGCCGCGCTGAATAAAATTGCCGTCTTGCGGGAGATAACGTCCAGGTATTGCCGCTCATCGGTCGAAGGATTGTTGCAATTGAGTAACTGCAATACCTCGCCCTCGGCGATGGCCGTGGTGGTGCGCGACAGAATGTCCATCACTCGCATATGCTGAACTCGCACCATCAGTTCGAACGAGCGCGAGTACAGATAATCCCCTACCAATACGCTCGCGGAATTGCCCCACAGGGCGTTGGCCGAGTCCTGGCCCCGGCGCAATACGGATTCGTCGACGACGTCATCGTGTAGCAGCGTGGCGGTGTGGATGAACTCAATGACTGCCGCCAGGGTGATATGGTGGTCGCCCGGATAACCCAATGCCTTAGCCGAGAGTAGATGGAGCATCGGGCGCAGGCGCTTGCCCCCGCTGCCGACGATGTATTGCCCGATCTGATTGATGAGCACCACATCGGAATGCAGTTCGCGCAGGATCAAGCGATCGACCGCCGCGGCCTCGTCGTCGACGAGACGACGGATACCGGCAAAAACCTCGCGGGAATTGCGAAGATCAGCGGACCCTGGATCGGAGACAGCCTGACTATTCATCGAGTTGTTATAGCGTGCCCGCCAACAAAAAAACCCATCCATGCTAGGTGCTGGGGGGGATGTATGTCAAGGCGCGCTTCCCATGCGGCTTTCTTGTGCCAAGGCAGCACGGATAATCGCATGCGGATCAGTCGATGGCGGTGGTGCATTCGCCCAGAACGATCGACAACAGGGTAATGCCACGCTCGATCTTTTCCGGCGCCGCATGGCCGAAATTCAGCCGCAAGGCCGGACAACGCTGGCCAGCAACGGGGAAAAACGGCTCTCCCGGCATGAATGCCACGTCATGGTTCAGTGCCACCTTGAGTGCGGCCAGTGTGTCCCCCTCCTCGGTCTGCCGTAGCCAAAAAATACTAGTCGTTAAGAAAGCAATGTCATTGTTTGATCGCCCTCACCCTACCCTCTCCCAGAGGGAGGGAATGTTGTGTGACATTGCTTTCTTAACCGTTAGTAACAGCCCGCCGGCGGGCGCCGACCATTCCGCGAGGCCGGTGACATGTTGGCTTGACGCGAGCTGCATGGTATTCCGGCGCTCTGCAGGTGCCGTTCCTGTACGCCAATGTGTTTCGAAGTCATTCGAAGTGATGAAATGCGTCTGCCAAGCCAGGCCGGTTCGACCGGTGTGAAGATCGCACGATCGCTTGATGCGGGCGATCCACGGGAGCGACGTCGGAGACGATGCGAGGTAGCCCGGGTGCAATCAGGTCCCGCTGCGCCGGCTCGCTTTCGGTGGGGCCATATTGGCGAGCATCTGCGGCACAGGCGTCGAAATCCAGATGCGGCATCAGATCTTCCGCGGGCAAGTCGATGCGTCATGAGAATCCGGAGTGGTTGGTTGAGCCGATTCGGCTGCATGGTTTCGAAAAAATCGGAGCGAAGTCCGCCACACGTCCCCGGCAACAAAGATAGAGATGCCATTGGCTGGCCAGTGATCGCAAGCTCTTGACTATACAACCTCGGGGCCACGCATCCTTACGCAGCGGGAGTAAACGAACTTGCGGCGCCTTGCCCCTCAAACTGCGAGGCGGCGGGCGTGCGACGACAAAATTTGCAGCGACTTGCGAACTAAACGTGGTTTTAACCGCGGAATTTGGTTAGTATTACCGCCCGATTACGAAAGACGAGGCCGCCAGGCGTCGACTTTCGTTAGCGCCGCGTTGTAGCCGGGCAAGGTGCCGGCGGGTCGACGGGCAAAGGGATACGACGGCAGTCGCCCGGCTCCAGACTCTCACACAACGATAACTACGATACCCGAGGAGACTTAAGTCGATATGAAAATTCAGAATGTCCTGTCCAAGTTCGCCGCTTTGCTGGTAGCCGGTTCCCTGAGTTTCGGCGTTTTTGCCGCCGAAGACGCCGCTGGCGTGAAGAAAGCCACCGAAGAAGCACTCAAGGCATCCCAGCAAGCGCTGGAACAGGCCAAGAGCGGCCAGAAGGATGCAGCCATTGCAAGCTCAAAGCTCTACCGCCAGAAGGCTAAAGAAATCACCGGCGCAGGCGCGGGCATTTCGCTGCAGAAGGCCATGGGCGCGGCCAAGGAAGCGGCAACGGATCTCGAAGCCGGCAACAATGCTGCCGCCGTCGAGAAGCTGACCGACGTCGTGAACCGCATGACGGCGATCAACAACGAGACGAAGTAAGCTCGCTGCGTTTCGCCGGCGGCCCGTTCGCCGACAAGCGAGGGCGGAGCGGAAGACGCTCCGCCCTTTTTCATTCCATTCGCGGCCATATTCCTGGCGTTTACGGCTCTTGCCGCACGCCGGCGCCGGGCAGGTATTCGGGCGTGCTGGGTTCCGGATGGGCTTCCATGTAGGCGCGGAAACCGGCGAATACCGGCCAGGTGACCGTCTCCATGCCGCTCGCGACCAACAATCCGATGCCGGCGAAGGTGCGCTCCACCCAGGTCGGACGGGTTTTCATCTGGAAATCCCTTCGCAGGGTCTCCTCATCGTCGGTCATCAAGGCGTAAGTCAGCCGCGTGTTGTGGAACGCCATGGGCTGAGCCGGCCGGTCCGGCGTCGCGGGCTCCATGCCGCAGCCGGCCAGGAAGAACACCAGAGATGAAATCGCCAACTTCGAGGGCTTTTTCACGATCGTTTTCGAAAAAGAATCCACGGCTCCCGGGAGCCTACCACGAATGGCGTGGCAACGGGCAGGCGCCTGCCGGTTTCTTAACAATTGAGAGTACCCTAACGCGTTCGGCATACACTCGGTGGCGGAAAACGCGATGTCCATGCCGTTTCCTTCGAAGGGCCTTTATGCAATCACGCCCGATCGGCTGCGGGGCGATGCGCTGCTTGCCGCCGTCGAACGCGCCGTTCTCGGGGGCGCCGCCTTGCTGCAATACCGGCCCAAGTCGGGATCGGTGAAGGACCATCTGGCCGAGGGGGGGCGGTTGCTCGGCGCTTGCCGCGCCGCCAAAGTCCCCCTCGTCATCAACGACAGCCCGCGACTGGCGGCGGACATAGGCGCGGACGGGGTGCACCTGGGCAAGGACGACGGAGAAGTGGCCGCGGCACGAAGCGTCATCGGCCACCGGTCGATTGTCGGGGTTTCCTGTTACGACTCCTTGGAGCGGGCGCTCCGCGCGGAAGCCGAGGGCGCCGATTACGTCGCCTTCGGGGCATTTTTTTCCTCCGCCACCAAGCCCGGCGCCCCGCCTGCCCGGCTCGAGACACTGCGAGAGGCGAGAAGCCGCTTGGGCATTCCCATCGTTGCGATCGGCGGCATAGACCTTACTAACGCCAGTCAGGCCATCGAGGCCGGCGCGGACCTGATCGCAGTCGTCGAAGCGGTATTCGGAGCATCGGACGTTGCGCGTGCGGCGCTCGAACTGAGCAGCCTTTTTCACCACCCCCCGCCGGGCCGGCGACCGCTCCCTGATGGCGGCTGAAACATCGGCTTCGTATGATCCCATTGTCCTCGGGATGGAACGGCGGCATCATATTCGGTTAACGCTTTAATCAACCGAAGGGCCGAGAATCGCCATGATCGCAAGCAATCCATCCCTGAACTCCCAATCCGCGGCCAACACGGATACCGATCCGGAGGAAACCAGGGAGTGGCTGGACGCGCTTGCGGCCGTCATCGAGAGGGAAGGCGTCGAAAGGGCGCATTTCCTGATCGAAAAGCTCGTCGACAAAGCGCGCCGCTCCGGCGCGAACCTGCCTTACAAAGCCAACACCGCCTATATCAACACCATTCCGCCGCATGCCGAGGCGCGCAGCCCCGGCGATGCCGGACTCGAACACCGCATCCGCTGCTACGTGCGCTGGAACGCCATGGCGATGGTGGTGCGGGCGAACCGGAATTCCACCGAGTATGGCGGCCATATTTCCAGTTTCGCCTCCTCGGCCACGCTTTACGATGTCGGCTTCAACCATTTCTTCCACGCGCCCGACCGCGACCATGGCGGCGACCTGGTGTTTTTCCAGGGCCATTCCGCGCCGGGCATCTATGCCAGGGCCTTCCTGGAAGGGCGGCTGACGGAAGACCAGCTGGAGCGGTTCCGCGCCGAAGTCGGCGGCGGCGGGCTTTCGTCCTATCCCCATCCCTGGCTGATGCCGGATTTCTGGCAATTCCCGACCGTGTCCATGGGACTTGGGCCACTGATGGCGATCTATCAGGCGCGGTTCATGAAATACCTGGCCGACCGCAAGATTCTCCTTGACACCGAAGGCCGCAAGGTCTGGTGCTTCTGCGGCGACGGCGAAATGGACGAGCCCGAATCGATGGGAGCCATCGGCCTCGCCGGCCGGGAAAAGCTGGACAACCTGATCTTCGTGGTCAACTGCAACCTGCAGCGCCTGGACGGACCGGTACGGGGCGATGGCAAGATCATTCAGGAACTGGAGGCCGGATTCCGCGGCGCCGGCTGGAACGTCATCAAGGTCATCTGGGGCTCGCATTGGGACGCGCTGCTGGCCCGCGACACCCAGGGCCTGCTGCAGCAGCGCATGGAAGAGGTGGTCGACGGCGAATACCAGACCTACAAGGCAAAGAACGGCGCCTATGTCCGCAAGCATTTCTTCGGCAAGCATCCCGAGCTGCTGGCAATGGTCGCCAACATGGCCGACGAGGACATCTGGCACCTGAACCGCGGCGGCCATGATCCGCACAAGGTCTATGCCGCCTATGCCGCCGCGGTGGCGCACAAGGGCCAGCCGACGGTGATCCTGGCCAAGACCATCAAGGGCTACGGCATGGGCCAGGCCGGCGAAGGCCAGATGGGCGCGCACCAGCAGAAGAAGCTGGACGCGGACGCGCTCAAGGCCTTCCGCGACCGTTTCAACATCCCGGTCCCGGACGACAAGGTGCACGAGGCGCCGTTCTACAAACCGGCCGCCGATAGTCCCGAGATGGTTTACCTGCACGAACGCCGCAAGGCCCTGGGCGGCTACCTGCCGCAAAGGCGGAAGGCGGCTCCCCATCTGCAAGCGCCCGAGCTGAGCATCTTCGAGACGATGCTGAAGAGCTCGGAAGACCGTGAAATGTCCACCACCATGGTCTTCGTCCGGTTGCTTTCTTCCCTGCTGCGCGACAAGGCGCTGGGCCGCTACGTGGTGCCGATCGTGCCCGACGAGGCCCGTACCTTCGGCATGGAGGGCCTGTTCCGGCAATACAGCATCTATTCCTCGGTCGGCCAGCTCTACGAGCCGCAGGACGCCGACACCGTGATGTTCTACCGCGAGGACAAATCCGGCCAGATCCTGGAGGAAGGCATCTGCGAAGCCGGCGCCATGTGCGACTGGATCGCCGCCGGCACGGCGTTCAGCAACCACAACGTGCAGATGATCCCGTTCTACATCTACTACTCGATGTTCGGCTTCCAGCGCGTCGGCGATCTGATGTGGGCGGCGGGCGACATGCAGGCCCGCGGCTTTCTCATGGGCGGCACCGCCGGACGCACCACCCTGGCCGGTGAAGGCTTACAGCACCAGGACGGCCATAGCCACCTCATCATGGGCGCCATCCCCAACTGCATCACTTACGACCCGACCTTCGCCTACGAGCTCGCGGTCATCGTGCACGACGGCCTGCGCCGGATGTACCAGGAAGGCGAAAACGTCTTCTACTACATCACGGTAATGAACGAGAACTACACGCATCCCGCCCTGCCGGAAGGGGCCGAGGATGGCATCATCAAAGGTCTGTACAAGTTCCGCGATGCCGGCAAAGGCGAGGCGGTGCAGCTCCTCGGCAGCGGCACCATCCTGCGCGAAGCCATCAAGGCCGCGGAAATGCTGGAAGCCGATTACGGTGTCAAGGCCGGCATCTGGAGCGCCACCAGCTTCAACCAGCTGCGCCGCGATGGCCTGGAAGTTGCGCGCTGGAATCTACTGCACCCGGAACAGCCGCGGAAATCCAGCTACGTCGAACAATGCCTGGCGGCGAGCCAAGGCCCGGTCATCGCGGCAACGGACTACGTCAAGGCCTATCCGGACCTGATCCGGGAGTTCGTGCCCCGGCGCTACACCGTGCTGGGCACCGACGGCTTCGGCCGCAGCGACCGCCGCTCGGCGCTGCGCCAGTTCTTCGAGGTGGACAGCCGCCATATCGCGTTCGCAGCCTTGAAGTCGCTGGCCGACGAAGGCGGTATCGAGAAAACCAAGGTCGCCGAGGCGATGGCCCGCTGGGGCATCGATCCGGACAAGGCCAATCCCATCGGGTGCTGAGGAGGAGAGAGAAAAGTGGCCCAAGAGCAAACCGTCGTCGTCCCCGATATCGGCGACTTCAAGGACGTCGAAATCATCGAGGTGCTGGTCAAGCCGGGCGACAAGGTCGCGGCGAACGATTCGCTGATCACTTTGGAGAGCGACAAGGCGGCGATGGAGATTCCCTCGCCCTATGCCGGCACCGTGGCCGAGCTGCACGTCGCCGTGGGCAGCAAGGTCAGCATGGGCACGCCGATTCTGCTGCTGCGCGCCGACGAGGGCGCGGAGGCTCCCGTTGCGGCAGCCGCTCCCGCCGAACCGGCGGCGGCCCCCGCGCCGGCGGTGGCCGGGCCTGCCCCGGCGCCACGGGCCGAAGCGCCGGCCGCTGCCGCTCCCGTGCCCCCGCCCGCATCCCCTGCCTCGACTCCGGTCGCCGAGGCATGTCCCGGACCCGGATCCGGGAAAGGCTTGGGACCGGCCCATGCCAGCCCGGCGATCCGCCGTTTCGCCCGCGAACTCGGGGTCGACGTGGCGAAAGTCCGGGGCACCGGCCCGAAAGGGCGCATCCTGAAAGCGGACATCCAGACCTTCGTGAAAAACGCCGTAGCGAAGGCGGAATGGCCCGGCACGGGCGGTTTCGCGCTGCCGGAGATGCCGGAAATCGACTTCTCTCAGTTCGGCCCGATCGAGCGAGCGCCGCTGTCGCGGATCCAGAAGCTCTCTTCGGCCAATCTCCACCGGACCTGGCTCACTCTTCCGCACGTCACCCAGCACGACGAGGCCGACATCACCGAGCTGGAAGCCTTCCGCAACGAGCTCAAGGCCGAGTCCGCCAGACGCGGCGTCAAGCTGACCCCGCTGCCGTTCATCATCAAGGCGGTGGTGGCGGCGCTGAAGGACTTCCCCCGCTTCAACGCCTCGCTCGCGCCCAACGGCGAAGAACTGATCCTGAAGCGCTACTACCACGTGGGATTCGCGGTGGACACGCCGGACGGCCTGGTGGTGCCGGTGATCCGCGATGCCGATGCCAAGGGCATCTGGGACATCGCCGCCGAACTCGCCGCCAT
This sequence comes from Pseudomonadota bacterium, assembly GCA_040753975.1. GTDB lineage: Bacteria > Pseudomonadota > Gammaproteobacteria > Methylococcales > Methylococcaceae > Methylococcus. Next base: position 18,568 of record JBFMDC010000020.1, read on the forward strand.
CGGCGACAAGGCGCGCGGGAAGAAGCTGCGCACCGCCGATCTGCAGGGCGGCACCTTCACCGTTTCCAGCTTAGGGGGCATCGGCGGCACCGCCTTCACGCCCATCATCAACGCCCCCGAGGTCGCCATCCTGGGCATCTCCAAGGCGCAGATGCGGCCGGTGTTCCAAGACGGCGCCTTCGTCCCGCGGCTGATGCTGCCCTTGTCGCTGTCCTACGACCACCGCGTGATCGACGGCGCCGACGGCGTCCGCTTCATCACCCATGTCAGCAGCCTGCTCGCCGACATGCGGCGCGTCCTGCTCTAACTTGAAGAAGGATATTCCAAGATGGCTGAACCCAAGACGATTCACGCCGAGGTCCTGGTGCTGGGCGGCGGCCCCGGCGGTTACACCGCGGCGTTCCGGGCGGCGGATCTGGGCAAGCAGGTGGTCCTGGTCGAACGCTACCCGACCCTGGGCGGCGTCTGCCTGAACGTGGGCTGCATCCCGTCCAAGGCCCTGCTGCACACCGCGCAGATCATCCACGACGCCGCGGAGGCCAGCGAGTTCGGCGTCCGCTTCGGCGCCCCGGAAATCGATCTGGACCAAATCCGCGGCTTCAAGGACAAGGTGGTCAAGACCCTGACCGGCGGGCTCGATGCGCTCGCCAAGCAGCGCAAGGTGACCTTGGTGCAGGGCACCGGCCGCTTCGCCGGCGACCATAGCATGCAGGTAGAGACGGCCGAAGGCCCGGTCACCGTGAACTTCGACCATGCCATCATCGCCGCCGGTTCGCGTGCGGTGAAGATTCCTGGCTTCCCCAACGACGACCCGCGCCTGATGGACTCCACCGATGCCCTGGCGTTGCAGGACGTCCCCAAGCGACTCCTGATCGTGGGCGGCGGCATCATCGGCCTCGAAATGGCCACGGTGTATCACGCCCTGGGCGCCGGCATCACCGTGGTGGAACTGATGGACCAGTTGATCCCGGGCTGCGATGCCGATCTGGTGCGCCCGCTCCACCAGCACATCAAGAAGCAGTATGAGAACATCTATCTCAAGACCCGCGTCACCCGGATCGAACCCGAAACGGCCGGCCTCAAGGTGTTCTTCGAAGGGGAGGGCGCGCCCGAGTCCGATCTGTTCGACCGGGTGCTGGTCGCGGTGGGGCGCGCCCCGAACGGCGCCTTGATCGGGGCGGAAAACGCGGGCGTCCACGTCGATGCCAAAGGCTTCATCCCCGTCGACGGGCGCCAGCGCACCAACGTCCCGCACATCTACGCCATCGGCGACATCGTCGGCAACCCCATGCTGGCCCACAAGGCCACCCATGAAGCCAAGGTCGCCGCCGAAGTCATCGCGGGCCATCCTTCGGCCTTCCAGGCGCTGACCATTCCGTCGGTGGCCTATACCGATCCGGAAGTGGCCTGGATGGGCCTCACCGAAACCCAGGCCAAGGCCCAGGGCATCGACTACGAGAAGGCCGTGTTCCCTTGGGCCGCGAGCGGACGGGCGCTGGGGCTAGGCCGCAAGGAGGGCGCCACCAAGCTGCTGTGCGACAAGACCACCAAGCGGGTGATCGGCGCCGGCATCGTCGGTCCCCATGCCGGCGAACTGATCGCCGAAGCCGTGCTGGCCATGGAAATGGGCGCCGACGCCGAAGACATCGGCCTGACCGTCCATGCCCATCCGACCTTGTCGGAAACCTTCGCCTTCGCTGCGGAAATGATCGAAGGGACGATCACCGACCTTTATATCCGCAAGCGTTAGCTGCCACAGCGGTCGACCAGTGCGCGCCTCCCCCGGCGATCCGCCCATGATTCGTCCGCGTGAGCAGGACATGGCGCAGTGGCCTACCTCGGTCCGGTTTGCCGCTTTGACCGGGCCGCAGACAACGGCCAAACCCGTCCCGATTCCCGAAACCCGCGCAGGTAATCGCCGATGCTGCGGCAGGCAATGCCCGCCGTCTTGGCAATCTGCCGGTCGGATAGGCCGCTATCCAGTTTCAGCCTGGGAACTTCGGAAATCTACCCACGGGTAGTCGCTCCACCTCGGTCTCTCGCTCCGAAAATGCGGCCGATCATAGGGTGAAACGACCCAGCGCTGCCCCCCGCCCGAGGAGGGCGGCCGAATGGGCGTGGAATTCGCACTTACTCTATTCCCAGCGGTGTTTTGCGTTTGGGAGGGATGTCCAAGCACGTCTGCAGCAATAATTGTTTTACAGTACGTTTCGAGCGCATATCCAGACAACGAAGGTCTTCCGCATGCAAACTTCCGCTTGCGAACAGCTCAAAGAGTTTGGAGACGGAGATCCGAAGACAAACCTCGGGAACGAGGTCTTGGACTAAAACATCCTTGGCTGCAGTGTTCATGGTTTTACCCCCTGGAACGTTGAGACGCAAATAAGATGATAACGATTCTCATTTGCGATTCAAGGCTGCGGTGGGAGAAGGGGTTGGACCAGCATCCAGATTGCGTGCTTCCATGAGCGTCTTCGGATTGCATACTCGAGATCGTTCGAAGGCGATTTGTCCGGTCATCCGCCACTTGGCTATCTTTGGCAGCGCGGTCCTGTTCCCGTTTCTTCGAATTCAAAGTGGCTATGCCACGGCTCAAGGTTGCGAGTTATTTGTCTGGAGATCCAAAATCTTGTTGCGAACAATTCTCATTCGTAATATCATGGAAATCGACGTCAGACAAGCCTACAGACTTTACTGGGTGCTCTGTGGGTCGCTCTGACGTTGACTTCTTCCGGCCACCTCCCGTGCCGGAGGCTTGTCTTCTCTGTGTGTGTGGTGGAAAGGGATGTCACGTTTGGCCCCGATAACTCTGACTCTATCGGGGCTTTTTTTAGTTCATCTATTCAAACCGCAGCTACGCCATCTGCCCGTTGAAGGGGCTAGACGAGGATATTCTTCCTGGCCGGCCATGGGGGGCAGGCGCAAGGTGCAGCCCCTTTCACCGTTACGGCGATGAGGGCTGGAAATTTTCTTGCTTCAGCCCCCGATCCCGCATGCCCTGCGCACTCGGCTAGATCAGCCGGTCCCATAAGCTCGCGCCGTCCAGCCTCGATACGCGGACCGGCGGTTCTCCCTCCACCGCCAGCGCCGTGGCGTAACCTTCCATGGGATCAACCGGATACAGCCACCATGAACACGGTTTTTCCTCGTTCACGGACCTCACCGGGGCAGGTCCATTCAACGGCCCCAGCGGAACCCTGAACGTCGTAAGGGACTGGAGCAATCCGATGCCTACGCCTTTCAGATAGGCTTCCTTCCGGACCCAGCCGTCGAGTTGGGCAAGGGGCCTTTGATGACAGGGAGTCTGGGCGAGCACGGCTTGTTCTTCAGCGGAGAAAACGAGGGAAAGAAGACCGTCTAGGGACTCTCCGCGGTTCGTCGCTTCGATGTCTATGCCCACCTTCCGGTCCGCTGCAAAAGCGTAAGCCACCAGTTCATGAGAGTGGGAAAGGTTGAATTGCAAGCCGAAGCCGCCGCCGGCTGGGCTGGGCACGCATTCGGGCTTCCCGAACGGTCCGCAGGTCAAGCGAATATCCTCCGGCGGAAGGGAGGAATAAGCAGCAAGGAGACGGCGAAGCACTCCCCGGCTGACGACGAAGCGGCGCCGGTCCTTTTCGAAACGGAAGGTTCGCGCCCGCGCGCGTTCCTCTTCCGACAATAGCGATCCGAGCGCTTCCGTGTGCTCTTCCAGCGCATTCAATCGAACGTATGCCACATGCACCTCGCCCTCCCTGAGCTCAAGCGGTTCTTCGGAGAAGACCTGAAGGCGTCGGTGTGGCCTACCCGTCATGACGCGCTTTCCGGAGGCGCGCAGCGCCGAAAATCGTGCAGGATGGCATAACAGGCCGGCGTCAAGACCAGACTGGCACCGATGCCGAACAGCAGCCCCACCGCCAGGGACAGGGTCATGGGCACCAGGAACTGGGCCTGGGCGCTGGTTTCCACCAAGGTCGGAAGAAAACCGGCGAAGTTGGTCAGGAACGCCAGCAAAATCGGGCGAAACCGAACGGCGCACGCTTTCCCGATCAATGTCCTGGGATCTTCCGCGGCGCCTTCATGTTCTTTGATGTAGTCGAGCAACACCAAGCTGTCGTTCACTACCACGCCGCTGGCGGCAATCATGCCTACGAGTGATTCCATCGACAGCGGGAGGCCCACGGCCCAATGGGCGAAAACTCCCCCGCTCCATGCCACGGGCACCGCAAAGAGGAAAATCAAAGGTTGCAGGTACGAACGGAAGGTGACTGCGATCAGCGCGTAAATCGCGACCAGCGAGAGCACCGTATTCCGCAACAGACTGTCCAGCATGGCGTCCTGCTCCAGACGGTCCTGGCCTACTTCGGCATGCAGCGCCGGAAATCGCTGTTGCAGCGAAGGCAGATAGTGGTTTTCCAGATCGCTATAGATGGCGTTGACGTCCGCTTGCTGTGGATCCACACGCGCCACGACTTCCAGAACACGCCGGCGGTCCTGGCGAACCAGCTGTGCATAGCCGGGCGCCAAGGAAGCTTCCGCAACGGACGCCAGCGGAACTTGGACACCGGTCGGCAACTGCACCGGCGTATCGTACAGATCGTCCAGCGAACGGCGCCGGTCGGGCGGATAGCGCACCATTACCTTGATTTCGCTGGCCCCTCTCTGCAACCGCTGCACCTCCTCCCCGAAATAGGCTTCGCGCACCTGTTCCGCGAGATCTTTGAGGCGCAAGCCGAGACGTTCCGCCTCGGGCTTCAGAGTCAGGCGCAATTCCGGTTTGCCGGGCACCTGCGAGTCGGTCACGTCGTAGACACCGGCATAATTGGACAGACGATGTTTCAGTGCTTCGGCGCTGGCGGCCAAAGCCGCGGAATCCGGCGCGCTCAATTCAAGTTCGATGTCGTAGGGGACATCACCCTCCCGGTAGATGAAATCGATCCGGGCGCGTCCGATATCGCCGATGCGGCGGCGCCATTCCCGGACGAAATCGTCTACACGCATTCGCTGGCGCGCCTCCGGCGAGAGTTCCAGCCAAAAACCCGCTTCCTGCTCCCAAACCATGGTTTCCTGACCGACGAAGATCGGGTGCAGGCCGCTTTGCTGCTCGAGCTCATCCCGGAACCGGAAGAGCGCATTCTCCACCCGCCCGGCCAAACCCCGGATCTCCTCAGGCGGGGCGCCGGGGGGAACGGTCAGGCGGACCCAAAAGGAATCCTTGGCGACATCGGGTGCGAGGGAGTGCCGCACATGGCCGCTCGCCACCAGCGCTCCCGAAAGAAGTACCGCCGCGGTGAACAGCGCCAGCGTCAGGTGGCGCCATTCCAGTGCCCGGTTCAGGATCGGCAGGTAAAGGCCGCCGATGAAACTGTCCAACTTTCTGTTGAACATCAGGCGGATGCGATCCAGCCAAGCCCAGGGAATCTCTTTACCGTGTTCGGTCCCCAAATGCGCCGGAAGCACGAGCAGCGCCTCTACCAGAGAAAACACCAGCGTGAGGATCATCACCAGACAGATGGGACGCATCATCTGCCCGCTCCAGCCGGGCAGGAACAAGCCGGGGAGGAAAGCGACCAGGACGACGGACACGGAGAGCACCACCGGCAGCGCCACGGACGTCACTCCGCGAACCGCAGCATCCAGAGGCCGCCGCTCGCCATTCTGCTGTTCCTTGTGAATGCTTTCGCCGATGATGATGGCGTCATCCACCAGGATGCCCATGGCCAAGAGGAACCCGAACAAGGACAGCATGTTGAGCGAAACATCGAGCGCCGGCATCCACCAAAGCGCGCCAAACACCGATGTCAAGATGCCCAAACCTGCCCAGATGGCCACCTTGGCGCGCAGGAAGAAGGTCAACACCAGACAGACCAGTACAAAACCGCTCAGGCCGTCCTCGACCAGGGTCCGGACACGCTCCTCGAAAGCTCCCGAATCGTCCCACCAAGTCTTCAGATGCAGTCCTTCCGGCATTGCGGTGGCCTTCTCGGCCACGTACGCCTTGACGCGTTTCGCCACTTCGACACTGTTTCCTTCGGCGTGAATCTCCCAACCTTGCGCCGGCAGGCCGTCGTGCCTCCACTGGAACCAGCGCTCCTCCAACCCGTCACGGACCGTGCCGACATCCTTGAGCTGCAGGTGGCCACCGTCCGGCCAGCTGCGCAGAACGATGTTTCCGAGTGCTTCAGCATGCTCGGCCCGGCCCTTGACGCGCAGCAGGATCTCGCCTTCCCTCGTCTTGACCACACCGCCCGCCAAATCCAGGGAGGCGCTGCGCACAGCCTGCGCCACCTCCTGCAGGGACAAGCGGTACTGTGCCAGACGCGAAGGGTGAACCTGGACCGCGATTTCATAGGACATCCTGCCGTAATCGTTGGTCCGCGTGACGCCGGGGATTGATGCCAGATCCCCCTGGATGCGCTCGCCAAACCGTTTGAGCAGAAGCGGATCGGCCGAGCCGTACAAAGCCACCCAGATCACCCCGTCGTCGTTGTCCTGGCTCGACGCCTTGACATCGACCTTTTCGAGGGAGCGCGGCAAGCGCGTATTGGACTGGATGCGGTCGCGTACCGCCCCCATCAGAATCTCCGGCTCATGTCCCGGCAGGACGTCGACCCTGATCCGGCATTCCCCCTCATTGACCAGCGTATTGAGGCGCTTGATTCCGGGCAGGTCATGCACCGACTCCTCGATCGGAATGCACACCGACGCTTCGACTTCCGAAGGGCTCGCGCCGGGATAGACCGCTTCGATCTCGAACCGGTGGGGACTGAAACGCGGGTAGACGTCTTTAGGCATGGTATAGAGGCTGAAAGCGCCCCCCAGCCATATCAACAGCATCAGCAGGTTCGCCGCCACCGGATTTGCCGCGAACCACGCCAACAGCGAACGGCTTCCGAGCCAGGATGGCTGGCCTGTGGCTTCGCGACGGTCAGGGACGTTCACGGTGTGGAGCCTCCGCCAAGTTCCGCGCCGGACATCTCGCATCCGTCTCTGCACTTGACTGCCCCGAGCGGTGGATCCCCGGTGCCGATCGTTACCTTCATGCCTTCCACGGGCATTTCGACACCCGACACCACCACCCGATCGCCGGGACTCAGCCCCCCCCGGACCAGCACGCGGTCGGCCTCGCTGCGCAGCACGTCCAGGCGCTTAAGATGCAAGCGATCGGCGCCATCGACCAGCAGGGCCTCCTGCGACGCGTTGAGCGCCCCTTGAGGAAGAACGAAAATACCCGCGAGTTCCCCGCCCTCGATTTCTGCCTGCACGAACGTTCCGACCCGAAGGGGCGGCCGCGCATCTCCGGGCGCATAGGGTTGCAGGACTTCGGCAACGAGGTACAGCAAGCCGGAAGCCTCATCCAAATTTCCCTCGGTCCGCACGATGCGCGCCGTCCATTGCCGGGAATCCGCCCCGGAACCGGCCGTCAGTGTAACCGCGGGTTCGGCTGCGCCGCCCTCGCCGCCCAGGCGGTCATTCGGCAGATCGAGATAGAGGGCCTGGTCCGGGCTGATCGGAAGACGGATCTCGACCGCATCGACGGAGTAGATGCGGCCCAGCTTTTCCCCGGCATTCAGGAACTGACCGATACCGATCCGCTTGTCCCTGACCCGGCCGGTGAAGGGTGCCCGAATTGCGCAGCGCAGCCGCTTGAGACGAGCGTCCGCCAAGTCGGCTTGTGCCGCCTTGAGGCGGGCGCGGGCTTCGGCGAGCTGGGGTTGATGCAGCGCCAGAGGTGTCGGCTCGCCTTCTCCCAGAACGGTCCACTCCCCTTCCGCCTGCGTTACCGCGGCTTCCTCCTGAAGCAGTCCGCGCTTGGCCTCGGCCACGCGTGCCTCCGCCTTTACGACGGCGTTGTCATAATCGCGAGGGTCGACGAGCACCAGCTCTTCGCCTTCCCTCAAGAACCCGCCGGCCGCGAATGCCGGATGGATGCGGACGATCTTGCCCGAAACCTCCGTCACCAAGTCGATTTCGGTCCGGGCCGCTACCACGCCTTGCGAACGTACGTTCAAGCGAACGGTCTCCTGTCTTGCGGTGACGACCTGGACCACGGGCGGAGCCGGGAGGGGCGGTGCGGATTCCATCCGGGGACGCGCTACGATGATGCTGACGGCAGCGGCCAGACTGATGCAGAGAACAAAGACGGGCATGAGCGTCTTCCTCGTCCGCAGCTCGACATCCGGTTTCAAACCTCTCCTCCCAGCGCCAGATACAGATTCACCCTGTTGTTCAACACATCCCGCTTCGCCGCGAGGAGGTCGCTGTTCGCGCTCAGCGTGCTGCGATAACTGTCCAGCACGGTGAGCATGTCCACCAGCCCGTTGCGGTAAGAGCGGATCGCGAGCTTTCGCGTGATGTCGGTGCGCCGTACCGTCTCCGCCAGCGATTTCTGGCGGTTCAGCAGCCACTCCTCCGCGGCCAGGCTCTGTTCGACTTCCCGGAATGCCGTGAGGACGATGTTCCGGTAGTGCTGAAGCGACTCCTCCACCAGAGCGGCGTTGAGATCGATTTCGGCGCGCAAGCGCCCGCCCAGATAAATCGGCTGGACGAGGCCCATGGCCAGATTCCAGCCGAGGCTGCGGGGATCGAACAACTCTGGCTGGTTCGACCCGCGGGCGCCGCCCGCGGCAGTGAGGGTCAGGCGTGGCAGCAACGCCTTCCGCGCGCTTGCCAAGCGCCCATCCTGGGCCCGCAGGCGCGCGAAACCCGCCCCGATGTCGGGCCGGCGCGCAAGCAGTTCCGACGGAACGCCTGCGATGGCTGAGCGGGGCAGTTCCGGCAAGTCGGTGCAATACTCGATCGCCCCGGCGGGATAATGGCCCAACAGCGTCTCCAGCCGGCGCGCGGTCAATTGAACCCGGTTGCGGGCCTCCTGCAGCTGCGCCTCGGCGGCGCTGAGATCGGTTTTGGCCATGCTGAGGTCGAGGCCTGCGGTCAACCCCTGGTTGAACCTCCCTTGCACCAGGCCGACGAGCGTGCGGCGTTCGGCGACCCACTGTTCCTCGACCCGGACCTGCTGCCTGGCCTCGGCCAAATCGAAACAGGTCTGTACGGTGCGGGCCGAGAGGGACAGCACCGCGCCCGCCACGTCGGCCCGGACCGCTTCCGCTTCCGCCTCCGCGGCCTCCTGCAAAGAGCGGATACGGCCCCATACGTCGAGTTCCCAGGACACGCCGAAACCCACCTCCCACGCCGTGCCGGCGACTTCGTCCGCAGTGGGCACGCCGACATGCTGGAAGCCCGGAGCAAACGCGAGCTGCGGTTTGCGCCTCGCCCCCTCGATGCGCGCCAGAGCCTGTGCCTGATCGATTCGGGCAGCCAGCGCCCTGAGCTCATAGTTGCCGGACAGGGCCGTTTGGACCAGCGAGTCCAGCTCGGAGGACTCGAAAGTCCGCAGCCACGGCCTGACTTCGCCCACGGCCCCTGCTGGCACCGACCATTGCGAAGGCGCCTTGTCTCCCGCCGTTTGAACGGGGTCCCGTTCGGGGGGAGAGACACAAGCGGCCGTCAGCCCTGCAAGCAGGCAGCCGAGGTGCTTGGGGAAAGACAGGGTCATCGGTCTTCCGCGCGGCCAAGCCGTCAGCCTCAGCTGACAGGGACAAACCCAGACGCCGCCGCAGTCAGGGGCGCCAGCAGAGTTTGGTAATCGTTCGCATAGCCGTATCTGTGGATTTCCGCGTAATAGGCCGCCGCCCTCGCGGCGGGCGAGCGGAAAACCGTCGGGGATACGGCCCCCGGTTCCGGCGAGTAGCGGAACCAACGGGCCGGCCTAAATTTGCCGGCGATGGCGTTCGCATCCATAGGTGATCCCGAATCGTTTCCCGAGGACGAAATATTCAGATTCCTAAAGAGTCGGCCTTACCCGCGTTCCCGGCCGCGCGCACTGTCCAGAATCCCGCCCATGGCGGCGAGAAACTCCGGGGCTCGCACAATCTCGGAATGGCTGACCGGTACCCGGGCCGAAAGACGCCCCCGCCGCGTCAGGCCGGTTTCAAGAAGGGTTTGCGCCTGGACAGCGAGCTCCCCCCCGTCCAGCGACCACCAGAAATGGGGTTCGATGCGCACCGGCTTGACTCGCCAGGTCTTCGCCAGGGTTGTCAGCCTTTGCATGGCTTCGAACCCCAGGGTCAGATCGGCGCCTTCGGCCAGGCCTGTCGCCGGCTGGGATTCGCCGGCGAATTCCTTCAGCAAGCCCCGCAGCCCGGCCTGCTGGAAACCCGGGGCTCCGAAGTCCCGACGAGCGCGCCGGCGGAAGGCGTCCGCATCGAAGCCGGGCAGCGCTTCCTTCAGGAAACCGCACAGGTCTTCGATTTCGGATTCTTCCCGCGGGTCCTCCTGTTCGTCGAAACCTGGCGCGTAACTGTCCACCAAACCGAGAAACGCGACTTCCCGCCCGGCTCCCTCCAACACGTGGGCCAGCTCCATCGCTATGGCGCCTCCCAAGGACCAGCCCAGCAGATGCAGCGCCCCTGCCGGCTGTGCGCTCAATAGCAGGCGGGCATAAGCTTCCGCCAGGTCCTCCAAGGACTCGACCTGCCAGGAGGCATCCAGGAACCCTGGATAGAGGATGCCGCAGACCGGCCGCGTCAAGGCGCGGGCGAGGGGATGATAGCAAAACACCGTGCCCCCGGCCGGATGGATACAGTACAAGGGCGGCGCGTCGCAAGCCGGACGATTCAAGGCGATCAGCGGCGTCGCCGCGCGCGCTTCTTTCAACAATCCCTCTATGGTTGGCGACTGGAGCACCTGCGGCAGCGTCAGCTTCAGGTTCAGGCGCCGCTTGGCCAGGTCAACCAGCCTCAAGGCAAGCAGCGAATGTCCTCCCAAGTCGAAAAAGTTGTCGGTAAGGCCGACTCGCTCCAGATTCAGAACCTCGCGCCAGAGGGCAGCCATCCGCCGTTCCGCTTCGGTGGAAGGTTCGATCCGAGGCGGGGCGGCGAATTCCGGCTCAGGAAGGCTCCGCCGGTCCACCTTGCCGCTGGGCAGCCGGGGTAAGCGGTCCAGCCCGATGATCTGCGCCGGCACCATGTAGTCCGGCAGGTACGTCCGAAGATGGTGTTTCAAGGCATCGGGCAGAGGTCCGGTTCCGAACCCGGACACATGAGCCACCAGTCGCTTTTCGACCGCTCCGCCCTTCACTTGCACGGCCGCCTCCGCCACCCCTGGGTAAGCGAGCAAGCGGGCTTCGATTTCTTCCGGCTCGATCCGGAAACCCCTGATTTTCACCTGGCGGTCCAGCCGTCCGAGATACTCCAACGTGCCGTCATCGAGGACCCTGGCGCGGTCGCCGGTACGGTAGAGGCGATCACCCGCGGCGCCGAACGGATCGGGCAGGAAACGCTCGGCAGTCAGGCCCGGCCGGTTCAGATAGCCGCGCGCAAGGCCCGCCCCGCCCAGGTACAGCTCGCCCGCCACACCCGGCGGCAGGAGATTGAGGTCGGCATCGAGCACATAAGCCGTACGTTCGCCCACCGCCACACCGATGGGCGCAATGGCCGTATCGCAGGCCGTGCCGGGAGCCGCCGTCCATGCCAGCGGGGTGATGACCGCTTCGGTGGGACCGTAAGCGTTGACCAGCATGGGCGGGCAAAGCTTCCGCATGGCGCTTTCGAATGTCCGGCGCGGCAGCGCTTCCCCGCCCGAGGTCACGCTCCTCAGCGGCGACTCCAGGCCGCCGGTCACGCCGGCCGCCAATTCATCCAGATACGCCGGCGGCAAATCCAGCCGGGTGATGCCGTGCGCCAGGATTTGGTCCCGCATGTGCCCGGCAGACCAGGGCTCCCTTCCCATCAGGACCACACAGGCACCGGACAGCAAAGGCACCGCCCATTGCTCTATCGCTGCGTCGAACGCGGGCGAGGCAAAATGCAGGGCGCGATCGTCCGCTTCCATGCCATAAATCTCGGCCATCCCCCGGCAATGTTCAGCCAGCGCGCCGTGCGAAACCGCGACGCCCTTCGGGTGGCCGGTCGAACCGGAGGTATAGATGACATAGGCCAAGTGCTGGGGATGCACATCAACCGGAGGCGGAACGGCAGGCTCGCCCGAGAGATCTTCCTTATCGATCTCCAGCAGAATATCGAGAGCGGGCCAGGCGGCCCCACCCGCTCCGCTTGCGGTCCGGAAGCCGCTGTCGCAGATCAGCCGCCGGATGGAAGCATCTTCCAGCAGATGATTCAGGCGCTCCCGCGGGCACTCCGGATCCAGCGGAACGTAAATCCCGCCGGCTTTCCATATCCCGAGCGCCGCGACCACCGCTTCCCGGCAGCGCCCCAGGACGACCCCCACCGGCACTTCGGGCCCGACCCCGAGCCTGATCAGCCGGTGAGCCAGACGATTCGCCCGAGCCTCCATTTCGCCGTAACTCAGCTCCCCCTCGGCAGCGATCAGCGCCGCCGCATCAGGCGCAGCCTCCGCCCGGCGCCGGATTTGTGCATGCAGCGGCCATTCCCGGAGGCGGTCCGGTACCTCAACGTGAAAGTCGCAGCGGCCTTGCTCACCCTCTCCCTTTGGGACAAATCCGCCGGGAGCGGATTTCATGCGGCACATCCCTATGCCGTCCCCTTCGGGCGGCATGCGTGCAAATCGGCTTTCCTGCCGATTTGTCATCATCCAGGGCGGCTGGTCGCCATGATCGTTAGCCGTTCGGAACAAGCGCGGCCGGTCCGGCCCGCTGCCCGTCAACGCAAGCCCGCCGACGGGCTGGTCGGCAGCCTGCGCGAGCATTGACAGCAGATGCTCCAGATGGCCGCTCAGGCGCAGGATGTCGCACTCGCGGAACCGCTCCCTCGCATAGTCGTAGCCGATCTCCAGCACATCGCTCTCGGTCACGTCGATGGTCAGCGCATAATTGGTCGTGTCGCTCTGCTCGACGGAACTCACCGTCAAACTCTGGCCGAGCACGGTCAATGCCGGGTCCACCGGGTAGTTCTCGAACACCAAAATGCAGTCGAACAGGCCCCGTCCGGCCTGCCCGGCCCAGCGCTGGATGTCGTACAACGGCGTGTGCTCGTGTTCGCGCAGCTTGACGTTCCTGTCCTGCAGTTCCCGCAACCAATCGCCCGCAGGCTGCCCGGGCCGCAGCTCGTGGATCACCGGCAGGGTGTTGATGAACAGCCCCAGCATGGATTCCACCCCCGCCAGATCCGCTGGCCTTCCCGCTACAGTGGTTCCGAAAACCACGGTGCGCGACCCGGTGTAGCGGCATAAAAGGACGGTCCAGGCGCCTTGCACCAAGGTATTCAGGGTGATCCGCTGCCGCTCCGCGAACTGCCGCAGCGAGCGCGTCTGCTCCCGGCTCAGGGCCCGGCGCAGGAATCCGTGCCCCGCGCCCCCCTCGGGCCGGGGAAGGGCGGAACTCAGCAGCGTGGGCTCCGGCAGGGTGGCCAGTTGATCGCGCCAGAAGGCCTCGGCGGCAGCCCGGTCCTGTTTGGCCAGCCAGGCTATGTAGTCCCTGTAGCGTCCGCCGGATGCGGCCGGATCGGCAGCGCCCCGATGCCATTGCAGCACCTCCCCCAAGAGCCGGGACTGGCTCCAGCCATCCAGCAGAACGTGATGGCCGGTCCACACCAGGTAGTGACGATCCTCGCCCAGCCGTACCAGAAGCAGGCGGAACAAGGGCGGGCTGTCGAGTTCGACGCCTCGCGCGTATTCTGCTTCACGGACTTCGGCCAGAGCTTCCGGCGTCAGTTCCCGGCCTCGCCAGTCGCGTTCCTCCCATGGCAATTCCACCCGGCGGTGCACGACTTGCAGAGGCGTTTCCAATCCGCTTTCCCAAAGCAGCGAGGTGCGGAGGATATCGTGCCGCCGCATGGCCTCCTGCCAGCCCGCCTTGAACCGCTCGACATCCAGGCCCTTGATTTCCGCCGAAAACTGGGTGAGGTAAAAGCCCGCTTCGGGGGCTTCCAGCGCATGGAAGAGGATTCCCTGCTGTAGGGGTGAGAGAGGGAAGAGGTCGTCGATGTGGTTCCAGGGGAGGTGGAGGGCATCGAGCTGTGGCTGGGTCAGGCGGGCGAGGGGGAAGTCGGTGGGGCTGACGCGGCAGACGCCGCTCAGGCAGTGGGCCCGGAGGGCGTCGAGTTCGTTCAGGTAGGTCTGCGCCAGCGCCTGCACCGTCGGTTGGCGGTAGCGCGCCGGGTCGTAGCACCAGGTCAGGTGCAGTTCGCCGTCGTAGATTTCGCTGTTGAGCTCGAACGCATACGCTGGCGCGCCAGCGGGGGCGCGGTCGTCGCCGGCGCTTTCTGCGGCCGGGAGCCAGAGGCTGTGGCGGGGGTCGAAGCTGGCATCGAACTGGCCGAGGTAGTTGAAGGCGACCGCGGGGACCGGCAGCGCCGCCAGCCGGGCCCGCCAGGCCGCCGGCGCCAGGTGCTTGAGCAGCCCGTAGCCGAGGCCGTGGTGCGGCACCTGCCGCAGCTGGTCCTTGACGGCGAGGAGGGCGTCGCCGAGACCGTCCTGGGGCAGGTCCTGAGCTTGCCCCGAGCTTGCTCCGAGCAGAGCCGCGGGGCGGAGCCGGACCGGGTAGATGCTGGTGAACCAGCCGACGGTGCGGCTCAGGTCGATGTCGTCGAACAGGTCTTCGCGGCCGTGGCCTTCGAGGGCGATCAGCACGTCGGGCCGGCCGCTCCAGCGGCACAGCACCCGCGCCAGCGCGGTCAGGAGCAGGTCTTGCAGGCTGCTCCGGTAGGCGGCGCCGGCTTCGTGGAGGAGCTGGCGGGTGGCGGCGCGGTCGAGCCGGAGGCTGACGCCGCCGCTGCCTGCGGGGTCCGCGCCGGCGGGGGGGTCGGCGGGCCAGTGGGGGTCGGCGCCTTGCAGCTGGCTTTCCCAGTAGTCGAGTTCGCCCGCCAGGGCGGCGCTGCCGGCGTAGCCGGCGAGCCGCCGGGCCCAGTCGCGGTAGGCGCTGGTCTTGGCGGGCAGGCGCGGCACCAGGTGCTGGCCGAGCTGGGTATAGGCGGCCTGCAGGTCTTCCAGCAGGATGCGCCAGGAGACGCCGTCCACGACCAGGTGGTGGATGACCAGCAGCAGCCGTTCGCTGCCGTCGCCGACCCGGAGGTGGACGGCCCGCAGCAGGGGGCCGTCTGCCAGGTCGAGACTGCGCTGGGCGCGCTGGGCCTGGGCTTCGATGGCGGCGGCGTCGGCGACCGCGGCTTGCCACAGCAGGGTTTGGTCTGGCGCCGGGTCGGGGGCGGCGTAGCGCTGCTCCCAGCCTTGGGCGGTCGCCCGGTAGCGCAGCCTGAGGCTGTCGTGGTGGCGAACGAGGTGGTCGAGCGCGGCCGCCAGCCGGCCGGGGTGCAGCGGCTGGCGGGGGCGCAGCAGCAGGGCTTGGTTCCAGTGCCGGCGGTCGGGGAGGTCGAGGGCGAAGAATTCGGCCTGGATGGGGGTGAGGGGGACGTCCCCCGTCACGGGGCCGGGGTCGATCGCGGGCCGGGCCACGGTTTGGGCGTGGCGCGCCAGGCTCTCGAGGGTCGGGTGCCGGAACAGGTCCTGGGGGGTGAAGTGCAGCCCGGCCTGCCGCGCCCGGCTGACCACTTGGATGGCGAGGATGGAGTCGCCGCCGAGTTCGAAGAAGTTGTCGCCGACGCCGATCCCCCGGCTTTGCCCTTCGGCTTCGCCCCTCGGCTCCGCTCGGAGCAAGCGCGGGGCAAGCTCAGGCCCCGGGCCGGGGCGGCCCAGGAGCTCTTGCCAGATGGCGGCGAGCTGCCGTTCCGCGGCGGTGCGCGGGGCGATGGCGCCGGCGGCCGGGGCCGGGGCCGGGAGCGCGGGGCGGTCCACTTTGCCGTGGGCGGTGCGCGGCAGACGGGCCAGAACGATGAGGGCGGACGGCACCAGGGGGGCCGGCAGCTCGGCGGCCAGGGCGCGCCGGAGACCGTCGGCGCTGAGGTCCGCCGCCCCGCCGACGTAGCCGGCGAGGTAGCGGCGGCCGTGGTCTTCCCGCAGGACGACGACGGCTTCGCGCACGCCGGGCTGGGCCAGCAGGGCCGCTTCGATTTCGCCGGGTTCGATGCGGTGGCCGCGCAGCTTGATCTGCTGGTCGGTGCGCCCGAGGTAGGCCACGGTGCCGTCCGGCCCTTGGCGGACCCGGTCCCCGCTGCGGTAGAGCCGGCTGCCGGGGGCGCCGAAGGGATCGGGCAGGAAGCGTTCGGCCGTGAGCCCGGGCCGGCCGTGGTAGCCCCGCGCCAGGCAGGGGCCGCCGATGTACAGTTCGCCTTCGAGGCCCGGCGGCACCGGCTGGAGGTCGCGGTTCAGCACCCAGGCGCTGCGTTGGCCCAGGGGCCGCCCGATGGGAACGTAGGCGCCCGTGGCGGGGGCGGCGTCCTCCGGGCCGGCCGTCCAGGCCAGGGGGGTGATGACGGTCTCGGTGGGGCCGTAGCCGTTGATGAGCCGCGCCGGCCGCAGGACCCGGCGCAGGCGGGCGAGGCTGTCCCAGGCGACGGCTTCGCCGCCGACGGTGCAGATCCGCAGCCGCAGCCGCTCGCCTTGCGCTGCCACGGCGTCGGCCAGGTGCAGCAGATGCGGGGTGGGCGGATAGATGACGCTGATGCCTTCCCGCCGCACGGCGGCGGCGGTGTCCTCGCCGCTCCAGCCGGGCTGGCCGAGCACCAGGGTGGCGCCGTGGGCGAGCGGGGCGGCCCATTGTTCGAGGGCGGCATCGAAGCTGAACGCGGCGAAGTGCAGACAGCGGTCGTCCGGCCCCAGGCCGTACCAGCGCCCCGCCGCCTGGATGTGCCGGCTCAGGGCGCCGTGGCCGACGGCGACGGCCTTGGGCTGGCCGGTGGAGCCGGAGGTGTAGATGAGATACGCCAGTTGTTCCGGGTGTACCTCCACCGCGGGCGCCGATGCCGGCTCCCCTTCCCCCCAGTCACCGCCCCGCACCAGCCTCGCCACCCCCGCCGGCACCGCCTCCCTGCCTTCTTCACCCGCTTCCAGCAGCACCACCCGCACCCCCGCGTCCGCCAGCAGACGGCTCAGCCGCCCCGCCGGCAACCCCGCTGCCAGCGGCACGAACGCGCCGCCCGCCTTGAGGATCCCCAGCAGCGCGACCACCAGGTCCGCCGTGCGCTCCAGCACCACCCCCACCCGCGTCTCCGCCACCACCCCCAGCCGGCCCAGCCGCCGCGCCAGCCGGTTCGACCGCGCCTCCAGTTCCCCGTAGCTCAGCCGCTCCCCGCCGCACACCACCGCCACCCCCGCCGGCCGCGCTTCCGCTTGCCGCCGGATCAGCTCCGCCAACGCCACCTCCGCCGCGCTCCCCTCCCAGGCGTTCCAGCGCCTCAGCGCTTCCCATTCCACCTCGCTCAGCAGCTCCATTTCACCCAAACACCTTGCCGGGGCTTCGGCCAGTTGCAGCAGCAACCGCTCGAAGTGGGTCTGGATGCGGCTGACGGAAGCTTCGTCAAACCGCTCCCTCTGGTAGTCAAAGGCGATTTCCAGCGTATCGCCCGACTGTACGGTCAAAGTCAGCGGGTAATTGGTGGTTTCCTCGTGCCGGCTTGGTCCAAACCGCAAGCCGTCGCTTCGCCGCAGGACTTCGTCGACCGGGTAGTTTTCGAACACCAGCAAGGTATCGAACAGGCCTTGTCCAGCGGCGTCGCCGTGCTCCCACCAGCGTTGGATGTCATATAACGGCGTGTGGCCATGCTCCTGAAGTTCCAGGTTGTCGGCCTGCAAAGCGCTCAGCCACTCGCCAGCCTTCAGGGTGGATGCAGGGCTCAGGATCAGCGGCAAGGTGTTGATGAACAATCCCACCATCTCCTCGGCTCGGGGGAGGTCGCCCGGCCGCCCCGACACGGTGACGCCGAACGCCACCGTCTCCTGGCCGGTATGACGCCCGAGCAGCAGCGCCCAGGCGCCCAGAACCAGGGTGCCGAGGGTAATCCGGCGCTCCTGAACGAAGCGCTGCAGGCGGCGGAAGGATGCCGGTTCGAACCGGCTGTGCAACAGCCCATGGCCCGTGCCGGACTTGCCCGCAGACGTCATCTTTGCGAGGTGGGTCGCCTGTCGCAGCGGCTCCAGGCGCTTCCGCCAGTACCTTTCCTCGGCAGCCGCGTCGCGCCTCTGCAGCCAGGCGATATAGTCGCGAAAGTTGGCCGCGGGGGTGGCCGGGGGCTCTCCCCGGTAATGCGCCAACACCTCGGCCAGCAGCCGGGCGCTTGCCCAGCCGTCCAGCAGGAGGTGGTGGCTGGTCCAGATCAGGAGATGGCGCGCCTCGTCCAGGCTGACCAGAGTCAGGCGAAACAAAGGCGGCCGGTCCAGCTCGAAGCCCTTGCCGGTTTCGGCCCGGCACAGCTTTTCCCGCTGCTCCGGCCCGATATCCTTGCTGCGCCAGTCCAGTTCTTCCAACGGGAGTTCGAGCCGGCGCTGCACGACTTGGACCGGCACATCGCCCCGCCAATGAAAGCCGGTGCGCAGGATGCCGTGCCGCCGGAGCGCGTATCGCCAGGCTTCACGGAAACGCCGGCGGTCCAGCCCTTCCACTTCCACTTCGAAACGGGTGACGTATGCGCCGGGTTGTTCCAGGCTGTGGAACAGCATGCCCTGCTGCATCGGGGTGAGGGGGTAGACGTCCTCGATGTCTTCCGGCGCTACCGGCAACGCGTCCAACTGCGCCTGGTTAAGCCGCGCCAGCGGAAAATCCGAGGGTGTCACGCCATGGGCAGCCGCGCAATGTTCGATCAGCGCGAGCAGCTCCGCGTGAAATTCCGCCGCCAAGGCTTCCACCGTTTCCGTCCGGTGGATGGTCCGCAGGTAAGTCCAATGCAACGAAAGCCGGCCTTCATAAATCTGGCCGTTGATATCGAACCAGTGGCTCAGGGGTGCGCCGGCATCCTGGTCCTGTCCGCGCCTTTCCGATGCGGGGACGAACAAAGCTCCGGCACCGAAACTCTGATCGAACTGCCCGAGGTAATTGAAGCTGACGCGCGGCCTTGGAAGGGAATCGAAACCGGTGCGCAGGGACTCGTCGCAAAGAAATCTGATCACCCCGTACCCTATGCCGCCTTCGGGCACTTGCCGAAGGCTTTCCTTGACCGACTTGATCGAAGCGCCGATATCGGGGTGGGGCGCCAGCCTGACCGGATAGGTGCTGGTAAACCATCCGACCGTGCGGCTCAGGTCGATCCCGGCGAATAAATCCTCCCGGCCATGGCCCTCCATGTCCACCAAGAGGCAATCCTGTCCGCTCCAGCGACACAAGGTGCGCGCCAAGGCGGTCAGCAACAGTTCCCCCATGCGGGCGCGGTAAGCCTGGGGCGCCTCCTGCAAGAGCCGCCGGGTGGCTTCCCGTTCGAGCGCCACCGTCACCGTGGCGGCATCTGCCGCCACCCCGCTCTCCACCGGATGATCGCGCGGCAGGTCCCCCCGGACGCCGGTGAGGAGGTCTGACCAGTAGCGCCTCTCCGAAAGGATCGCTTCGCTGCCGGCATAGTCGCGAAGACGCAGGGCCCATGCCTGAAAGGAGCTGGTCCTGGGGGGGAGAGGCCGTTCGGGGTGGTCGTAGGCTGCTTGCAGCTCGTCCAGCAGGATGCGCCAGGATACGCCGTCCACCGCCAGATGGTGGACGACCAGCAATAGCCTGGAGCCGCCTCCGGAAACCGCCATGGATACAGCCCGCAGCAACGGCCCTTGCTCCAGATCGAGACTGCCTTGGGCCTCCTCGCTTATGCGCTCGATTTCTCCGGCATCGGCGGCGGTCCGAAGCCACAGTATCTCCTGGCATCGGGCCTCTGCCGGATCGGCATGCCACTGTTGCCATTCCCCCTCATGGCGAAAACGCAGCCGCAATGCTTCATGCCGATCCATCAGACGCTGCAACGCCGCCGCCAGCCGCCGCGGGTCCAAGGGCCTTGCGCATTCCAGCAATAGCGACTGGTTCCAGCGCTGCCGGTTGGGGACCGGGGTCTCAAAAAACTCCCGTTGAATGGGGGTCAAGGGTACCGCGCCTGCCGCCGGAGGAGGTTCGCCCATCGTCTCTTCCGCGGCCCGCGCGATGGCTGCCAGTGCTGCGACCGTCTGATGCTGGAACATGTCCCTGGGGCTGATGAGCAGACCGGCTTGGCGGGCGCGGCTCACCACTTGCAGGGAGACGATCGAATCGCCGCCGAGGTCGAAGAAATTGTCGTTAAGGCCCACCCGGTCGAGGTTCAGTACGTCCCGCCAAATTTCCGCCAGCAGTTTTTCGGCCGCAGTGCGGGGTCCGATGAAGGGCGGATCCGTCCGTCCCGGTTCCGGCAACGCCGCCAGATCCAGCTTGCCGGAAGATTTCCTGGGCAAGCGTTCGAGCACCTCGATTTGCGCGGGAACCATGTAGCCAGGCAAGCGATTCTTCAGGGAGCGTTTTAGCGATTCCGGAGAAACCGCCGCTTTTTCTCCCGCAACGTAGGCCACCAGCCGTTTCCCGGTACTGCCTGCCTGCACGACGACCAGGGCTTCGGTCACTCCTTCCTGGCGGAGCAGCAGGCTTTCGATTTCTCCCGGCTCGATCCGGAACCCGCGCAGCTTGAGCTGGCGATCGAGCCGGCCCAGATATTCGGCGGCGCCGTCCTTGCGAATACGGACACGGTCTCCCGTGCGGTAGAGTCGGCTGCCCGGCGGGCCGTAGGGATTCGGCACGAAACGTTCAGCGGTCATGCCGGGACGGCGGAAATAGCCCAGCGCCAGGCCGGGCCCGCCGATGCAGAGTTCTCCCCGCCCCCCCGGAGGGAGGGGATTCAAGTCGGCATCCAACACCCAGGCGGCGCGTTCGCCGACGGTGCGGCCGATGGGTGCGTAAGGCGTCGGACAGACTGTGCCCGCCATCGCCACCCAAGCCAGGGGAGTAATGACGGCTTCGGTCGGGCCGTACGCGTTGACCAGGGTGGCGGGACGCAGCCGGGCCATGGCCAGATCGAAGACTTCCCGCGCCAGGGCTTCCCCGCCCGAGGTCACGACGCGCAGAGGCAGGCGCCGTGGGGGGGCGACGCCCCGGCTGATTTCGGCGAGGTAGGCCGGCGGCAGATCGATGCAGGTGATGCCGCGATCCGCGATCTCGTCCAGGGTCCGCTGGACGTCCCAGGCGGCGGGCGCGCCGAGCACCACGCAAGCGCCGTGCAGCAGCGGCACGATCCATTGCTCCAGCGCCGCATCGAAAGCCGGTGCCGCGAAATGCAGGCACAGGTCGTCCGGACTGAGGCCGTAGACTTCACCCATCGCAAGGCAATGCCCGGCCAGGGCGCGATGAGAAACGGCCACGCCCTTCGGCTGCCCGGTGGAACCGGACGTGTAGATGATGTACGCGGCATGTTCGGGATGGAGCGGGACGGCCGGCCGGGCCACAGGCTCGGTGGACAAGTCCTCCCGGCCAGGGTCCAGCCACACGGCGGGAGCGGCTTCAAGCCGGTTTCCGGCGAGCACCAGCTCGATTGAGGCATCCATGACGGCGGCGCGCAAGCGCATTTCCGGCGCCTCCGGGTCCAGCGGCACGTAGGTCCCCCCCGCCTTGAACACCGCCAGCGCCGCGACGACCATGCCGATCGAGCGATCGCCGACGACCCCCACCGAAACTCCCGGCTCGACTCCCAGCCGGATCAGACGATGTGCCAGCCGGTTCGACCTCTGCTCCAACTCGGCGTAGCTCAAGGATTCGCCGTCGCAGACCAGCGCCGTCGCCTCCGGCTTGGCTTCCGCCTGCCGCCCGATGAGTTCGTGAACGCTCGCCCGCCAGTGATGGTCTCCTCGCGTCGCCTTCGGAACGGCCAGCCTCTCCCGCTCGCCCGTCTCCCACAAAGGCAGTTCGCCTATCGGCCGCTCCGGCGCGGCGATCACCGCGGCGAGCAGGATTCGGAAATGGTGGGACAGCCGCCCGATGGTATCCGCATCGAACAAATCGGTAGCGTAGGTGAAAACCCCGGAGAGTTTCCCATCGCCCGTTTCGACGGTATCCAGGATCAGGTCGAACTGGGTGGTGCGGCCATCCCTGGGAAACGGCGCCATCCGCAGGGACTCCAACGCCTGCCGGGTCGCGGCCTCCATCCGCTGATGGTTGTACATGACCTGGAACAGCGGGTTATGGCCCAGACTGCGTTCCGGGCGCAAAGCGTCCACCAGTACGTCGAAGGGGAGATCGGCATGCGCCTGTGCCCCCAAGGCGGCTTGCTTCACATGATCCAGCACGTCCACGAAACTCATGCCGCCCGTCAGCGCCGTCCGCAACACCTGGGTGTTGACGAAGAAGCCAACGACTCCCTGCACCTCCGGGCGATTGCGGTTGGCGATGGGTATTCCGACACGAAGATCGCTCTGGCCGCTGTAGCGGTACAGGAGAATCTTGAATGCGGCCAAGAGCCCCATGAACAGGGTCGCCCCGCCCGCCCGGCACAGTTTCCCGATGCCGGCGGCGATTTCGTCCGACAGTGCCAGCCCCAGGGTCGCCCCGCGGTCGCTGGCCGTCGGCGGACGGGGCCGGTCGGCGGGCAGTTCCAGGATCGGGTGTTCATCGCCCAGCATCGACTTCCAATAGGCAAGCTGGCGCTCGTATTCGCCGGCCTCCGCCCGATCGCGCTGCCACGCGGCGTAATCCGCGTACTGGATCGGCAGTTCCGGCAGCTGGGGCTCGCGGCCCAGGCGGCAAGCGTCGTAACACTCGGCGAATTCTGCGATCAGCAAAGCGAGCGACCATTCATCGGCCACGATGTGATGGATGGCCAGCGCGAATACGTGCCGTTCCTCTTCCAGCTTGACCAGCAGCGCCCGCAGCAAAGGGCCTTGCTCCAGGTCGAACGGCTGTTCGCAGGCTTGCTCCACCAGTTCGCGGGCCGCGTTCTCACGGTCTCCGGCGTGGCCGCTCAGATCCGCCCGGCGCAGGGACACCCGAAGATCTGGGCGGATCCTCTGCACCGCCTGTCCGTTCTCTTCCCCGAACACGGTGCGCAGGCTTTCATGGCGCTCCACCACCATAGCCAGGGCCGCTTCCATGGCCGCCGCGTCGACCGGACCGTCCAGATAGACGGCGTCGCCAATATGGTAGGCACTGCTGGACGGATCGAGTTTCGCCAGGAACCAAAGGCGCTGCTGGCCGTGGGACAAAGGCAGAGGCTCGTCCCGGCGGACCCGGCCGAGGGGCAGCCCGGCGAAGGCGCCGGGCCGGCGCCGCTTCAGCAGCAACAACAGCGCTTTGCGCTCGCTGGCGGAAAGATTGTCGAGCTTGGCGAGGGTGTCGTTCATTGTCGAATAGCCGTGTTTATTCGTTCGACCAGGGCAAGAGGCCGAAGCGCATCGTTAGCGGGCGATGCCTTGGCCCGGCCGCAACGGATCCGTTACAAGTGTCCGTTCGCGAGCAAGGCGGCCAGCATCTCCGGGCTCATTTCGCTCAGCTCCGCCAGGGCGCCAGCCAAGTCCTCTTCCAGTTCGTCGGCCGAAGCAATGGCCCGCAGCCGGTCGAGTTCCTGCGCCAAGGCGGCGAGTTGCGGGAACTCGAAGACCCGGCGCAGTTCCAGATCGACGCCCAGCGATTGTTTCACCCGCCCGACCAAACGCATCGCTGCCAGCGAATGCCCGCCCAGATCGAAGAAATCGTCCGTTCGGCCAATGGGCCCGAGGTCGAGCAGTTCCCGCCAGAGCTCCGCCAGCGCCCGCTCCGTGTCCGTTTTCGGCGGCTCGCAGTCTTGTGCGCGCCACTCCGGTTCCGGCAGCGCCTTGCGGTCCAGCTTGCCGCTGGGAAGACGCGGCAGCCGCTCCAGCACCACGATCAGCGCCGGCAGCATGTAATCCGGCAGGTGCCGGGAGAGATGCTCCTTCAGCGCCTCGGGACAGAGCGCCGGGTCCCCCGCCACGTAGGCGGCCAAACGCTTGGCGGTTCCCTCGCCGCGCGCCAGGACCGCCGCTTCCGCGACCGCCGGGTGAGCCAGCAGATGGGCCTCGATTTCTCCCGTTTCTATGCGGAAGCCGCGGATCTTCACCTGATGATCCAGCCGCCCCAGGTACTCCGCCGTACCGTCCGCGAGCCAGCGGGCCCGGTCGCCGGTGCGGTACATGCGGGCGCCCGGCGCGCCCCAAGGATCGGGGAGGAAACATTCGGCCGTCAGCGCCGGGCTGCGGTGGTAGCCGCGGGCCAATCCCGCACCGCCGATGTACAGCTCGCCGGCCACGCCTGCCGGCAGCGGCTGGAGTTCGGAATCCAGTATCCAAGCCTGGCGTTCGCCCACCGCGCTGCCGATGGGGGCATAGGCGGTGGGACAGACCATGCCGGGCTTCGCCGTCCAGGCCAGGGGGGTGATGACCGTCTCGGTGGGACCGTAAGCGTTGATGACCGGGGCGTCCCCGACCAGCCGGCGGATCGCCTCCAGGCTTTCCCTGGGCACCGCTTCGCCGCCCACGGAGCAGGCGCGGAGCGGCAGGGTCTTGCCTTGCTCTTTCGCCCAGTGCGCGATCTCGGCCAGATAGGCGGGCGGCATATCGAGCCAGGTGACGCCCTGTTCGAGGAGCATAGCGTACGCCTGTTCCGCGCTCCACAACTGAGGGCCGCGAACCAGGAGGCGCGCGCCGTTCATCAAGGGCACCAGCCATTGCTCCACCGCCACATCGAAACCGAAGGTGGCGAAATGCAGGGAACAGTCGTCCTCGCTCATGCCGTAGCGTTCGCCGATCGCACGGCAATGCGCGGCCAGGGGGCCGTGCGCGACCGCCACGGCTTTGGGCTTGCCGGTGGAACCGGAGGTGTGGATGAGGTAGGCCAGCTGCTGGGGGTGGATCGCCACGACGGGAGCCGTGTCGGGCTCCCCCGCCAGATCTTCGGCGTCTACGGCCAGGGTAGGCGGGCATACGGCCAGACCCGACGGACATTCCAGCCCGCGGTCCCCCTGCACCAACACCAGACCGATCCCTGCGCTTTCCAGCAAATGGCCCAGCCGCTCCGCAGGCATATCGGTGTCCAGCGGCACATAGGCGCCGCCGGCCTTGAGCACGGCCAGCGCCGCCACGATCATGGCGGGTGATCGTTCCAGCGCGATGCCCACCGGCATTTCCGGCTGGACCCCCCGCCGCATCAGCCGGTGCGCAAGGCGGTTGGCCCGCCGCTCCAGTTCGCCGTAGCTCAGGGTCCCGGCGCCGCACAGCAGGGCTGTAGCCTCCGGCCGCGCCTCGGCCCGCCGCCGGATGCATTCGTGTACGGGGAGCCGGAACGGGTCCGCCCGGCGCGGACCGTTCCACACGCGAACCATGGCCTTTTCTTCTTCGCTCAACAGTGTCAGCGTCCCCAGGGGCCGTTCCGGAGCCTCGGCCAAGCCCTTCAGCAAATTCTGGAAATGCTGCGCCAGCCGTTCGACGCACACTCCGTCGAAGCTCGCCGCCTGGTAACCGAAGATCAGATCCAGGCCGGTTCCGAAGGCCACGCTCAGGGTCATCGGATAATGAGAGTCGTCGATCTGCGCGGGAACGCCGAACCGCAAACCGCCGGCCGCATCGCGTATCGCCTGGTCGACCGGATAGTTCTCGAACACCAGCAGGCTGTCGAAAAGCGGCTCGCCGCCTCGCTTCCACCATCGCTGGATCTCATAGAGGGGTACCTGTTCGTGTTCGCGCAAGGCCAGGTTTTCGGCCTGCAGGGCCGTCAGCCAGTCGGCTGCCGGTTGCTCCGAACGGGGAGTCTGGACGAGGGGCAAGGTATTTATGAACAGACCCAGCATGTCCTCGACGCCCGGCAGGTCCGGCGGCCGGCCCGCCACGGTGATGCCGAAGGCCACGGTCGGCTGCCCCGTATACCGCTGCAGCAGCAGTGCCCAGGCGCCCTGGACCAGCGTATTCAGCGTGAGGCGCAAGCCTTCCGCCGCCCGCCGCAGTTGCCCGGCCGCTGCGGCATCCAGGCTCAGTCTCAGGCTTCGCATGCCTTTGTCTCTGGGTGCCGGGGTCGCGACCGCGTCCGCCAGCCGGGTCGGCTCGTCCAGCAGGGCCAAGCGGCTGCGCCAGAAATGCTCGTCCGCCGCCGGGTCCCGGCTTTGCAGCCAGGCGATGTAGGCGCGGAACGGAGCGGGCCCCTCCCCGGCCCCCCCCTTGTCAGGGGGGGGAGTAAAAGCCCCCCCTGACAAGGGGGGGTGGGGGGGGGTATAGAGTCCGAGCACTTCGCCCAGCAGCCGCGAGGTGCTCCAGCCGTCCAACAGCAGATGATGGCTGGTCCACACCAGGTGATGCCGCTCCCCGTCCAGCCGGACCAGCACCAGCCGCAGCAGCGGCGGGCGGGCCAAGTCGAAGCCGCGGGCATGTTCTGCCGCGCGCAATTCGGCGAGACCTTCCCCGGCGTTTTCCCGTCCGCGCCAGTCGAGGATTTCCAGCGGCAGCTCCACCTGCGCCTGCACCGCTTGCAGGGGCGTTTCCGCCGCGCCGCGCCACAGGAAGGCGCTGCGCAGAATGGCGTGGCGGCGCAGCGCCTCGCGCCAGGCGGCAGCGAAACGCTGCGGGTCCAGCCCGTCGATGTCCACCGCCAGCTGGTTGACGTAGGTCCGTTCCTCCGGAGCATACAGCGAATGGAACAACAGGCCCTGCTGCATGGGCGAGAGGGGGTAGAGGTCTTCCATGCCGCCATGATAGAGGGCATCGAGCCGGGCCTGGTCCAGGCCGGCCAGCGGGAAATCCGAGGGCGTCG
This sequence comes from Pseudomonadota bacterium, assembly GCA_040753975.1. Taxonomy (GTDB): domain Bacteria; phylum Pseudomonadota; class Gammaproteobacteria; order Methylococcales; family Methylococcaceae; genus Methylococcus. Next base: position 45,149 of record JBFMDC010000020.1, read on the forward strand.
CGGCGCGGACGCCGCTTTGGCAATGCCCGGCCAGGGCCAGCAGTTCGCGCCGGTAGTCTTCCTGCAAGGCCTGCATCGTTTCCGGCCGGTACATGTTTCGGCTGTAGCGCCAGCGCAAGGCTAGTTCGCCGGCGTGGATTTCTCCGTTGATTTCCAGCCAGGCCGGCAGCGGCGTGTCGCCGTCGTGGTCGCTGCCGGGACTTTCCCGCGCCGGGAAAAACAGTCCATCGTGCTCCCGGAACTGGCCGAAGTAGTTGAAGCCGACTCGGGGGACAGGCAGCGCTTCGAGGCGTGCGCGGAGTTCCGGCGGCGCCAGGTATCTGAGCAGGCCATGGCCCAGCCCGCCGCGCGGCACCCGCCGCAGTTGTTCCTTGATCGCCTTGATGGAATCGCCCAGGTCCGGCGCGGGTCGCAGCCGTACGGGATGGACGGCGGTATGCCAGCCCACGCTGCGGCTCAGATCCAGGCCGCCGAGCGGTTCCCGGCCGTGGCTTTCCAGTTCCACCAGCAGTTCCGGCTGGCCGCTCCAGCGGCACAGCGTCCGCGCCAGGGCGGTCAGCAGCAGATCTTCGATGCGCGCGCGGTAGGCGGTAGGCGCCCCTTGCACCAGCGCGCGGGTGCTCGCCGCGTCCAGCCGCAGTTCCAGGCTTTCGGCATCGCGGAACCGGCCCCCTGCGGCGGGAAAATCGCGCGGCAGCGACGGAACCGGAGCGGCCAGCAGGCTTTCCCAATAGGTCAATTCGCGCGCCAGTTCGGCGCCGGCGGCGTATTCGCGGAGCGCGCGCGACCAGGCCTGGAACGAAGCGGTCTTGGCCGGCAGCCGTACCGGCTGGCCCGAGCGGAGCTGGCCATAGGCGGTTTGCAGGTCTTCCAGCAGGATGCGCCAGGACACTCCGTCCACCACCAAGTGATGGATCACCAGCAGCAGCCGGCAGCCGCCGCCTTCGAGTTCCAGATACACTGCCCGCAGCAGGGGGCCTTGTTCCAGGTTCAGGCTGCGTTGGGTTTCCTGGGCGATGGCCGTGATGGCCTCGGCATCGGCGGCATGGGCCTTACGCAATAGGGCTGTTCCGCAGTCCTCCGCAGCGGCGTAGAACTGCACCCAGCCGCCATCCTCCCGCCGGTAGCGCAGCCTCAGGCTGTCGTGCTGCCGTACCAAGTGCCGCAGCGCCGATCCCAGCGCATCCGTATCCAGCGCCTGCCGGCATTCCAGCAGCAGCGACTGGTTCCAATGGTGGCGGCGGGGGATATCCTCCGCGAAGAAGGCTGCCTGGATCGGGGTCAGCCCGACTTCGCCGCTTGCCGGGCCGGATTCCGCCGCCGGTTCGGCCACGGCTTGCGCCGCCCGCGCCAGGCTTGCCACGGTTTGATGGCGGAACAGGTCGCCGGGGGCGATGGCCCAGCCGGCCTGCCGCGCACGGCTCACCACCTGCAAGGACACGATGGAATCGCCGCCCAGCTCGAAGAAATTGTCGTCGATGCCGATCCGTTCGACCCCCAGCACTTCGCGCCAGACGGCGGCCAGGTCCTGTTCCACTTGGGTGCGCGGGGCGCGGAAGGGGTCCTGTCCGGACCATTCCGGATCGGGCAAGGCTTTCCGGTCCAGCTTGCCGCCGGGCAGCTTCGGCAGGCGGTCGAGCAGGAGGATGTGCGCCGGCACCATGTATTCGGGCAGGAAGCCGCGCAGATGCTCCTTCAGGTCGTCGGCGCCGGTTCCGCTTCCCGCCGCCGCATAGGCCAGCAGCCGCTTGGCCGTGCCCTCGCCGTGGACTACGGCCACGGCTTCCGTCACGGCGGGGTGAGCCAGCAGCCGGGCCTCGATTTCCCCCGGCTCGATCCGGTAGCCGCGCAGCTTGATTTGGCGGTCGCTGCGGCCCAGGTATTCCACCGTGCCGTCAGTCAGCCAACGCGCGCGGTCACCGGTGCGATAGAGCCGGGCGCCGGACTCCGCGAAGGGATCCGGCAGGAATCGCTCCGCCGTGAGGCCCGGCCTGCCCAGATAACCCCGCGCCAGGCCGGCGCCGCCGAGGTAGAGCTCTCCGGCCACGCCCACCGGCACGGGGTTGAGATCGCCGTCCAGGATATGGGCGCCGCGGTCCCCCACCGGAGCGCCGATGGGGGCGTAGGGCGTGGCACAGGGCGCATCCGGCCCGGCTTCCCAGGCCAGCGGGGTGATGACGGCTTCGGTGGGGCCGTAGGCGTTGACCAGCCGGGTTGGGCGCAGGCGCCGCTGAATCAGCTCCAGCGCCGCGCGCGGCAGGGCCTCGCCGCCCACGATGCAGAGTTTCAGGCTGGCCGGAGCCTCGCCCTCCGGCGTGGCCGCCGCCAGTTCGGCCAGATAGGCGGGCGGCAGATCGACGCAGGTGATGCCCCGCGAGCCGATCTCCTGCCGGGCGCGCTCGACGCTCCACAGTTCCCGGCCGCGGACCGTCACGCACGCGCCGCTGAGCAAGGGAACGATCCATTGCTCCAGGGCGGCGTCGAACCCCGGTCCGGCGAAATGCAGAACATGGTCTTCGCGGCCGATGCCGTAGCGTTCGCCGGCCGCCAGGCAATGCGCCGCCAGTGCGCCGTGGCTGACGGCAACGGCCTTGGGGGCTCCAGTGGAACCCGAGGTATGGATCAGATAAGCCAGTTGGGCGGGATGAATCGCCACGGCGGGGGCGGCGGCGGATTCCCGCATCCAGTCGTCCCGGTCCAGCGCCAGACGGGGAAGTTCGGCGGGTAATCGTCGTTCCAGGGCGGATTCGGTGACCGCCAGCCAGGTCCCGGCGTCCCGCGCCAGCGCGGCGAGCCGGCATTGCGGCTGTTCCGGATCCAGCGGCAGCAGCGTCGCCCCGCTCCTGAATACACCCAGCATGGCGGCGATCATGCGCGGTGTAGGCTGCATGACGACGGCGACCACGGCCTCCGGCTCCAGGCCCAGGCGGAGCAGGCGGCGCGCCAGGCGGTTGGCGGCGGCGTCCAGCGCCGCATAGGTCATGGCCTCTGCGCCATGCCGGAGGGCCACGGCTTCCGGCTGCATTCCGGCCCGATCCCGGATCAGTTCCGCCACCCCCGGCGCCTCCGGCCACCCGCGTTGCCGCCGGTTCCATTCGGCCAATTGCCGGCGTTCGTCCGCCGCCAGCAGTTCCAGCTCCGCCAGCCGCCGTTCGGGATGAAGGGTGATTTCATCCAGCGTCCGCAGATAATGGGTCCGCAGCCGTTCGATGCGGGCCGTGTCGAACAGGTCGGCGGCATAGGTGAACACGCCGCGGATGCGTCCCTCCGCGTCTTCCTCGGTGTCCAGGCTGAGGTCGAACTGAGCCGAGCCGTTGTCGCGTTCGAGGCTCTCGACCCGCAGGCCGGGCAAAGGGGCCAGGACGCCGACATCGCGCGGCTGGTGATTGGCCGAAACCTGAAACAGGGGATTGCGGTCGAGGCTGCGCTCGGGGGCGAGCGCCTCGACCAGGGATTCGAAGGGCAGGCCGGCATGGGCCTGGGCCTCCAGCGCGCTGCGCTTCACCCGCTCCAGCAGATCTCCCAGCCCGAGCCGGCCGTCCAACTCGACACGGAAGACCACGGTGTTGACGAAATAGCCGAGCAGATTCCGGGTTTCGTGGCGGTCGCGTTCGGCCAGCGGCACGCCCACGCGCAGGTCGGTCTGGCCGGTATACCGGTACAGCAAGGCGTACAAGCCGGCCAGCAGCACCATGAACGGCGTGGCCGCCCGCGCCCTGGCCAGGCGCTGGATGGCGGCATTCAACCCGGCGTCCAGCCGGAACGGCACCCGCCCGCCGCGATGGCTGGGCCGGGCCGGACGGGGCCGGTCGGCCGGGAGATCCAGTGACGGATGTGACCCGCCCAGCCAAGCCCGCCACCAGGCCGAAAGGCGCTCCGCCTCGCCCGCCTCCAGCCAGCCCCGCCGCCAGGCGGCGTAATCGCCATAGCGGACCGGCAGGAGCGGCAGGCTTGGCGGCCGTCCCTCCCGCATAGCGGCGTAGAGCTCGGCGAATTCCTCCAGCATGCGGTCGAGCGACCAGCCGTCGGCGATGAGATGGTGCAGGGTCAGCCACAGTTCGTGTTCCTGCTCCCCCAGCCGCAGCAGATGCAGCCGCCACAGGGGGCCTGTTTCCAGTGGGAAGGGCCGGCGGGCTTCCTCCGCGCCCAGCGCGCGGGCCGCGCCGGCGGGATCGGCCTCGCCGCTCAGATCCAGTTCATGGAACGGCAGGGAGGACAGCGGGCGTACCGTCTGGTAAGGCTGTCCCTGGTCGCTGCCGATGGCGAGCCGGAGCACTTCGTGCCGTTCCGCCAGGCGTTCGAACGCCTGCCGCACGGCTTGCGCATCCAGTGCGCCGGACAGCCTTAGACCGCCGGCGATGTGGTAGGCGGCGCTGTCCGGCGCCAGTTGGGCCAGAAACCACAGGCCCTGCTGCAGCGGCGACAAGGGCCAGAGGCCGGCGGCGCAGACGTCCGGCGGAATCGGCAGCGCCGAAAAATCCATGCCCTGTTCCGCCAGTTTGGCCAGGAACAGCCGCCGGCGGTCGGCCGGCAAGGCCAGGAAGCGCCGCACCAAATCCGTTTCCCGCTGGGCGCGGGACGCCCCGGACGGTGTTTGTCGCATGGCGGAGGAGGAATTCATGGATTGGCCGCGTTCAGGTAGCTTCGAGTTCGCCCATGAGCGGGGCAGCCCGTTTCCGATTCATGGATTGCGGAAGGGTGAGTCAGGCGCGCATTGCGTGAAGTTCGGATCTCCGGGGAACACTCCGCGCGCCATAAGCTCTAAGAGGCAGCCTCCAAGGCGGGCTTTCTCGCTCCCGCGCGGCGCGTGAGCGGGAAGCATCGGTTGTTTGCTTGCCGGCGAGGGATGAGGAAGCTGGAGCTTTCGAGGCCGCCTTCCCAACGGGATGGTGAAATTGCCATCGACGGATACCCTACCAAAACCCTCATTCGAATGCAATTCATTCTCATTCTGATTGTTGGCACGCGGCTTCGAGTCCGCTCATCAGTTCATCCAGAACGTCCAGGTCCCCGTTCGTCAGGGGCCGCGCCGCGTCCACGGTTGCCGCGAGCTGCGCCAGGTTCGCGGTCTCGAACAGGCTGGCAAGGGGAATGGATACTTCCAGATCCGCGCGGATGAGCGAGACCATGCGGGCGGCAAGCAGGGAATGGCCGCCCAGTTCGAAGAAATTGTCCCTGCGCCCGACCTTGGGGAGGCCGAGCAAATCCTGCCAGATGGCCGCCAGCCGCCGTTCCGTCGCCGTAGCGGGGGGCTCGGCGGAGTCTTTGCGCCATTGAAGATCGGGCAGGGCCTTGCGATCCAGTTTGCCGTTGCTGGTCTTGGGCAGCCGTTCGAGCACGCCCACCTGCGCCGGCACCATGTATTCCGGCAATGTGCGGCGCAAGCTTGCCTTCAGGGCTTCCGCTTCCACGCTCGCGCCATCCGCCGCCACGTAAGCGATCAGCACCGCGCCGCCCGGCCGTTCGGCCACCAGCGCCACCGCTTCCCGCACGCCCGGCTGCGCCAGCAGGCGGGCTTCGATCTCGCCCGGTTCGATGCGGAAACCGCGCAGTTTCACCTGATGGTCCAGGCGGCCCAGGTATTCGAGGACGCCGTCATGGCGGCGGCGCGCCCGGTCGCCGGTGCGGTAGAGTCGGCCGCCGCGGCCCAGCGGATCGGGCACGAAGCGTTCCGCCGTGAGCGCCGGCCGCCGGTGATAGCCCCGCGCCAGCCCGGCGCCGCCGATGTACAGCTCGCCGGCCACCCCCGTCGGCACCGGGTTGAGATCGGCATCCAGAATATGGATGGCCAGGTTGGCGATCGCTTGGCCGATGGGTACCGTGGCGCTGCCATCGTCCCGGCAGGTCCAGTGGGCGACGTCGATGGCGGCCTCGGTGGGGCCGTACAGGTTGTGGAGATCCACCCCCGGCAGGCGCTGGAACACGTGGTTGCGCAATTCCGCCGAAAGGGCCTCGCCGCTGCACACGATGCGGCGCAGGCTCGGATAGCCGCCGGCGTCGTCGTGAGCGAGGAATTCCTGCAGCATGGACGGCACGAAATGCAGCGTGGTCACCCCGTGGGCGCGGATCAGCGCCGCCAGCCGGGCCGGGTCGCGGTGCTCGCCCGGCGCGGCGATGGCGAGGCGGGCGCCGGTCATCAGCGGCCAGAAGAATTCCCACACCGACACGTCGAAGCCGAAGGGGGTCTTCTGCAATACCGTGTCGCCGGCATCGAGCCCATAGGCCTCCTGCATCCAGTGCAGCCGGTTGGCCAGGGCGCCGTGGGTGTTGCCCACGCCTTTCGGACGTCCGGTGGAGCCGGAGGTGTAGATGACGTAGGCCAGATGGTCCGGGTGGAGGGCGGCCGATGGGGCGTGCTCCGGTTCCATCGACAGGTCCAGCGAATCCAGGTCCAGGCATACCCTCGCCCCCGTCCCCTCTCCCGGCGGGAGAAGGGAATAAGGAGCGGCCTTCGGCCACAGGTTTCCGGGTAGGGATTTAGGGCGAGAGCTCAGCAGGATGCCTATGCCCGAGTCCTCCAGCATGTAGCGCAGCCGGTCCTCGGGATACTCCGGGTCCAGGGGCACATAGGCGCCGCCCGCCTTGAGGATGGCCAGCAGGCTCACCGCCATCTCCAGGCTGCGCTGCATGAGGACGCCCACTGCCACATCCGGCCCCACGCCCAGCCCGATCAGCCGGTGCGCCAGGCGGTTGGCGCGGGCTTCCAGCGCGCCGTAACTCAGCGTGCGGTCCTCGAATACCAGGGCGGTAGCCTCCGGTTGCCTCCGCGCCTGCCGCTCGATCAGGCGATGGACCGGATCGGCGGGATAGCCGCGGGCGGTAGCGTTCCAGACCTGGAGGCGCGCCCGTTCGGCCTGGGCCAGCAAGGGGATGGTGCCTAGCGGAAATTCCGGCGTTTCCAGCAGCGCCCCCAGCAGATTCAGGAAATGCCGTCCCATCCGCTCGATGGTGGACGGCTCGAACCGATCCAGCGCATAGCCGAAACTGCCGGTGAAGCGTCCCTCGTCGTCTTCCTCGGTCGCGAGGCTCAGGTCGAACTGGGCCGCGCCGCTGTCGCGCCCGATGCGTTCCAGGCGGAGGCCCGGCAGGCTTTTCAGGGCGGAGAGATCCCGCTTCTGGTGGTTGAACAGGACTTGGAACAGCGGCGTATGGTGCAGGCTGCGTTCCGGCCCGAGCGCTTCGACCAGTTGCTCGAACGGCAGGTCGGCATTGTTCTGCGCTTCGACGACCGTAGCCCTGACCCTGGTCAGCAGGGCTCGAAAGCCCAGCCTCCCTTCCACCTCGGTGCGAAGCACCAAGGTGTTGACCAGGAAGCCGACGACACCCTCGGTCTCGACACGGCTGCGGTTGGCCACCGGGACGCCTAATCTGATGTCGGCCTGGCCGGTGTACCGGTACAGCAATGCGGCGAAAGCGGCCAACAAGACCATGAACGGCGTCGCGCCTTCGCCCTGCGCAAAGTCTTTCAGCCGGCTGCCGAGCGCCGCCGGCAAGGTGAAGGTCTGCCGGGCTCCTTTCCGTCTTGTCGTGGCGCTGGAAGACCCGTCGAAAGGGAGCTCCAGCGGCGGGTGTTCGCTGCCCAGCCGCTTCGTCCAGCAAGCCAGTTGCCTTTCGCCTTCTCCCGCCTCCAAACGCCGCCGCTGCCACACGGCATAATCGGCGTATCGAATAGGCAGTGGCGGAAGCCCGCTTTGGCGTCCTTCGCGGCGAGCGGCGTAGAGAGCGGCGAATTCCTCCAGCAGCCGGTTCAGCGACCAGCCGTCGGCGATGATATGGTGCAAGGTCAACCACAGTTCGTGCGATTCCTCCCCCAATCGAACGAGCGTCACCCGCCATAACGGTCCGCGTTCCAGGTCAAACGGGCGCCGCGCATCTTCTTCACTCAGCGCCTCCTTGTCCGGCAAACCCGGGCCGATGCACCGGAGCACCGCCGGCTCTGGCGGGTGGATCCTCTGGTAAGGCTGCCCGTTCTCTTGATGGAAGGTGGTTCGAAGCATCTCGTGGCGCTGCGCCAGCGTGTCGAAGGTCTGCTGCAATGCCTTCTCATCCAGTTTTCCCTCGAGCTTCAGCCCTCCGGCAATGTGATAGGCGGCGCTTTCAGGTTCCAGCTGGGACAGAAACCACAGGCGCTCCTGCCCGTAGGACAAAGGCGGGCGCTCCGGCAGAGGCAGGCGCGGAATGGTCTGTTCGGCTCGTGCGGCCGGCTCCCCTTCGGCTTCCGACAATCCGGCGATCGTCGGGCTATCGAACAACTGCTTTGGGGTCAACTTGATCCCCTGCTTCCTCGCTCTGGCGATGACCTGCAGACTGAGGATGGAATCCCCGCCCAGTTCGAAAAAATTGTCGGTGATGCCGACCCGTTCCAGCTTCAGGACTGTCCGCCAAATCTCGGCGAGCTTGCGTTCGGTTTCATTCCGCGGCGCGGCGTAGCCGGCTGCGGACGAACCCGGTTCCGGCAGCGCCTTGCGGTCGGGCTTGCCGTTGGCGGTCAAGGGAATCCGCTCCAGCGGAATCAGCGCGGACGGCACCATGTACTCGGGAAGCTTCTGCCGCAGCACCTCGGCCAGATCCTCGGCCTGGATGCGCGTTCCGCCGTCTGCGACGAAGTACCCCAGCAGGCGGGGGGCTGGGCCGCCTGTCGTGTCAGCCACAACCAGCGCATCGCGGACCCCGTCGAGCCCGCGCAGGATTGCGGCGATCTCGTCGGGCTCCACCCGGTAGCCCCGGATCTTGATCTGGGCATCGACGCGTCCCAGGAACTCGATCCGTTCGCCGTCGTGCGAGACCCGGTCGCCGGTACGGTACAGCCGCTCCCCAGGATGGGCGGGATCAGGTACGAATCGCTCAGCGGTGAGACCGGGTTTTCCCCAGTAGCCGCGGGCCAGCTGGGGGCCGCCGAGATAAAGCTCCCCCGCGACGCCGACGGGGACGGAATGCAGATCCCGGTCCATAACCGCCACCCGCACCCCCGCCAGCGGCCGCCCGATCGGCACGAAGGCCGGTTCGAGCTCCGCCCCCGGTTCATGGGTCAGGACGCCAACGGTCGATTCCGTGGGGCCATAATGATTGACGATACGGCAACCCGGCTTGAGCCTGCGCACGGTCTCTACCAGTTCCCGCGGGCAGGCTTCTCCGCCGAGGATCAGCAGTTTTTCCGGCAGCACATCGGCCGGATTCGCCGCTTGCAGCAGGCCCTTGAGATGTCCCGGCACGATCTTGAGTGTGGCGACACGGTGTTCCGCCATGTAAGCGGCAAACCGGTCGGCATCGGCAACGGAGCCGGGCGGAATCAAGTGCAAAAGACGGCCGGCGCACAGCGCGCCGAACAGCACCGTATGGCCCAGGTCGGCGGCCGGCGTGGACACCATCGCCATGCTTCCGGCCGGCAACGGCTCCAGTCTCCGCAGCACCCCGTGTACGTAATGACTGAGTGCGCCACGGCTGATCAGGACTCCCTTGGGCTGTCCCGTCGAACCCGAGGTATAAACGATGTAGGCGCCCTGCCCGGGCGATACTGGCGCTTCCCCAGGCTCATCCCCGCGGGCGGGCAGTTCGTCCGGAACCAGGCAAGCGATGCCCAGTGGCAGCAGCCCCTCCCGTCCCTCGGCGGTGCAGACCGCTGTTTCGATGCCCGCGTCCCGCAACAGCCGGCTCAGCCGTTCCTGCGGCAGATCGCGGGCCAGCGGCACGTAAACGGCGCCTGCCTTCAAGATGCCCAGAAGGGCTACCGCCAGATCCACCGACCGGTCGAGATATACGCCGACGGGCGTATCCGGTCCCGCGCCCCTGGCCTTGAGCGCGCAGGCCAGTTCGTCCGCCGCCAGATCCAGCGCCTTGAAGCTCAGGACACGGCTCGCATCCCGAACTGCCGGCGCTTCCGGACTGCGCGCCACATTTTCGCGCCAAGCGGTGAGCAGATCGGGTCCATCGGATTTCCCGGCTTCGCCCTCGAAAGCCGAGGGCAACGGAGCCGACTCCCTTTCCAGCTCAAGATCCCCCAGACGCCGGTCCGGGGCCCCGGCCAGCTGTTCCAGCAGATACTGGAAACGCCGCGCCAGAACGGCCATGGCGCCGGGCTGGAACTGGCCGAGCCGGCCGGAAAATGTCAGATTCAGGGTCTCGCCGGGATGGGCGACCAGGGTCAGCGCATAGTTGTTGCGGCCCCGCCCGCGGTTCAGGATGCCCTCGGGCGCGTAGGGATCGAGCAGCTCGATTCGCGGATTGGCGTGTTCCTGCGTCAGTGCCGGGTCCAGCGGATAGTTTTCGAACACCAGGATGCTTTCGAACAACCCTCTGCCGTCGCCGATTTCACAGACCCGCTGAATCTCCGCCAAGGGGGTGAATTCGTGCTGGTGCATCGCGGCGACGGCTTCCTGCAATTCGCGCAGCCACGCCGCGATGTTCTGCGAGGAACGCAGATCCAAACGTAAGGGCAGGGTATTGATGAACAGTCCCACCATCTCTTCGATACCGGGTAGGTCCCCCGAACGGCCCGATACGGTGAGGCCGAACACCACTTCGTCCCGGTCACAGTGCCGGCCCAGCAGCAAAGCGAAAGCTGCTTGCAGAAACGTGCCCGGCGTCACGCTCAGGAAACGCGACGCGTTCCGCAGGCGCTGCGTCCCCTCGCTGCCCAGGCTGAACGAATGCTCCTCATAGCCGGTGTCGCCGCCGTCGGCCGCGTTCAGCGAGCCCAGGGGGAGAGGTGTCGGCTCGGAGAATCCGGCCAGAAGCTTCCGCCAGTAGTCCAGCGCGGCGGCATGGTCGCGGGCTTCCAGCCATCGCTGATAGTCGGCGTAAGCGGGAACCGCCGGCGCTGCCTGACTGCCCCGGTTCGCGTATTCGCGCATGACATCGCGCAGTACCAGTCCCATGCTCCAGCCATCCAGCGCGATGTGGTGGTGGCTCCACAGCAGCCACCACTGGCGATCCGAAACCCGGATCAGGCGCAACCCCGGCCCGTTTTCGTGAGCCGCCCCGGAAAAATCGAATCCGCGCCGCCGCTCTTCATCCAGCAGCTTTGCAAGATGCTGCCACTGAGCGGCTGCGGACAGCCCGCGCCAGTCCAGCTCCGGCAAAGCGAACGGCTGGAACTTCAGGACGGCCTGCACCAACGCATCGCCTTCTTCCCAGCGGTACGCGGAACGCAGCGCGGGATGGCGGGCCACGGCCGCCTGCCAGGCGGCGGAGAACGCCTCCGCATCGAGTTCGCCGCTCAGCCGGAATAGCCTCTGATAGAAGTAAGGATCCTTGTCTCCCAGTTGCAGCGCATGGAAGAGGATTCCCTGCTGTAGGGGTGAGAGAGGGAAGAGGTCGTCGATGTGGTTCCAGGGGAGGTGGAGGGCATCGAGCTGTGGCTGGGTCAGGCGGGCGAGGGGGAAGTCGGTGGGGCTGACGCGGCAGACGCCGCTCAGGCAGTGGGCCCGGAGGGCGTCGAGTTCGTTCAGGTAGGTCTGCGCCAGCGCCTGCACCGTCGGTTGGCGGTAGCGCGCCGGGTCGTAGCACCAGGTCAGGTGCAGTTCGCCGTCGTAGATTTCGCTGTTGAGCTCGAACGCATACGCTGGCGCGCCAGCGGGGGCGCGGTCGTCGCCGGCGCTTTCTGCGGCCGGGAGCCAGAGGCTGTGGCGGGGGTCGAAGCTGGCATCGAACTGGCCGAGGTAGTTGAAGGCGACCGCGGGGACCGGCAGCGCCGCCAGCCGGGCCCGCCAGGCCGCCGGCGCCAGGTGCTTGAGCAGCCCGTAGCCGAGGCCGTGGTGCGGCACCTGCCGCAGCTGGTCCTTGACGGCGAGGAGGGCGTCGCCGAGACCGTCCTGGGGCAGGTCCTGAGCTTGCCCCGAGCTTGCTCCGAGCAGAGCCGCGGGGCGGAGCCGGACCGGGTAGATGCTGGTGAACCAGCCGACGGTGCGGCTCAGGTCGATGTCGTCGAACAGGTCTTCGCGGCCGTGGCCTTCGAGGGCGATCAGCACGTCGGGCCGGCCGCTCCAGCGGCACAGCACCCGCGCCAGCGCGGTCAGGAGCAGGTCTTGCAGGCTGCTCCGGTAGGCGGCGCCGGCTTCGTGGAGGAGCTGGCGGGTGGCGGCGCGGTCGAGCCGGAGGCTGACGCCGCCGCTGCCTGCGGGGTCCGCGCCGGCGGGGGGGTCGGCGGGCCAGTGGGGGTCGGCGCCTTGCAGCTGGCTTTCCCAGTAGTCGAGTTCGCCCGCCAGGGCGGCGCTGCCGGCGTAGCCGGCGAGCCGCCGGGCCCAGTCGCGGTAGGCGCTGGTCTTGGCGGGCAGGCGCGGCACCAGGTGCTGGCCGAGCTGGGTATAGGCGGCCTGCAGGTCTTCCAGCAGGATGCGCCAGGAGACGCCGTCCACGACCAGGTGGTGGATGACCAGCAGCAGCCGTTCGCTGCCGTCGCCGACCCGGAGGTGGACGGCCCGCAGCAGGGGGCCGTCTGCCAGGTCGAGACTGCGCTGGGCGCGCTGGGCCTGGGCTTCGATGGCGGCGGCGTCGGCGACCGCGGCTTGCCACAGCAGGGTTTGGTCTGGCGCCGGGTCGGGGGCGGCGTAGCGCTGCTCCCAGCCTTGGGCGGTCGCCCGGTAGCGCAGCCTGAGGCTGTCGTGGTGGCGAACGAGGTGGTCGAGCGCGGCCGCCAGCCGGCCGGGGTGCAGCGGCTGGCGGGGGCGCAGCAGCAGGGCTTGGTTCCAGTGCCGGCGGTCGGGGAGGTCGAGGGCGAAGAATTCGGCCTGGATGGGGGTGAGGGGGACGTCCCCCGTCACGGGGCCGGGGTCGATCGCGGGCCGGGCCACGGTTTGGGCGTGGCGCGCCAGGCTCTCGAGGGTCGGGTGCCGGAACAGGTCCTGGGGGGTGAAGTGCAGCCCGGCCTGCCGCGCCCGGCTGACCACTTGGATGGCGAGGATGGAGTCGCCGCCGAGTTCGAAGAAGTTGTCGCCGACGCCGATCCCCCGGCTTTGCCCTTCGGCTTCGCCCCTCGGCTCCGCTCGGAGCAAGCGCGGGGCAAGCTCAGGCCCCGGGCCGGGGCGGCCCAGGAGCTCTTGCCAGATGGCGGCGAGCTGCCGTTCCGCGGCGGTGCGCGGGGCGATGGCGCCGGCGGCCGGGGCCGGGGCCGGGAGCGCGGGGCGGTCCACTTTGCCGTGGGCGGTGCGCGGCAGACGGGCCAGAACGATGAGGGCGGACGGCACCAGGGGGGCCGGCAGCTCGGCGGCCAGGGCGCGCCGGAGACCGTCGGCGCTGAGGTCCGCCGCCCCGCCGACGTAGCCGGCGAGGTAGCGGCGGCCGTGGTCTTCCCGCAGGACGACGACGGCTTCGCGCACGCCGGGCTGGGCCAGCAGGGCCGCTTCGATTTCGCCGGGTTCGATGCGGTGGCCGCGCAGCTTGATCTGCTGGTCGGTGCGCCCGAGGTAGGCCACGGTGCCGTCCGGCCCTTGGCGGACCCGGTCCCCGCTGCGGTAGAGCCGGCTGCCGGGGGCGCCGAAGGGATCGGGCAGGAAGCGTTCGGCCGTGAGCCCGGGCCGGCCGTGGTAGCCCCGCGCCAGGCAGGGGCCGCCGATGTACAGTTCGCCTTCGAGGCCCGGCGGCACCGGCTGGAGGTCGCGGTTCAGCACCCAGGCGCTGCGTTGGCCCAGGGGCCGCCCGATGGGAACGTAGGCGCCCGTGGCGGGGGCGGCGTCCTCCGGGCCGGCCGTCCAGGCCAGGGGGGTGATGACGGTCTCGGTGGGGCCGTAGCCGTTGATGAGCCGCGCCGGCCGCAGGACCCGGCGCAGGCGGGCGAGGCTGTCCCAGGCGACGGCTTCGCCGCCGACGGTGCAGATCCGCAGCCGCAGCCGCTCGCCTTGCGCTGCCACGGCGTCGGCCAGGTGCAGCAGATGCGGGGTGGGCGGATAGATGACGCTGATGCCTTCCCGCCGCACGGCGGCGGCGGTGTCCTCGCCGCTCCAGCCGGGCTGGCCGAGCACCAGGGTGGCGCCGTGGGCGAGCGGGGCGGCCCATTGTTCGAGGGCGGCATCGAAGCTGAACGCGGCGAAGTGCAGACAGCGGTCGTCCGGCCCCAGGCCGTACCAGCGCCCCGCCGCCTGGATGTGCCGGCTCAGGGCGCCGTGGCCGACGGCGACGGCCTTGGGCTGGCCGGTGGAGCCGGAGGTGTAGATGAGATACGCCAGTTGTTCCGGGTGTACCTCCACCGCGGGCGCCGATGCCGGCTCCCCTTCCCCCCAGTCACCGCCCCGCACCAGCCTCGCCACCCCCGCCGGCACCGCCTCCCTGCCTTCTTCACCCGCTTCCAGCAGCACCACCCGCACCCCCGCGTCCGCCAGCAGACGGCTCAGCCGCCCCGCCGGCAACCCCGCTGCCAGCGGCACGAACGCGCCGCCCGCCTTGAGGATCCCCAGCAGCGCGACCACCAGGTCCGCCGTGCGCTCCAGCACCACCCCCACCCGCGTCTCCGCCACCACCCCCAGCCGGCCCAGCCGCCGCGCCAGCCGGTTCGACCGCGCCTCCAGTTCCCCGTAGCTCAGCCGCTCCCCGCCGCACACCACCGCCACCCCCGCCGGCCGCGCTTCCGCTTGCCGCCGGATCAGCTCCGCCAACGCCACCTCCGCCGCGCTCCCCTCCCAGGCGTTCCAGCGCCTCAGCGCTTCCCATTCCACCTCGCTCAGCAGCTCCATTTCACCCAAACACCTTGCCGGGGCTTCGGTCCAGCGGTTCAGCAGGGCCAGGAAGTGCGCCTGCAGCCGCTCGATGGCGCTGGCTTCGAACAGGTCGAGCGCATAGGTGAAGGCGCCGCCGATGCACCCGCTCCCGTCTTCTTCGGTGTCGAGGCTAAGGTCGAACTGGGCGCCGCCGGCGTCGGGGTCGCACCGGTCCAGCCGGAGCCCCGTGATGCGCTCCAGGGCGCGGAGGTCGCGCTTCTGGTGGTTGTACATGACTTGGAACAAGGGGTTGTGCCCCAGCCGCCGTTCCGGTTTGAGGGCGTCGACCAACTGTTCGAACGGCAGGTCGGGATGCGCTTGTGCGCCCAGCGCGGCGTCTTTGACCCGCCCCAGCAGCTCCCGGTAGTTCAGCCGCCCTTCCACGGCGATCCGGAAGACCACGGTGGTGACGAAGTAGCCGATCACTCCTTCGGTCTCCGCCCGCTGCCGGTTGCCGAGAGGGACGCCGATCCGCTGGTCACTCTGGCCGCTGTAGCGGTACAGCAGGGCGGCGAAAGCCGCCAACAGGACCATGAAGGGGGTGGCCGATTCCGTCTGGGCCAGCCGCCCGATCCGGCCGACGGTGGCCGGGTCGAGCCGGAATTCAATGCGCCCGCCCCGGTGGCTGGGCACTTCCGGCCGAGGCCGGCCGCCGGGAAGGGAGAGCGCCGGCTGCTCGTCTCCCAGACGCTCCTTCCAGTACTCCAACTGCCGCCGACTCTCGCCGGCCTCCAGCCAGGCCCGTTGCCAGACGGCGTAATCCGCATAGCGGATCGGCAGGGCCGCCAGCCGGGCTGCCCGCCCTGCCCGCGCGGCGGCGTACAGTTCGCCGAATTCTTCCAGCAGCCGACTGAGCGACCAGCCGTCCCCAATCAGGTGGTGCAGCACCAGCCATAGCCGGTGCTCTTCCGGTCCCAGCCGGACCAGGCCCGCCCGCCACAGCGGCCCCTGACTCAGGTCAAACGGACGACGGGCGTCTTCCCGTCCCAGCCGCTCCGCCGCTGCCTCGGCGTCCGTTTCCCCCGACAGGTCCAGTTCCCTCAGCGGCACGGACCCCGCCGCCTCAATCCGCTGATAGGGTTGCCCTCCTTCCTCGTGAAACGTGGTCCGCAGCATCTCGTGCCGCTCCAGCAGCGCTTCCAGGCTCGCCCGCACCGCAAAAGCGTCCAGTTCCCCGCGCAGCCTCAAACCGCCCGCCATGTGGTAGGCGCTCCCCTCCGGCTCCAGCGCCGACATGATCCAAAGACCACGCTGGCCAGGTGAAAGCGGGAGGCGGTCGTTTCCCTGAGTGCGGGCGATGGGGGACCTGCCGGGTTCGCCGCAAGCCGTGGCGCGGTTCTCGACCGCCGCAGCAAACTGGCGCAATGTCGGCGCCTCGAAGAAGAGCCGCGGCTCCAGGCGATGGCCGAGCAGATCCTCGAGACGCGCCAGCACCCGGATGGCATCGATAGAATTTCCTCCCAAAGCGAAAAAATTCTGATCACGCTCGATTCGGGCCAGTCCCAGCACTTCGCCCCAGACCGCAGCGATCCGACGCTCCATGTCCCCGGCAGGGGGGGCTGGCGGCACGTCTTCGGCCCCTATCAGGCGGCCGTTTTGATATGCGGCGTAGCTGGCGAGGGTGCCGTTTCTCCAGCCGTTACGGCAGGCGGAACGTTGCAGCTTACCGCTGCTGGTCTTGGGCAGCGCGCCCGGTTCGAGCAGGAGGACGAGTCCCGGGGCCTCCTGAAACGCTTCGGCGATAGCCTCATGGATCGCCTGGCAGAGCGATTCGGGGGAAACCAGCTTGCGGACGGTGCGGCTCACTTCGGCGGCGACGCCTATGCTCTCCCGGTCGCCGATGTCGATGGCGAACGCGGCCACCCGGCCCTTGCGGACCAGCTCCACCTGCTCCTCGACGGTCTGCTCGATGTCCTGGGGATAGAGATTCTGGCCGCGGACCAGAATCAGATCCTTGATTCTTCCGGCGACGTACAGACCTCCTTCCTCCCGAAAGCCGAGATCCCCCGTGCGCAACCAGATGGTCCCCTCGCGGCGGACGAAAGTCTCATGGGTGGCGTCGGGACGATTCCAGTAACCGTGCGTCACGCTGGGACCCGACAGCCATATCTCGCCAACGGAACCGGGCTTGAGCAGATCGGCGCCGGCGGCGTCGACGATGGCGATCCTGTGTCCGTCCTGGACTTCCCCGCATGCCACCAGGCAAGTTCCTTCCTCCGCCGGAATGGCGCGATTCTCCGCCAACGCGGCCGAGTCGAAAGACCGCGCGATGAAGCCGGTTCCGGGTTTTCCGCCGGTGACCAGCAAGGTCGCCTCGGCCAGGCCATAACAGGGATACAGTGCCTTTGAATTCAGGCCCGACGGCGCAAACTTGGCCGCAAAGGTCCCCAGGGTGTCCCGCCGCACCGGCTCGGCGCCGCAGAACGCCAAGCGCCAGGTGCTCAGGTCCAGTTCTTCGGCCATGGTTTCGGTGATCCGTTCGGCGCACAAACGGAAAGCGAAATCCGGCCCGCCGCTGATGGTGGCCTGAAACCGGGATACGGCCTGCAACCACCGGACAGGACGCTCCAGGAAGTGGCGGGGGGACATCAGCGTCAACGCGATTCCACTGAAGATCGGCTGAAGAAGGCCGCCGACGAGCCCCATGTCGTGATAAAGCGGGAGCCAGCTCACGAAGGAATCGGCCTCGCCGATGCCGAAACTGCGCTGGATGGCGCGTTCATTGGCCATCAGGTTATCGTGGCCGACCATCACCCCTTTGGGCGCCGCAGTGGAACCCGAGGTGTACTGCAGGAAAGCCAGGGCGCCGGTCTTGAGGGCTGGCATGCGCCACGATGACGCCACGGAGGAATCGATCCCGTCCACTGCGATGATCTCGGGCACCGCGTCGGGAGCTAACTCGGCCAGGGCGGCCGAAACCAGCGCCACCAGGGATTGTTGCGTCAGAACCACGCGAGGCGCCGAGTCCCGGACGATCGAGAATAGACGGTTGAGATGCTGGGGCCGCGCCGACTCGGGCGGAAAGGCCGGAACCGCCACCACGGCGGCGTAGAGACAACCGAGAAAGGCATCGACATATTCGGCCCCGCTGGGAAGCAGGATGATCGCGCGCTCCCCGCAAGCAAGGCTTGCCTGGAGGCGCGCGGCCACGGCTCTGGCCCTCAGATCCAGATCGGCGTATGACCGGCACACCGGCGCTATGTCATCGCCGAGAAACCGCAAGGCAATACGATCCGGATGAATGTCGGCGCGTTTCGTCAGCAGTTCGACAAAGGTGTTTTCCGTTGCGGGATTCATCTCGATTCTCTTTCGCGGTCAGACACGGCGATGCTTGGGAATTTCCGATGCTCTAGGCCGGGCGCGGCTGCGCTCCGTAGGGGCCGGCCATCGCCACCACGATCTTGCGGGGACCGTCAAAAGGAGCGCGGCCGTGCGCCGCAAGCATGTTATCCAGCATCAGCACGTCACCCTCCCGCCAGGGAAAGCGGATCGCCGCCTCATCGAGCACGCCCCGGATTTCGTCGAGTACCGAGTTTTCCAGATGCGCGCCATTTCCGTAGTAGACGTTCCGCGGCAGGTCTTTTTCATCGAGCACGTCGAGCAAGGCCTCCCTGGCTTCGGGCTCGATATTCGAAACATGGAACAAGTGGGCTTGGTTGAACCAGACCATTTCACCCGTCACCGGGTGGCGGGCGATGGCCTGGCAGATTTGACGAGTGCGCAGTTCCCCATCGCCTTTCCACTCGCAGACGATCCCGTGGGCGCGGCAAAACGCTTCGACCCGTGCGGGATCATCCGTGTTGAACACCCGCGTCCAGGGAACATCCAGGCCGTTGCCGTAATTGCGCACATACATGAGGCCTCGTTCGGCGAACCGGTCCCGGATGCGGGGGTCGATACGCTCGTAGATCCAGCGGCTGTCGGCGATGGGCGTTTCACCGCCGCTGCGGGCAGCGACCGCACAATAGAACCAGATGTTCATCGGCCAGTCGCGGGTGTAGGACTGTTCGTTGTGCAACGGAATCGTCTGATGGGGAGGATATTCCGTCGAGGTGTAAAGGCCTTCGGCCAGTCTGGTGCGGGGGGTGGAGCCGAATTCGTAGTCCAGCAGCGGCTGGCCGAAAGCCTCGGCAAAGCGGCGGAAGTCGCTCGGCCCTCCAACCTCAAAGCCACGGAAAAGAATCCCCCCGCACCGGCGCAAATGGCGGTCGGACAGCTCCCGCAGCCGCGGGAAAGCATCGATGAGCGACACGCTCTCCCGGCAAGGCCGGACCGCCAAGGGCAAGTCGCTCCCTTGCGTCAAAGGCGCGACTTCGAATTCAGCGTCGGCTTCAATCACTCGCATTTGCATACCCGTTCGGTTACCAGTCATAGTCCGCGGCCATGGCGGCCGAAGACCAATGGGCGCCTGTCCCCCTCCCGGTGCGCTAACTCAGGCCGGATTCCAAATACCCGCAGATCAGCTCCAATACGCGCGCTTCGCAGGAACGGATGAAAAAGTGGCCGCCTTGCAGCACATCGAGGGAGAAAGTTCCCGCAGACTCATATTGCCAAGCCATCAGGGTGTCCCTGGTGGTTTCATCGGCGTCGCCTCCGAAAACATGGAGAGGACACTGGAGCGGGGGCCGGGCCTTGGGCCGGTAGCCGCCGCAGACCTGGAAATCTGCGCGCAGAACCGGCAGCGTCAGCGCCATCAGTTCTGTGCTAGCGAGGACTTCCGGACTGGTTCCTTGCAGCTTCCTCATCTCGGCTACCAAGGCGTCGTCCGACTGCCATGAGGCGTAGCGGCCGGCATTCCGGCGGGTGGGCGCATGCGTTCCGGAAACGAACAAGGCCTGCGGGCCGGCCGCCCGGCACGATGTCAACCGGTGCGCCACTTCGAACGCCAGCAAAGCCCCCAAACTATGGCCGAACAGGGCATACGGCCGTCCGATTTGCGGAATGAGCTCGCCGGCCAGGAGGTCCGCCAGTGCGTCCAGATCCGTATAGGGTAGTTCCTGGATACGCGCGCCCCGGCCCGGCAATTCGACCGGCCTCACCTGCAGCCATTCAGGTAAGCGCCGCCGCCACCGCGCATAGACCGTGGCACTTGCACCGGCATGCGGAAAACAGAACAGATCGAGCCCTACCGGCCCTGTGCCATGCATTCAACGGCCTTGCGCTTCCATGTACCGGCGGAGGCTCAAGGGGCGCATATCTGTCCATACCTCCTCGATATAGGCGAGGCACTCCTGTTTCGTGCCTGTTTTTCCAACCTCCCGCCAGCCTTGCGGAATCTCTTTGTAATCCGGCCAGATGGAGTATTGCTCTTCGTGGTTGACCACGACCGTGAAAATGGTGTCTTCGCTATCGAAACTCATTGGAAAGACCTGTCATTTGCCAGCAATATTCGACTCACTCAAGTTCCCGTCCACTCAGCCGCGGGATCGTCCGGCGCCGGTGGACCTGCCATAAGATAAGGCCAGCAGCCCGATCCGTTCTCACGACCATTACCATAGAAATACGAAACGAAATCAGTTCAATTTCTATGCTATTCCATGAGCCTCGCCTGTCAACGCCGTCCTCCTCGATTTACGGACAAAACTGCTCGAAGAAGACGTCCCGAGGCAAGATCATCATCGCCGCGCGCTTGTGGGGAAAATCGAATTCTTTCGACTTGTAAAAGCCGGATCGCTGCAGATAGCCGATCATCTTGGCGTTGTCGGCACGGGGCTCGGCCACGACGTTGCGGGTGCGCGCATCGTCGAGAAACAGAAAATGCGCCAAGGACGGCAGCCACGCGGCGACTCTATGCGGGCCGCGAAACCTCTCTTCCCCGACCAGCATGTGAATCCCGCGGTCATAATCGTCGACTTCGTAATACGGAGCGATGCGGTCTTCCTTCGCCCAATAAATCTCGAAATAGCCGAAAGGTTCCCCATCGAAACAACCCACGACCGGATGCATGTGAGGATCCGACAAGACCTTCTGCAGGTAACGCTCGTGCTCTTCCAGGCTGCCGCCCAGTTCCCAGAACTGCGCCACCCGCGGGGTGTTCATCCAGCGGTGAAATGCCTCGATATCTTCCACCGGGTCGATGGTCCGGAAGGACACCACCGTGTCCAGCCCGGACACGAAGCGGCCGTAAACTTCACCGCGCCCCACCGGCGGCCGGACGGGATGCCGCTTGCCTTCTGTCATGGTGTAGCACAGCGGATAGGCAGCGCCGCCGGGCCGGGTCAGCCACAGATCCTGCTGCTGCCTGAACATGCCGCGCAGACACACATAGGCACCGCTGCCATCCAGGACCACTCCGGCCCGCCGAACCGCTGCGTCCAGATCAGGACTGGCGTGAAGCTCCAGCTCGATCCGGGCCAAATCCGGCCGGGATTCGAACAGCCCGCACAGCGCGTTGCGCAGGCCATGGACATAATCTTCTTGACCGTTCGCCCCCTCCGTTACAGGCAAAGCTGGCGCCAAGCGCCCCTCCGTCGGCGCCGTGGTCTGGAATCGCCCAACCCAGCGGTTATTCACATCGACGACCCAGGATCCTCCCTCGGCGCCAATCGTGACCCGATTGCCGTTCGGCAAGAGCCTTGTATCCATGGGATGAGTTCGTATCGCCGTCAATCGTGAGTGAGCGGAAGCATAATGGTAACCTATAAGTAACGATCCACCGGCAAAGCCGGTGGCTTTCGACGGCTGGCCCCTCCAAGGGGCCTGACCGCCGTCGGGCAAAAGCCAAGTCGTCGCCCCGGCAGGGATTGCCGGGGTCCAGGGGCCACGGATG
>JBFMDC010000021.1:0-39014 GCA_040753975.1 Pseudomonadota bacterium
CCGCCGGGAGCGGATTGGCACTGGCCCGCAGGGTGCCGGGCAGGACAGCCCGGCATGACCAATCCGCCGGGAGCGGATTGGCACTGGCCCGCAGGGTGCCGGGCAGGACAGCCCGGCATGAATCCAGGGGCCAGGGATGGTAAGGCTTATACATCCATGTAACCTGGACCCCGGCATTCCCTGCCGGGGCGACGGTATGACTTTTCTTTCTTAACGCTTAGTAAAACTACTCTGCGCATCTTTCCGGCGATTAGTCAATGAAAGCTGTCGCCGAGATATTCGGCGTGCATTACGCTACGGTCAGTCGAGCGGTTAAAGCGCATGAAACCAAGGGGGAATGCGGTTTTGCAGACCCTAAGTTGCTCAACTCAGGGGCTCTTGACCCCTGAAATAGTGCAGAAGTGTGGGCCCGGTTCCGCGTGTTGCGTGGTGGAGCAAACGAGCTGCGAATCCTTCGGCACACTCACCCCGGGGGTGAACGTGTAGCAAAGCTCACTACCGGTGTGAGCGATCCCCCCGAACCCGCTCGCAGAGAGGAGAACGCCACCGTTTACCGGGCTGGTGCAGAGCTGAGTGAGGATGAAGTCGCCCTTGGCCGAGGTGGTATACGCGACCTGGGCGTCATTCGGACCGGAAAGAGTCGTGGTCGCACTGACGATTCTCCCGTTCGGGTACTCCCGGTTGAGGTTGCTCTTCGACGAATTGAGGTTGGATGCCGCCCATGCGCCCGAGACGGCCAGGGCAAGGATGCTGCTTATGAGTGTGAGTGATCGACGTTTCATGAAAGCCACCTTTCGAGTTGGGTGACAAGGCTCGTGACCGTAATCCCTTCCCATGTCCACGTCAACTTTTCCGTTTCAGATTCAAAACCACCGTACTTTCTAAGACCGTCAGACTTCCCGCAAGCTCTCCCCCGGCTCGATCCGCAGCACGGCCGCCATGGCGATCAGCGCAGCCAGAACGGCGAGGGTTTCGGTCAGCAGCGCCGCCGCCACCCCGTCATGCAACAGCAGGCGGCACACGAATTCTTCCCTGCCCAGGTCCGCCCGGAAGGTCCGGTTGATCGCCTCCGCCGCGGCGAAATAGGCGGCGAACGACAGCGCGATTCCAGCCGCGGCGACACACGCGGCTTGCACGGCAGGGAAGCCGGCGAGCAACGCGTTGCGAATTCCGACCAGGCGCAGCAGGGCCAGTTCGTGCCGCTTTCGTTCGACATTGGCCCAGAGGCTGGCGCCCAGCGACAGGACGCAGCCGGCGATGCCGACGCCGGCTATCAGGCGGAACAGGAAGCCCAGGGCGTGGTCGATGTTCCGGACCAGTTCGATGTCCTTGCTGCGGGTGGAGACGTCATAGCCTTGCCCGCGCAGCGATTCGGCCAGCCCCGGCACGGCTTCCAGACTACGCGCATAGAGCCGGAGCCGGGCGTAGCGGGACGAGCCGGCGTTGTGAGACGCGCCGTCGGCGACGCCCAGCTCGGACACAGCGTAGCCGTCGCGGTAACGTTCCAGGGCTTCCAAGAGAGGTAAAGACACGAACGCGCCCCAGCCTGAATAACGGGATTCGGCCAGCACGGCGCTCACGCGCAGCGGCAGCCTCAGCACCTGCCGCTGCTGGTGGAGATTGCGGTAGGCGACGCCTTCCACGCTCATCCCGGCCGAAACGCCGAGTCTGGCGGCCGCCTCATGGGTCAGGGCCAGTTCGCCCATCCCTTGCGGAACCGCATCCGCGACGCCGAACAGCGGATCGCCCGTGTCCGTGGGAATCAGGTCGATATCCTGTAATCCCTTTCCCCCTCCGGCGGCGAGATCCAGGGTGGCGGCGAGGGTGCGGGTGCTGGGCACGACGAAGCCGACTTGGGGATTCGAGCGCAGGAGCTCCAGCCAGTCGTGATCCAGCGAACCGTTCAGCCGCCAGACGATCTCGAGGTTGCGCGGATCGGATTTCAGCCGCGCCGTGAGGGTGTCGACGATGCCGGACTTCAGGCCGAACAGCACCAGCAGAGGGGCCAGCACGGCGGCGATAGCCAGCGCCAGGCAGAGCGATACCCGCCATTCGTGGAGCAGATCGCGGCCGGCGAGTCCGGCGACGCAACGCAGTTGGCGCGCAACCTCAGGCATCGGTCACCCGTTCCAGACGGCTGCGGCAGCCTCCGGGGCCGGCTTCCGGCACGACCCGGACCTCCGGCAATCCCAGCCGGCGCATCAGCGCCCAGTCGTGGGAGACGATCACGAGGGCGATGCCGAGTTCCGCCGCCAATTCCAGCATCAGCCGGCAGACCTCCAGCGCCTGGGGCGGATCCAGCGCGGCGGTGGGTTCGTCGGCCAGCACCAGGGCGGGCCGGTGGGCGAAGGCTCGGGCGATGGCGGCCCGCTGGCGTTCGCCGACCGAAAGGGCGCGGGGCTTCTTGGCTTCGAGACGGCTTAAGCCCAGGCGCGCCGCCAGCTCGCCGGTCAGCGCGTCCGGTTCCAGCCCCAGCAAGCGGCGCGAGAGCTCGACGTTTTCCCGTAAGTTAAGGAAGGGCAGCAGGCCGCCGGTCTGCAGGACATAGCCCAGGTGCCTGGAGCGTAAGGAAGCGAGCCCGCCGTCTCCGCCAGACCGCCATAGCGCGGCCACGTCTTGACCGAGAAACCGGAACGCATCCGCCCGATCCGGGCGCAGCACCAGCCCCAGGAGGTCCAACAGGGTGCTCTTGCCGGAGCCGCTGGGGCCGGTGACGGCCAGATGCTCGCCTTCGCGGAGCGACAGGCTCTCGACCGCCAGCGTGAAAGCCCCCTCGCCTTCGCCCCGGCGCCGCTCGACGCCGGAAAGCTCCAGCAGCGGCCTCACGGCAAGGCGCCGATCGGGACCGGATAGACCGCTTCGCTGGGGTCGCTCGCTCCGTCCAGCATCACCCAGCGGTCGGCGTCGTCGTGGTAGATCTGGTAGTGCCGCAGCTTGCGGCGGAGGCCGTCGAGGAAATCCTCCTGCTGGCGCTGGCTCCACTGCTCCCACTGATCGGAAGTCAGGTTCATCACCGCGCTCTTGTACGGCAAGCCTTCCAGGTATTCGCCCAGGAGCCCCAGTTCGGCCAGCTTGCGCGCCTTGGGATCGGCCAGCCTGGCGGGATCGCGCACCAGATGCGCGGCCGAGGACCGCAGCAGGTCGAAGAAGGCGGCGGTGCCGGTGGTTTCCTGCGACTTCTCGCCCTGGTCGAGGATGAGCTTGATGGTCTGGCTGAGGTTGCTCAGTTCGTTCTTGGTCAGCAGCACCCGCACTTCGGTGGCGGCCAGCTCGGGATGGGCGTAGTCGCGGTCGCACAGCCAGGCCCGGAACAGCTCCGGCGCCTGCGTGCCCCTCTCCCGGCCGAGAAAGCTAAGCTGCATGGCGTGCCCCAGCAGCAGGGCGTCGCTGGCGATCCGCTCGCTCTCGTCCTTCGGCTTGGCGCTGGCCGCGGCGCGGGCGCTACCGGCCACCATCTGCCCTTGCGAAGCGCCTTCCACCAGCCTGGCCATGGTGTCGGCCAGCGAATCGACGATCTTCCCGAACCTGCCCACGTCGCCGGCTTCGACGTCGTAATACAGCGAACGGCCGGCGACCGAGTTCTGGGTCAGGGTCTTGTACTGGCCGGCGGCCTTGGCATGGTTGGCCTTGCCGGCGGGGGTCTTCAGGTGCAGTCCGAACAGGGCCACGCCGAGCTGCTCGGCCTCGATGCGGACCTGTTCCGCGCCCAGCTTGGTCTGGGACAGCGGGTCGTTGCCTTCGATGGCACCGGCATCGGTGATGAGGACCACATAGCGGCCGCCGAACTCGCTCCATTTGATCTTCTGCAAGGCGGTCATCACGCCGGCGTAGGCGTCCTCGTCGAAGGCCGAACTCGACACCTTGGCCGGGCTGAGGCTTGCGACCCTGGCAAGAAAGTCCTTGCCGGTCTTCACTTCGCTGGGGTCGGCGTATACCTTGGACACGTACTCCAGCCCCGGCACCGCCTGGGTGCTGGAACGGAAGGCGACCAGGCCGAAGCGGACCTGGTCGGCCAGCCCGGCTTTCTCGATCCTGGCGTAGACCCGGCGCACGGCGTCGCGGGTGCGGTCGATGTACGGCCCCATGGAGATGGTCGAATCGATCACGAACACCACCGCCGCGCTGAAGCTGCGCAGCACCGAGGGCGCGTCCTGGGCCTTGCGCTGGGCTTCCGCCGGCGAGGATTCGCTGGACTTGGCGGTGACCGAGGCGACTTCCAGGACCCGCACATTGCGCGGCGATGTCAGCTCCTCCGCCTGCAGGATGGGCAGCAGGTAGAATTTCCTGGCCGGATCGACGTACTCCTTCGGCTCGACGGAAATCAGCCGGGGATCGGGCTTGCCGGACTCCACGGTCTTCAGGATGGACGCGGCTGCGGCGCCCGGATCGGCGGCCTTGAGCACCTCCAGCACGCCTTCCTTCTTCTCGAACAATAGCGCCCTGGAGCGGTTGGCCGGGTTGGTGAAGGCCAGCGTCAGTTGCTGGTTCCACGGCACGGCCTGGGCGGCGTCCAGCCAGCCATCGATCTTGCCGCGGGCATTGCCGCCGACTTGCAGCCATTCCTTGCCGTCCAGGGTCTCGCGCTCGTAGACGTAATAGCGCGACAGCGCCGCCGCGGGTTTGCCGTCGGGCTTGCCGGGATTGGGGACGATGCGGGCGCCGGGGCGGGTCAGGACGCGCTGGTACAGCGTTTTCTTGCCGGGCATCAGCAGGGGCTCGGCCGCGAAAACCGGGGCCATGAACAGTACGGTGACCAGACAGAACAGCGGCAGGCTAGCTTTCATTTCGCCTTCTCCTCGCATTCCTTCAACAGGGCTTCCGCGGCCGCATCCCCCGGCGCTTCCGCGACGGCCTTGCGCAGCAGTTCCAGAGCGTGGGACAGGAAGGCCGGGTCCCGGCTGTTGCGGCAGTACAGCCGTCCCGCGCGCAGCATGCCCTCCTTGTCCCCCGTGCGCGCCGCCTCGTCGTACCAATAGGCCGCAGTCTCCCAGTCGGCGTTCGTGGCCGGGCTGGTTTCGGCGGACCAGGTGTCCGGATCGTACATCCGCCCCAGTTGGATATAAGCCTTGGGCGCGCCCAGTCCGGCAGCCTCCTGGAACAACTGGCGGGCGGCATCGGGCTGGCGCGCGGCCAGGCTTTTTTCCGCTGCCGCCAGGCAATCCTCGGCGCTCAAGCCCGTGCAATGCCGGGGCGGTGAAATAGGCTCAACCTCGGACTTCTGCTCCGTCTTCGGCTCCACCGGCTGGCACCGCGGCCCCGGCGGATAAGGGATGCGGCAGTCCCACCAGGCCCAGCCGCCCGCTCCGGCCAACAGCAGGAGAACGAGCCCGATCCAGGCGCGGCGGGCGGAACCGGCAACGGGCGCCGGAATAGGTTCGGGCACCGGCTCCGGCGCAGGGATGAACTCGGGTTCGGGAACCGGCGCAGGCTCCGGAACCGGTTGGGGCGCGGGAGCCGGCCTGGCCTCGAAATACGCGCCGGAACCGAGCAGGGGGCGCTGAATCCGCAGGACGCAAGGGTAGCGGGCGCCGTCCACCGACAGGGTCAAACGGAACACCACGCTGTGGGCCTGGCTGACGATGGGATCGACGATTTCGGGACCGACCGGGATTTCATGGGGAATTGCGGCGGCTTGGGCGAGTATTGTGTCGATGTCCGCCTCCGGCAACGAATCCGCCGGCCCCGCGTCCACCCCATGCCAGAACTCCTGCGCCTGCCAAGTCCCGCCCGGTCCCAGGAAAGGCGCCGAGCCCTGGTTGCGCTCCAGGCAGAACTGAAGCCTGCCCCTGGCCCGCTCCAGCCCGCCGATGCGGATCAGCCCGTGGCCGGGACCGATGCCGGCGTCGTTGACCAGTTCGCACTTGATCGCCATTGCGCTTTCCTCAGTGGCCGGACTCGACGCCCAGCGTCGCCAGGATTTCGCCCAGGCGCAGGTTCTGCTCCGGCGTGATCTCGCGGCCGGCGCTGTGCCCGGCGTTGTCTACCGCCAGTCTGCGGAAAGCCTCCAGCCAGTCGACGATGAAAGCCGCGGGGTAATTCAGCTCCTCCGACCCGAGCCGCGGGAGCGCCGAGGCGGCGATGGGGGGCGGGGGCTCGAACATCCTGCGCCCGCCCAGTGGCGATTCGGGCCGGGCAGCCACGGGCATTTCGGCCCATCCGAGCAGGTCGACGAAATCGCCGATGACCCGCCGCACCGCCATCACCTGCTGGTCGACGATGCCGATGCGGGTGGTGCCGCGCATTTCTTCCAGTGGACGCAGGGCCTCGACCAGTTTCCGCTCCAGCCGCAGCCGGTCGGCGCCGGTGACCAGTTCGTCGCTGACGATGCGCGCCGCCTCCTCGCCGAAGCCTAAATAACGCAGCAAATCGGCCTGCTCCGGCAAGGCCCGGAGCTGGCGGATCCAGGCCGACACCGCCGCCTTGGCGAAGTTCTCGGCGCGCCCGCCGCGCTCCGGCGCCGCTTCGGCGGCTTTTGCCACCGGCAGGTTGATGAGGCCGCGCCGCGCCGGTGCGGGCTTGGCGGCCTCGGCTTCGCCTTCTTTGCCGCTGTCGTCCGCGGTGAGATACAGCCGCCGCAACTGCTCGGCGGCGGGATGCAGGCGGTAGAGCAGCTCGCCGAAGCCGTCCGGGGATTCGACGATCGCCTGGTAGAGTTGACCGGCGCGGCGCTTCTGCTTTTCGACCTCGCCCGCTCCCTCGGCCTGGAAGTACGGCAGCAGCCGGTGTTCGCCGATTTCCTGCCGGATCTTCACGACCTGCTCGCCGATCCGGTTCCATTTCGCCCCGAGCACGCAAACGGTACGCAGATACTCGGCCAGCCGGGTCATGCCGCCGTCGTTGACGCTCAGCACCGCGTCCCAAGCCCCACCGGCGTCGCGCACATGGCGCCGAACTGCCTCGTTACCCACGAAAAATTCGCGCTGGCCGGACAGCCGCTGGCGCTCCTCTTCGGACAGAAAATCGATCTCCCTCCCTTCCGCGTCCACCTTGAACGCGCTGCGCAGCAGGCCGGGCTTACGCACCAGAAACACGTTGTCGAACGGCTTGCCCCCGGCCCAGTCGTTCAGCCAGTCGCACTGGGCGAAATGCTCCAGGAGGGTGATGTGGATCATGTTGGCCCATTCCTGCTGCTGCTGGGCGGCGGTCTGCCCCGGCTTGGCCTCAAGCCGGCGGTCGAGCTGGGTCACCACCCAGACCAGTCCCGGCGGACGCGCGCCCCGGTCGGCCGGCGTCCCACCCTGGGTGCCGTGAACCCAGGCGGACAGGGCCGGCGCCAACGAAGTCACCTCGATCTGGCTGTCGCAGCGGGTGCACATCAGGAGCACGTTCATCTCCTGGTCCTCGGTGTAGCGCTCGAACAGATAGGCGACCTTGGCCCGCAGCATGAGCTGCGCCACCGGGTCGGCATCCTCGCGCTTGACCCGTTTGCGCACCTCGTCCAGGTCGGCGATGTCCAGCCGGCCACGGTAGCCGGGGAAGTCCAGCAGGTCGACCTCTTCCAGCAGGCCGATCGCCGGGGCGTCGGCCAGCACGAAGCGCAGCTCCGCCGTCAGCGCCGCCAGCACCGGGCGCGAGACCGCCGCCTCGGCCAGGCTCCGGCCGTCGCGCTGCGGCAAGACCTTCAAGCTTTCGCCGCCGTCCTTGCCCAACTTGTCCAGCACGTCCACGTTGAGGATGCTGTCCGCCCGCCAGGTCAGCTCGCCTCCGGTTTCGGCCACCAGGGAGGCCAAAGGCACGAACACCGTGCCGGCGTGCGATAGGCGCGCCAGGGCCTCGGCCAGTAGGCGGTAGGTCCGGGTCAAGTCGGGAATTCCGCCCCACAGGACCGAGAGCAGCTCGGCGCGATGCTCGGCCTTGAGCCGCGGCGCGAGTTCGATCACCTTGGGCCAATAGTCGGCGCGCAAGGGCGCGAAAGATTTCTCGAAGCGACGCTCGAAATAGTCGATGAGATCGACCACCTCGTCGCAGCTCAATCCCCCCGTGGGCTCGAGCTGGCGCAAAGGCTCCAGCCGGCCCAGCAGGGCGCGGAGCTGGTCGGGGTCGGTGTCGAAGCTCACCCGTTCCCGGTCGAAGTCGTTGAAGAAGCTGTTGCCCAGGATCTTGGCGAGGTCGGCTTCGGAGAACAGGGTCAGCTCGACCGGGAATCCTGGTCGGCCGGCGCCGGCCTTGCGGGTGAAGCGCGTCACCAGCCCCGTGGCCTCCTTGCCGCCGCCGGGCGGGTTCAGATGGCCGATGAAATCGACCCGTTCGCCGTCCAGCAGCGTCTGCAGATCGCCTTTCGCCGAACGCGCCAGCGTGGAAATCAGATACGACTTGCCGGCCTGCGACATGCCGAAAACCCCGGCAGAAAAAGGACGCTTGGCCGCAGCGCCCAGGCGCCGGCACAAGTTGCGCGAACGCCGGAGCTTCTCGATCAGGCCGTCGCCTTCCCGGTCCAGCCGCTGGGCGTTGTTGCGCACCTCCGCCACCCAGTCCAGCGCCTCCCCGGCACCCCGGAAGATCGCATCGCACCGCTCGCTCAGTGACTCGTCGTCCCAGTTCGTCATTTGCATGCCCTTAACGGATGATGCTGCCCGTATCCAGCCAATAGCCGCTCTCCCCGATGCCGACCGTGGTCAGGGTATTGAGCTTGAGCACGATGTCGCGCGCCGGGTTGAGGGCGGTGCCCTGACTGGTGACCGCGGAGGCCACGCTGAAGTTCTCGGGTCCTGCGCCCTTCTTGCGGTCCAGCTTGAGGGCCACCTGGACCACGGCGGGCGCGGTGCGGTCGGCGCTGGCCAAGAGCTGCTTGGCGCGGTCGCTCAGGTCCAGGACGTACAACGGCGTAGCCGGCCAGCGTTCGGAAGCGAGCTGCCTGAACCCCAGGATCATCCGGGCGCGCATCTCGAACGGGCGGTCCGGCAGCTCGTAGTTCTCGTCGTCCAGGTTGATGTCCTGGTAATACACGTCGGCGTCCCGCAGCACGAGGTTCTGGTCGATCAGCCCCAGATGGCGGACGGTCGAGTACACCTTGTAGGCATGGGCCAGGAAGTTGAAGTTGGGGATGCGGCGGGCGCCTCCGACTTTGCAGATCATCGCGCCGACCACCGCGGTGGTCTTGGGGTCGCCGATCCGGCCGTCGCGGTGGAAGGGATACCAGACCCCGGCGCGGAACCCCGCCAGCGGCACAATCCGCTCGGGCGGCAGCGGCAGCAGGCGGCGGAACAGGGCCAGAATGCCCGGCATGCAGGAAGGCCGCCCGCTCAGCAGCAGCACGTCGCAGTGATACAGGTGGACGATCTCGCACAGCGCCCGGATGGTCTTGCAGATCTCGAACTGGTCTTCCAGAAACAGCCGGTGCAGGCGGTGCAGGTCGAAGGGAATCGCCACCTCCAACAGATCGAAATCCTTGGTCCCCGGACCGGCCGACCGCTTCACCCCCAGCGCGAAATGCCGCACCACGTGCTCGGAGGGGCGGTCCTCCCCGGCCAGCAGTTCGCCGATCCTGAAGCCGCGGGACTCGGACGGCTGGGTCGGATCGAAGCGCTCGTAGGCATGCAATAGCTTCAGTCCCAGCGGATAGAACACCTCCAGGGCCAGCCGCTGGCGCGAGGTGCGGTCCTGCACCGACAGGGTCTCGGCGCCGATGAGCTGGGACAACAAGGGCGAGGGATCGGCCACACCGTAGTCGAGCAGCGCCGCCTCGATCGCCGGCACGATCATCTTCTGCACCGTCTCCAGCAAGAGATCGTCGCCCGCCACCTTGAAACCGTCGCGGAAGCGCTGTTCCGGCAGGATGTAGACATTGGCGCCCTGGCCGTGGTCGAGCCGGTAATCGGCCACCACCAGGTCGGTGGTGCCGCCGCCGACGTCGATCGAGGCCACCGTGATCGCTTGAGGCACGCGGTCCGAACCGGCCCGCCGGAGCGAGCGAAAGAAGTCCTCGGGCCGTCCGCCGAAATGCTCGTGGATGCCGCTGAACAGGAACACCGCCTGGGCGCAGGTGGCCTCGTCCCATTCGGTGTGGACCGTCGGGAAGCGCGGCCAGGCGGTGGGGTTTCCGTCCGCGTCCACCGCGTCTATGCCGTCGTCCTCCGGCTGCCAGCCCAGCGCCTTCCATACCAGGGCCATGGCCTGGCGCAAACGCGCCGCAAAAATCTGCCGCTCCGGCTTAGGGCTAGACGGCGCCACGGTGATGATGATGGAGCGCAGGTGCCTGGGCTTTTCCGGGTCGCCCTGCTTGATCCGCTGGGCCGGGCTGTTGATCTGGCCGAGCGCGTGGACGAGGATTTCGGCCAGGAAGAAGCACATCAAGGAGCTGCGGGAATACTTGGGCACGAACACCGGCATGCGGTCGGCTTCCGGCAACTCGTGCAGGGCTTCGCCGCGCTCGTTGATGAGGTTGCTGAACGGCGCGCCGGTGGCGTGGGGTTCGATCTCCTCGCGACTGTAGGCGACGTTGAAGCGCCAGCCGGGCTCGTAGCGGTCTTCGTCCCAGAGGTAGCGCTTGGGGCTGGACAGCCCGGTCGAGCCTTCGGTGCCGCGACGATGGTTGGCCAGCCGCGCCGCTTCGCGCCCGACCCGGGCGATGGTCGGCCAGACGAAGGCGTCGTTGCGCCCGCTCTTGCAGGCCAGATGCTCCTTGCCCAGCAGGGCCTGGGCGAACTCCACCCGGCTTTCGAAGGGTTCGTGGTAGACCTTGTGCGGCTCGGAGAGATCGCGGATGGTGAGTTCGTAGCGGTTCTTGAGGCCGTCGTGCTGCTGGGGATGTTCTTCGACCAGGATGCCGCAGGTCCGGGAGTTGCCGACATCGAGCACCAGATCCACCGGGATCGGCGCGTAGACATCGTCCGGCGCGTTGCTGCGCACCCGGACTTCCGGGATGCCGGCCCGGGTGCCGATCAGGTGCAGGAAATTGAGGTAATGCGCGTGATGGCTGAGCTGTTCGATCTCGCTGTCGACGTCTTCCGCTGGCAGCCGCAGCCGCTCCGCCGCCTCGTCGCGGAATACTTCCGCCAGCCATTCGTCGACCCAGGGCAGCTCCGGATACCAGCCCATTTCGTGCGCCCGGTAGGCGAGCTGGAAGCTCGCGCCGGTCTGCACGTCGGCGCGGGTCGGCGCCAGATAGGCCGTGGCCTCGCGCGCCTCCAGCACCTGGGTGTCGAAGGCCAGCGTCAGGCGGTGGGTGTGGCCGCGCAGGTCCTCGCCTTCGCCGAGCTTGACGATGCGGCCGCGGGCCCAGGTGGTGGGTCCCTGGTCGAAGCGGCGCTGGGGGCCGGCGCGCAGCATGGGCAGCGGCAGCCAGCAGCCGTCCAGCAGCTTGACGGACTCATCGACGCTCAGGTTGAATTTGGGTTTGACCACCAGCAGCGGATCGCCCGGATGGACGTGGCGCTCGCGCCGCTCGTCCCACTCCAGCCGCGCCAGCGAGCGCTGGCCGCTCTGCGGGGCGAATTCGCCGGGCGGCTCCCGGCGCAGGTCCAGCGTCAGCCCGAAATCCATGAACTGGACCCCGCTGCGCATGATCAGCGTGGCGTTTTCGGCGAACTCCACCAATTCGCTCAGCATTCGGCTTCCCCGCTGGCTCCCCTATTTCTTAGTGATCCGGACATTGTAGTCGGAGCCGTCCGGATTCTTGCCCTTGCAGACGGCGTGACCCTTGGGATCGGTGGCGCACTCCACCTTCGAGCGCTGGATGCTGCTGCCGTCGGGGCAGCGGATGTCGCCGGCCTGGTCGATCACCAGCTTGGAGCCGCTGAAGCTCGAAGTCACCGGCGCGGTGCATTCCATCTCCTTGCCGCCGACCGAACGCTTCAGCCGGGCCATGCCCTCCTTGCCCTTGAAATCGTATTCGAGCCGGATCGGATTGCCGGAGCTGTCCTGCAGGCCGGTGACGGACTGCCACTGGCCGTGCAGGAAATCCGTCGACTTTTGCCTGGCGGCCTCTTTGGGAATCGTCAGGGGAGCGCCGGGAGCCGTTCGACTACGCTCACGGCGAGCCGTTGCGCTGCCTCCGGTCCCGGAAGCGCCCTGCCCGGACGGAGTCTCGGCAGGCTGTTCGGTTCTTGCGGCAGATTTTTCGTCAGCGGCTTTTCCGCTCCCGTCGGACGGACTGGCATCGGCGGTTTGTCCCTCCGCGCCGGAATCGGATTCCGCCGTGCTGTCGCCGGACGATTCGGTCCCGGCCATGTCGGCATCGGCCGACGCGGATGTACCTTCTTCCTCGGCCACCGCGCTTGCCGGCGGCATCGCGGCCGAGGTGTCCCAGTTTTCGATATCGGTGGCCCCTTCCGGGCTCTGCGCTGCTTGGGTGGTGTCCACGACGGTACGGGAACCATCAACTGTGCGGTTTACGCTTATTTCGTCCCGGCCGTAACGCACGCTGTTCTCGACTCCCTCCCTGGCGGCAACGCCGGCATGGCGGCTTTCATCCGCTTTATCGTCCTTGGACTGAGGAACGGGAGATGCTTCGGGAACGGCGTCTTCCTCTGCGCCCAGCGGAACCGGGAGCCTGCCCCGGACTCGATCCGGGGTCGGCGTGGGCTCCTGCCGCATGAGCCCCGCGAGGCCGTCCGGCCCGCAGCTCCTCAAGCCGAACAGGAGAAATCCCAGCAACATCAGCAGCGGCAACAACAGCCACAGCCAGCGCCACCCGCGCCGACGTTCTCCAGTCGGCGAAACCGGGCCCGGACTCTCCTCGAAACGCGCCGCCGATGCCGAGATGCCGCTTACGTCGAGGCTGGCCAGCACGTCGCGCTCCGGCGATTCGCCGCGCTCTCCGAAGCCCCAGAACGTCATGACCGGCCGGCCCCCGACGAGATACACATGATCCTCTCCCGGAATACGCGTCGCCAGCGCCAGCAGCTTGCCGAAAACCTGCTGCTCGCCGTCCTCCGACGCCTGCAGCGCCCGGCTCTTTTCCAGCAGGCGCTCGCGCGCGGCCAAGAGGCTGGCCCTCGCCGGGCCGCGCTCCTCCGGCGTCGCCGAACTCCAGGGCACCACGTCTCCATCGAAGGCCGAATACCAGTCTACGGCGTCCCCCTTTTCGTCCTGAACCGGCACGGCGAAGTAATCCGCCGCCTCCTGGCCGAGTTGCCGCCGAATCGCGGCCCGCAGTTGGGAAGCCGCCCGGTAGACCGGATTACCGGTCGCGCCCAGGGGCAAAAAGTGCTTCAGGCTGCCGGATCGAAGCAGGACGCCAGCCATGTGAGACTCCTTGAATTATCGAAACGGGGGGAACGGCGGACAGATGACGGAAGAATCGCCGCGACCGGCCACTGCGTCGCCCGATTGTAGCAAAGATGCTGATTGCGAACGGGAAACCGTCTGGACACATAACGCACGAGGCATTCATTGCCGCTTCAAT
Organism: Pseudomonadota bacterium; assembly: GCA_040753975.1. Classification (GTDB taxonomy): domain Bacteria; phylum Pseudomonadota; class Gammaproteobacteria; order Methylococcales; family Methylococcaceae; genus Methylococcus. The sequence goes on from JBFMDC010000021.1 coordinate 13,346, forward strand.
GGCATAAGCCGGACGGGGCCCACGCCAAAGGATAGTTCAGGCGGAAAACGCCCGCGCGACGGCTCCGGCCAGCCGGTCCGCGAGTTCGTGGACCTTGCCTTCGTCCGCTCCTTCGACCATCACCCGGATCAACGGCTCCGTCCCGGACGGGCGCAACAATACGCGCCCGGAGTCGCCCAGCTCTGACTCCACTTCGGCCTTTACCTTCTGAACCAGCGGCGCCGAATCCAGGCTCACCCGTTCCACCAGCCGCACGTTGACCAGCCGCTGCGGATATTTTGTCATTCCCTGCTTCAGTTCATGCAGGGTTTTCCCGCTCCGGACGATCTCCGCCAGGATTTGCAGGGCGGAGACGATGCCGTCTCCAGTGGTCGTGCGATCGCGGCAAATGATGTGTCCCGAACCCTCGCCGCCCAGAATGCTGCCGTGCTCGAGCATCATCTCCATGACATAGCGGTCGCCCACCGCGGCTCGCCTGAACTCCAGCCCCAGGCGCCGGATGGCCTGCTCCAGACCCAGATTGCTCATCAGGGTCCCCACCACCGAACCGGCCAGCTCGCCGCTGGCGCTCCGGGCATTGGCGATGACGAAAAGCAATTCGTCGCCGTCGACCACCTGTCCTTTGTGGTCGACCATGATCAGCCGGTCGCCGTCACCGTCCAGCGCGATGCCCAGATCGGCTTTTTCCTTGAGCACCGTCTGGCGGAGGCTTTCAGGGTCGGTGGCGCCGACGCGGTCGTTGATGTTGAGCCCGTCCGGCATGGCCCCGATGGCGCTCACCGTGGCCCTCAGCTCCGAAAACACATCGGGGGCGACGTGGTAGGTCGACCCGTGCGCGCAATCCACCACGACTTTCATCCCTGAAAAATCGATGCCCAAGGGAATCGTGCTCTTGCAGAACTCGATGTAACGCCCAGCCGCGTCCCCGATGCGCGTCGCCTTACCGATGCGCGAACACTCCACCGTGGTCATCGGCATGCGCAGGTGGCCCTCGATCTCCAGCTCGATTTCGTCCGGCAGCTTCATGCCGTCCGGCCCGAAAAACTTGATCCCGTTGTCGTAATAGGGATTGTGAGAAGCGCTGATGACGACACCCGCCTGGGCGCGGAACGTCCGGGTGAGATAAGCGACCGCCGGGGTCGGCATCGGGCCCAGCAGTTGCGTGTCCACGCCGGCGGCGGAAAACCCAGCTTCCAGCGCCGACTCGAACATGTATCCGGAAATCCGGGTGTCCTTGCCGATCAAGACACGCTGACCGGGCTTCTCGCGGGCGAAGACGCAACCCGCCGCCCAGCCGAGCTTGAGCATGAAATCCGGCGTTATCGGGTAGTCGCCCACCTTGCCGCGAATGCCATCGGTTCCGAAATATTCTTTCTTCACTGCTTTCTCCTTAAAGGGTCCGCCATCTTTCAACAAACTAACCGCTCATGCCGCAAGCGGCACCCCGGAGTATGTAAGCCGCTTGCGGCATGAGCGGTTTCCCTCACCCCGGCCCTCTCCCGCTGGGAGAGGGAGATTAAGGGGTCGCTACGCGACGCTTTCACGGTAACGAAATCGCAGGCAATAGAAAACCCCTGGCAGACTCCCGCCCGCCAGGGGTTCGAAAGCTTAGTGCGGCCCGAAAGCTCAAGGGAACCTCTAAAGAGGTTCCCGCGCGGGACAGGGATGTCCCGCCATTTTCAAGTGCCCAAGCGCTTGAAAATGTGAGCCTTAAGTCTGCTCCGCCGGCTTGCCGAAGGAACCCGACACCGGCTGATCGCCTCCCTTCGAAGCGGATTCGCCGCTGCCGGGGGGGGCGTTGTCCTCCCAGCTCTGGGGAGCCCGCGGCGGCTTACCTTCCATGATGTCCGCGATCTGCAGACGGTCTATGGTTTCATACTTGATCAGCGCTTCCGCCATAAGGTGCATCTTATCCATGTTTTCCCGGAGGATACGCTCGGAGCGCTCGTAGTTGCGGTCGATGATCGAACGGATTTCCTCGTCGATCAGATGCGCCGTCTCCTCCGATACGCTCTTGTGCTTAGTCACCGACCGGCCGAGGAAGACTTCGCCCTCCTCCTCGCTGTAGGCCAGAGGCCCCAGCCGCTCCGACAGACCCCAGCGGGTGACCATGTTCCGCGCCAGATTGGTCGCGCGCTCGATGTCGTTCTGGGCGCCGGTGGTCACGTGCTCGCGTCCGAACACGATTTCCTCGGCCAGCCGCCCGCCGAACAGGCTGGAAATCTGGCTTTCCAGTTTCTGCTTGCTGGCGCTGTAGGTGTCGCGCTCCGGCAGGAACATCGTGATGCCGAGGGCGCGGCCACGCGGCATGATGCTGACCTTGTAGACGGGATCGTGCTCAGGCACCGACAGGCCGACGATGGCATGGCCGGCTTCATGGTAAGCCGTGAGCTTCTTTTCCTCGTCGCTCATGACCATGGATTTGCGCTCGACGCCCATGAGGATCTTGTCCTTCGCCTTCTCGAAGTCCTCCATTTCGACGACCCGCTTGTTCTTGCGGGCCGCGAACAACGCAGCCTCATTGACCAGATTGGCCAGGTCGGCGCCGGAGAAGCCGGGCGTGCCGCGTGCCAGAAATTTGGCTTCCACGTCGTCGGCCAGCGGGACCCGCTTCATGTGGACCTTGAGGATCTGCTCGCGCCCGCGGACATCCGGCAACCCGACCACCACCTGGCGGTCGAACCGGCCCGGCCGCAGCAGCGCTGGATCGAGCACGTCGGGACGGTTGGTCGCGGCGATCACGATGATGCCTTCGGTGCCTTCGAAGCCGTCCATTTCGACCAGCAGCTGGTTCAGGGTCTGCTCGCGCTCGTCATGACCGCCGCCGAGGCCGGCACCGCGGTGGCGGCCGACCGCATCGATTTCGTCGATGAAGATGATGCAGGGCGCATGCTTCTTCGCCTGTTCGAACATATCGCGCACGCGCGAAGCGCCCACGCCGACGAACATTTCCACGAAATCCGAGCCCGAGATCGAGAAGAACGGCACCCGAGCCTCACCGGCGATGGCGCGGGCCAGCAGGGTCTTGCCGGTGCCCGGCGGGCCGACCATGAGTGCGCCGCGCGGAATCTTGCCGCCCAGTTTCTGGAATTTGCTGGGATCCTTGAGGAAATCCACCATCTCGGAGACGTCTTCCTTGGCCTCGTCGGCGCCGGCGACGTCGGCGAACGTGACTTTGACCTGGTCTTCCTCGACCAAGCGCGCCTTGCTCTTGCCGAAGGACATCGCCCCCCGGCCGCCGGCGCCGCCCTGCATCTGGCGCATGAAGAATATCCATACGGCCACCAGCAGTAGCATCGGGAACCAGGAAATGAAGATCTGCATCAAGAGCGACTGCGACTCCGGCGGCTGCGCCTTGATCTCCACGTGGTTCTTGAGCAGGTCGTCGACCAGGTGCGGGTCTTCCGGATTGTAGGTCGAGAATTTCTCGCCCGTTCCCAGCATGCCGCGCACGTTCTGTCCGTCGATGGTCACCGATTTGACCTGCCCTTCATTCACGGCCGCAATGAACTGCGAATAGGACATGCTGGAATCGACCGATTTCCGGGACCCGAAGTTGTTGAAGACGGACATCAACACGACGGCGATGACCACCCAAAGAAGGATGTTCTTTAACATATCGTTCACGACTCGAATCTCCGTAGTCGGATTGGGATGGGATGGTATACGGCTTTTATTCTTTATGTCAGACCGATGACGACAATATTATCCACACGCGCTCGGAACCGCCACGAAATTCCCCGCGGCACGACAAAATCGTCGACGCAACATGACATAAATATGACACCTCCACGGCCAAAATCGTTCCCGAAAGCGCCCGCTCATGGAATGCCACCGCGGTATCCCTTGCCGACCAGATAAATTTCCGCGCTGCGGGCACGGGAGGCTTTCGGCTTCCTCATCACGACAGATGCAAACGCCTTTCTGGTCAGAGCCACGTAGTCCTGGAATCCTTCCCCTTGAAACAGCTTCACGGCGAAGCGTCCGTTCGGCGCCAGGACCCGTTCAACCAGATCGAAAGCCAGTTCCGCCAGATACATGCTGCGCGGCTGATCGACATTGCGGTTCCCGCTCATGTTGGGCGCCATGTCCGACAATACCACATTCGCGGAACGCCCGCCGATGGCTTCCAGCACCCCCTGGAACACCGCGTCGTCGAGGAAATCCCCTTGCACCACGGTGACTCCCGGCAAAGCCTCCATCGGCAGGATGTCCAGGGCGAGGACCTTGCCCTTGGGACCCACTCGCCGGGCCGCATATTGCGACCAGCCGCCGGGCGCCGCGCCGAGGTCGATCACCGTGGCGCCGGGCTCGAACAAGCGGTCGCGCTCGTCCAGCTCGATCAGTTTGAAGACGGCGCGTGAGCGATAGCCTTTGTCCTGCGCCAGACGCACATATTCGTCGGAGAAATGCTCCGCAAGCCAGCGGCCGCTGCTTCGGTTACGCTTTGCCATGAGAAATTTCTTCAATCACGCTAGAATGCCGGGCTTTTTCAATAGAGTAAATTGTATGACTCCCGCACTCAGACGCCAGTTGCGCGCCAAGGCCCACAAACTGAAACCGGTCGTGATCACCGGCCAAGCCGGCATCACGCCGGGCGTGCTCGGCGAAATCGACCTCGCGCTGGAACATCACGAATTGATCAAAGTCCGAGTCAATGCGAGCGACAGGGAAGCGCGCGCCGAGATGACGGCGCTGATCTGCGGGGAATCGGGTGCCGAGCTGGTCCAATCGCTCGGCCACGTCATCACGCTGTTCCGGAAGTCGCCGGAGCAGGGTAAGAAAGCCTAGACGTATTTCACCGATACGATTTCGTATTCGCGGGTACCGCCCGGCGCCTGCACCGTCGCCACGTCGCCTTCCTGCTTGCCGATCAGGGCGCGGGCGATCGGCGAAGTCACCGAGATACGGCCTTCCTTGATCTCGGCCTCGTCCTCCCCGACGATCTGATACGTCACCACTTCGCCGGAAGCCAGATCTTCGATCTCGGCGGTCGCCCCGAAAACGATCTTGCCGCCGGGGCTCAGCCGGGTGACGTCGATGATCTGGGCATTGGCAAGCTTGGATTCGATCTCCTTGATCCGCCCCTCGATGAATCCCTGCTGCTCGCGCGCGGCGTGATACTCGGCGTTTTCCTTCAGGTCGCCATGAGCGCGCGCCTCGGCAATCGCCTCGATCACTCGGGGCCGCGCCACCGACTTCAGATGATTGAGTTCTTCACGCAGCTTTTCGGCGCCGCGCGTGGTCATGGGGGTCTTGTTCATCGCTATTCCTTCAGATTCTCCGGTTCAGGATAAGACGCTGTGCAAATCCTGCAACCGGTTGACGTCCACCGACCCGAGTTCGTCGAGCGCGCAGCAGATGGCATGGGCGCCGGAGATCGTCGTGGTGTAGGTCACCTGGTGCTGCAAAGCCTGCCGCCGAATGGTGAACGAATCGGCGATGGCTTTCTTGCCCTCGGTCGTGTTGATGATAAGCTGAATCTGGCCGTTCTTGATCATATCGACGATGTGCGGCCGCCCTTCGTACACCTTGTTCACCTTTTCGCAGGGAACACCCGCGTCTTGCAGCACCTTCGCCGTGCCCCGCGTCGCCACCAGCCGGAAGCCTTTGGCGACCAGCGCCTTGGCGATCGGAACGATCTTCGGCTTGTCCGCATCGCGGATGCTGATCAGCGTCGCCCCCTCGTACGCCAGCCGGACGCTGGCGGCCCGCTGCGCCTTGGCGTAGGCTTCGCCGAAGCTGTTGCCGACCCCCATCACCTCGCCCGTCGACTTCATCTCCGGCCCGAGCAAGGGATCGACGCCGGGGAATTTGATGAACGGGAATACCGCTTCCTTGACCGAGAAATACGGCGGGATGCGCTCCTCGATCACGCCCTGCTGGTCGAGGCTGCGGCCGACCATGCAGCGCGCCGCGACCTTGGCCAGCGGATAGCCGGTCGCCTTCGACACGAAGGGAACGGTGCGCGAGGCGCGCGGATTCACTTCCAGCACGAAGATCTCCTCGCCCTGAATGGCGAACTGGGTATTCATCAGGCCGACCACGCCCAGCGCCTCGGCCAGCAGGCGGACCTGCTCCCTGACCCGGTCCTGGATGTCCGCCCTAAGGTCATACGGCGGAATCGAACAGGCGGAATCGCCCGAGTGCACCCCGGCCTGCTCGATGTGCTGCATCAGGCCGCCGATCATCACGCGCTGGCCGTCAGCGACGGCGTCCACGTCCATCTCGATGGCGTCGGACAGGAAGCGGTCGAGCAGCACCGGGGATTCGTTGGAGACGCTGACCGCCTCCAGCATGTAGCGCTTGAGGTCGTCGTCGTTGAACACGATTTCCATCGCCCGGCCGCCCAGCACGTAGGAAGGGCGCACGACCAGCGGATAGCCGATTTCCTGGGCGCCGCGCAGGGCATCATCCAGGGAGCGCGCCGTGCGGTTGGGCGGCTGCTTCAGGTTGAGCCGGTCGATCAGCTTCTGGAACCGCTCGCGGTCCTCGGCCAGATCGATCGAATCCGGCGAGGTACCGATGATCGGCACGCCGGCCGCCTCCAGCGCCCGGGCCAGCTTCAGCGGCGTCTGGCCGCCGTACTGCACGATCACGCCCTTCGGCTTCTCCAGCTGCACCACCTCGAGCACGTCTTCCAGCGTCAGCGGCTCGAAATACAACCGGTCGGAGGTGTCGAAATCGGTCGACACCGTCTCCGGATTGCAGTTGATCATGATGCTCTCGAAACCATCTTCGCGCAGCGCCATCGCCGCATGCACGCAGCAGTAATCGAACTCGATGCCCTGGCCGATCCGGTTGGGGCCGCCGCCGAGCACGACGATCTTCTCGCGCTCCGTCGGCGCGGCTTCGCATTGTTCCTCGTAGGTCGAGTACAAATAGGCGGTGACGGCGGCGAACTCGGCCGCGCAGGAATCGATCCGCTTGTATACCGGGCGGATGCCGAAACGGTGCCGCAGCGCCCGCACCTCGGCTTCGCCGCGGTCCAGCAGGCGGGCGAGCCTAGAGTCGGAGAAGCCCTTGCGCTTCAAGGCCAGCAGTTCGTCGGCGGTCAGCGAGGCGAGGGTACGCTTGGCTAGGGTCGCTTCTTCGAGGATCAGATCCTCGATCTGCGCCAGGAACCAGGGATCGATGGCGCTCAGCTCGTGGATTTGATCCAGGCTCCAGCCCAGGCGGAAGGCGTCGGCGACGTAGAACAGGCGCTCGCAGCCGGGATGGCCGAGCTCGCGCCGCAGGCGCTCCACCCGGTCCTCGCTGTCCGCGGCGAGTCTGCCGACCAGACCGTCGGCACCGATCTCCAGACTGCGCAGTGCCTTCTGCAGCGACTCCTGGAAGGTCCGGCCGATCGCCATGGCCTCGCCCACCGACTTCATCTGGGTGGTGAGCCGGTCGTCCGCCTGCGGGAATTTCTCGAAGGTGAAACGCGGAACCTTGGTCACCACGTAATCGATGGTGGGCTCGAACGACGCCGGCATGGCGCCGCCGGTGATCTCGTTGCGCAGCTCGTCCAGGGTGTAACCGACCGCCAGCTTGGCGGCCACCTTGGCGATGGGGAAACCCGTGGCCTTGGAAGCCAGCGCCGAGGAGCGCGATACCCTCGGATTCATCTCGATCACGATCAGCCGGCCGTCCTTGGGATTGACCGCGAACTGCACATTGGAGCCGCCGGTATCCACCCCGATCTCGCGCAGGACGGCGATGGAAGCATCGCGCATGATCTGGTATTCCTTGTCGGTCAGCGTCTGCGCCGGCGCGACCGTGATCGAGTCGCCGGTATGCACGCCCATCGGATCGAGGTTCTCGATCGAGCAGACGATGATGCAGTTGTCGGCGCGGTCGCGCACCACCTCCATCTCGTATTCCTTCCAGCCGAGCACCGATTCCTCGATCAGCAGCTCGTGGGTGGGCGAGAGCTCCAGGCCGCGCTCGCAGATCTCCACGAACTCCTCGCGGTTGTAGGCGATGCCGCCACCCGATCCGCCCAGTGTGAAGGAGGGCCGGATGACGGCCGGATAGCCGACCTTGTCCAACACCTTAAGCGCCTCTTCGAGGCTATGGGAGACGTCGGACTTCGGCACCGAGAGGCCGATCTTGACCATGGCCTTGCGGAACTGGTCGCGGTCTTCCGCCTTGGCGATGGCTTCGCGCCTGGCGCCGATCATCTCCACGCCGAAGCGCTCCAGCACGCCTTCTCGGTCCAGGTCCAGCGCGCAGTTGAGCGCCGTCTGGCCGCCCATGGTCGGCAACAGCGCGTCCGGACGCTCCTTCTCGATGATGCGGGCGACGGTCTGCCAGTCGATCGGTTCGATGTAGGTCGCATCGGCCATCTCCGGGTCCGTCATGATCGTGGCCGGATTCGAATTGACCAGGATGACCCGATAGCCCTCTTCCCTCAGCGCCTTGCAGGCCTGGGCGCCGGAGTAGTCGAACTCGCAGGCCTGGCCGATGACGATGGGACCGGCGCCCAGGAGCAGAATCGAATTGATATCGGTACGTTTTGGCATGAACGAAGGACGCGATTAATGGCGGTTGCGGGCGGCTTTCATGTCGGCGACGAAGCGGTCGAACAGATCACACAGATCGTGCGGGCCGGGGCTGGCTTCCGGATGCCCCTGGAAACTGAACGCCGCGCGATCGGTGCATTCGATGCCCTGCAGGCTGCCGTCGAACAGGGAACGGTGGGTCGGACGCAGGTTCGCCGGCAGGCTGGCTTCTTCGACGGCGAAGCCATGGTTCTGGCTGGTGATTACCACCCGGCCGGTGCTCAGATCCTGGACCGGATGGTTGGCGCCATGATGGCCGAACTTCATCTTCAGAGTGCGCGCGCCGGCCGCAAGAGCCAGCAACTGGTGTCCGAGGCAGATGCCGAATACGGGAATGCCGGTGCCCAGGAATTCCCGGATCGCGGCGATGGCGTAGTCGCAGGGCTCCGGATCGCCGGGGCCATTGGAAAGGAACAATCCATCCGGGTTCAGGGCCAGCGCCTCGGAAGCCGGCGTCCTGGCGGGCACCACCGTGACGCGGCAGCCGCGGTCCGCGAGCAGGCGCAGGATGTTCTGCTTGACGCCGAAATCGTAGGCGACGACATGGAACTCGCCTTGGCCTGCCCGCACCGGCTCCGCGCCGAGCCGCCAGGTTCCTTCGGTCCAATGGTAAGGCCGCTCGGTCGTCACCACCTGGGCCAGATCCATGCCCTGGAGCCCCGGAAAATCCTTGGCCATGTCCACCGCGGCATCGGCATCCAGACCGTCGCCGGCCGCGATGCAGCCGCGCTGAGCGCCCTTGTCGCGCAGGATGCGAGTCAGCCTGCGGGTATCCAGGCCGGCGATGCCGACCACGCCGCGCTGGCGCAGATAATCGTCGAGCGGGAGCTGACACCGCCAGTTACTGGTCCGAAGCGGCAGGTCGCGGATTACCAAGCCGCTGGCGAAAATGCCGCCGGATTCCGCATCCTCTTCGTTGACGCCGGTGTTGCCGATGTGGGGATAGGTCAGCGTGACGATCTGCCGGGCGTAGGACGGATCGGTGAGGATTTCCTGGTAGCCGGTGATCGAGGTATTGAACACCACCTCGCCCACCGATGAACCCTCGGCCCCAATCCCGTAGCCGCGAAACACGGTACCGTCTTCAAGAGCGAGCAGCGCGGGAGTTTTCAATAAAGCCACCTTAAGATGTGCAAAACGGGGCAGACCCGAAGATATGCCCCGCTTGTTGGAATTCGATGCGTTTTAGCTGCTCGATTATAGAAGATCGCCCTGATGGAGTCCATCCAGAGCCTCAGACGCATACCGCCTGGATTCGCCCCCCGGCCTGGGCAGTTGCCCCGTGCAAGGGGCTGGGCACCGAATCTGATTTCGGGATCCCGGCCGGAACGACGGCCGTCATGCCGGATCGGATTCCGGCATCCAGGTCCCAGGGATGGGAAGCTTGCCGGACCGGCATCGCTCGAACCGACCGCAGGCCGATACCTAAGTCAGCCCCAACCCCGGCCTCGCCCTCCCTGGCCTGGGTTCCGGCTTCCCGGCCGGAACGACGGCCGTCACGCCGGATCGGATTCCGGCATCCAGGTTCCAGGGATGGGATGCCTGACGGGACGACGGCTTGGTTTTTGCCCGGCGGCGATCAGGCCCCTTTGAGGGGCCGACCGTCGAATGCCACGGGCTCGGCCGGTGGATCGTCACTCCTTACAATCCCAACACATCCTGCATGTCGAACAGGCCTTCGCCTTGGGACATCAGCCAGACGGCCGCCCTCACCGCGCCCTTGGCGAAGGTCATGCGGCTGCTGGCCTTGTGGGTAATCTCGATGCGCTCGCCTTCGTCGGCGAACATGACCGTATGCTCGCCGACGATGTCGCCGGCGCGGATGGTGGAGAAGCCGATGGTCTTGGCGTCGCGCGCGCCGGTGATGCCTTTGCGGCCGTAGATCGCGCAATCCCTCAGGTCCCTCCCCAAGGCGTTCGCCACCACCTCGCCCATCCGCAGGGCGGTACCCGAGGGCGCATCGATCTTGTGGCGGTGGTGCGCCTCGACGATCTCGATGTCGGAATGCCCGCCCACCACCCGGGCGGCGATGTCCAGCAGCTTGAGCGCCAGGTTCACGCCCACGCTCATGTTGGGCGCGGACACGATGCCGATGCCTTCCGCGGCGGCGGCGATGGCCTGGCGCTGCGCCGCACTGAAGCCGGTCGTCCCGATCACCAGCCGGATTCCGGCCGAGCGGCAGAATTCGAGGTGGGCCAGCGTGACTTCCGGCAGGGTGAAGTCGATCAGCACGTCGACCTGGTCCAGCACCTCGCTCAGGTTGCCGACCACCGGCAAGCCGATTGCCGACAGGCCCGCCAGTTCACCCGCATCGCGGCCGACCGCGGGGCTCCCCGGACGCGCGATCGCCGCCGTCAGTTCCACTGCTGGGTCGGCCAGACAGGCGCGCACGAGATTGCCGCCCATCCGCCCCGCAACGCCTGCTATTCCAATTCTGATGACCATGGTTCCGGCCTGCCCCCTCAAAGTCCCAGACGATCGAAGAACTGCTTGACGCCGTCCAGCCAGCCGTGAGCCTGCGGGCTGTGATGGCTGCCGCCGCCGCGCAGGGAGTCGTCGAGCTGCCGGATCAGCTCGGTCTGCTCCCTGTTCAGGTGCACCGGCGTCTCCACCCGGACCCGGCACAGCAAATCGCCGGCCGCGCCGCCCCGGACCGGCTTGACACCCTTGCTCCGGACCCGGAACAGCCGCCCGGTCTGGGTCTCGGCTGGAATCTTAAGCACTACCTTGCCATCCAGCGTCGGTACTTCGAGCTCGCCGCCCAGGCAGGCGGTGGGAAAACTGATCGGCACTTCGCAGTACAGGTCGGCGCCGTCGCGGGTGAAGATCGGGTGCTCCTTGACCCCGATGTGCACGTAGAGATCACCCGGCGGCCCGCCGCCCTCCCCTGCTTCGCCCTCGCCGGAAAGCCGGATGCGGTCGCCGGTATCCACGCCGGGCGGGATCTTGACCGACAATGTCTTGGTCTCCTGCACGCGCCCGTGGCCGTAACAGACGCGGCACGGATCCGAGACATGCTGGCCGCTGCCGCGGCAGGTCGGGCAGGTCTGCTGGACGGAGAAAAAGCCCTGCTGCATGCGGACCGCGCCTTGGCCGTGACAGGTCGGGCAGGTCGCGGGCGAGCTGCCTTTCCTGGCGCCCGATCCGCCGCACTCGGCGCAGATCATCCAGGTCGGCACCTTGATCTTGGTCTCGGTGCCCGCAACGGCCTCCTCCAGCGTCAGCTCCAGGTTATAGCGCAAATCGGCGCCGCGCTGCGCCCTGCCCCGCCGGCGGCCGCCTCCGCCGAAGATGTCGCCAAAGACGTCGCTGAAAATATCGCTGAAATTGTCGCCGGTGAAGCCAAAGCCGCCGCCTCCCCCCATCGATGGATCGACCCCGGCATGGCCGAACTGGTCATAGGCAGACCGTTTCTTGGGGTCGGATAGCACCTCGTAGGCTTCTTTCGCGCTCTTGAAACGCTCCTCGGCCTCGGGATTGTCCTTGTTCCGGTCAGGGTGGTATTTCATCGCCAAGCGCCGGAACGCGGTCTTGATGTCGCTGTCGCTGGCGTTGTGGGGAACCCCGAGCGTTTCGTAATAGTCTTCTTTTGCCATAAACGCACAGCCGCCGGCTTGACGCCGGCGGCCCGATCAAGAGGGAAAGGATGGACCGCATCCCACCGTGAGATGCGAGGCGGTCCGCCGCGGTTTAACGCTTGTCGTCGCGGACTTCCTCGAACTCGGCGTCGACGACGTCATCGCCGCCGCCGGCCTTTTCCTGACCATGCGGCTCCGCGGCCCCTGGCTCGGCCTGCTGGGCGTAGAGCCGTTCGGCCAGCTTGCCGGAAAGCTCGGTCAGCGTCTTGGTCCGCTGCTCGATCAGGTCCTTATTGTCGCCGCCCATGGCGTCCTTCAGATCGTTCAGGGCCGCTTCGATCTTCGCCCGCTCCTCGCCGGAAACCTTGTCGCCCAGTTCGGACAGCGTCTTGTTGGTGGCATGGACCATCGCGTCGGCATGATTGCGCGCACTGACCAGCGCGTGCATGCGGCGGTCTTCCTCCGCATGCAGCTCGGCGTCCTTCACCATGCGCTTGATCTCGTCTTCGGACAGGCCGCTGGAGGCGCGGATGACGATGGACTGCTGCTTGCCGGTCGCCTTGTCCTTGGCCGAGACGTTCAGGATGCCGTTGGCGTCGATGTCGAAGGTGACCTCGATCTGCGGCACGCCACGCGGCGCCATCGGGATGTCACTCAGGTCGAAGCGCCCCAGCGACTTGTTATCGCGGGCCATTTCGCGCTCACCCTGCAACACATGGATGGTCACGGCGGTCTGGTTGTCCTCGGCGGTGGAGAATACCTGCGCCGCCTTGGTCGGAATCGTGGTGTTCTTTTCGATCAGCTTGGTCAGGACGCCGCCGAGGGTTTCAATGCCCAGCGACAGCGGGGTCACGTCCAGCAGCAGCACGTCCTTCACCTGGCCGCCGAGCACGCCGGCCTGGATGGCGGCACCGACAGCCACGGCTTCGTCCGGGTTGACGTCCTTGCGGGGGTCCTTGCCGAAGATTTCTTTCACGAAATCCTGCACCTTGGGCATGCGGGTCTGGCCGCCCACCAGAATGACTTCGTCGATGTCGCCCGGCTTCACGCCGGCATCCTTCAGCGCGGTTTCGCAGGAGCCGCGGGTGCGCAGGATCAGGTCTTCCACCAGTGATTCCAGCTTGGCCCGGGTCAGCTTGATGTTGAGGTGCTTGGGTCCGGTCGCATCCGCCGTGATGTAGGGCAGGTTGATCTCGGTCTGCTGGCTGGAAGACAGCTCGATCTTGGCCTTCTCGGCGGACTCCTTCAGGCGCTGCAGCGCCAGCGGGTCGTTGTGCAGATCGATGCCCTGCTCCTTGCGGAACGCGTCCACGATGTATTCGATGATGCGCAGATCGAAGTCTTCCCCGCCGAGGAAGGTGTCGCCGTTGGTGGACAGCACTTCGAACTGGTGCTCGCCGTCGACTTCCGCGATCTCGATGATGGAGATGTCGAAGGTGCCGCCGCCCAGATCGTAGACCGCGATCTTCTGGTCGCCGCGGCTCTTGTCCATGCCGTAGGCCAGCGCCGCCGCGGTCGGCTCGTTGATGATGCGCTTGACGTCGAGGCCGGCGATGCGGCCCGCGTCCTTGGTGGCCTGGCGCTGGGAGTCGTTGAAGTAGGCCGGCACGGTGATGACCGCTTCCTTGACCTCTTCACCGAGATAGGCCTCGGCGTCCTTCTTGAGCTTCATCAGCACGCGCGCCGAGATCTCCGGCGGCGCCATCTTCTTGCCCGCGGCCTCCACCCAGGCATCGCCGTTCTCCGCCTCGACGATGCTGTAAGGCACCATCTTGATGTCCTTCTGGACGACATCGTCCTTGTAGCGGCGGCCGATCAGCCGTTTGATCGCGAACAAGGTGTTCTTCGGATTGGTGATGGCCTGCCGCTTGGCGGACTGCCCCACCAGCGCCTCGTTGTCGGTGCTGAACGCGATGATCGACGGCGTGGTGCGCGCGCCTTCGGCGTTTTCGATCACCCGGGGCTTGCCGCCTTCGAGGATGGCCACGCACGAGTTGGTGGTGCCCAGGTCGATCCCAATAATCTTTGCCATGGATTTCTCCGGTTTTATAGGTGATTGTTCTGAAAACTTAAGGGCTATGTGAGGCCGATCCTAAGGGTTTTCAAGCCTGGGCCACGACCACGAGCGCGGGCCTGAGCAGCCGGTCGTTCAGCAGATAGCCCTTCTGGAAGACCTTGAGAACGGTGTTCGGCTCGACCGCCTCCGCGGACTCCATGGCCATGGCCTGATGCTGCTCCGGATTGAATTTCTCCCCCACCGGATCGAGGGCCAGGATGCCGAACTTCTCGAACACGCTCTGAAACTGCTTCAAGGTCAGCTCCGCGCCTTCCCGGAGTTTGGCGACATCAGGCGTGTCGCAAGATGAAGCAGCGATCCCCAGTTCCAGGCTGTCCACCACCGGCAGAAGCTCCTTGGCGAATTTTTCCAAGGCATATTTGTGGGCGTTCTGCAGATCTTTTTCCACCCGGCGGCGCAGGTTTTCCATTTCCGCCTGGGCCCGAATGAAACGGTCCCAATTTTCGCTTGCCTGTTGCTGAGCCTCGAGCAGGGCCTTTTCCGGCTCCCCAGCGGGCGATTCTCCAGCAGGCTTGGCCTCCAGCTCCAGGAGTTCCGGCTGAGCCTCAGTGCCAGGGACATTGGTCAATTCTTCTTCGCTCATAATCCGATTATAGGGTTTGAAATTTCTTCGATCGGGAAAAACGAAACCGCCCGGCTCCTTAAGAGAGCGGGCGGCGGAGTCCCGGTGCCGTCACAACTCCGGAGACGTTAAGTTGGGGCCAGTGTCCGCTGATTCAAGGCCGCACCCACCAGTTTCGCGGTGATGTCCACCAGCGGGATCACCCGCTCGTATTTCATCCGGGTCGGCCCGATCACGCCGAGCACGCCCACCACCCGGTTGTCGACGGAATAGGATGCCGTCACCAGACTGCACGGCTCCAGCGGCCTGAAACCGCTTTCTTCGCCAATGAGTATTTTCACGCCGGGAGATTCGAGGCAGCGGTCGAGCAGGCCGACGATGCTTTCCTTCTGCCTGAACGCCTCGAACAGGCCGCGCAGGCGCTCGACGTCGGCCAACTCGACAAAGTCCATGAGGTTGGTTTCGCCCCTCACGAGGAATGGCTTCTTCAAGCGCCCACCTTCCAGCAGGGCCTGCTCGGCGATTTCGCCCGCCTGCAACAACTGTTCGCTCAAGCGCTCGCGTTCGTTCTGCAATTCGGCGCGCAGATGTTCCCGCGCCGAAGCCATGTCCTTGCCGGCGCAGACGGCGTTGAAGAAGTTGGCGGCGGCCTGCAGTTCCGCGGCGCTGAAACTATGGGGCGTGTGAATGATCTTGTTGTGGATTTCCTGGTCGCTCGTCACCAGGATGGCCAGCACCCGGTGGTCCGAGAGGGGCAGAAATTCGATGTGCTGGAACGCCAGGGTTTCCCGCCTCGGCATGGAGATGATGCAGGCCATGTGAGTCAGCTCCGACAGCAGCTTGGAGGCGGTTTCCAGCAAGTCGCGCGGGTTGTCCCGGCTTTCGAGATCCAGCCATAACTGGTCGACGAGGCCCTGCTGCAAAGGCTTCACGGTTAATAAGGAGTCGACGAACAGCCGGTATCCGCTCACCGTGGGCAGGCGCCCCGCCGAGGTGTGCGGCGAGGTGATCAGGCCGAGGTCCTCGAGATCGGCCATGACATTACGTATGGTTGCCGGGCTCAAGCCGGCATCCTTGGCGAGCGCGCGCGACCCTACCGGCTGGCCTTCGCCGATGTAACGCTCCACCAGCGCCTTCAACAGGTGCTGTGCGCGTTCGCTCAATTCGGGGAAACTCGCCACGGAAATTCCGGATAGAATTTTGGATTAGCACTCGATCTTATGGAGTGCTAAAAACTAACAACCCCTAGATTAAGTGTCAAGAAGGCCCTACCATTTGGCAAAAATACCCTCTTCCGCAGTATTTAACCGGCTCAGGAAATTAAGGCTTGCCAATCCTGTCAAGATTCAAGGCCTCGGACTTTCAACCCTAAGATATCTCACCCAAGTTCAGGCGGATGCTTTCGCAATTTCGCACCATCGCGCTCATCGGGAAACCGGACGCTCCGCGGATAGCGGATACGCTCGCCGCCATCCATGCCTATCTGCTGACTGTCGGACTCGAAATCCTGGTGGAGCGCGGCTGCGCAATGCTGTTTCCGCATTGCGCCCAGATTTGCACCATGCCCGAGCTGGCGCGGCGGGCGGACATCGCCGTGGTGGTCGGCGGGGACGGCACTTTGCTGGGTGCCGCGCGTAACCTCTATGCCCATGGCGTTCCCCTCATCGGGGTCAACCTGGGCCGGCTGGGCTTTCTGGTGGACATATCCCCGAACGAGGCAGTCGGCAAGCTCCACGCAATACTGACCGGCTCTTACCGCGCCGAGGAACGTTACCCGCTGGTGGCGCGCCTGATCCGGGATCATGAAGTCATCGCCGAGGGTAGCGCCATCAACGAAGTCGTCGTCCATAGCGGCAGCGCGACCAGCATGATAGAACTCGAAACCGCCATCGACGGTGTGTTTCTGAATTCGCAGCGATCGGACGGCCTGATCGTCTCCACGCCCACCGGTTCGACCGCCTATGCGCTGTCGGCCGGCGGTCCGATCCTCTATCCCTCGCTCAACGCGATGGTGCTGGCGCCGATCAATCCTCACACGCTGTCGAACCGTCCCATCGTCATCTCCGGGGACAGCCTGGTGGAGATCGCCTTCCGGCCAAACAAGGAGTTCCGCGCCCAGGTGAGCTGCGACAACGTCCCCTTCCCCGCCGTCGCGATCGAGGACCGCATCGAGATTCGCAAGGCGGAGCAACCGTTTCGCATCCTCCACCCGATGGATTACGATTTTTTCCAGATCCTGCGGCTCAAGCTCAACTGGAGCAACCGCTAGGCCATGTTGACCAGCCTGAGCATTCGGGATCTGGCGGTGGTGTCCGCCCTCGACCTGGACCTCCGGCCCGGCTTCACCGTGCTCACCGGCGAAACCGGCGCGGGCAAGTCGATCCTGCTCACCGCCCTGGGGCTTGCGCTCGGCGACCGGGCAGACTCCGGCCTGGTGCGGCCGGGCGCCGAGCGGGGCGAAGTCAGCCTGTGCTTCGATCTGGACGACGCTTCGTCCGCCCGCGACTGGCTGCTCGATAACGAACTGGCCGAAGCCGGTGAAGACACCTGCCTGATCCGCCGGACCATCGGCGCGGACGGGCGTTCGCGCGCCTTCATCAATGGCCGTCCCGCGACCCTGCCGAACCTCCAGGCCCTGGGGAGGCATCTGGTGGAAATCCACGGCCAGCACGCCCATCTGAACCTGCTGCAGGCCGGCGAGCAGCGAGCCCTGCTGGACCGGCATGCAGGCAGCCGCGAACTGGCCGCGGAGCTGAAGCGGATTTTCGATCGCTGGAAAGCGATTTCCGACCGGATCGACCAGCTACAGCAGGACGCCAGCAGCCGCAACGCCCGCCAGGAACTGCTCCAGTACCAGGTGAACGAACTGGAACAGCTCGACATCCAGGCCCTGGACTACCGCGCCCTGTCGGAAGAACACGAGCTTCTGGCCAATCTCGGTCGAGTCTCGGAGGTCGGCTACGCCCAGCTCAAGCTGCTCTACGAGGACGAGCAGTATTCGGTGAACGGGCTGCTGACCCAGTCCACCCATGCGGTCGGCGAACTCGCGCAGATTTCGCGGGACTTCGCCGAGACCCTGGAGCTGCTGGAAAGCGCCCGCATCCAGGTCAAGGAGGCGGCGATGGCCTTGCGCCATCACCTCGACGCCCTCGATCCCGACCCGGCCAAATTCGCGGCGCTGGAACAGCGGCTGGCGGAGGTTCACCAACTCGGGCGCAAGCACCAGGTCCGTCCGGAAGAGCTGCCCGGTCACCTGGAAACGCTCCGGACCGAACTGAGAAGCCTCGAATCCGGCGAGGAACGGCTCGAGCACCTGCTTGCCGAACAAAGGGGTCTGCTGTCCGCCTATGACGCCACCGCCCGCAGCCTGTCGGAAAAGCGAAGGGAAGCCGCGGCGGCGCTGGAAACAGACATCTCGCGGCTGATCCACGAACTCGGCATGCCGCACGGACGCTTCGCCGTCGCGTTCGAGACCGATGCGGAGGCTTTGCCCGCGCCCCACGGGCGGGACAGGATCGAGTTCCTGGTCAGCGCCAATCCGGGCCTGCCGCCGCGGCCCTTATCAAGGGTCGCTTCCGGGGGCGAGCTTTCACGCATCAGCCTGGCGATTGAAGTCGCATCGATCGCGCAAAAGACCACGCCGACCCTGATCTACGACGAGGTGGACACCGGCATCGGCGGCGGCGTCGCCGAGATGGTGGGGATCAAGCTGCGCTCGCTCGGCATCAACCGCCAGGTGCTGTGCGTGACCCACCTGCCCCAGATCGCGGCCCTGGGCCATCAGCATCTGCTGGTGGAGAAACATGCGAAAGACGGCATCACCCAGTCCACGGTACGCCCGCTGAACATGGACGAACGTACCGGTGAGATCGCCCGCATGCTCGGCGGCCTGCGCATCACCGAGCAGACACTGGCCCATGCCAGGGAAATGCTGATGCTGGCGCATTGAGATCGATTTCTTCGCCGGATTTTGCTTTAGAATTGGCGCAGCATCTCCATGTCGGTTTTCTCCGACCCGATTACCCCCATAACGACCAGGAATCCGCATGACTGACTCGACCCAAGAGACGAAGCCGACAAGGTCTCTCAAGGAGAATCTCCAGGAAACCTTGGAAATCCTGAAAAGCGGCGATACCGTTACCTTACCCAAGAAAGTAGTGATCGCAGCCGTGGTGATCGCCCTGGCTCTCATCATTTTCTAAAAGTCAATTGCGCGTATAGTCGCGGCGTAGCCGCTCCCACGGTCTCTTCGTTCCGGTACCCCTTTTCTGAACCCAGCGGCGCAAGCCGTTCCGCCCCATCTTGCCGAATTACGTGACCTCGATACGATTCATTCCCGAATGGGAAAAACAATCCGCGGTATTGATTGCCTGGCCGCCTGCCAGCGGTGATTTCGCCCCCTGGCTGGACGACGTAGAGCGGACCTACGCGGCCATCGCCGCGGCGGTAAGCCGGCGCGAAACCGTCCTGATCGCCTGCCTGGATCAGGCCCACGAACGGCGTATCGGCGACATCCTGGCGAATACCGGGGCGGACCATAGCCGGGTCGTTTTCGTCCGGATTCCGTACGACGATATCTGGGTGCGCGACACCGCCCCGCTGAGCCGCCTGAATGATGGCCGGGTGGAATTGCTGGATTTCCGCTTCAACGGCTGGGGCGGGAAATACGAATGCGCGGATGACGCCGCACTGGCCGCCCGCCTCGTCGCGACGGGAATCTTCGGCCGAACGCCGCGGGTCGCGGTCGATTTCGTGCTGGAAGGCGGCAGCGTCGAAACCGACGGCCTCGGCACCGTGCTGACGACCAGCCACTGCCTGCTCAATCCCAACCGCAATCCCGGATACGGCCGGGCGGAGATCGAGGCTTGCCTTGCGGAGACGCTGGGAGCCGACCGCATACTCTGGCTCGATCACGGCAAAGCCGAAGGCGACGACACCGACGCCCATGTCGACACCCTGGCGAGGTTCTGCTCGGAACATACCATCGCCTACACTGCCTGCGACGACGAATCCGATCCGCACTATTCGCCGCTCAAGGCGATGGAGCGGCAACTGCAAGAGATGAAACAGCGCAACGGCCGGCCCTACGCCCTGGTGCCGCTGCCGATCCCGAAACCCATCCGGGACGAGGACGGGCGGCGCCTGCCCGCCACCTATGCGAATTTTTTGATCGTCAACCGCGCCGTGCTGGTCCCCGTCTACGGCGATCCGGCGGACTCGCTCGCCCTCGAGCGTCTGGCGCCGTGTTTCCCGGACCGCGAAATCGTCCCCATCCACTGCACGCCGCTGATCCGCCAGTACGGCAGCCTGCACTGCATGAGCATGCAATTTCCCGAAGCCGCTGGAGTCTCCCGCCCATGAAATCCACTCTCAAGCTGGCGCTGGTACAGCAGGCCTGCAATGGCGGCCGGGAACAGAACCTGGCCGAATCCGTCGAAGGCATCCGCCATGCCAAGGCCAAAGGCGCCGATCTGGTGATGCTGCCGGAATTGCACCTCGGCCCGTATTTCTGCCAGACCGAAGACTGCCGCTCTTTCGACGCCGCCGAAGCCATCCCCGGCCCCACTACCGCCGAACTGGCGTCCGTGGCGCGGGAGCTGGGCATCGTGGTGGTCGCCTCGCTGTTCGAACGGCGGGCCCCCGGCCTCTATCACAACACGGCGGTGGTGCTGGACAGCGACGGGAGCCTGGCCGGCAAGTACCGCAAGATGCACATCCCGGACGACCCCGGCTATTACGAGAAGTTTTACTTTACCCCAGGCGATCTCGGCTTCCGCCCCATCGACACCTCGGTCGGACGCTTGGGGCTGCTGGTCTGCTGGGATCAATGGTACCCGGAGGCGGCGCGCCTGATGGCGCTGGCGGGGGCGGACCTGCTGCTGTACCCCACCGCCATCGGCTGGAATCCGGGCGACGACGAAGCGGAACGGTCGCGCCAGCTCGAAGCCTGGGTCACCGTGCAGCGCGGCCATGCCGTGGCCAACGGACTGACCCTGGCCGCCTGCAACCGCATCGGCAGCGAACCCGACCCCAGCGGCCAGACGCCTGGCATCCTGTTTTGGGGCAACAGCTTCGCCGCGGGCCCGCAGGGCGAATTCCTCTGCCGCGCCGGATCAGCGGACGCGGAATTGCTGATGGTGGAGGTCGACCGCAAGCGCTCCGAAGACGTCCGGCGCATCTGGCCTTTCCTGCGGGACCGCCGTATCGACAGTTACGAAGGATTATTACGACGCTATCTCGATTAACTCTTCGTCGGCGTCCCCACAAAAAAAGCGTAACCGTTCAGTTCCCTGGGAGCGCGGGCGTCCCGCCCGCTGAAATAGCGGCCAAGATGGCCGCGATCCCAGCAAAAAAAGCGGGGGTATGAACGGTTACAAAAAAGCCGGGGGCGAGTACGAAGCTCGCCCCCGGCTTTTTGCCACCGGCATCAGGACTTGATCTCGAATTCCTTAATATCATGGCCCTGCACGACCAAAGCCTGTAACCAACGCGGTTTCACTCCCCGGCCGCTCCACTTTTCCGCCGGATTATGCGGGTTCTGGTATTTTGCGGGCACTTTGGCGCCCCGGCGGGAACCCGGTGCGGCCGCTCCTTTCGAAACGTCTTCGACGATCTGGAACTTGACGCCTGCCTTGGAAGCCAGTTCATTCATCTGGCGAAGATACTCACGCCGCTCCGATTCCTGTTTTTCCTTGAGCGCCTTGGTCGCCGCATCGATCAGCGACTGTAATTCCTGTGCCGTATAACCCGAAAAATCATGTGACATTGACAACACCTCTCTGTGCAAGTCTTAAACTATATTGTTGTGACCCTTAATATAATACATAAAATCGAGAACACAATACAATATGTGTCAACCCATCTGCTTCAAGAAGCGTGAATTGCCGACATGGAGCCCGTCTTTTCGCGTCGGTGCCGTTTAGCGAAGCCGTAGGCCGGACGAATAGGAACCGGGCCATCGGCTACACCAAACCCGCGGCAATTCATCCCGGACTTGGAAGCCCGTTTAACGCCGCCGCGCACGCGCTTCCTTCCCCGGAAATTTTCCTTGACCGGACTCGCGCTTTAGGACGCCGCCCCACTAAAATACGCCCTTTTCCGCGGACATATCATTGGACGTCCGGTATCCCGATAGCATGAAACCTCAATCCCCCTCTTCCCCTGCGTCCTCGCCGTTGAAACCGGTCTTGCCTGCCTCGCGCCGCCAGGCGGTCTGTTGGAGCGGTCTGCACGGTTGCAGCGATTCGCTTGCGATCGCCTCGGCTTTCGGTGCGTCACCCGGATTGTTTCTGGTCGTTACCGCCGACGCCCAAAGCGCTTTGCGCATTGAACAAGAAGTTAGGACATTTCTGGGCAAGGAGGCGGCGATTCTGCCATTCCCCGACTGGGAAATCCTGCCCTACGATGTGTTTTCCCCGCTGCCTGAAATCACCTCGCAGCGGCTGCGGACCTTTTATGAGTTATCCCGCATCGGGCATGGCCTCCTCATTACGCCGGTATCCACCCTAGTGCACCGGCTGGCCCCGCGGACCCACACCCTGGCCAATACGTTTTCCATACGCGCCGGCAGCGCCCTGAATATCGACCAGACCCGGCAGACACTCGAAAGCGTAGGCTACCAATGCGTATCGCAGGTATACCAGCATGGCGAGTTCGCGATCCGGGGCTCGATACTCGACCTTTACCCCATGGGGAGCGATGCGCCTTATCGGATCGAGCTGTTCGACGACGAGGTCGAAACGATCCGCACGTTCGACCCCGAAAGCCAGCGCTCGATCGAAAAAGTGGCGGGGATAGAGCTTTTCCCCGCCCGCGAATTTCCATTCGACGATGCCGCCATTAAAAGGTTCCGGCAGAATTTCCGCGCCGAATTCCCCGATGCCGTGAATCGCAGCGTCCTGTACCAGGATGTCAGCAAGGGAATCGCGGCCGGCGGAATCGAATACTACATACCTCTGTTCGTGGAACGGATGGATACGCTGTTCGATTACCTGCCGGGAGACGCGACCCTGATATTGCATGGCGACGTCGAGCAGGCCGCCGCGGCCTATTACGCCGAAGCCGCCAGCCGCCACGACCAGCGCATCCACAACCTCGACCGGCCGCCGCTGGCTCCGGCCCGGCTGTTTCTGGAACCCGAGGCGCTGGCATCCACCCTGACGTCCTTCAGCCGCATCGCCATCCCGGCCGCGGATGCCGCTCCCACCGCCGCCGCGGTGCGATTCGACTGCGCTCCGCTGCCGGCGCTCCATCCCGAAACCAAGACCCAACCGCCCTACGAGCCACTGCAACGCTTCATCGAAGGGTTCGCCGGGAAAATCCTGCTGGTCGCAGAATCCGCCGGCCACCGCGAAACCCTCGCGGCGAACCTCGCCAAGTGCCGGCTTCGTCCCAGGATCGTGGACGGCTGGGCCGACTTCCTCGCCGCCCCCGATCCGCTGTGTCTGATGGTCGCCGCCCTCGACCACGGGCTGGTCATTTCCGAACCGCCGCTGGCGATCGTGACCGAAGCCCAGCTCTCCGGCGACAAGGCTCAGCAGCGCAGGCGCCGGCAGCGCTCCCAGGCCAAGGACTTCGGCCAGTTCCTGCGCAGCCTGGAGGAGCTGGAAATCGGCGCGCCGGTGGTGCACCGCGAACACGGCGTCGGCCGCTATCTCGGCCTGCAGCGGATCGAAACCGGCGGCGTGGAGTCGGAATTCCTGACCCTGCGCTACGCCAACGACGACAAGCTCTACGTGCCGGTTTCGGCCCTCGGCATGGTCAGCCGCTACGCGGGCGCCGATCCTGAACACGCGCCGCTGCACCGCCTGGGCAGCGAGCAATGGGCCAAGGCCCGCCGCAAGGCGCTGGAACAGGTGCGCGACGTCGCCGCCGAACTGCTCGACATCCACGCCAAACGCGCCGCGGCGAGCGGCAAGAGCTTCGCCACCCTGACCGAGGAATACTCGGCCTTCGCCGCCCAGTTCCCGTTCGAGGAAACGCCCGACCAGGAAACCGCGATCCAGGACGTCATCCGCGACCTCGCCGCTCCTCGCCCGATGGACCGGGTGGTCTGCGGCGACGTCGGTTTCGGCAAGACGGAAGTCGCGATGCGGGCCGCCTTCATCGCCGCGCAGAACGGCCGCCAGGTCGCGGTACTGGTACCGACGACACTCCTGGCCCAACAGCACTACAAGAACTTCTGCGACCGCTTCGCCGACTGGCCGATGCGGATCGAGGTGCTGTCGCGCTTCGTCTCCAAGAAGGACCAGGCCCAGGCCATCGCGGACATCGGCGAGGGCAAGATCGATATCGTCATCGGCACCCACCGCCTGCTGCAGAAGGACATCCGTTTCAAGGACTTAGGATTAGTCATCATCGACGAAGAGCACCGCTTCGGGGTCGCCCACAAGGAGCATTTCAAGAAGCTGCGCAGCGAGGTGGACTTCCTGGCGCTGACGGCCACCCCCATCCCCCGCACCCTGGACATGGCCCTGACCGGCCTGCGCGAGATTTCGATCATCGCCACCCCGCCGCCGCACCGCCACGTCATCCGCACCTTCGTCACCGAATGGGACGACGCCCTGGTACAGGAGGCCCTCAGCCGCGAGATCAAGCGCGGCGGCCAAGTCTATTTCGTACACAACAAGATCGAGACCCTGCCCAAGCTGGCGGAGCGGCTGGAGAAACTGGTGCCTGGCATCCGCACCCACATCGCCCACGGCCAGATGCCGGAGCGCGAGCTCGAATCGATCATGCTGGACTTCTACCACCAGCGCTTCAACCTGCTGCTTTGCACCACCATCGTGGAAAGCGGCATCGACGTACCCAGCGCCAACACCATCCTGATCGATCGCGCCGATACCTTCGGCCTGGCCCAGCTCCACCAGTTGCGGGGACGGGTCGGGCGCTCGCATCACCGCGCCTACGCCTATCTGCTGGTGCCGCCGAAGAAAGCCATGACCGCCGACGCCGTGAAGCGCCTGGAAGCGATCGAGGCGGCGGGCGAACTCGGCGCCGGCTTCCTGCTGTCCTCGCAAGACCTGGAGATCCGCGGCGCCGGCGAGCTGCTGGGCGAGGACCAGAGCGGCCAGATCCAGGAAATCGGCTTTACCTTATATACGGAGTTGCTGGAGCGGGCCGTCAACGCGCTGAAATCCGGCAAACAGCCGGAGCTCGAAACCGGCCACCTCGGCGGCACCGAGGTCGACCTGCAATGCGCCGCGCTGATCCCGGAGGAATACCTGCCCGACGTACACACCCGTCTGGTGCTGTACAAGCGCATCGCCAACGCCCGCAGCGACGACGAACTGCGCGAGCTGCAGATCGAGATGATCGACCGCTTCGGCCTGCTGCCGGGGGCAACCAAGAATCTGTTCGCGGTCAGCGCTCTCAAGAACGAGGCGGCCAAACTGGGCATCGCCAAGATCGAAGCCGGGGCAAGCGGCGGGCGGCTGATTTTCGAAGCCCAGCCCAACATCGACCCGGCCGCGGTCATCCTGCTGATCCAGAAGGAGGCCGCCACCTACAAGCTGGAGGGCCCGGACAAGCTGCGGTTCATCGCCAAGCTCCCCAACCCGGAGGAGCGCGTCCGGTTCGTGGAAGTGCTGCTGGGCCGGCTGGCGGCCCGGGAAACGGCACGCTGAACAGGCTTCTTTGTCCATGCTCTTCGGGTGATCCCGATACAACTTACTAAGAGTTACTAACGGTTAAGAAAGCAATGTCACACAACATTCCCTCCCTCTGGGAGAGGGTAGGGTGAGGGCGATCAAACAATGACATTGCTTTCTTAACGACTAGTAAGAAAATAATGTCATATAGCAGCTTCCCTCACTGTGCAAGCCGCGCATGGTTTACAAAATAAACCGGTGGCATGGTTTACAAATTCTCCCCCTTTCCATGCCATGGGCCGGGGGAACGGATGTCA
>JBFMDC010000022.1:0-22250 GCA_040753975.1 Pseudomonadota bacterium
CATGCCGGGCTGTCCTGCCCGGCACCCTGCGGGCCAGTGCCAATCCGCTCCCGGCGGATTGGTCATGCCGGGCTGTCCTGCCCGGCACCCTGCGGGCCAGTGCCAATCCGCTCCCGGCGGATTGGTCCGGCAATTCATGCCGGAATGACGAGCAGTATGACATTCATTCCTTTATGCTTAGTAGGTTCATGCCCGGTTCGAAGCTCCCCTTTACGCCGCCGATCTGGCAGGCAACCTCGCCTCACGCATGTCCCTGGCCGCCTCGACCATGTTCGCCAGCGCCTGCTCCGCTTCCGGCCATTGGCGGGTTTTCAGGCCGCAGTCCGGATTGACCCACAGCCGCTCCGGATCGACCGCCGCGGCCGCCTTTTCCAGCAGCGCCCGCATCTCGGCGCCGGCCGGAACCCGCGGCGAATGGATGTCGTAGACGCCGGGGCCGATGTCGTTGGGATAGCCGAAGGCGCGGAAGGCTTCCAGCAGGTCCATGGCCGAGCGGCAGGTTTCGATGGTGATTACGTCGGCATCCAATGCGGCGATGGCCGGGAGAATGTCGCCGAACTCGGAATAACACATGTGGGTGTGGATCTGGGTATCGTCGGCGACGCCGCAGGAAGCGAGTCGGAACGCCTTGACCGCCCAATCGAGGTAATTCGCACGCTCCGCCGCCTTGAGCGGCAGCCCTTCGCGGAATGCCGGCTCATCAATCTGGATGGCAGCCACGCCGGCGGCTTCCAGGTCGGCCACCTCGTCCCGGATCGCCAGCGCGATCTGCAGGGCCGTCATCGCGCGCGGCTGGTCGTCCCGCACGAAGGACCATTGCAGCATCGTCACCGGCCCCGTCAGCATGCCCTTCACGGGTTTCTTCGTCAGGCTCTGGGCGTAGCCGATCCATTCCACCGTCATCGGCTCGGGTCTCGCCACGTCGCCGTAGATGATGGGCGGCTTGACGCAGCGGGAGCCGTAGCTCTGCACCCAGCCGTGCTTGGTGAAGGCATAGCCGTCGAGCTGCTCGCCGAAATATTCCACCATGTCGTTGCGCTCTGCCTCGCCGTGCACCAGCAGGTCCAGCCCCAGAGCCTCCTGCTTGCTGACGGCTTCTCGGATGGCCGCCCGCATCGCGTCCAGGTAGGCCCCCTCGTTCAGCTCGCCGCTGCGGTGGGCAGCACGCGTCTTGCGGATCGCCGGTGTCTGGGGAAAGGAGCCGATGGTGGTGGTCGGAAACGGCGGCAGGCGCAGCCGCTCGCGCTGCAGCGGACAGCGCTCGGCGAACGGCGAGTAGCGGCGGAAATCGGCATCGCTCAAACCCTCCAGCCGCCGCTTGACGGCGGGGTCATGGGTCAGCGGCGATTGCGCCCGAGCCTGCAGCGGGCGCTCCTGTTCCGCGAGTTCAGCGGCGACGGCCTGCCGTCCCAGCCGCAGGCCCTTGTCGATCACAGCCAGCTCTTCCAGCTTCTGCACGGCGAAGGCGAGCCAGGCCTTGATCTCGGGATTCAGCGAGGTTTCCAGGCCCAGATCCTGCGGCACGTGCAACAGGGAGCAACTGGGCGCTAGCCAAAGCCGCTCCCCCAGCACCGCACCGGCGCTTTCCGCCAGGTCCAGCGCGCGACGGAGGTTCGTGCGCCAGACGTTGCGCCCGTCGATCAGGCCCAGGGAAAGCACCTTGTCCGCCGGGAAATCCTTCATGAAATCCGCGACCTGTTCCGGCGCCCGCACCGCGTCGATATGCAGACCGGCGACAGCCGAGGACTTGAGCCATACCGCGTGCTCCGCCACCGAAGCGAAATAGGTCGCCAGCAGCAGCTTGGGACCGGCTTCCGCCAGGGCCGCATAGGCCGGCGCGAAAGCCCCGATCCATTCCGGCGGCAGGTCCAGCCCCAGGATCGGCTCGTCCATCTGCACCCAGTGCACGCCTGAGGCATGCAGGCGCCGGAGGATCGCGGCATAGGCCGGCAGCAGCCGAGGCAGGAGTTCCAGGCGGCTGAAGCCGGCCTGCTTTTCCTTGCCCAGGTAGAGATAGGTCAGAGGCCCGATCAGCACCGGCTTGGGATTGAGCCGCAGGGCCTTGGCCTCCTCCACTTCGTCGAACAGCCATTCCGCACCCTGACCGAAACCGATTTCGCGGCCGAACTCGGGGACGATGTAGTGGTAATTGGTATCGAACCACTTGGTCATTTCCATCGCCGGCTGCTCGGCATTGCCCCGCGCGAGCTGGAAATACTGGTCCAGGGTCAGAACATCGGCCTGGAAGCCGAACCGGTCGGGGGTGGCACCAAGCAGCGCCGTCATGTTCAGCATCTGGTCGTACCAGGCGAAATCGCCGACCGGCACCAGGTCGACGCCCGCAAGGCTCTGAATCTTCCAATGCCTTTCGCGCAGTTGCCGGCCGGTCTGCGCCAGTTCCGCCGAGCCGATCCTGCCGGCCCAATAGGCTTCAACGGCCTGCTTCAGTTCGCGCCCGGCGCCGATGCGGGGAAATCCCAGGGAATGTGTGACTGCCATATCTGCCTCCTCGTGCTCATCGAATTGAGAGCTGGCATGATCGAGACAGGATGATTATTATTCAAACTCAATATTTTAATCTGAATCATCGATTTCATTCATGAAGCCATCTCTGCTGGAACTCCGCCACCTGCAAACCCTGTTAGCCCTGGTGGAAACCGGCACGCTGTCGAAGGCAGCGGCGCGGGTGTTCCTCACCCAGTCGGCCATCTCGCACCAGATCAAGCAGTTGGAGGAGCACTACGGCGTGGTGCTGTTCGAGCGCAAGACCCAGCCCTTGCGCCTGTCACCTGCGGGCCAGCGCCTCCACAGTCTGGCCGAGACGGTGATGAAAGCGGTGCGGGAAGCCGAACGCGACGTCGCCCGCATCGCCCAGGGCAACAGCGGCCAGCTCCGGATCGCGGTGGAGTGCCATACCTGCTTCGACTGGCTGATGCCGGCGATGGATCAGTTCCGCGAACACTGGCCGGAGGTCGAGCTGGACCTGGTCTCCGGCTTCCACGCCGATCCCTTGGGCCTGCTGCGTGAGGACCGCGCCGAGCTGGTGGTGGTGTCCGAGCCTCAGGCGCGCGATGGCGTCGCCTTCCATCCGCTGTTCCTGTTCGAGATCGTCGGCCTGGTGTCGCGCCAGCATCCGCTCGCGCCCAAAACCTTCCTGGCGCCGGAGGATTTTGCCGAGGAAACCCTGCTCAGCTATCCGGTGCCGGAGGACATGCTGGACATCGTCCGCAAGGTACTGAAACCCCGCGGCATCGAGCCCAAGCGGCGCACCGCCGAACTCACGGTGGCCATCCTGCAGCTCGTCGCCAGCCGCCGCGGCATCGCCGCCCTGCCCAACTGGACTGTGCAAAGCTATCTCGAGCGGGAATACGTGCTGGCCAAGCCGATCGGCGAGGCAGGTCTGTGGAGCGCGCTGTACGCGGCCACGACCGAGAACATGACACAATCGGCCTACATGAGGGATTTCCTGGAAATCGTGCGATCCAGCAGCTTCCGCAATCTGCGGGGGCTCATGCCCCTCACCGAAGAGTCGCTGTGAAATATCCGAGGGAGCGGGCGTTAGCCCGCGACTATGCCAGTGGCCGATCGCGGGCTAAAGCCCGCTCCCACAGTTGTATCCGCTGAACCGGCAAGTGGGCGGCCAAAACGGATTCGCAGTTGCGCGATGGCCGCCAAAATGGTTTTATTCGTCGCCATGCCGATGCCTTCGCCTGCGCAAATCCGCCGCTCGCTCGCCTGCCGCCTCTGCGCGGTGCTGAGCCTGTGCGTCTGGCTTTTGTCCTCGGCCGGCACGGTCTGCCTGATGGGAGGCATGCCGCAAGCCGGGCAGGCTGCGGAGCATTGCGCCGGCATGCCGGGGCACGATGAATCCCACCACACATTGCCGGACGGCTGCGCCAAGCAGGCCTCCTGTTTCGGCCTGCAGGCCGTGGACGAAGACGACATCGCCATCGACAAGGCCCGCGCCGGTCTTCAAGTGAAACTCCTCACGCTCTGCCTGCTGGTTGTCGCCGGCCTGTGGGCCGCGATCCCGCGGCGGCCGGATAACCACTACCTGCGGCGGTCGCCTCCGCTTCCCAAGGTTCCCGTCGCTCTCCGCTTCTGCATCCTGCTGAACTAGCGCTCCTTTTCCGTCGCCGACCGCAACGCGATTGACCTGCCGCGTCCCGCGCCGGAGCGGATAAGGAACCGCCGGTTTCGACTGCGTATGAAACAAGGAGCATCCCATGTTTTCGCTACACCCTTCGCACAGGCGATCGGACTTCTCACTGCTGCTGATCGTCTGCCTGAGCGCGCCGGCCCAGGCCGGTCCGCTTACCCTGGAACAGGCGCTGAACCAGGCGCTGGCCGGCAATCCGGGGCTGGCCGAAATCAAGGCCCGCGCCGACGCCCTTGCCAGCGTTCCGCCACAGGCCGGGAGCCTCCCCGATCCTTATCTGAGCTTCGGCGCGCTGAACGTCCCGACCAATGATTTCAGCCTGAACCAGGACCAGATGACCATGATGGAAGTCGCCGTCAGCCAGCAGCTTCCCTTTCCGGGCAAGCTCGGCCTGGCCGAACGGGCGGCGCGGCAAGAGGCCATCGGCGCGGCCAAGGACGCCGATGAAGCGCGGCTCCGGCTGGCGCGGGACATCCGCCTGAGCTGGTGGGCGCTGTTCTATTACGACCGCACCCTCGGCATCCTCGCCGAAAGCCGGGACTGGATGGGGAAACTCGCTGACATCGCCGACCAGCGCTACCGCCTCGGCCAGGCGGAACAGGCGGACAGCCTCTTGGCCCGGCTGGAACTGACCAAGCTGCGCGACAAGACCCTGGAGCTCATCAACATGCGCCATGGCGAGGCGGCCCGTCTCAACGTGCTGATGGACCGCTCCAGCGACAGCGCGCTGGAACTGCCCAGCGAAGCCGCGTTCAGTTTTCCCGAACTCTCGGCCGAGCCGGCGCTGCTCGACCAGGCCCAGGCCCAGCGGCCGTTGCTGGCCCAGAAACAGGCGGCCATCGAAGCCGCCGAGAACCGCCTCGACCTGGCGAAAAAGGAGTACCTGCCCGACCTCAACCTCGGCTTCGGCTACGCCTTCCGCCAGAACGCGCCGAATGGCGAATTCCGCAGCGACTTCGCCAACTTCCGGCTGAGCATGAACCTGCCGCTGTACGCCGCCACCAAGCAGTCCAAGCAGGTCGACCAGAGGCAGAGCGAACTGATGCGGGAACGCTATGCGCTGCACGACGCCGAACGCAGCGTTCAGGCCGACGTGACCACGGCGCTGGCCGCCTACCACCATGCCCATGAGCGCCTGAGCCTGTTCGAGCAGGAGCTCCTGCCCCAGGCGCGCGGCACGCTGGACTCCCTGACCGCCAGTTACCGGGTGGGCAAGATCGCCTTCGCCGACGTGCTGCGCGCCCAGCTCTCGGTGTTCGATTACCAGGTGCAGTACTGGAGCGCCCTCACCACCTCCCAGCAGGCGCTCGCCCGCCTCGCCGCCGCCCTCGGCAAGGAAACGCCATGAAACCGTATGTACGCCTGATCCCGATTCTTCTCGCACTGGCCGGCGCCGGCCTGGGCGGCTACTGGCTGGGACGTAAGACCGCATCCCCGCCTTCACCCAGCCCGGAGTCCACAGCCGCGAGGCGTCCCTTGTTCTACCGCCACCCGATGAACCCGCAGGTCACCTCGCCCGTACCGGCCAAGGACGACATGGGCATGGATTACGTGCCGGTCTATGCCGAAGACCCGGCCCCGAGCGGCGATTCCGGCGCAGCGGTGGTCAGCCTCGGCCCGGAGAAGGTCCAGAAGCTCGGCGTGCGGTCCGAACCGGCGCGGCGCCGGGTCCTGACCCATGTCATCCGGGCGCTCGGCGTGGTGGAAATCGACGAGCGCCGGGTCCACGCGATCGCGCCGCGCTTCGAGGGCTGGATCGAACGGCTGGGCGTCAACACCACCGGCCAGCCGGTGCGGCAGGGCGAAGTGCTGCTCGAAGCCTACAGCCCGGAGCTGGTCTCGGCCCAGGAGGAATATCGCATCGCCGGCCAAGGCGAAGCCAGCCGGGCCTTGCGTGAAGGCGCGATCCAGCGCCTGCGCAACTGGAGTGTCCCGGAAGCCTGGCTGCGCCGATTCGAGGCCAGCGGCGAAATCCAGCGCCGGGTGCCGCTCGCCTCGCCGGTGAACGGCATCGTGCTGGAGAAAAACGCGCTGCAGGGCATGCGCTTCATGCCCGGCGACACCTTGTTCCGCATCGCCGATTTGTCCACGGTCTGGGTCATCGCCTCGATCTTCGAACAGGACCTCGGCCATGTCAGGGTGGGGCAGACCGCTAGCATCGGCTTCAAAGCCTACCCGGACCAGCCCTTCGAAGGCCGGGTGAGCTATGTCTACCCCACCGTGACCGAGGCCGTGCGCACGGCGCGGGTACGCATCGAACTGGCCAATCCGAAGCAGCGGCTCAAGCCGGCGATGTACGGCGACGTCACCCTGCAAGCGGCGGCGGAGGCCGCTCCGGTGCTGGCGGTACCCGATTCCGCCGTGCTCGACAGTGGCACCCGGCAACTGGTGCTGGTCCGCCTGGGCGAAGGCCGCTTTGAACCCCGCCCGGTGGAAACCGGCCAGCGGGTGGAGGGATACACCGAAATCCGCCGAGGACTTGGCGAAGGCGAAGAGGTGGTGACCCGCGCCAATTTCCTGATCGATTCGGAGAGCAATTTGCGCGCGGCGATCGGCAGCTTCTCCGCGGGAACGGCCTCCCCGGAGCCGGCGGCCGCGCCCGGCCACTCGATGCACGGGGGCCGCTAAAGATGCTCGCCCACGTCATCGACTGGTCCCTGCGCAACGTGTTCCTGGTGCTGCTGGCGACGGCCGCCACAATCGCGGCCGGCATCTACGCCGTGGTACGCACCCCACTGGACGCCCTCCCCGACCTGTCCGACGCCCAGGTCATCGTCTACACCGAATTCCCGGGCCAGGCGCCGCAGGTCGTGGAGGACCAGGTCACCTATCCCTTGACCACCTCGATGCTGAACGTGCCCCATTCCAAGGTGGTGCGCGGTTTCTCGTTCTTCGGGGCTTCCTACGTCTACGTCATCTTCGACGACGGCACCGACATCTACTGGGCGCGCTCGCGGGTGCTGGAATACCTCAACGCCGCCGCGGCTAAACTGCCGAAGAACCTCACGCCGCGCATCGGCCCGGACGCGACCGGGGTCGGCTGGGTCTACCAGTACGCGCTCACCGGCGCCGGCCATACCCTGGCCGAGCTGCGCACGCTGCAAGACTGGTTCCTGCGCTATCAGCTGAGCAAGGCGCAGGGCGTGGCCGAGGTCGCCAGCATCGGCGGCTTCGTCCAGCAGTACCAGGTCACCGTCGATCCGCACAAGCTGCAAGCCTACGGCGTGCCCTTAAAGAAGATCATCGAGGTTATCCGCGCCAGCAACACCGACGTCGGCGGGCGCGTGGTGGAACTGGCGGAAACCGAGTACATGGTGCGCGGGCGCGGCTACCTGCACGGCATCGCCGACCTGGAGCAGCTGGTGGTGAAGGCGGCGGGCGGCATCCCGGTGCTGATCCGCGACGTCGCCCGGGTGGAGCTGGTGCCGGACGAACGCCGCGGCATCGCCGAACTGAACGGCGAAGGCGAGGTGGTATCCGGCATCGCCCTGGCCCGCTACGGCCAGAACGCGCTGGACGTGATCGGCAGCGTCAAGGCCAGATTGCTCGAAATCGCCCCCGGCCTGCCGGAAGGCGTCGACATCGTGCCGGTGTACGACCGCTCGGAACTGATCCTGCGCGCCATCGCCACCCTGCGCGAAACCCTGCTGGAGGAAAGCGCGGTGGTCGCCGCGGTGTGCGCGCTGTTCCTGCTCCATCTGCGCAGCGCCCTGGTCGCCATCCTGATGCTGCCGGTCGGCGTCCTGGCCGCCTTCATCGTGATGCGGGCCATGGACCTGAACTCCAACCTGATGAGCCTGGGCGGCATCGCCATCGCGATCGGAGCCATGGTCGACGCCGCCATCGTGATGATCGAGAACGCCCACAAGCATCTGGAGCGCAATCCCGATCAACCCCGGATCGAGCTGATCCGCGCCGCCTGCAAGGAAGTGGGCCCGGCCCTGTTCTTCAGCCTGCTGATCATCACCGTGTCGTTCCTGCCCGTGTTCGCGCTGGAAGCCCAGGAAGGCCGGCTGTTCCATCCACTGGCCTACACCAAGACCTTCGCCATGGCCGGCGCGGCGCTGCTCTCGGTCACGCTGGTGCCGGTCATGATGCTGCTGTTCGTGCGCGGCCGCATCCTGCCGGAGGCCCGCAACCCGGTGAATCGGCTGCTCATCGAGATGTACCGGCCCATCATCCAGGGCGTGCTGCGCCACAGGGCCCTGACCCTGGCCGCCGCCTTCGCCACCCTGGCCGCGACGCTCTATCCGGCCTCGCGCCTCGGCAGCGAATTCATGCCCACGCTGAACGAAGGCACCCTGATGTTCATGCCGTCCACCCTCCCCGGCATCTCCATCACCAAGGTGTCGGAGTTGTTGCAGACCCAGGACCGCATCCTGAAGAGTTTTCCGGAGGTCGCCTCGGTGTTCGGCAAGGCCGGCCGCGCCCAGACCGCCACCGACCCGGCGCCGCTGGAAATGGCCGAGACCCTGGTCAACCTGAAACCGGAAAAGGACTGGCGGCCGGGCATGACGATCGACAAGCTGGTCGCCGAGATGGACCAGGCGCTGTGGATCCCCGGCGTCACCAACGCCTGGACCATGCCGATCAAGAACCGGATCGACATGCTCTCCACCGGCATCCGCACCCCCATCGGCGTCAAGGTGTTCGGCCGGGACCTGGAAACCCTGGACCGCATCGCCCGCCAGATCGAACAGGCCATCAAAACCGTGCCGGGGACGACCAGCGTATACGCCGAGCGCGTCACCGGCGGCCATTACCTCAACATCGAACCCGATTACACCCAATTGGCGCGCTATGGCCTGACCGTCGGCGATTTGCAGGAGGTGATCGCCACCGCGCTGGGCGGCGAAACCGTCACCACCACGGTGGAAGGGCGGGAGCGATTCGGCGTGATCTTGCGCTATCCGCGCGAACTGCGGGACGATCCCTTGGGGCTGAGCAGCCATATCCTTATCCCGATCGAAGCCGCCAACGTCCCGCTCGGCCAGCTCGCCCACATCTCGCTGACGGAGGGCGCTTCCAGCATCCGCACCGAGAACGCCCTGCTCTCGGCCTACGTGTTCGTCGACCTGCGCGGACGCGACATCGGCGGCTATGTCGAGGAGGCGCGGCGGGCGGTACAGGCGGCGGTGAAACTCCCGCCCGGCTATTTCGTCACCTGGAGCGGTCAGTTCGAATACCTGCAGCGGGCCGAACAGCGCCTGATGCTGGTGGTGCCGCTCACCCTCGCCGTGATCTTTGTCCTGCTGTACCTGAACTTCGGGCGGCTGACCGAAACCCTGATCGTGATGGCCTCGGTGCCGTTCGCCCTGGTCGGCGGCGTGTGGCTGCTGTGGCTGCTGGACTACAACCTGAGCATCGCGGCGGGCATCGGCTTCATCGCCCTGGCCGGCGTCGCCGCGGAAACCGGGGTGGTCATGCTGATCTATCTCGACCATGCCTGGAAGGAGCTGTGCGAGGATGCCCGCCGGGCAGGCCGCAGGCCAACGGCGGACGATCTCTATCGCGCCGTCATGACCGGCGCAGTGGAGCGGGTGCGGCCGAAGATGATGACCGTGACGGCGATCATGGCGGGCCTCCTTCCCATCCTCTGGAGCACCGGCGCCGGCTCCGAAGTCATGCGCCGCATCGCCGCCCCCATGGTCGGCGGCATGGTCTCCTCCACCGTCCTCACCCTGGCGGTCATCCCGGCGGTCTACGCCTGGTGCAAGCTGCGTTCGCTGGCGGGCGAAGACTGGAAATGCGGCCGGTGATACTGCCGGATGCGGAATGCCGATCTGATTGGGCACTTCGGATCTGATGAATTACAAGAGAGTGTTGTGGGTTGTGGTCTCGAAATCCGGTGATCGATCACGGTTGACATACAAATGAGAATCGTTATCATTAACTACAAGGGCGCCGCTTTAGACGCGGAGCCCTAAGAAGACATGCGTTCC
Organism: Pseudomonadota bacterium; assembly: GCA_040753975.1. Lineage (GTDB taxonomy): Bacteria > Pseudomonadota > Gammaproteobacteria > Methylococcales > Methylococcaceae > Methylococcus. The sequence goes on from JBFMDC010000022.1 coordinate 10,102, forward strand.
AACCCAGCTTGAGGAGCCTCGCCATGAATCCCCTTTCGTCGACATTTCCGGAGCCGCAAATCTCCACCGAGATCCTGGTGGGAATACTGCGTTCGTTGTTGATGCAATATGCCCGGGCCCCTTCCCCCTCGATCGCCGGCAACATCGCCAACTGCCTGGACCAGCTTCTTTCCCACCCGCAATTCGACGAACCCCCCGAGGAGCGCTGCACTTACCTGTACATGCGGACCTACTGGCGCCTCGTCGAATCGTTGGGATAGACGGGTGCCGCCGGCCATTGCAAACCATCTGAGGAACAACCGCCATGAAGAACACCTCCTGTCGCGTCCAGAACCTGGCAGACGACGGCCTCTGCCGTGTCGACTACTGCCAGGACTGCGCATGTTTCCACCTGAAAGTGGGCTATGCGAGCCTGCACATCCACCCCGACGCCTTCCTGCGGCTTTGCAGCACCTTGAACGCCGCGCTGGCCCGCTTTCAACGGCAGGAGAAAGTTGCCGCGAGGCCGGCGGCGCTGAGGCATTGACGCCGACCCCCAACCGCAGTTGCGTCACAGGGAAGGGACCTGAGGTTTCGAAATCCGTCTTGACGTAACCCGAAGTTCCGGGTACGGTTCTCAGCTTTTCACTTGCGCGCTCCCCTGCCGGAGCGGTTTGCAACGGGCGCTCATAAGCGCCTGATCAGTAAAGAGAGGCCGAAGCGTGGAACTCAGCGGTGCGGAAATCGTCGTCCAGTGCCTGAAAGACGAAGGTGTGGAATACATCTTCGGCTATCCGGGCGGTGCGGTGCTGCATATTTACGATGCGCTGTTCAAACAGGACGATGTCAAGCACATCCTGGTACGCCACGAACAGGGCGCGACCCACGCCGCGGACGGCTATGCCCGCTCCACCGGCAAGCCCGGCGTGGCCCTGGTCACTTCGGGCCCCGGCGCGACCAATGCCGTCACCGGCATCGCCACCGCCTACATGGATTCGATCCCGCTGGTGGTCATCACCGGCCAGGTGCCGCTGCCCGTGATCGGCAGCGACGCCTTCCAGGAGGCCGACATCGTCGGCATCACCCGCCCCTGCGTGAAGCACAACTTCCTGGTCAAGGACATCCACAAGCTGGCCGAGACTTTCAAGAAGGCCTTTTACATCGCGACCACGGGCCGCCCGGGCCCCGTCGTGATCGACATTCCCAAGGATGTCACCGATCCGAACATCAAGATTCCCTACGAGTATCCGCGCAGCGTCTCGCTGAGGTCCTACAACCCCTCGGTCAAAGGCCATCCGGTCCAGATCAGGAAGGCTGTCGAACTGCTGCTCTCCGCCCGGCGCCCGATGATCTACAGCGGCGGCGGCGTCATTCTCGGCAATGCCGCGGACGAGTTGACCGCGCTGACCCGGCTGCTGAACTTCCCCATCACCAACACCCTGATGGGCCTGGGCGGCTACCCCGCCACCGACCGCCAGTTCGTCGGCATGCTCGGCATGCACGGCACCTACGAAGCCAATATGGCAATGCACGACTGCGACGTGCTGCTGGCCGTGGGCGCCCGCTTCGACGACCGCGTCACCGGCAAGATCGCCGAGTTCTGCCCGGAAGCCGAGATCATTCACATCGACGTCGATCCGGCCTCGATCTCCAAGACCGTCAAGGTGGACATTCCCATCGTCGGCGAAGTCGCCCCGGTGCTGGCCGACATGATCGAGCTCGTCAAGGCCTCCGGCCGTCACCCCGACGCCGAAGCGCTGCAAGCCTGGTGGGCGAGGATCGGCCAGTGGCGCAGCCTCGACTGCCTGCGCTACGACCGGGCCAGCGACAAGATCAAGCCGCAATATGTGATCGAACAGTTGTGGGAACTGACCCGCGGCAATGCCTTCGTGTCCTCCGACGTCGGTCAGCACCAGATGTGGGCGGCCCAGTACTACAAGTTCGACAAACCGCGCCGCTGGGTCAATTCCGGCGGCCTCGGCACCATGGGCTTCGGCCTGCCGGCCGCCATCGGCATCAAGCTGGCGCATCCGGAGGAGGAAGTCGTCTGCGTCACCGGCGAAGCCAGCATCCAGATGTGCATCCAGGAACTGTCCACCGCCCTGCAGTACCGCACGCCGGTCAAGATCGTCAACCTGAACAACGGCTACATGGGCATGGTGCGGCAGTGGCAGGAATTCAGCTACGAAAGCCGCTATTCCCATTCCTACCTGGAAACTCTGCCGGATTTCGTCAAGCTCACGGAGGCCTACGGCCATGTCGGCATGCGCATCGACCGGCCGGCCGACGTGCGCCCGGCCCTGGAAGAAGCCCTGAAACTCAAGGACCGCACCGTGTTCATGGATTTCCTGACCGATCCCACGGAAAACGTCTATCCCATGATCGAAGCCGGCAAGGCCCAGCACGAAATGCGGCTGGCCCCCGGGATCACGGTCGACAGAGAGCTTGCCTGACCATGCGCCACATCATTTCCGTATTGCTCGAAAACGAGTCGGGCGCGCTGTCGCGGGTTGCCGGCCTGTTCTCCGCCCGCGGCTACAACATCGAGTCGCTGACCGTGGCGCCGACCCAGGACCCGACCCTGTCGCGCATGACCATCGTGACCGCCGGGAGCGATGAGATCATCGAACAGATCACCAAACAGCTCAACAAGCTGATCGACGTGGTCAAGCTGATCGACCTGTCGGAATCGGCCCACATCGAGCGCGAGCTGATGCTGGTGAAGGTGCGCGCGACCAATAGCGGCCGCGAAGAGGTCAAGCGCCTGGCCGACATCTTCCGCGGCAGCATCATCGACGTCGCCCCGACCAGCTACGTGATCGAAGTCACCGGCGAAAAATCCAAGCTGGACGCCTTCCTGCAAGCCCTGCGGGACGAGGACATCATCGAGGTGGTGCGTTCCGGCACCACCGGCATCCTGCGCGGGGAACGCGGACTCCACGTCTGATCCCGCACCCGATTTTCCCCCTAGCAACCCGCACTTAAAGCCCTTAAAGAAAGCGCAACGAGAGGAAGTTCCATGCAGATTTACTACGACAAAGACGCCGACCTTTCCATCATCCAGGGAAAGAAAGTCGCCATCATCGGCTACGGCTCCCAGGGCCATGCCCACGCCAACAACCTCAAGGACTCCGGGGTGCAGGTCGTGGTGGGTCTGCGTCCGGGCTCGGCTTCCGCCAAGAAGGCCGAGAACGCAGGACTCGCCGTCGCGCCGGTCGAGGATGCGGTCAAACAGGCGGACGTCATCATGATCCTGGCGCCGGACGAGCACCAGGCCCGCCTCTACAACGAGCAGATCGTGCCGAACATCAAGCAGGGCGCAGCGCTGGCCTTCGCCCACGGCTTCAACATCCACTTCGAGCAGATCGCCCCGCGCGCCGACCTCGACGTCATCATGATCGCGCCCAAGGGACCCGGTCATCTGGTGCGTTCGACCTACACCCAGGGCGGCGGCGTGCCTTCGCTGATCGCGGTGTACCAGAACGCCAGCGGCCGGGCGAAGGAACTGGCGCTGTCCTATGCCTCGGCCAATGGCGGCGGCCGGGCCGGCATCATCGAGACCAGCTTCCGCGAAGAGACCGAAACCGATCTGTTCGGCGAACAGGCGGTCCTGTGCGGCGGCGCCACCGCCCTGGTGCAGGCCGGTTTCGAGACGCTGGTCGAGGCCGGCTACGCGCCGGAGATGGCCTACTTCGAGTGCCTGCACGAGCTCAAGCTGATCGTCGACCTGATGTACGAGGGCGGCATCGCCAACATGCGCTACTCGATCTCGAACACGGCCGAGTACGGCGACCTGACGCGCGGCCCGCGCATCGTCACCGAGCAGACCAAGCAGGAGATGAAGAAGATCCTGCGCGAGATCCAGACCGGCGAGTTCGCCCGCGAATTCATCCTGGAGAACCAGGCCGGCGCCGCCACCCTGAAGGCGAAGCGCCGCCTCGGCCGCGAGCACCTTATCGAAAGCACCGGCGCCAAGCTGCGCGACATGATGCCGTGGATCAAGGCCAACCGCATTGTGGACACGAGCAAGAACTGATACTTTGTGCCGGCGCGCATCTCAAGCGCCGGCACGACGGTTTTCCCCCATGGAAGAAAACGGCTCTCCCAATCCCAAGCGTCGGCGCGGCATCTATTTGCTGCCCAACCTGTTCACCACCGCCGCGCTGTTCGCCGGCTTCTACGCCATCACCGCGGCGCTCAACCAGCGCTTCGAGCTGGCCGCGATCTCCATTTTCGTCGCCATGATCCTGGACGGCATGGATGGCCGGGTCGCCCGCATGACCAATACCCAGAGCGCGTTCGGGGCGGAATACGACAGCATGGCGGACATGATCTCGTTCGGGGCCGCGCCAGCCCTGGTGCTCTACATCTGGTCGCTGTCCACGCTGGGCAAGCTCGGCTGGGTCGCCGCGTTCGTCCACACCGCCGGCGGCGCGCTGCGCCTTGCCCGCTTCAACACCCAGATCGCCACCGCCGACAAACGCTATTTCCAGGGCCTGCCCAGCCCGTCGGCCGCCGCCATCCTGGCCGGCTTCGTCTGGTTCTCTGTGGACCAGGGTTTGAGCGGCGAAACCATGCGCTACATCGCCTTAGGGCTGTCCATCGCCACGGGGCTGGCCATGGTCAGCAACTTCCGCTACTACAGTTTCAAGGACGTCGACCTCCGCGGGCGCGTGCCCTTCGTCAACGCCATCTTCGTGATGCTGATCTTCGCGGTGCTGTTTTCCAACCCGCCGCTGGTGCTGTTTCTGTTCTTCGGCGCCTATGCCTTGTCGGGGCCGGCGCTGACGCTGATCCTGCTGAAACGGCGGCGCGGCGAGCGCCGCCTCTGACCGCAACGCATTGGCAAGCCGGCCGGGGCCGTGTATATTCCAAGCCGATGAAACGCATCATGTCGAACCTGCCCTCCTTCCGCTTCGATGCCGCACCGGCCGCCGGTGCCAAGGCGCGCGTCCCGTCGTCTTTCGGTCTCCTCGGCCTGCTCCTGCCCTAAAGGGGCAGAACACGCGAACCTTTCCGATCCACCCAACCTTTTCCGGACGCACAGAACCGGCCGTCCGCACGACCTTAGCGGCCCCAAGCGGAGTCTCGCCATGCACGACAAACTGATCATTTTCGACACCACCTTGCGCGACGGGGAGCAGAGCCCCGGCGCGTCCATGACCCGCGATGAGAAGGTGCGCATCGCCCGGGCGCTGGAGCGCCTGAAGGTCGACGTCATCGAGGCGGGCTTTCCCGCCGCCAGCCCCGGCGATTTCGAGGCGGTCCAGGCCGTCGCCCGGACCATCAAGGACAGCAGGGTGTGCGGCCTGGCCCGCGCCCTCGACCGCGACATCGACCGCGCCGGGGAAGCCCTGAAGGACGCCCGGCGCGCCCGCATCCACACCTTCATCGCCACCTCCCCCATCCACATGCGGCACAAGCTGCAGATGTCGCAGGACCAGGTGGTGGACTATGCGGTCAAGGCCGTCAAGCGCGCCCGCCAGTACACCGACGACGTGGAATTCTCGCCCGAGGACGCCGGACGCTCCGAGGAAGACTTCCTCTGCCGCATCCTGGAAGCCGTGATCGACGCCGGCGCGACTACGCTGAACATCCCCGACACCGTGGGCTACGCCTTCCCCGAGCAGTTCGGGCGCATGATCGGCCGGCTGATCGAGCGGATTCCCAATTCCGACAAAGCCGTGTTCTCGGTGCACTGCCATAACGACCTGGGACTCGCCGTCGCCAACTCGCTGGCCGCCGTGCTGCACGGCGCGCGCCAGGTGGAATGCACCATCAACGGACTGGGCGAGCGGGCCGGCAACGCCGCGCTGGAGGAAATCGTCATGGCGGTGCGCACCCGCAAGGACATCTTCCCCTGCCACACCGACGTCGACACCCGGGAAATCGTGGCCTGTTCCAAGCTGGTCTCCAGCATCACCGGCTTCCCGATCCAGCCCAACAAGGCCATCGTCGGGGCCAACGCCTTCGCCCACGAATCCGGCATCCACCAGGACGGGGTGCTCAAGAGCCGCGAAACCTATGAGATCATGAGCGCCGAGGACGTGGGCTGGAGCGCGAACCGCATGGTGCTGGGCAAGCACTCCGGCCGCAACGCGTTCCGCACCCGGATGCACGAACTCGGCATCGAGTTCGCCTCGGAAGAGGAGCTGAACTCGGTATTCCATCGCTTCAAGGTGCTGGCTGACAAGAAGCACGAAATCTTCGACGAGGACCTCCAGGCCCTCATCACCGAGGCCGGCACCGAGGCCGAGGACGAACGGGTCAGGCTGGTCGCGCTGCGGGTCTGCTCGGAAACCGGCGAGATTCCCCACGCCCGGGTGACCATCAAGGTCGACAACGAGGAGCGCACCGGCGCATCGAGCGGCGGCGGCGCGGTGGACGCCAGCCTCAAGGCCATCGAATCGCTGCTGCACACCGACACCGCGCTGACCCTGTACTCGGTCAACAACATCACCAGCGGCACCGACGCCCAGGGCGAAGTCACCGTGCGGCTGGAAAAAGGCGGGCGCATCGTCAACGGCCAGGGCGCCGACACCGACATCGTGATCGCCTCGGCCAAGGCCTACATCAACGCCGTGAACAAGCTGCTGGCCCCCAGCCAGCGCACCCACCCGCAAGTCGGGGATGTCTGAAGAAACACAGCTGAGAGAGCGACTCCGCCTCCAGTACCTGGACGCCATGGGCATCCCGGTCTGGAAGCTGCGGAGCCGCCCGGCCGACTTGCCTGACGCTCCCGAATCCGCGGCGGATTTCGAACGGAACTCCCCGCCTCCCGAAACCATGGCGCCGGCCTTTGCCGCCGGCGACGACTGGGACAGCCTGGAGGCGGAAGTCTCCGCCTGTACCCTTTGCGAGTTGCACTGCACCCGCACCCAGACCGTGTTCGGTGTCGGCAACCTCCAGGCCACCTGGATGGTGATCGGCGAAGCCCCCGGCGAGCAGGAGGACTTGCAGGGCGAGCCCTTCGTGGGCCGCGCCGGCCAGCTGCTCAACGAGATGCTGAGGGCCATCGGCCTCAAGCGCGAAGAGGTCTACATCGCCAACATCCTCAAATGCCGCCCGCCGCGCAATCGCGACCCCAAACCGGAAGAGGCCGCGGCCTGCGAAAGCTATCTCAAGCGCCAGATCGCGCTGATTAGGCCCCGCGTCATCCTTGCCGCGGGCCGCATCGCCGCGCAGAATCTGCTGAAAACCACCGAGGCGATCGGCAAGCTGCGCGGGCGGGTGCACGAGTACGAAGGCATTCCGCTGGTCATCACCTACCACCCCGCTTACCTGCTGCGCGCCCCCTTGGAGAAGCGCAAGGCCTGGCAGGACCTGCTGCTGGCCGTCGAGACCCTGAACGAATCACCCGTCCCACCATCGAGCTGAACCATGGCCAGCCTGTTCGACCAGATCAAAAAGTGGATGAGCTACGACGCCGAAACCGAGTTCTATTACAAGCACAACCCCAGCCTGGCCGAACAGGCGCAGTACCTGCTGCGGCCGATGAAGAAAATCGACCTCCGCGCCGTCATCGACATCGAGAAACGCGCTTACGAGTTCCCCTGGGAGCCGCCGACCTTCCGCGACTGCCTCGACGTGAACTACGGCTGCTTCGTCGGCGAAAAGGCCGGGCGCATCGTCAGCTACGGCATCGTCTCGGCCGGCGCCGGCGAATCCCACATCCTCAACCTGTGCGTCGCCCCGCACACCCAGGGCAAGGGCTATGGCCGCATCATGCTCGAACACCTGATCGGGGAAGCCGGGAGGCGCGCCGCCGAAGTCGTTTTCCTCGAAGTGCGCCCCTCCAACCACAACGCCATCAAGCTCTACCGCGCCCTCGGCTTCAACGAAGTCGGCACCCGCAAAGCCTACTACCCGGCGCGCAACGGCCGCGAAGACGCCCTGGTCATGGCGCGGATGCTCTGACCAGAGGCGTCGCCACGGCATAGCCTGCTCCCCGCGTACGGCGAGCAGCCCCATCAGCCACCTCGGAGATTACACGCCGTACCGACGGTGCCGTGGCTGGAGCCGGTCGCGTAATAGCCATGGTTCAATTTGGACCCATTCCCGAAACCGGTCAGGATAGTTTTCACCTTTTGGGTGGACACGTCCAACTGAGGTTTTTTAGGATCATCTGGCTCACGACAAAGTCGGACGCGATATCGTCGCTGTGTTGCAAAGCGAGCGCTCGGAATCCGAAGACTGTCCAGGGCTTATGTGCCGCACCCAACAAATTCCGTTTGGTTTGAACCCATCCCTCGCGAACAAGGCGGTCAGCGCTGCCGCACGACTTGATAAGGCCGCGCCACGTAACCCACGGGTACGCTCCAGACATGCACCAATCGGCTGAAGGGAAACACCAGAAACAGGGTGATGCCGAAGAAGAGATGCAGCTTGAAAATGAGTCCTACGTCGGCGATCCGCTCCGCCGCGCCGCCCTGGAAGGTCACGATGCGTTGCGCCCATTCGGCCAGAAGGAGCATGTTGCCGCCGTCGAGGTGGTGGAGGGAGACCGGCAGGGTGAACAGGCCCAGGACTAGCTGCACGGCGATCAGCCACAGGATGGCGAGGTCCATGCGGCTGCTGGTGGCGCGGATGCGTGGATCGGTGAGGCGACGTTTGATGAGGATGAACAGCCCGGCCGCGCAGATGCCGCCGAAGACACCGCCTGCCACGATCGCCAGCACCTGTTTCGCCGAGGTGGACAAACCCAAGGCGTGATAGATGCCGGGCGGCGTCAGCAGACCCACGAAGTGACCGACGAACAGCAGCAAGATGCCGACATGGAACAGATTGCTACCCAGCCTCAAGTCCTTGGAACGTAACAACTGGCTGGAGCCGGTGCGCCAGGTGTATTGACCGCGCTCGAAGCGGGCCAGGCTGCCGACCAGGAACACGGTCATGGCGATGTAGGGGTAATAGCCGAACAGCAGGGTGTTGAGGTAGTTCATGGAGAAATGTCCTCTATGAAAAAAATGTAGGGCGGGTTAGACGCGCAGGTCGCAAGGCGTTTTCGGCTCAATCGGACTAGACGCGCGTCGTAACCCACCAAAGAGCGCCATAACCCGCCAAAGCGCTTATCCCAATACCCCAGGCCGATGGCGGGTTACGATGCGCGGAAGGCTCTCGATCGACGGAAAGTCCGCTGGTGTGCGCATCTAACCCACCCTACGCTGCTTTGGATCGCGGTGAGGCCGGGAGAACTTCACCGGCTGCGATTCCCCGGCAGGGCGCTGGCAACCGTCCGCGTTGGCCATAAACCGAACCGCCTCCTCCTCCCAGATTTCGTCCATGCGCGCCAGGGTGTCGTCGGGTCCCTCGGCGGCCGCCATTTCGCGCGCCGCAAGATCGATCGTTCCGCCGACAGTCGCGGAAAGCGCATCGAACAGCGCCGCATAAGGGCTTTGTCGTTCCTCCAGACGCGCACCCAGCAGGTTCAGCACCGGCAGGGCGCCGCGCAGCCAGTCGATGGCTTCTTCCCGGGGCCGTTGCGCGAGGTATTCCAGGAACAGCGGGAGGTAGTCCGGCAATTCGCGCGCGGCGAGTTCGAAGCCGTTGGATCGATAGACCCGCAGCAGGTCCACCATGGCCTGCCCGCGGTCGCGCGATTCGCCGTGGATGTGCTCGAACAAATGCAAAGACAAGGCGCGGCCGCGATCGAACAGCTCCACGTAGGTCTGTTGCAGCTCCAGCAAGTCGGTCCGTCGATAGTGGTCGAGCAGAGTGAGCAGCGCTGCCGTTTCCGCTTCGGACAGTTCCGTTTCCTCGGCCACGAGGGCCGCGATGTCGTCCAAAACCTCCAGCAGTTCCGCCTGAGGATAACTCAGTAGCGCCGAGATCGCTTTCAGGATCACCATGAGCCTACCCTGCCTTGCGCGGCGTGAACTTGATCGGCGCGCCACCGTGTTCGGTGAGCTTCCTGGCGCCGAACAAATCCGAAGGGCTCGTTCCGCCGCAGCCGTTGCCGAAACTGAAGCCGCAACCACCGCGCTCGCCGTAGGCGTCGAAAGTGGCGCTGGCGTATTCGCGGTGGCTGGTGGGAATGACGAAGCGGTCTTCGTAGTTGGCGATGGCGAGATAGCGGTACATGTCCTCGACCTGCGCCTCGCTCAAGCCCACGCGCCCCAACACAGCGGTGTCGGATTCGCCCTCGACGGTCTTGCCGCGCATGTAGGCGCGCATGGCGGACATACGCTCCAGGGCCAGCACCACCGGCTCTTCCTGGCCGGCGGTGAGCATATTGGCGAGATAGCGCACCGGGATGCGCAGGATGCGCACGTCGGGGATGTCGCCGTCGCAGCCGATCCGTTCGCTTTCCGCCGCCGCCTGGATGGGCGAGAGCGGCGGCACGTACCACACCATGGGCAGGGTGCGGAACTCGGGGTGGAGGGGGAAGGCCAGCTTCCAGTCCATCCCCAGCTTGTACACCGGCGAGGCTTGCGCGGCCTGCAACCAGGCTTCGGGGATGCCTTCCTGGCGCGCCGCCGCCTGAACCTCGGGGTCGAAGGGATCGAGGAAGATGTCGAGCTGGGCCTGATACAAGTCCTGCTCCGAGCCCGCGCTGGCCGCAGCCTCGATACGGTCGGCGTCGTACAGCAAAACCCCCAGGTAGCGAATGCGGCCCACGCAGGTTTCCGAACAGACGGTCGGTTCACCCGCCTCGATGCGCGGGTAGCAGAAGATGCACTTCTCGGACTTGCCGGTCTGCCAGTTGTAGTAAATCTTCTTGTACGGGCAGGCCGAGACGCACATACGCCAGCCGCGGCACTTGTCCTGGTCGATCAACACCACGCCGTCTTCCTCGCGCTTGTAAATCGCCCCGGAAGGGCAGGCGGCGACGCAGGTCGGATTGAGGCAGTGTTCGCACAGCCTCGGCAGATACATCATGAAGGTGTTTTCGAACTGGCCGTAGATGTCCTTTTGCACCTCGTCGAAGTTCACGTCGCGGGAGCGCGATTCGAACTCGGTGCCGAGGATTTCCTCCCAGTTCGGTCCCCATTCGATCTTTTCCATCCGTTCGCCGCTGATGACCGAGCGGGGCCGCGCGGTCGGTGCGGCCTTGGATTCCGGGGCGTGGTGCAGATGGGCGTAATCGAAATCGAAGGGTTCGTAGTAGTCGTCGATCTCCGGCATGTTGGGATTGGCGAAGATGTTGGCCAGGGTCTGCAGCTTGCCACCCTGGAGGGGGACGATCTTGCCGCCGGGTTTGAGCTTCCAGCCGCCCTTCCACTTCTTCTGATTTTCCCATTCCTTGGGGAAGCCGATGCCGGGCTTGGTTTCGACGTTGTTGAACCATGCGTATTCCATGCCCTCGCGGGAGGTCCAGACGTTCTTGCAGGTGACGGAACAGGTGTGGCAGCCGATGCATTTGTCCAGGTTCAGCACCATGCCGATTTGTGCGCGTATTTTCATAACTCCGAAACCTCCAATGAATCCCCATACATCTCGATACCCAACTTCTCCCCCACCTTGCGGGCGCGGGCGTCGATCATGGGGGAAATGACGATCAGGCGGTTGGCCTGTCTCTGATGGCGCTTTTCGTAAAAGCGCGCCTTGCGCTCGAAAATGTACATGCCAGCCTTGTCGATGGACGATTTCAGCTCGCAGATGATCATCAGGCCGTTTTTGACGATCACATCCAGCTCCACCTGATCCGGCTGGCCGAAGACTTCTCCCGCATCGTCGTACTCGTTGACGTTAATGACCTGAACGCCGAAGGATTTTTCGAGAATCGCCGCCAGTGCGTCGCGGAAGGCTTTTTCCGATTGGGTTCCCCAACGTGAACCCAAAGCGCCGATGCCGCGATCGTACTTTTTCGCCTGCTCCATGATTTCCTGGTGCAGTGCATCGAAGCGTTGGCCGGATTCATCCCACTTGCGCGCCTGTTCCTCGGTTAGAGCCCTGATTTGCTGATGGATCGCATCGAAGCGTTTGCCGGATTCATCCCACTTGCGCGCCTGTTCCTCGGTTAGAGTCCTGATTTGCTGATGGATCGCATCGAAGCGCCGGCCGGATTCATCCCACTTGCGCGCCTGTTCTTCCTGAAACAACTTGTCCTGCTGCTTTTGCTCCTCCCACTTGCGCGCCTGCTCTTCCCGGAACAGCCTGTCCTGCAGCATTTGCTCTTCCCATTTCCGCGTTTGCTCCTCCCGATCGCGCCGCAGTTCGTCCAGCATCCG
>JBFMDC010000022.1:22350-87798 GCA_040753975.1 Pseudomonadota bacterium
TGTCCTGCTGCTTTTGCTCCTCCCACTTGCGCGCCTGCTCTTCCCGGAACAGCCTGTCCTGCAGCATTTGCTCTTCCCATTTCCGCGTTTGCTCCTCCCGATCGCGCCGCAGTTCGTCCAGCATCCGGTCGAAGCGGCTGTCGGTTTCCGCACGCCTCGGGAAATCCCGATGCACCAAGTCCAATATGTATTCCCGCAAGGAGGCATCCTCCTGCAATAAAGCCGGAAGCTCCCGTCGGATTTCGTCTTTCAGCGACTCGGTATTCATGCCACTGACGCTGTCGTGGATTGTTGCGTCGCACCGCTCTCGGCGCGTTCGCCATCCAGCCAATCCACCCGACTCATCTTGCGCACGATCACGAACTCGTCGCGGTTGGAACCGACCGTGCCGTAGTAGTTGAAGCCGTAACTCTGCTGGGCGTAGCCGCCGATCATGTGGGTGGGCTTGAGCGTGGCCCGCGTCACCGAGTTGTGGATGCCGCCCCGGCCGCCTGTGGTTTCCGCACCCGGCGTGTTCACGATCTTTTCCTGGGCGTGGTACATCATGGTCATGCCTTCCGGCACGCGCTGGCTCACCACCGCCCGTGCGGTCAGGGCGCCGTTGACGTTGTAGACCTCGATCCAGTCGTTGTCCTTGACACCCGCCTTGGCCGCGTCGATTTCGCTCATCCACACGATGGGGCCGCCGCGCGACAGGGTCAGCATCAGCAGGTTGTCGGTGTAGGTGCTGTGGATGCCCCATTTCTGGTGCGGAGTGATGAAGTTGAGGACCACCTCCGGGTTGCCATTGGGCTTGCTGCCCAGTATCGGCGCGACCGCCCGGGTGTCGACCGGCGGTTTGTACACGCACAGGGTTTCGCCGAAGGCGCGCATCCAGGGATGATCCTGGTAGAACTGCTGACGGCCGGTGAGGGTGCGCCAGGGGATGCGCTCGTGGACGTTGGTGTAGCCGGCGTTGTAGCAGACGTGTTCGGATTCCAGCCCGCTCCAGGTCGGCGAGGAAATGATCTTGCGCGGCTGCGCCTGGAGGTCGCGGTAGCGGATCTTGTCGTCCTCGCGTGCCCTGGCCAGATGGGTGTGATCGAGGCCCGTGGCCTTGCCCAGGGCTTCCCAGGCCTTCACCGCGACTTGGCCGTTGGTTTCCGGAGCCAGCATCAGCACCACCTCGGCGGCGTCGATGTCGGACTCGATGCGCGGCAGACCTAGCGATATGCCCTCCTCGCGCACCACGTGGTTCAATTCCGCCAGGTGCTTCACCTCGGCCTCGGTGTTCCAGCCGATGCCCTTGCCGCCATTGCCGAGCTTGCTCATCAGAGGGCCCAGGGCAGTGAACATCTTGTAGACGTTGGGATAGTCCCGTTCCACCACGGCCAGGTTGGGCAGGGTCTTGCCGGGCACCGGGTCACACTCCCCTTTCTTCCAGTCCTTCACGTCGACGGGCTGAGCCAGTTCGTTGGGCGTGTCGTGCAGGATGGGTACCGTCACGATGTCTTTCTCCACCCCCAAATGTCCCGGTACCAGCTCGGAGAATTTGCGAGCGATGCCTTTATAGATTTCCCAATCGGAACGCGACTCCCAGGCCGGGTCCACCGCCTTGGACAGCGGATGGATGAAGGGATGCATGTCCGAGGTGTTGAGATCGTTCTTCTCGTACCAAGTGGCCGTCGGCAGCACGATGTCGGAGTATAGACAGGTGGTGGACATGCGGAAGTCCAGGGTGGTCAGCAAATCCAGCTTGCCTTCCGCCGCCTGTTCGCGCCAGGTGACTTCCTCCGGTTTTTGCCCGCCTTCTTGCCCTAAATCCTTGCCCTGCACGCCATGCGTCGTTCCGAGCAGATATTTCAGGAAATACTCGTGCCCCTTACCGGAGGAGCCCAGCAGGTTGGAGCGCCAGACGAACAGGTTGCGGGGGAAGTTCTGCGGGTCGTCCGGGTCTTCGCAGGCGAATTTCAGCGCGCCGGATTTGAGTTGCTCGACGACGTAATCGACGGGCGCTTTTCCGGCCTGCTCGGCCGCCTTGGCGATGTTCAGCGGATTGGCCGCAAGCTGCGGCGCGGAAGGCAGCCAGCCCATGCGCTCGGCGCGCACGTTGTAGTCGATCAGGCTGCCGGTGAATTGGGCGGGATCGGCCAAGGGCGAGAGGATTTCCCGAACGCCCAGCTTTTCGTAGCGCCACTGGCTGGTGTGGTTGTAGAAGAACGAGGTGCTGTTCATCTGCCGCGGCGGGCGCTTCCAGTCCAGGGCGAAGGCCAGGGGCAGCCAGCCGGTCTGCGGGCGCAGCTTTTCCTGGCCCACGTAATGCGCCCAGCCGCCGCCGGATTGGCCAACGCAACCGCACAGCATTAGCAGGTTGATGACGCCCCGGTAATTCATATCCATGTGATACCAGTGGTTCATCGCCGCGCCGATGATGATCATGGAACGACCCTTAGTCTTCTCGGCGTTGTCGGCGAACTGGCGGGCCACGGCGATCACCTGCTGGCGCGGCACGCCGGTGATCCGCTCCTGCCAGGCCGGGGTGTAGGGCACGTCATCGTCGTAACTCGCGGCGACGTTACTTCCACCGAGTCCGCGATCCACGCCGTAGTTGGCGGCCAAGAGGTCGAACACCGTGGCGACCAGGGCTTCCGAGCCGTCGGCCAGGATGATTTTCTTCACCGGCACGTGGCGGCGTTGGATGGCATCATGCGGCGAGCAGGTGAAGTGCGGATGCTCGGCGCCGCCGAAATAGGGGAAGCCGACCTCGACCACGTCATCCCGCGCATCGATCAGGCTCAGGCGCAGTTGGACCGGCTGGCCGTCGGCGGCTTGCGGCTCGATGTTCCAGCGGCCGCTCTCGCCCCAGCGGAAACCGATGGAGCCCTTGGGTACGACAATGTGACCCGATTGTTCGTCCCACGCCACGGTCTTCCAGTCCGGATTGTTGTCCTGCCCCAGTTGGCCCGAGAAATCGGAGGCGCGCAGGTAACGGTCCTGCACATAAAAACCGCCCTGCTGTTTCAGCAATACCAAGTTGGGCAGGTCGGTGTTCTCGCGGACGTAGCGGGTGAAATACTCGCTCTGCCGCTCCAGATGGAACTCCTTGAGGATCACATGGCCCATGGCCATGGCCAGGGCGGCGTCGGTCCCCTGTTTGGGATGCAGCCACAGGTCGGCGAACTTGCTGGCCTCGGAATAATCCGGGGTGACCACCACCACCTTGGTGCCCTTGTAACGCGCCTCGGTCATGAAATGGGCATCCGGGGTGCGGGTCTGCGGCACGTTGGAGCCCCACATCATGATGAAACCGGCGTTGTACCAGTCGGCCGATTCCGGCACGTCGGTCTGCTCGCCCCAAGTCTGCGGCGAGGCCGGCGGCAGGTCGCAATACCAGTCGTAGAAGCTCATGCACACCCCGCCGATCAGCGACAGATACCGGCTGCCGGCGGCGTAAGACACCATGGACATGGCGGGGATCGGCGAGAAGCCGATGATGCGGTCGGGGCCGTAGCGCTTGGCGGTATAAATGTTGGCGGCGGCGATGATTTCGTTCACCTCGTCCCATTCGGCGCGGATGAAGCCGCCCAGACCGCGCCTGGATTTATAGGATTGAGCTTTCTCGGGATTCTCGACGATGGAGGCCCAGGCCTCGACTGGCCCCAGCGTCTTTCGCGCCTCGCGCCACAGGTTCACCAGCGCGCCCCGGATCATCGGGTATTTCAACCGGTTGGCGCTGTACAGATACCAGGAATAACTGGCCCCGCGAGCGCAACCGCGCGGTTCGTGGTCGGGCAGATCGGGGCGGGTGCGCGGATAGTCGGTCTGCTGGGTTTCCCAGGTGACCAGGCCGTTCTTGACGTAGATCTTCCAGCTACAGGCGCCGGTGCAGTTCACCCCGTGGGTGGAACGCACGATCTTGTCATGCTGCCAACGCTGGCGGTAACCGTCCTCCCAGGTTCTCGCCTCGTTGGTGACGACGCCGTGCTCGCCGGAAAAGGTGTCGACGTTCTTCTTGAAGAACATCAGGCGGTCGAGGAAATGGCTCATAAGCTTGTCTCTCTCATGGGGTCCGGTGTTTTCAAAGCATCGCCGTGACTGCGTCCAGCACCCGATTCAGCGCTTCGGCTTGCAGAATACCGATGGAGTCGTGAAAAAGCGGTGATGCGCGGTGAACAGCTTGCCGGGGCGCGCGTAACTGACAACCCGTAAACCGCCTTCGAGAAAATCCTCGCCAGCGATTTCCACGGCCCGCGCATTGGCATAGGGCTTGCTGGTGATCTGGCACAGCACCCAATCTCCCCGCTCCGCATCGGCCAAAATCATGGCGGGACGCAATTTGGAACGGGACAAATCGGAGAACGGAAAGTAAATCGAAACTACCGCTCCGGCTGTAAATGCGCCCATGCCTCGTCCTCTTCGGCCCGATTCCAGTCTTCCGCAAGAGCCGCTTCGCTCAGGAGCGATATTTCGTCCGCAGGCAAAACGGGCTCGTCCTCCAGGATCGTCACCAGCGCGCGTCGCGGCAATGGCAAGCGCACGGGTTCGGCAAGACGAATCTTGCCTTGGGCATCGATGACCGCTTCGATGGTACGTATCATGTCGTTCTCCGAATCATGGACTTACACGAACGGCGGTGGTTCCCGGTTAATCCGCCCACAGCGAACCCAGTTCCCACTCCACCGCCTCGAACGGCGGAAGGGCGACCCCCGCGTCACCCGCCAAAGTCTGCAACAACAGCCAGCGGCCTTCCCGGTTTTCGTAAGCTTCCAGAGTCCGCAAATCCGGGTCCGCCAGCCAGGCATGACCCACGCCCATGCGGGCATAGAGCGGCATCTTCTCCACCCGATCGACACGGGCCGTGGAGGGCGACAAAACCTCGCACACCCAGTCCGGAACGGTCTCGAACCAGGCCGTCTCGGGTAACCGAGGCATCCGTTCCCGCCGCCAGCCGGCCAGATCGGGCACCAGGATGTCGCCGGCGATATGCAACTCGGGCTCGTCGAGTATCCACCAGCCACCGGGGCCACCGTCGCCCAGATCGAAAGGCGCGCCGACTTTCACGCCTAGGGCGGAATAGGCACGGGCATGGCGCGGCGCCGGCCGGGGATGGGTGATCAAGCGTCCGCCGATGATCTCGCCCACCAAGTGGGGCGGCAGATCGAAAAGGTCTTTGTAAGTGGCCAGCTTGCGGGCCGGATCGTTCATGGTGCTACTCCGTTTGTCGACTCGCGATGCCAGTGAGCCTACACCCTTTGTCCTAACACGGCATCTCCGCATTCCGGCGCGCGTAATACCACCAGGTCAGCGCGATGCAGCTCACGTAAAAGACCAGGAAGACATACAGGGCCGCCTCCGGTCCGCCGGTCAAGGCGATCGCGGTGCCGTAACTCTTGGGAATGAAGAACGCGCCATACGCCCCGACCGCCGAGCTGAAGCCCAACACCGCCGCCGACTCCTTGGCCGCCTCGCGGCGAATCTGCGCGACATCGCCCACGTTCGCGCGCTGCCGCTCGGTGAGGAAGATCACCGGAATCATGCGGAAAGTGGAGCCATTGCCGATGCCCGTCGTCAGGAACAGCAGCAGGAACATGGCAAGGAAGCCATAGAAGTTGCCGTCGGCGCCCCCCGTCGGCATGAAGTGCAGCACGCCCAATACCGCCGCCGCCATGACGATGAAGTTCCAGAAAGTGACCCGCGCGCCGCCCAGCTTGTCCGCCAGCCAGCCGCCCAAAGGCCGTATCAGGGCTCCGACCAGAGGCCCGAGAAAGGCGTATTGAGCCGGGTTGACCGCCGGGAACAGGGTCTTGATGAGCATGGGCAGCCCTGCCGAATAACCGATGAAGGAACCGAAGGTGCCGGTGTAGAGCCAGCACATCAGCCAGTTGTGCTTGCGCCTGAAGATCACGGCCTGATCCTTGAACGAGGCGTTCGCCGAGGCGATGTCGTTCATGCCGAACCACGCCGCGATCGAGGCGGCAAGGATGAACGGCACCCAGATGAAACCGGCGTTCTGCAGCCACATCGGTTTGGTGATGCCATCCTTCATCCAGGTCTGCGGCTCGCCACCCAGCCAGCCGAACACGGAGGCGGTGATGACCAAAGGCACTACGAATTGCACCGCGCTGACCCCCAGGTTGCCGAGTCCGGCATTCAGACCCAAGGCCGCGCCCTTCTTGGCCTGCGGGAAGAAAAAGCTGATGTTGGCCATGCTGGAGGCGAAGTTGCCGCCGCCAAAACCGCACAGCAAGGCCAGCACCAGCATCAATACATAAGGAGTTTCCGGGTCCTGCACGGCGAAGCCGATCCACAGGGCCGGCACCAGGAGCGAGGCGGTGCTGATGGTGGTCCAGCGCCGCCCGCCGAAGATGGGCACCATGAAGGAATAGAAAATCCGCAAGGTCGCGCCGGACAATCCGGGCAAGGCCGTCAACCAGAACAACTGGTTGGTGGTGTAGCGGAAGCCGATGCTGGGCAGGTTGATGACTACCACGCTCCACACCATCCACACCGCGAAGGCCAAAAACAGCGCGGGGATGCTGATCCACAGGTTGCGGGTGGCGATCCGCTTGCCGGTCTTCTCCCAAAAATCGGTGTTCTCCGGATTCCACTCGGTCAACACCAAGGGCGAGGGGAGCACCAGTTCCGGCAGATATTTCGGCACCTTGGCCAGTTCCGGCGCCAGCCGCTGCTGCATGCGGAGAATGGCGAAGTGCATCCACGCCAAGGCAACCGTCACCAGCACGAACAGCAACATGAAGCAACTGGTCCAAAGGCCCGTCAAATCGAGCAGCATGCCGAAGGTGAGCGGCAGCAGAAAGCCGCCCAGACCGCCGATCATGCCCACCACGCCGCCGACCGCCCCGACGTTGTTGGGGTAATACACCGGGATGTGTTTGTATACGGCCGCCTTGCCGAACGACATGAACAAGCCCAGCACGAACATGATGACGACGAAAACGGCCGGACTCATGGCCAGACTGAAGGTGATGTCGCCGTGGGCGCCGTGCACGATGTAATCGGTCGGCGGGTAGGACAGCAGGAAGGTGCACACGGCCGATACCGTGAAGGTCCAGTACATCACCATGCGCGCGCCGATCTTGTCCGACAGCCAACCGCCAAAGGCTCGAAATACGCTGGCCGGTATCGAATAGAGCGCACCGATGACGCCGGCGGTCTTCACGTCGAAGCCGTAGGCGCCCACCAGATAGCGCGGCAGCCACAGCGCCAGCGCGACGAAGGCGCCGAACACGAAGAAGTAATACAGGGAAAAGCGCCAGACCTGCAGGTTCTTGAGCGGCTCCAGTTGCTTGAAAAAGGGTTCGGGCGGCTTGCCGGCCGCCCGGCGGGATTTCAAAACCGGGTCGTCGTCGGTGCTGAACCAGAAGATCAGCGCCATCAACACCAAAGCCGCCGCCCAGATTTGCGCCACCGCATGCCAGCCGAACGCGACCATGACAAAGGGCGCGGTGAATTTGGTGACCGCCGCGCCGACGTTGCCCATGCCGAATATCCCTAAAGCGAAGCCCTGCTTTTCCGGGGGATACCAGCGCGACACATAGGCGATACCCACGGCGAAGGAGCCGCCGGCGATGCCCACGCCCAGCGCCGTCAGCAGAAACATGGGATAGGTTTCGACCGTCGTAAGCATGAACGTGGCGAGCGCAGCCGACAGCATTACCGTGACAAAAACGATGCGGCCGCCATACTGATCGGTCCAGATACCGAGCGCCAGGCGGATCAGCGAACCGGTCAGGATGGGCGTGCCCACCAAAAGACCGAACTCTGTTTCGCTGAGCGCCAAATCCTGGCGGATTTGCAGGCCAATGATGGAGAAGATGGTCCAGACCGCAAAGCAGACGGTGAAAGCGATCGTGCTGGCGGTCAGTGCGCGGGTTTGTTGTGAGCGGGTTGTCGAATTCACGTTGGCGGCTCGCTTAGGGTTGGCAGGTACGCGCGGGTGATGAGTCGTCGGGGGCATCCTGCCCGGTTATAGTGTACCTTCCGTTTGCCGGTTCCAAAGGCTGACGCCATTGGGCTCGCGCGCGACCTTCTGGTCGGTCTTGAGATCGATCACGGACAACTCGTCGCCGACCCAGATTGGTGACCTGGGCACACCGGCCTTCCTTGGCCAGGACGATGCCATGGGGCGCCGTACCGGCCTTGATGGACCAGAGCACTCGGGGTTGTCGCAAGTCGGTCCTCTCGGTTCGCGAGCCCTTGTCGAGGGCCGAGGAGTAAAAACCGCCGTCGCGGACTGGCGGCCCGGCGACGGCCAACTTGCCGGGCGGGTCAGGACGGTCTTGGGCTTGCGGCCATCGGCATAGCCGCGGCGCGGCCTGCTCCCTGCGGTACGGGGAGCAGCCCCATCAGCCACCTCGGGGATTACACGCCGTACCGACGGTGCCGTGGCTGGAGCTGGTCGCGTAATAGCCGTAGTTCAATTTGGACCCATCCCCGAAACCGGTCAGATAACTGGGCATACAGGTGCAGGCCAAACCCAGTTCCCCGTTTATCTGCGTAGCGACCACGCCACCGGTGGCATAGGGATCGGCGACGCATTGGTTGTAATCCAGCGCCGGCTGGCTCGCGGCTGGAAAGCTCACCGAAGCGGGCGTCACGCAACTCAAAGAAGCCGAAGTGTAGTTTGGCATCAGCAATTGGACTTGCGATCCCGCTTGGCATGTCGTGAGATCCAGCTGCATCTGGTAGCCCCATGGATAAGGATTGGGACATGACAGAATATTACCGGTGAAGATATTGTCTATGTAATAATCGTCTGACTGATAACCGGTAGCGGTGAGGATGCCGGTTGCGGGATCAAGGTTACCGCCAGTCGCATAGTAAGTACATGATGTCCACAAACCAGGCGAAATTGGCGCTAATGCACTAGCGGGTCGAATCACGACCGCCCCTTGCGGCTTTAGGCAGCTCAAGGAGGCATTTAGCGGATTTGTCGCCATCGAGAAAGTGACAGCGGGATTATTCGGATCACAGGCGCCTAACCACAGACTTACTGTCGGAATGGTTTCAGCGTGATTCCAATGCCCCGGACATCCTGCCTGTACCGCGGATACGCTCAATATCCCGGTTTCGGCATCCCAGGTTTCAACGGCTTTATATTGAAAACCCTGGTTGGTACAAGCACTCGTGGGAGCCCAGCCGGCAACCGTGAACGGCGCAAGCGCGGGCGCCAACTTCGGATACTGGTAGGGAGTATAAGACTGCAGGGTCTCCGTGCCGGTCTGATAATTGAACGCTGTGCCTATAGCGGCGACATCCGGGTCATAAAGCTGGGTCGGCGGCTCGAAGCTGTTCGCGAGAGGATTGGCGAGTACCAGTTGGCCCTGGGCATTGGTGGTGACATCGGACCCGGTCAGCAAGGCATCCCAGATGTTCAACCGGTTCGTGGTTGCGTTGATGTCCTGGTTTTGGGAATACACATTGACGTATTGCGGATTCAGACTGCTTTGGGACACCTGGCTGCCGGCCGAGTTATAGCAGGTAGTGGTCCCTTGATACTGGTTATTTTGCACACTGAGGGTGGATGCCACGCATTTGTTATCCTTGAAAATCGATTGCGTCGACCATAAAGGGTTGGAAAAGTCCGTGGTGGTGCCCAGTCCCAGAGCGCCGCTGATTTCCGTTTGCGCCTGGCTGTTGGCCAGCAGCATCCCCAACAGATTGTTCGAGGAAAAACTTGGGTTGGATACGAACGGCGCGTTCTGGGTGGCGGGCGGCGTTCCGTAAGTCGTCGTGGTGAAGTGATTTTTGATTTTGTCCTGCACGTACTTGTTGAGGTAACCGTTTGCCGTATTGACCCCGGTTCTTTGAATAAGATCCGCTCCCTGGGTTCCCCCAACCCAGCCTTTACCATAGACACTGGAGGTCTGATTCAGGGCGACCGAGGCAGTTTGGGCCGCAATGCTTAGAAATTTACCCCAGCCCGACTCGTGGGTAATCGGCTTTTTGGCGTCTTCGATAGCGTTGTTGTTCAGCTGATTGATCACATACGCCGCCTTCGCGGCGGACGAGGCCAGCCAGTTGACATACCGATTAGCGGCGTCCAGACCGAACACGGGGTGTTGATTGAGCGCCAGATATAAACCCAGACCCGCATTGGTATTGGATCCGGCGTCGAAGGTGCCATTGTTGAGGTGCCAGGCGGGGTGCGTGGCCAGGAACCACAAAATCTTGGCGTTGAAGCTGCTGATGATGAAAGGATCGCCGAGAGCCAGGGTGAAATGGCCGCCGTAGATGGGGTTATAGTAGACCAAGGTTAACAGAGTCGAGTCGTATCCACCGGTGCCTGCGCCATCTTTACTATAACTGCTTTCAGCTGACCATTGCCTCGCTGTGACATAGTTAGCATAGTTAACCGGATACATCGCCTGCACCACGCTGAAGACCGCCCCGGCGTTGGGATCGCTGGCGGCGGCCCACAGCCCGCCGGGGGTGAAACACTGGCCGCTGTCGTTACAATACGGGGTGTAGCCCGCAGCAAAGTTAAATGTGGTGCCTGGCGAACCGTCGACGAAACCCATGCCGTTCACATTGCCTGACACCGCCGACGGCGACGACCAAGGGCCGAAGCTTCCCGGGGCAGCGGGGTTAACGGCAGTGTTCGCTATCGGCGGATCCACGGTTCTCGGACCATGACTCGCGTTCCTCAAGGTCCCGTCAGCCCTAATCAGCGCGGTGTTGGTCGTCCCCGAATAAAAGGAATCGGAGGCGGAAGCCATATTGGCCATCACCACCGGCTGGCTCAGCGGATTGCCTTGGCCATCCTTTGCGCCAGGCGCGCACTGCACGGTCCAACTGTCCGCGATGGCCGGCGCGCTGGCGGTGCCGGACATCCGGCTCGAATATTCGATCGCCGAGGTGCTGCTGCCGGCCTCGAGGCTGTAATCCTGACCGAAGGCGCCGGTGACCCATTGCCCGCCAGCGGAACCGGTTACTCTGATGGGCGCAGTCACGGGATCGGTATCATTGTAGAAAATGACCCGGTTGGTGTAGCTTTGAGTCCGGTTCATGCTGTTGAAGAATCCCCAGCCGTCATCCGGCCCCCCGTCTCGCGGGTGGCCGTTCCAGCCGTATTTCTGCGCATGTTGGCCCCAGGCATAGGGGTTGGGGCCGCCGCCGTAGTAATGCAAGGTGCAGCCGTAGCCGGTGAGGTTGAAGAACTCATAGGACAGCGCCCCGGTGCCGGCGGCAAGTTCCGGCCCCGTTTTATTGGCCTGGGCGATGCCCCAGGTTTGCGCGATGGCGCAGGCGATGAGCAGGCGTTTCATTCTTCAGTTCTCCTCAGGCAGCTTGAATTGGACGTTGTCCACCGTGAAGCCGCTCTGGATGTTGTAAGCGGCAATATCGGGCTGGCCGAACAGGTTGTGGTAGACGAATACCGTGCCGGGATTGACCGTGAAGCCGGTGAGTTCGCCCCTGGAGAATTTGCAGTCGGTCAGCAAGGGCTGCTTCGGCAGCCCGCCCTGGGGCAGGGTAAACCCGCACACCTTGGCGTGATTGCGGTGGAAAATCATGGGCACGACGTAGACGTAGCTCCCCGGCCCATGCAGGGCCACGGCGCCGCTGCGCTTATCGAAGGGGTTTTGCAGTCCTTGGTAGCTTTGCCAGTGTTTGAGCCAGCCGATGCGGCCAATGCCGTGGTGGAACGGCCCCACCGAGGTGAGGGCGCTGACCTGGTCGGGGTGGGTGTAGTGCAGCTCCCGGCTGAGTCCTTGCTCCTGCACCTTGCCGGGGCGGATTCTGTAGCCTTGGCCGAAAACGGCGTTGAAGGCGACGCCGCCGCGTTCGCAGATGCTCGCGTCCCGGTCCTTGCCGGCCCGGTTCAGCAGGTAGTTGCCGGGCAGGTAGGCGCCGACCCCGGCTCGGGGAAATTCGGCGGTGCACCGCTCCGACAGGGCCCGCTGCAGCTTATAGGCCCGATCCTTGTCTTTCCCAGGCCGGACGAAGCGCAGGGTGATGGTCTGAACGGTAGTGATCCGGCCTTCGCTGACCGTCACCGTGGCGGGCGCGGCGTCGTCGATGCCGGTGGCTTTGTAGATTTCATAAGTGCCGGGCGGCAAAGCCAGGATGGTGTTGACCGGCAGCGCCTGGTCTTCGGCCGGCGCGGCGTGCGGATCGTTTATCACTGGGCGCACCCGGAATTCACCCTCGGCCCGGGGAGCGGTGCTGACCAGCAGGCACAGCCCGGTGCCGCCGGGCTTGCCGGCGCAGTTTTTGGGATAACGGGGCTTGATCTTGCGTAAGAACGCGGTGTCCCGACCCTCCGGCGCGGCGGCCTGCTCCGCCGGGTTCGCCAGCGCCACGACCGGCACGGCCAGCAGCGCCGGCGCCAGCAGCCGCAGTTTGCGGCCAAGCGCGGCTTGAGTCATCGGGGACTTAGGTTTCATGTAGACTCCTCAAATAAGTCATGGCCAGGACGGCCCGTCCTGGGGGTCGTGGAAATTCGGATGCGAAGCCCCGGCGATCCGGTACGCGAACTCCTGTCTGCCTGCCTCAGGGGGCGGGTAACATCATTGTTCCCCGAACCAGGCGACGACGGTCCTGTTCGAGTTCATCGTCACCGTGCAGGTGTTGGCTGTTTTGCTGTCGCAGTCCAGCCAATCCAGCGCGTAGCCGGGCAACGCCTCAGCCGTAAGCGTGACCTGCGTACCGGCCGCAAAGGTATACGAACAGGCGCCACCGCAATTGACACCGGGAGGACTGCTGCTCATGGGACCGCCGGCGAAGTTTGTCGGCGCGTCGGTCCGGTTCACCGTCAGGGTATAGAGGGTTACAAATGTGGCGGTCACGGACTTCGCGCCGTTTAGGATCACGGTACAGGTTTGTTGGTTGCCGCTGCCGCTGGTGGAGTCACAGCCGGTCCAGCCCTCGAAGACGCCATCCGAGGCAGGTTGCAGCGTAAGCGTGACAGCGGTCCCTGCCGCGAAAGTGCTGGTACAGAACCCACCACAAGCGATGCCATTGGGACTGCTGACCACCACGCCGCCGCCCGCCCCGCCAATCCGGTTTACGGTAAGGGTAGTGCTAAACTGTGGCGTCACCGACCTTGCCGCGTTCATGGTCACGGTACAGGTCTGTTGGTTCCCGCTTCCGCTGGTCGAGTCACAGCCGGTCCAGCCCGTCAAGAGATAGCCGGCAGCGGTCTGCGACGTCAGCGTCACTACGGTCCCCGTTACGAACTGGCTGCTGCAATTGCCGCCGCAGTTGATACCGGCCGGGTTGCTGGTCACCGTGCCTCCACCTCCGCCCGCCTGGGTTACCGTCAGGCTGTACCCGGCACTGAACGTCGCCGTCACCGACCTTGCCGCGCTCATGGTCACGGTACAGGTCTGTTGGTTCCCGCTTCCGCTGGTCGAGTCGCAGCCGGTCCAGCCCGTCAAGACATAGCCGGGAGCGGTCTGCGACCTCAGTATCACTACGGTCCCCGTTACGAACTGGCCGCTGCAAGTACTTCCGCAGTCGATACCGCTTGGGTTACTGAGCAATCTGACTCCAACGCCGCCAACCTGGTTTACGGTCAGGGCATACAGGGGGCCGAAGGTCGCCGTCACGGCCCTTGCGGCATTTATCGTTACTGTGCAGGTCTGTTGGTTACCGCTCCCGCTGGTGGAGTCACAGCCGCTCCAGCCCTGAAAGGCATAACCGGAGGCAGGCTGCGGATTTAACGTGACGACCGTCCCCGCTACGAAACCGCTGCTGCAGGTATTGCCGCAGTTGATGCCGGCCGGGTTGCTGGTCACCGTGCCTCCGCCCCCGCCCGGCTGGCTTACCGTCAGGCTGTACCCGGCACTGAACGTCGCCGTCACGGACTTTGCCGCGTTCATGGTCATGGTACAGGTCGGGCCCGAGCTGCTGTCGCAGCCAGTCCAGCCGGCAACGACATAACCCTTGTTCGGAGCGGCTGTCAGGGTCACCGTCGCCGCCCTGGGGAAATCTTTGCTGCAAAGCGTGGAGGCGCCGCCGCAGCTAATTCCGGGCGGCGCGCTGGTAATCTTGCCGTTGGCCGGCATCGTTACCGCCAAGGTGTATTGAGATGGATTGAAGACATAGACCGCGCCGGCCCCCGCATTGGCTCCGACCAGGACGGTGTCGGCATCCGGAGACAAGGCCGCGGCATAGCCGAAAAGGCCGTTGGCCTTGGCATCCCAGTTGCCATCCGGCGTCTGCGCCCGCAGCTTCTGCTGGATACTCCAGTCCGTGCCCGTTCGGCTGTACACATACGCCGCGCCGGCCTGCGCCTGGCCTTCGGGCCCATCGGCCCCGTTGGCGCCGATGAGGGCGGTGGCGCCATCGGCAGACAAGGCGACCGCTTGCCCGAAAAAGGCGTCCTTCTCGGTGTCGTCTTCCGCCGGCGTGCCGGGCTTTTGCGCCAGCAGCTTTTGCTGGATCTGCCACCCCCCTTCGCTCCGCCGGTAGATGTAAGCTGCGCCGGCTTTGGCCTTGCCATTGGGAAAGAGCTTGCCGGTGCCGGGCATCTTGGCGCCGTCGGCGCCCACCAGGGCGGTGTTGCCATCGGCGGACAAGGCGACCGCTTCGCCGAAGCTGGCGTTGGCGCCGCTGTCGTCGGGATCGCTCGGGGTCTGCGCGATCAGCTTGGCTTGAATGGCCCAGCCGTTGCCGTCGCGGCCGTACACGTAGGCCGCCCCGGCTCGGGCTTTGCCGCTGACTCTGGCGTCGTCGGCGCCGATGAGGGCGGTGCCGCCATCGCTGGAGAGGGCGACCGCGTGCCCGAAGTTGGCGTTGGCGCGAGCGTCGTCGGGGTCGCCGGGCCTTTGCGCGATCAGCTTGGCTTGAATGGCCCAGGCGGCGCCGCCCCAGCCGTAGACGTAAGCGGCGCCGGCTTCCTTTTTGCCGCTGACTCTGCCGCCGTCGGCGCCGATGAGGGCGGTGCCGCCGTCGACGGAGAGGGCGACCGCGTGCCCGAAGTTGGCGTTGGCGCGCACGTCGTCGGGGTCTTCGGGACTTTGCGCTTGCAGCTTTTGCTGAATCTGCCAGCGGGTGCCGGTGCGCTGGTAGGCGTAGACGGCGCCGGCGTGGCTTTTGCCGTCGATGTCGGCGTTGGCGGCGCCGATGAGGGCTTGGTTGCCGTCGCCGCTCAAAGCGACGCTACGGCCGAAGTTGGCGTTCTTGTCGGGGTCTTCGCGGCCATCGGCGTTCTGGGCGGTGAGCTTTTGCTGGATCCGCCACTCGCTGCCGCTCCAACTGTAGACGTAGGCGGCACCGGCTTCGGCTTTGCCGCCGACGCGGGCGCCTTCCGCGCCGACCAGGACGGTGCTGCCGTCGGCGGATTGGGCGACCGATACGCCGAAGTTGCCGTTCTTGTCGGGGTCGTCGCTGCCGTCGCTGTTTTGCGCGGTAAGCTTTTGCTGGATGTCGTAGATGAGCGGATCGACGGTGATGGGCCAGGCGGCGTTGCGAGTATCGACCCGCAGGCTGAGACCATCGTCGGCCAGGGCCATCCGGGCGGGGAGGTGCCGGCCGCGGGCGTCGACCACGTCGAGCTGCCGGTAAGCGAGCACGGCTTGGCCGCGCGAGTCTTTGAGCCTGGCGCCCCGGCCATCGGGGTCGAGTTCGGCGTGCAGCGTCCCATGCAGCCGCAGCCGCAGTTCGATCGCTTCGGCCCCGGCCCGCGGCGGCTGGCTGAGGGTGAAGCCTTGCTCGATGCCTTCCGGCCGGTTGTCATACCATTCGGTGACAGCCCCCCGCCGGTATTCCAGCCGCGTCCCTTGCGCAACCCGCTCGCCCGCCGCCACCGGCCGCACCCGGCCCGGTTCGCCGTAGCCGCTCAAACTGAGGCTCCAGACCCAGGCGTCGCCCAAACGCAGCGGGCCGAGCGCGACGCCGCCAGCCTCGAACCGCACCGCGAGTCCTTGATCGGGGTTGCGGGTCTGATAGCCTCCCGCACTCGCTTCCACCTGGCGCAGGCTCCGGCTGATGGCCGGCCGAAGGCCCTCAGGCCACCCGCCGGCTGCCGCGCCCGCCGCTTCAACACCTCCCCAAAACGCCACCAGGAGAACCGCGACACGCCAAACACGGTTCCAACGGTTCGGAAAGCATGAGGCCATTATTCCCCCTTTCAGGTCTTAAAACCCAGGTCGATCCCACTCGCGTCGCTGCCTTCAGAACCGGCCCAAGCAGGCAAAGCGGGCCACAAGTTTATTCGAAAAACATCAGCCAATAAGTTACAGGCGCATGCCAAACGTGTGACAGAGCCGGCCCCGGAAATATGACGTCCGCTTGAAAAAACCGGCGAACTCACTATGAGTGGCCGCACATTGCCCCGCCCGCTGAAGCCAAGGCAAACTATTACCGTCAGTTGGCGCAACACAGCCCCCCTGACTCAAACCCGACAGCCGCGGTTCAAAGTCCGGCAGATACGCCGGCAAAGGCATTCATCGTTTTCTACGGATCACAAAAAAATGAAACTATTGCGTAACACGATTCTCCGGACGGGTGTCATTTGTACGCTCGTTTCCGCCTCAGCCATGGCCGATATCGTATCTGATAAAGTTCAGCCGATTGACCAGTTGATGGTTTACCAGGCCAATGAAGCCGTGCTTGAAAGCAGTACAGATTCAAGTCGCTATCTGCTGCGCTTCAAACCCGCTTCGATAAAGCTCCAAGGCATCTGGCCACAAGCGTTTACGAGTCGCATTGAAGCGAATGATCTGTTGAAGATTTGGGATGCTGTTTTCGAATCGCCGGATAAGGTTTTTGCGCTGATGACCTGGTCCGGCGAGCATAAGGGAGTCAGTCTGCGCCTTAAACTCAGCAAGCCGGACTATGACAAAGATACGGGGGAGCTGCGATTTCTTGCCCAACCCAGCGATAAAGCCAAGAAAGTTCTGGGTTTTCTCGATGCGAACAAACCTAAACCCAGGGCGCTGCCAGACACCACGCTCTTTGGTGTCCATCTTTACCTGGATGACCCGAGGGGTCGGGTAGTCTGGTATACGACGGCGATTGACAGCTCGAACTCTACGAACGCCTCCGGTAGATTCGGCGAGGTGATCAACGGCTGTGTGATTCAGCCCGACACCCAATGCCCCGAGGCTAATTTATCCGGTGCAAACCTCGTGGGTGTAAACTTGAGCGGGTCCAATCTCGTACGCGCCAATTTAACCCGTACCAATCTGGAAAAAGCCGATCTCAGCCGGGTTGATTTCACCGAATCGGTATTGAACCAGACGCAGTTATCCAGCGCCACGATGACGAGGGTCGGACTTTATAACGCGACGGTCGGGGAGACTTATTTCGACCAAACCGATCTTGAGGAGGCGAATCTCAGTTACGGTGATTGGACCAACGTCGCTCTGAAGAACACGAATCTGTTAAATGCCAACATGAACAATATGGTTCAGAACGGTGTTTCCTACTGCGGCGTCAAGATGCCTGATGGGACCATCAACAATAGCGGCTGTGCGGCGCCCACTCCTACTCCCACTCCTACTCCCACTCCCACTCCCACTCCCACTCCCACTCCCACTCCCACTCCCACTCCCACTCCCACTCCTACTCCCACTCCTACTCCTACTCCTACTCCAAAACAGGTTACTGTGACGCTAAATAAGCCTAAAAACCCAAAAGGGATTGTTGGAGCCTATGCCGCCGACTATCCAGACCCCAGTTCTTTATTGGGCTACTGCAACGACAACCAAAGCCTTTGCAGTTACACGGTTCAAGCCGGAAAACCATTGACGTTTTGGGCCGAAACACAACTGACGGCGTATGTTATAACCTGGAGCTCAGGCTGTACCTATACGCTTGAAGAAAATACCAGCTCAAGTCAATGCGTCATTGATCCTGTCGTCAAGGATATAAATATAACGGTAAATTTTGTGACTAGATCGCAGCCCTGATAAATAGCTGTAAAACCTCGTGCCACTAGGACAATACCAAAGTGTTACTGACTTTTTCGAAAGTAATTGCCACATACACCACTCTCCCTTTTGGACAAATCCGTCAGGCGCTGCGCGTGTAAATCGACTTTCCTGCCGATTTGTGCATTGACCCGGCCCTTTCTTAACGATTGGTATGCGGATCGCTGGAAAGAAGCAAGAGCGCTATCACGCAATGGAAAATGCGGCGCTGGAGGAAGAAGAGTCCGCCACGTTTGGACCAGACCAACAACGAGCTACGGCATGCCCCCCTGGCTCACGCCGGCGTGGCGTTCTTGCCGGGATGGGCGGGAGATTTCCTTAGTCCCACAGTCGCTTCGCGCGGCTGCGGGACTCCTTGTTTGCCCCCCCCACTCGGGCGACTGGAACTTACTGGCACCGATGTCGGATAGGGTTTTGGAACTGGTCTCATCGTGCGACCGGTTCCCTTTTGCATATCGAGCTGGTACGAACTCACGAAGGAGGGCAAACCGGGATGGAGGTGGCAGGCTAAAGCTGCGGATTTGTCGACCATTTTCCGCATTCAGCCGCTGGCGTGTTTCCGCAGTTTTCCCGTACGGTAACCGCCTTAGTTTCCAAATATTGATTTATGGCGTCCCCAGGGGGATTCGAACCCCCGTCGCCGCCGTGAGAGGGCGGTGTCCTGGGCCTCTAGACGATGGGGACAAATGCTAAGGTCTCGCGGCCCGCCGGACGTGTCCGGATGCCGCGCAACTGTCTCGAGGAGGGGGGAAGAATACTACAAAACCGCGCGCATCTCCACAGGCTTTTCACTTGATGGCCACGATGCCGACGAAGTTGTACCACTTGAAGAATACGTCGACGTAGCGGAAGCCGGCCACCCTGAGCATCTCCAGGTTTTCCGCAAGCTTGTAGGGCACCAGGACGTTTTCCAGGGCCTCGCGCTTCTGGGCGATCTCCAGCTCGGTATAGCCGTTGCGCTTCTTGAATTCGTAGTAGTAATTGATGAAGGAACGGTTGAAGAGGGAGCTCTCGCCCAGCACTTTCTCCACCAGGATCAGCGCACCGTTTTCTTCCAGCCCATCGCGTATTGCTTTGACCAGCCGGTCGCGGTAGAGGGGACGGACGAACTGGAGGGTCAGTATCATCAAGGCAAGCGACGCCTTCTCCATGGCGATCCCCTGGTTCAGATCGGCACGGACCAGTTCGACGGCATTGGCGAAAACGTGCCCGGCCATCTTGGCGCGGCATTTCGCCAGCATTTCTTCGGAGTTGTCGACACCCACGAGAGTAAGCCCACGCGGCCCGATCGCCCGGTCCAGGCCTATCAACGTGGTGCCGGTGGAGCAGCCGAAATCGTAGATGCGCGTGTCCGGCGCGGCGAAGTCGCCGGCCATTTCGGCGATCATGCGCTGCAGCTCGGCATAAAACGGGACCGAGCGCTCCAACATGTCGTCGAACACGGTCGCGACGCTCTCCCCGAAGCCGAAGTCGTCGAGGAACGACTGCTGCTGCCGGTAAATCTCGTCTTTAGACATCGAGTTCCGGATTTCGGCAAGTGGCGCAAAAACCGTAAGGGGGGCTCGATTGAGCCGGTCTTTCACCTGGGTTATGATTCATATGCAACTTCCTATAACCAAACAACCAACAAATCCTCTGGAACTCTTCGCCTTCATCAAACGGTTGATCGGTGCGCGACACCCCCCCGCCGCGGCAATACCGGATCCCGTTGCCACCGGCCCGCGGATTTATTCCCGCTCCGAACATTCGATCTCGCGCACGCTGATCAGTGACAATGCGCTGAAGGTGCTCTATCGCCTGCGCAAAGCGGGCTATCAGGCCTACCTGGTCGGCGGCTGCGTGCGCGACCTGCTGCTGGGGCGGGAGCCGAAGGATTTCGACGTGGTCACCGATGCCCACCCGGAGGAAATCAAGGCCGTTTTCCGGAACTGCCGGCTGATCGGACGCCGCTTCCGCCTCGCCCATGTGCATTTCGGCGAGGAGATCATCGAGGTCGCCACCTTCCGCGGCCTGACCCGCGAGCCGCACGACGAGCATGTTACCGAAGGCGGACGCATTCTGCGCGACAACGTCTACGGCACCATCGAAGAAGACGCCTTCCGGCGCGATTTCACGGTCAATGCGCTGTATTACAACATCAGCGACTTCTCGGTGATCGATTACGTCGGGGGGATGGACGACCACCGCAACGCATCGCTGCGGCTGATCGGCGATCCCGAACAGCGTTACCGTGAGGATCCGGTGCGGATGCTGCGGGCGATCCGTTTCACGGTGAAGCTCGGCTTCACCCTGCACCCGAGCTGTGCCGAACCGATTCACCGCTTGGCGGAGCTGCTGCGCGACATTCCCGCGGCCCGGCTCTACGACGAGCTCGTGAAGCTGTTCCTGGCCGGCTACGCGGTGCAGACCTTCGAGCAGCTTCGCCATTTCCGCCTGTTCGGCTCGCTGTTCCCGGAAACGGAAAACTGCCTGGCCCGCGAAAGCGGGGGATTCCCGCTCACTTTCGTGGCCAAGGCTCTGGAACGCACCGATCAGCGCGTCCAGGAAGACAAGGCGGTCGCGCCCTATTTCCTTTTCTCCGCCCTGCTCTGGGAGCCGGTGCGCAGCCGCGCCGAAGCCCGGATCGCCCAAGGCGAAAACGCCATCGTGGCCTATCAGGAGGCCGCCTCCGAGGTCATCTCCCGCCAGACCCGCCACACGGCTTTCCCCAAGACGATCGGAATCCCGATGCGGGAAATCTGGCTGCTCCAGTCCCGCTTCGACAAGACGCAAGGGGGACGCCCTTTCCGGCTCCTGAGCCATCCGCGTTTCCGCGCCGCCTACGACTTCCTGGTGCTGCGCGCCGAAACCGGCGAAGCCGAACCCGAGCTGGCCGAATGGTGGACCCGCTTCCAGTCCGCCGACGAGGCCGAGCAGAAGGCCATGACCCGCGCCGGCCACAAGCCTGGCGGAAAATCCCGGCCCCGGAAACGGCGCCGGCGCGCCCCGGTAGCGGCGGCCTGACTTTTTCCGGGAATGAGCGGCGAAAGCAAGGCTTACATCGGTCTCGGCGGCAATCTCGGCGACGCGGCCGAAACCGTGCGGACGGCCCGGCGGGCGATCGGCGCCGTGCCCGGCGTGCGGGAGCTCGCTTTTTCCAGCCTTTACCGCAGTGCTCCGATGGGACCGAGCGGCCAGCCGGACTACGTCAATGCCGTCATGGCCGTCGCCACGACTCTGGCGCCGCCGGAACTGCTGCAAGCCCTGCAAAGAATCGAACAGACCCACGGCCGCGTCCGCACCGGCGAGCGATGGGGACCCAGGACGCTCGATCTAGACCTGTTGCTCTATGACGATGTCGTCCTCGACACGGAGACCCTGACGATTCCGCATCCCGGCATCGCCGAACGGGAATTCGTGCTGTATCCGCTGTCCGAAATCGCGCCCGACCTCGACATTCCCATCCGGGGCCCCTTGCGGGAACTGGTCCGCAACTGCCCGCGCAGGGGCCTTACGGTCATCGCCCATGACTGATCCCGTGTCTCTGCCCAGCCTCCTCGCCATGAAACGGCGGGGAGAAAAGATCGCCTGCCTCACCGCTTACGACGCCTCCGCCGCAGTCTTGCAGGACGAGGCCGGCGTCGAGATCATCCTGGTCGGCGACTCGCTCGGCAACGTCATTCAGGGCCAGCCCACCACCCTGAGCGTCACGCTCGACCACATGGTGTACCACGCCACCTGCGTGCGGAGGACGGCGCGGCGCGCTCTGGTCCTGGCCGACCTGCCTTTCATGAGCTATAGCACGCCTGAACAGGCGGCCCGCAGCGCCGCCCGGCTGATCCAGGAGGGCGGCGCGCAGGCGGTCAAGCTGGAAGGCGGGCGGGAGCGGCTCGACATCGTCAGGTTCCTGACGGACCAGAACGTCCCGGTATGCGGCCATCTGGGGTTACAGCCGCAGGCCATCCACCGGCTGGGCCGCTACGCCGTGCAGGGGCGCGATGCCGAATCGGCACGCCGCATGATCGAAGACGCCTGCCTGCTGGCCGAAGCCGGCGCAATGCTCCTGGTGCTCGAATGCATCCCCTGGGAACTGGCCCAGGAAATCACCGCCGCCGTCGAAATTCCGACCATCGGCATCGGCGCCGGCCGTCATTGCGACGGCCAGGTCCTGGTCTGGCAGGACATGCTGGGCATGAGCGCGCAGCACCTGCGCTTCTCCAAGGACTTCCTCGCCGGCAATGCGGGCATTCGAGGGGCGGTCTCAGCCTATGTGCGCGAGGTCAAGGCCGGCACCTTCCCGGGCGATGAACACAGCTTCGGCCGCGACGGCCCATGAGAATCGTCCGCACCAAAACGGAATTGGAAGCCGCTTTGGCGCACTGGCGGGCAGCGGGCGACAGTATCGCCTTCGTACCCACCATGGGCAACCTGCACGCGGGCCACCTGCACCTGGTCGACACGGCGAAGACGCGGGCCGACCGGGTGGTCGTCAGCATCTTCGTCAACCCGACCCAGTTCGGACCCGGCGAGGATCTGGCCGCCTATCCCCGCACCGCCGAGCAGGACATCGAACAGCT
This sequence comes from Pseudomonadota bacterium, assembly GCA_040753975.1. Classification (GTDB taxonomy): domain Bacteria; phylum Pseudomonadota; class Gammaproteobacteria; order Methylococcales; family Methylococcaceae; genus Methylococcus. The sequence continues at coordinate 44,786 of JBFMDC010000022.1, forward strand.
CCGCGACCATCAGGCCGACCTGCTGTATCTCCCCGAGGCGTCCGACGTCTACCCCGACGACGGCCAGCCGGCGACCTTCGTCGAAGTGCCCGGCCTCTCGGAAGTGCTCTGCGGGCGGTTCCGGCCCGGCCATTTCCGCGGCGTCGCCACCGTGGTCTGCAAGCTGCTGAACCGGATCCGGCCGGACCTCGCCCTGTTCGGCGAAAAGGACTTCCAGCAACTGACCATCATCCGTAAGATGGTACGCGACCTCGACATGCCCGTGACGATCATGGGCGTCCCGACGGTGCGCGAGCCCAATGGCCTGGCCATGAGTTCCCGCAACGGCTACCTCAGCGCGGAGGAAAAGGAACGCGCTTCCCTCATCTTCCGCACACTGAACCGGGCCGCCGACGCCTTGCGCGCGGGCGCGCGCGATTACCCGCGCATCGAGCAGGAAGCCGCCGAGGCGCTCGAAGCCGGCGGCTTCTCGGTCGACTATGTCAGTCTCCGGCGACAGCGGGACCTTGCCGCGCCCACGGCAGCCGATGACTCCTTGGTGATCCTCGTGGCAGCGCGTCTGGGCAAGGCAAGATTGATCGACAACATCCTGATCTCCCTCGACCCAACCCATTGATGAAATGAATTGTTTCCGATTCGCCGCAGCCGCCGGATTGCGACGCTCCTGCCCATCCGGCATAATCCCACGCCCTGATCAGACCTGACAGGTACGCTCAATGCAAACCACGATGTTGAAAGCCAAGTTGCACCGAGCGCGTGTAACCCATTCGGAGCTCGAATACGAAGGCTCCTGCGCCATCGACGGCGCCCTGCTCGACTGTGCCGGCATTCGCGAATACGAGCAAATCCAGATCTACAACGTCAACAACGGCGAACGCTTCACCACCTACGCTATCCGCGCCACCGACGGCTCCGGCACCATCTCGGTCAACGGCGCAGCCGCCCGCCTCGCCGCCGTGGGCGACATCGTCATCATCTGCGCCTATGTGGGCTTGAACCAAGCCGAACTGGCCGCCTACCGGCCGAACCTCGTCTACGTCAACGAAAACAACGAAATCACCCGGACCAGCCACGCCATCCCGGTGCAGGCGGCCTGAAAGCACTAGCGCGCGCGGCGGATCGCGTCCGCGACGTCCGCCGCCTGCCGGTTTTCCTTCACGTCGTGAACCCGAAACAGCCGCACCCCGGCTGAAACGCCCAGCGCTGTGGTCGCTACCGTCGCCGGCACCAGGGCCGCGGGCTCGGTCTCGCCGCAGACCGCTCCCATGAAGCGCTTCCGGCTGGTGCCCAGCAGGACCGGGTAGTCCGTGGCGACGAAGCGGTCCAGGTGAGCCATCAGCTTCAGATTGTCGTCCCGGCGCTTGCCGAAGCCGATGCCGGGATCGAGCAGGATGGATCCGCGCGGAACGCCGGCGCGACCGGCCGCCTCCACCCGCTCCAGCAGGAACGCCAGCACTTCGGCGACCACGTCCTCGTAATGCGGCCGCTCCTGCATGGTCGCAGGCGCACCCAGCATGTGCATCAGCACGACCGGCACCCGTTCGGTCGCCGCCAGCGGCAGCATGGCCGGATCGTCCCGTCCCGCGGATACGTCGTTGATGAGATCAGCCCCGGCCGCCAAAGCCGCACGGGCCACCTCCGCCCGCGTGGTGTCGATGCTGATGGCCACCCCCTCGGGAAGCAGCACCCGCAAGCGTTCGATGACGGGAACCACGCGGGCGAGCTGGACCTCGGCCTCGACCGGTTCCGCCCCCGGCCGGGTCGACTCCCCCCCCACGTCGATCAGATCGGCGCCCTCCCCCGCCATGAACACACCGCGGCGGACGGCCTGCTCGACGTCGTCGTACAAACCACCGTCGGAGAAACTGTCGGGGGTGACGTTGAGGATGCCCATGATCAGGGGGCGATCCTGAGCGAGCGAGGCGTGCAATCGATTCATGGGATGGTCCTGGCGATTTCTGGCCCGCCATTCTATTCGATCGCACCGGTTCCCGTGCCAGGGAATTCGAGGCGGCCACCGGCAGAAGGCATCGTCCTCAAGCGCCCGCCATCCGCTTGTTGCGCCCGATCGGTGCGTACGCCGAGGTTATGGATGGATTCGAAATTTTCCGCCTCGACAACATAGGCGGCGATACGCGGTTCGGCGTCCAAACGGGTCGTTTGGGTAGCCGTGATCGAGGCTGTCGGCGACAGTCTGAGCTTTCAGCTTTGATCTTCCTGAAGTCCAGAGCAATGCCCCGCGCATCAAGTGCAATGGCAGACGCCGCGATCCCGACTTTCCCGTTATGGCCATGCAGGCGCCGGCTATCGCCGGGATGTCCCGCAGCGAATGCGCGGACGAAAACTGCACCTGAGTCCCGAGCGTATGACGGCTGCGAGGCGCTTCCGCAGAGCCTGGCTTCAAGACATTGGCAGGCGGGCGCCTTCCGGCAAGGCCTCGGCCAAGTCGATCACGGCAGAGTCTCCTGCGCGGCGTGCTCGAACCAGCCCAACACGCGCAGCCAATGGGCGTCGCCGTAAAGACGGCGAAAACGCCGGGCTTCCCCGGCCTCTTCGTCCCTCAAGGCGGCAAGGCGTGCCTGGAGGAAAGCCGCCGTCAATGGAATGCCGCATTCCACCTCGATGCAGTGGCGCCATGCACTATAGGTCTGGGGAACCGGAAAGGTCATAGTAGATTTCCGCGCCCTTCAGCTACGAAGAAGTCGATCTGCCGAACTCCGAGGTAATCGCCGGCAATTCTTCCTCGCCGAGTGGGATGCAAGCGGTTGAATCGATTTCGCGTTCAGACATCGTCTGGTCCTCATGCGACCCGAATCGAACGGAAACGCTCGGCATCATCCCGCTCGAAGGCCACGCCGCCCACGGTGAAATTGTCCAGCGACAGGCTGTAGAAGCGATCGAAATAGGCTTTGACGTCGCGCTCGATGCGCCTGTCGTAGCAAGGCTCGATGGTCAGCGTCCTACCCTTAGGCCGGGCTATGACTTCCCCATTGCGCACCACCAAACGGCCGTTCTTCCATACCCATGCCGCATCGGCGAACATCGCCCGCTTGTCCGCCTGCGGGCGGTAGACCGCGATGTCGGCGATGGCGCCGGGGCGCAAGTGCCCGCGGTCTTCCAAACCCAGAAGACGCGCCGCGGCGGCGCGGGTCATGATGGCGATGTCGTTCAGGGAATACTCGCGCTTAAGCTGCGGCAACAGCGTCAAGGCCAGCGCATTCTGGTCGAGCCGGGTCATGACGGAGGCGCGGTAGTCGGCGTCCATCAACAGGCGGAAGAGATCCGGATAGGCCGTGAACGGCGCGCCGTTCGGGTGGTCGGTGGTGAAAAACACGCGGGCGGGATCGTCCGCCAACAGGAAAATTTCCAGTCCGATGGCCCATTGCAGGGTGTTGACGAAACTACGCTCGCGGTAACGGTAGGGCACCACCCCGCCGGCGCCGTCGCATTCGGCCTCCCAGACCACCCATTTGTTGGGCGAGGCGTCCCGATGGCGGCTGTATTGGGCGATGACATCGCCGGAGACGGTCACGGTCTGACCGAACATCACCTGCCCCACGTCCATGGTGATGTTGGGATGGCGGCGGAAGGCTTCCATCAGGCGCGCGGCGCCCGAGGAGAACCCTTTCTCGCCCTCGCTGCCGTAACCGTAGAATTGGATGTGCGCCAGATGCATGGGCAGGCCTTGCGCCGCCTCCATGGTGGCGACGGCGGTAGCGACGTTGCCCGGCACCCCGAGGTTGTTGCAATGGACGTGCACCGGATGCGGGACGCCCAGCTCGCATATGGCCCGTTGCAGGGATTGCAGGATATGCCGGGAACTCACGCCATAGTGGGGCACCACGTCGTCCAGGTCGAACTGGCGCACGTTCCACTTGAACGCGGCGGCCCCGCCGGCGTTGATCACCTTGAGTCCCAGGCAGCGCGTGGCGTGGAGCGTCCAGGCCACGTAGTCGTTGATCTGCGCCTGGCTGGCCCTATCGCGCAGGAGCCCCAGGAGGAAATCATCGCTCCCCAGGATGGCCAGGCCCGCGGTGTCGAGGATGGGAATGTCCGCCATCTGCAAGTGGGCATCCAGGGCGTTGGCCGGCAACACGGCGGGCTCGACCACCGTGGTGTAACCCATGCGCGCGTAGCGGTAGCCGGTGTCGATGCTGGACCACTTGGCCGTGCTGTGGGGATGACCGAGGCGGCGCGCCATGAAGTTGCGGTGCTGCTCCGGCAGCAACATGCGGGCTGTGTTGACGTTGCCGCCGGCGACGTGGGTATGGATGTCGATGGCCCCGGCCATGAGGACATGACCGGAAAGGTCATGCACCTCGTCCACAGTGGCTTCCGGCCCTGGGTCGGCGGCGATGCGGCCATCCCGGAGATACAGATCGCGGATCTCGCCAGCCCAACCTTGTACCGGATCGTAGACGGACGCGCCGGTCAGTTTCGTCAGCATGCTCTCATCCTCCTCCTATTGCAGCAGGTCCAGGGTCAACAACAACCGGCGCGGCTGTTCGAGGCTCGGCCTCGGCGAGCGATGCACGGCGCCGGGGTAATCCCGCCCCTCCCAGGTAGCGCCCTTCATCAGGGCAACGGCGTAGGCAGGCATGGCGCGCACGCTGCCGAGGATCAGCCCGGAATCCTCGTCGGGCAGGCCTTTCGAACCGGCCAGCCCCAGCTTGCTGCGGTCGACCTCATCGTCCGCCAGCCACTCGGTCCCCCGCCCCCCGTAAGTGCACACCAGCCGGCAGGGTACGAAATCGACGTGGAAGCGCGGGCACATGGCTTGGTTCAGCGTGCGCAGGCGCAGCCCGACCGAGCCGGTTTCGAACAGATCGCAGAAGGCGGCGGTGAGCCGGGCGATGTCCCGCCACCATGAATCATGGCCCTCCAGCTCCCGGTATTCGGGCAGCAGCGAGGAAAAATCGAAATGCTCGAAGGACAAAGCCTGCGACGATTCGATCTGCGCCCCCTGATTCAGCAGTTGGCCGACGAAGCGCCCGATCGCCGGCTCGGGCTCCCGCCGGATCAGGCAGAGATTGACGTCAGGCTGGTAGATGCGCGCCAGATCGGCGAAATCGCCGGAGATGACGGCGGTCCGGGCCCTAGGAGTTTCACGCAGACAGGTGGCGGCGTTCATGGCGTAGTAGCGCGAATGCTTGAGGTTGATCCGGGTGTCGCCCGCGTCTGACAAGCCGTCGGGCGGAATGCCGTAGTTGTTGCCCAGATGGTCGATCGACACTGCCCGGATCGAGTTCCAGGGAAGCGGGGTCCGCACCGGATGCCGGCGGGTTCTTCTCGTTACGGACCGGCTTGAGAACCTCGGCGGCATGAAGCGGCGCCGCCAGCGCAAAGGAGCACAAGGGCAGGGAAAATCGTTTGAACATGATGCTTCCGGGCCCTCGTGGGTCCATATCGATGTTATATCGTCACTCGTCTTGAGCCAGCCGCTCCGCGATCTTCCGGCAAACGCTCGCAGCTAAGCTGAAGAGCAGCCCTGGCGGCCGGCCAGATTATATATGTTATAAAGTAACAAAAACAAGCCGGCCGCTGTTACGGGCTGCGACGATGCCGCAGCCCGTAACAGCGGTCAGGCAGGAATTCCGGAAGAACTCAAACGGAATCTTCTTGCGCGGCGCAAGCCGTGCAAATGCCGTGGATTTCCAGTGCCTTGTAGCGAACGCGAAAACCGGCCGAGGCGATTTCCGCAGCCACCGCGGCCATGACGGACGAGGCGGCACGCTCTTCGACCGTGTGGCAGCGGTCGCAGATCAGCAGCAGCAGTTCATGCTGGCGTCCGACGTCGCTGCAGCCGATAAAGGCGTTGAGGCTTTCGACGCGGTGGATGAAGCCCTGCTCCAGCAGGAAATCCAGAGCCCGGTATACGGTCGCGGGCTTGGCGGACGGATCGAACGGCTTGAGCAGTTCGAGGAGGTCGTAAGCCTTGACCGCCTCGTGGTTTGCCCAAATCAGCGCGAGCACCTGGCGCCGCAGCGGCGTGAAGCGCACCCCGCGCTCGCAGCAGAGCTTTTCGGCGCGGCTCAAGGCACGGTCTATGCACCCCTGGTGGTCGTGGCCGCCGGCCGGCGCGGGTGCGGCCGCGCTCAAGGCCCCTCCGAAACTCACTGCGGACGGCCGGGACGCTCCAACTGGCGCAGCGGCGTCGGCTGCTGGCCTGCGCCCTGGCGTGAACGGGAGGAGCCGAGGCTGGTATCCACCAGCTTGGCGATCATGTCGTCCCAGGAAGCGTACTGCCTGAACTCCGGATCGCCCGCGGCAATCCTGGCATTGACCTCGGTCCGCGCCAGTTCGATGACCTCTTCGGGCGTCATGCCGTCCACCGCCTTGGCGAAGGCGTCCGGCCCCTCCTGGGACTTGATCTTGTCCAGGAGGCCGAAAGCCGTATCGAAGATCACGCGATCGTTGGTCGACAGATAACGCTTGACCTTCATCGCCGACTTATACGCCGCCGCTTTGGACACCCCGTTGATTTCCGTGGTCCTCGACATGAACGCCGGGAGGAAATAGATGACCGCGAGCACCGCCATCACGACGGCGAGAATGCGCATGGCCTTGCTCGACAACCCGCTGTCTTTTTGCGCTAGAGACTGGCTCATAGGATTTCTCCATGGATCGTTCCCCAAGGGGAACCGGATGCTGGACGCTGGCACGAACCCCGCCGTGCCAGCAAAGCTACCGGCGCATTATATAATTTCAAAACCCGCCCGAATCACAAGGAAGCGCCCCGTGTCCAAGAATTTCCTTGCCCTTCCGCTTGCAATGGCGTTGCTCGCCGGCTGCAGCCACGACATCGGCCTGATGCGGCAGGATGAAACCCTGACGGGATATGAGTCGGCGATTCGCTGGGGCCTTTGGGAGAAGGCCGCCGGCTATCAGGCCAGACGGCCCCGCCCCGAGCAGCGCCTAGACCGCCTGAAAGGCTACAAGGTGACGGGCTACCAAGTACGCTACAGGCGTAGCGAGGAACCTTCCGCCCTGCTGTTCCAGACGGTCGAAATCCGCTACCTGCGTCCGGATGAACTCACCGAACGCAGCCTGGTCGAGGAGGAGATGTGGCGCTACGACAACGACAAGGAGCGCTGGATGCTGGAAACCGATCTGCCCGACTTCAAAATGAAAGACAGCACAGGCGGTTGAGCCCGCAGGTTAATCCTGACTCCTGCTATTGGGTTCCGGCTTCGGACGAAACTGGCAAAGAGGGAGCGACCGCGCGATAAAGCACAGGAATCAGCAGCAAAGTCATCATCGTCGCGCTGAACAGGCCCCAGACGATCACGGTGGCCAAGGGCCTCTGCACGTCCGAACCGAGGCCAGTGGCGAGCGATGCCGGCACCAGGCCCAGTATGGCCACCAGGGCGGTAATCAGGATGGGACGGAACCGGCGGGTGGCGCCGTCGATGATGGCCTGCTCCAGCGGCACGCCGGCCAGCCTGTGGGCGGTGATGGTGCGCAAAAGGAGCACGCCGTCCATGATGGACACGCCGAACACCGCGGCGAAACCGACCCCCGCCGAGACGTTCACGTTCATGCCGCGCAGGTACAACGCCACCGTGCCGCCCAGAAAAGCGAACGGAATCGCCATCAGCAGGATCAGCGCCGCCCGCTGAGACTTGAAGGTGGCCAGCAGCAGCAGGTAAATCACCCCGATCGTGATGGGAACCAGCAGCTCGAAATGCGCCTTGGCCCGCCGCAGATTGTCGTACATCCCCAACCACGCCACGTGGTAACCGGGACGCAGGCGGATTTCCTGCTCGAAGCGCGCCTTTGCATCGGCGACGAATCCCCCCTGATCGCGCCCGACGATGTCGCTGCGCACGGTCAGGCGGCGGCGCCCATCGGCACGGGCGATCAAGGTCTGGCCGTCGACGATCTCGATCCGCGCCACCTGCGCCAGGGGGATGGGAATATCGGCCGCGTTGTAGACCGGCAGCCGCCCCAGCGCCTGGGGTGAAAGCAAATGTTCGGGCGAAAACCGCGAGACGATGTCGAACCGCCGCTCGCCCTCGAACAGCGTGCCGATCGGTGAACCGCCGATCGCGGTGTCGATCAGCCGGGTCACGTCTTCGATCCGGACGTTGTAGCGGGCGCACAGGGAACGATCCGGCTCGATGAGGAGCTGCGGCTGCGGGCCTTCCTGCTCGATATTCACGTCGGTGGCCCCAGGAACCCGTTTCAGCAGGGCTTCGGCCTTGCGCGCCAACCCCAGCAACACCTCGGAATCGGCCCCGGAGAACTCGATGGCGATGTTGGCCGAGGTTCCGTTGGTGTCCTCGGTCACGCTGTCGATGATGGGCTGGGTGAAGTTGAAGCGGGTGGTCGGAAACTCCTCGCGAAAACGAGCGCCCAATGCAGCGACCAGTTCATGCTTGTTCCTGAACTGGGTCCAGGCGTCACGCGGCTTGGGCCCTACCATCATTTCGATGCGGCTGGGCGGAAAGGGGTCGGTACCGCTGTCGTTGCGGCCGGCCTGCGCCATGGCGAACTGGATGTCCGGAAATTCCAGGGCGATTTCGCGCAGGCGCCGGCCAAAACGGGCGGTCTGCTGCAAAGAGGTGCCTTCGGGGAAATTGGCGCGCGCCCAGACGACGCCTTCGTCCATGTACGGCAGGAATTCAATGCCCAGCCGTGGCACTACCGTCACCAGAGTCATGGCCAAAAACGCGGCCGCCACCGCCAGGACCGTCTTACGGCGGCGGATGAACCCCGCCAATAGAGTTTGGTAGCCTCCGGTCAGCCGGTGCAACACCGGATTATGCCACTCCCGGAAACCTTGTTTGAAAAGAAAGGTCGCCAGAACCGGCACGATGAACAACGCGGAAAGCAGCGCGCCGCCGAGCGCGAACACGATGGTCAGGGCCATCGGCCGGAACAGCAGCCCTTCGATGCGGGTCAGCGTCAGCAGTGGCAGGAAGGCGCCGAGGATCATCAGGATGGAAAAGAATACCGGCCGCTCGACTTCCAAGGCGGCTGCCAAAACCGTCTGCGCCACGCTTCCCGGCGTTTCTTGCCGCTCCCTCTCGTCCAACCGGCGGGCGATGTTTTCCGCCATGACCACGGCGCCGTCGACGATGATGCCGAAGTCGATGGCGCCGATCGAAAGCAACCCTATCGGGATGCCCACGAGGTACATCGGCACCAGGGCGAACAGCAGGGCGAAGGGAATGGTAAGCGCCACCAGCGCCGCCAGCGAAGGCCGCCCGAGGAAGGCCAGGAGGATCAGGATCACCAGCCCTATCCCCATCAACACGCTATGGCCGACGGTGTGGAGCGTGCTTTCGATGAGGGTGCTGCGGTCATAAAAAGACTCTATGCGCACGCCGGCCGGCAGTCCTTCCGCGTTGAGTTCGGCGATCGCGGCCTGAACGGCCGCCAGGACCTCGGACGGATTCTCGCCCTTGCGCAGCAGCACGATGCCTTCGACGGCCTCGTCTTTCAGATCCTTGGCGAAAATACCGGCCGGCACCTTGGCGTCGAGCTGCACGTCGGCGACGTCGCGGATATAGATCGGCGTACCGCCGAGGGACTTGACGAAAATCGCGCCGATTTCGTCCTCGTTCTGCAGCGAGCCGCGGCCGCGGATAACGAACGACATACTGCCGCGCGAAAGCACGCTGCCGCCGGCGCTGGCGTTGTTGGTCTGAATGGCGTCCGCCACGTCATTGACCGACAGGCCGTAGCGCTGAAGCTGGGCCGGATGCAGCAGCACCGCGAATTGTTTAGCGTAGCCCCCGAAATTGGAGACCTCGGTAACGCCCGGCGCCCGAAGCAACCGGGGTATCACGACCCAGTCGTTGAGGGTGCGCAACTCCATCAAGTCCTGGCGTCCATCCGACACCAGCTCGTAGCGCAACACCTCGCCGTAGGCGGTGGCAAGCGGCCCCAATTCGGCCTGGGCGCCGTCCGGCAATTCGAGGCCGGCCAACTTTTCCTGCACTCGCTGGCGCGCCCAGTAACTTTCCGTACCCTCCTCGAATATGAGCTGGACCTGCGACAGGCCGAAGATTGTACGCGAGCGGATGGTTTCGACCTTGGGCACGTTGCGCATGGCGATCTCGACCGGCAGCGTCACCTGGCGCTCCACCTCCTCGGGCGCCCGGCCGGGAAAGGTCGTGATCACCTGAACCATCTGAGCAGAGATGTCCGGATAGGCATCGATCTTCATGCGGGTGGACAGCCACCCCCCGAGCAGCATCAAGGCGCCGGCGACGATCAAGACGACCCAGCGGTAGCGCAAGGCTCCGCGGATGAGACGCGGTACCATTAAGGGTTATCTCCTTCGTCCGCGGGGGCTTGTTTCGCTTTGAGCAGGGCTTGAACCACCAATGGCTTAAGCAGGATCGCGCCATAGCCGATCATCCGTTCGCCGCCTTTCAAACCGTCCAGGATCTCGACCCGCTCCCCCGCTCGTTCTCCGACTTGAACGGGAGTAACGCGCCAAAGGCCGGGCCCGGCATCCGTCAACACGAAGTCGGTTTCGCCGATATGGAAGACGCCGTCCGACGGCGCCAATACCGCCTCACGCGGGTCCGTGCCCAGGCCGATTTCGGCGTACATGCCGGGCTTGAGCTGGCCTTTGCCGTCGTCGAGCTCGAAAAACACACGTAAGGTCCGGCGTTCAGAGGACAATGCCGGCGCGAGACTGCCCACCGTCCCGCGGAAGGACTGACCAGGCAACCCGTAGAAATGCGCTTCACAGGCCTGGCCCGGTTTGACCAAACTGATCCGGACTTCCGGCACATCCGCCATCACCATGGCCGAATCAGCATCGGCGTGCTCCAGCAACGCCGGATCTACGCCTGCTTGGAGCAATTGGCGCTCCAGATCGGCATGGCCATGGGTCGCTTGAGTCAGTGCGCTTTCGGCTTCGAAGACGGCATTCTGTCCATTCAGTTGAATCTCAAGCAAGGCCGCTTCCGCCATCGTGAGATCACGCACAGCCTCGGTGCCAGTGGCGACCAGCTTACGCAGGCGTTCAACCACCCGTTCTTGCGATTGCAATTGCGCTGCCGTCAGTTCCCGGGTCTTCTTCAAGCGTTTGGCTTCGAAATCCATCTGGGTGCGCGCTTTTTCCCAGTCGGCGTAAATAGCGGACAACTCCACGTTACTGAATTGCCAGCGGTCCTCCAGCGCCTCTTTACCAGGGCGAAGCCTTGCCATCACCGCGCCGGTCACCGTTAATAAAGGGGTGACGATGCGTTCCTTCCGCACCGTGGGGATGTCGAATTTTTGCTCCAGCAGGCTGCCGGGTTCGACGGCAACGAGCCAAGGACCGGCCACGGCCGCCGTTCCCGAATGCTGTGCCCGCTCGACCGCGGGCGGCGGCGCCGAATGAGGCCAGAAGCGCCAGATCGCCAGTCCCAGGATCAGGGCTCCAGCCGCCAGGACCGCCGGGCGAAACGAGACCGCAGAGGTAGGAAACCGGGAAATCATCGAAGCACCTGCTTTCCGATAGCGGCATTGAGAGCATAGAGCGAATGCCAGTAGCTGGAGCGGCTGGCGATATGCAGCCGGAAGGTTTCACGATAGGCGCGCTGGGCGTCCAGCACGTCGATCAGCGGCTTGCCTCCCAGTTCATAGGCGGCACGTATCTTGTCGCGCACGTTTTGAGCGGCATCGAGCTGCCCCGGATCATCGATAAGCAAGGCATCCCGCGCCGCCTGGAAGTTCTTGACCGCCCCCGCGATTTCGGCGCGCAGGTCGATCAACTGAGCATTGAGGTTGTGCTCAGCCTGAGTTTGGAGCGAACGGGCTTTGGCGATGTTGCCCTGGTTGCGGTCGAATACCGGCAGGCTCATCTGCAAAACGACGTTCCACGAATCGGCATTCGCCTGACCCATCTCGTGCTGAAACTGATTGGTGTAGCCAAAGGCTGGCCTGACCTCGGGGTAAGCGCGGCGTTCCTCCAGCTCCACAGTTGCGGCTGCCCTGGCGATCTGGCGCTGCAAGGCGATCAGATCGGGCCGGTTTTCTTCCGCCAGAGCAAAGGCTGTGTCTGTAGCCAAGGGCGTGGCCGGCGAGTTCACATCCAAATCGCCCTTTGCCTTCAGCGGCACTTCATCGGAATAGCCCAGAAAAGACCGCAGCCGGGCGACGGCAGTGGCCAGCGCGGTCTCGCGGGCACGAATCTCGCGCCGGCTGCTGAAGATGAACACCTTGACGCGATCCAGCTCGATGGTACCCGCGCCGCCGAGCTCCACGCGGTTCGCTGTGATTTGCTCCAGGCGGGACAGATTGTCGAGATCCACCCTCGCCAAGTCGAGCAAGGCCTCGGCCTCCAGCACGTCGTAAAAGGCCGAGATCGTGCCCGCGATGCGTTGCCTGACAAAATCGGAGAACTGGGCTGTGGTCACGTCCACCCCCTTCTGGGCGGTGACGATGGCCGCGGCCCGCTTGCCGAAGACGAACCAATCGATGGGAAAACCCACCAGGGCATCGGTCTGGGTCGGACCGCCTTGCCGGGTCGGACGCCACGGCTGCCCAAAGGGGATCATGAGCAAATCCGCGGTCAGCTCCGGATTCGGCAGCAGTCCGGCCGTGACCAGTTCCGCCTCCGCCTGCCGCACGTTTTCGACACCGGCCTTGATCTGTGGATCGGCTTCCAGCGCCCGCCTGATCGCTTCGTCGAGGGTGAGTTCCCGCGCCGCACCTGCAAAGGCGGTGTCGGGCCGGCTGGACGAAACGGGACCAGACGGCGACGCCGGCGCTTTTCCGAGCTTGCCAGCGGTGCCGGCATCTTGCATAAAGACAGGGAGATCGGCTGGTCTGTATTCCGGAGCGGCACAACCGGCGAGGAGCCACGCAGCGCAGACCAGACACCGCCCGACGCGATTCGAGCCAAAACCGTGTCCCTTGGCCAGAAAGATTTTCCACTCCACTTTTTCGCCTGCCAGTATTTTTCGTGCGATCTGTCGCTGTCCGCCGGGATTTCGCCGAACACCCCTGCGTGTTTCGCCTGGGAGTTGGAGAATAAACCCGGCAATCCGAACATCGCCTCGGGATGCTGAGGAAGCCGGGCGTCAGAATAACGGAGCAATGCTTAAGAACGGTTCAAGAAAGCCTGAATTCTTCTTCAGAATCGGCTTCGGCCCATAAAGAGGCCGATAGACTATGGCCCACTATAAGGCCACGGCAGAGGAAACAACGGCAAACGATGAGAATTCTCTTGGTTGAGGACGACCGGAAAGCGGCTGGCCTTTTGACGCGCGGACTTCGTGAGGAAGGCTTTCTCGTCGATGCCGTCCATTCCGCGGAAGACGCCGAGCAGAAAACCCGCCGCGCGGATTACGGGCTGGTCATCCTCGACTGGCTTCTTCCCGGCAAGGACGGACTGGCTTTCTGTCATGAACTTCGCGAACGGAAAACGCAAACACCGGTTTTGATGCTTACCGCTCGAGATGCGCTGATGGACCGGGTTCGGGGGCTCGACACCGGCGCCGACGATTATCTCACCAAGCCTTTTGCCTTCGAGGAACTGCTTGCGCGTGTCCGCGCCCTGCTACGGCGGTCGGAACCGGCCCGTCCAGCGGTGCTGGCGGTGGCCGACCTGATCCTCGACACGCAGAGTCAACGTGTCACAAGAGGCGGGCGCCCCCTCACCCTCACGCCCAAGGAATATGCGATTCTGGAAATCCTGATGCGGCGGGCCGGGGAGGTCGTGTCCCGTTCCCGGCTGGCCGAACAGATATGGAAAACCGGGCTGATCGCCCTGGACAATCTGATCGACGTTCACATCAGCAATCTGCGCCGGAAAGTGGATCCGCCTGGCGTCCCGCCGCTCATCCATACGGTGAGGGGCCGCGGATTCAGCCTGGCGGCGGGAGATGGCGGATCGCCGTGACTATCGGTTTCCGGGGACGTCTGGTCCTCGTCCACTTGGCGGTCGTCGTCGTTGTGCTGGCCTGCTCCGCCACCGGAGCCTACTGGATGCTCCGCCACGCGGTTCACAGTCAGCTGGACGCCGCGCTTTTGGCCCTCGCGGAAACAGAAAAGGCGATGCTGATGGAAGCCGGGGATCAGTCCGTCAAGATTAACGAAACTGCGCCCGGACCCGCGCCTCCCTCCTTCGTCCGGCTCGACCGGCTGATACAGGTTGTCGACGGCAGCGGCCGCGTCGTGGCGCGCAGTGCAAACCTCGGCGCAGCGAGGCTTCCTGCGCCACCAAGCCTGCTGTCACGCCTGGCCCGGGGAGAAACCGTCTTCGAAACATTGCCGGCCTTCGGCGAGGAGCCGGTCCGGATGGTGTCGATTCCCCTGCAAAGGCCGGGTTCGCAACTTGTGATCCAGGTCGCCGGTTCGCTGGATGACGCAAGAAAGGCCATGAAATCCGCGGGCCTGCTGTTCGTCGCCATGACCTTCGGTTTGCTCGTGGCGGTAGGCATTGCCGGCACGTCGCTGACTCGCAGGGCGTTCCGCGCGATTGACGAGGTCGTGCAGCAGGCCCGCCGCATCGGCGAAGCCAGCCTCGGCGAGCGCCTCCCTCATCCGGGCACCCACGACGAAATCGGAAGACTGGTAGACACGCTCAACGAGATGCTGGGCCGTCTGGAGCAGGGTTTCGAGTCCCAGCGCCGTTTCACGGCGGATGCCTCCCACGAACTTCGATCGCCTTTGTCCAGGCTGCGCGCGGAACTTGAAATCACCCTGCGGCGACCGCGGTGTGTAGCCGAATATAAACAAACATTGCGTTCCTGCCTGGAAGAAGTGGAGCGGCTGACACGGCTGGTGGAAGAGCTGCTCGAACTGGCTCGGCTGGATGCCCGCCAGGAACGCGTTCCGTACGAGATCGTTTCTTTAAACGCGCTTCTCGCAGAAGTAGTGCGTCTCCAGCAACCGCTTGCGCGGGAACGCTCGATTTGCGTCCTCACCGAGGAATCGCAACCGGTGGCTGCACGCGTGGCGGGTGCTCCGCTCAGCTTGGTTTTCTCCAATATCCTGGAGAATGCCTTGAAATTCTCACCGCCCAGCGGAACCGTCACAATCCGCTTGGGCTTCGACGGTCCGGACGCCGTCGTAAGCATCTCCGATAGCGGCCCGGGAATTGGCTTCGGCGAAGCAGCCCGGCTGTTCGAGCGGTTTTACCGAGGGTCTGCCGCCCGCGCCGACGGCATGCCCGGCACCGGCCTGGGCCTGGCGCTTTCGCAAGCCATCGTCCGAAATTGCGGCGGGGTGATCGAAGCATCGAACCTCCCGGAGGGCGGCGCCCGGTTCACGGTGCGTTTACCGCTGGCAAGCTGAAGGGGCAGGTCGGATCACCAAAAAGGCTATAAAATCCCCCTTGAAGTTAAGTCAGCGGAATCTTACGGCTACCGACCCGAGGTACACGAAAAATGCATGGCATATCTTTCCTGATGCGGCGTATCGCCCCGACACAACTTCACACCGTCGCCCGGCTTCCATCGCGCATCCGCTCTGCCCAGCGAAGACGGACGCTTCTCGTCGCCGCACTTACACTTGTCACCGGTCTGGGCACCGGCACGGCTGTTGTCGAAGCGGCCGATTTTTCCCCCGGCCCGGCCGGCCAATTTGCCCCCGGCCACTCCAAGCCGTCGCTCTACGTGCATCAAGCCAAGCGCGGTTTGCTGCAGCGCCACGGCGAGCGGTGGGTGCTGACGCTGCGCGGTTCCGCTCCCATGCTCTCCGGTTTTGGCAACTCACCGGAGCAGGTCGTCAACTCTCAAGAGTTGGTATCGTTCGTCTCTGGCTGGAAAGCTATCTTCGGGGACGCGAAAGCGACCGCCGCGCTGGAAATCACGGACGCGCCAGCCAGCCGCGATGTCATCCTGCTCGAACTGGCGCCACCGCAATTCGGCGGAAGGCCCGATACGGTCAGCTATGAGGTGCGGCCAGTGACGCAGACTTCCCGCGCATCGCTTGCTGCCCTGGCCGAGCGTGCTGACGGCAGCGTCTCGACGCGTTTCGGGCGCGCCTCGCTGTATGTCGACGCCACGGGTGGTACGGTTCCCCTCACTATCTCCTGGACCTCGAATGGCGGGACCTTCGGTTTGTCTTTCGATAATGTCACCCTGTCCGCGGGATCACTGATGAGCGACTTCACGGAGGGCAATTACGTCTTCATCGGGACGACGGGTATTGATGGGCAAAGCTTTAATCCGTCAGGCTTGTTCCAGGGCGCCATCCAAGTCAGAGTGACCCTGCCGGCTTCAGGGCCGGTCACGGGGAGCGCCGATGTCCCATCGGGATTTTCATTGCAGGCTTCCTTTTGCGACAGTACCTCCTGGGTAACGCTGCCGAACGGCGCGTTTTCGATTTCTCCGCCTTCTGGGGGCTGCTAGCGTACCATCCCCAACACGTCTTTGCTTTCTGATGGGTGGCGGTAAGAGCCCCCACACCCCAAGACTTTTCCAGGGAATAGTGCGAAGGGGAGCCGCATGGAGGCGGCACGGCGATGGGGTGGAAGGAAGCCCCTTCCATCGCCCCCCGACAAAAGTTTTGGGGCTCGGCATACAAGACTCTCCGGCACACCCAGACATCCCTTACTAAAACTTAGTAAGGGACCTTACTCCAAGCAGTCGGCTTTGGTCCCGCCGCAGCGGTCTCTCAATCCGGGTAAACCAGCCGCCCCCCTGCCACAGTCGCCCTCACCCGTCCCGTCAGCTTCCGCTCCCAGAACGGTGTGTTGCGGCCGGCGCTGAGCCAGCCGCCCTCAGCCGGCACCCACGCGGCCGCCGGATCGAACACGCAGATATCCGCCGGCGCGCCCGGCGCCAGCCGGCCGGACGCCAGACCGAGGATCGCCGCAGGCCCCGCCGTCAGGCGGGCGATGGCGGCGGACAGCGGCAGCCTCCCCTCCGCCACCAGGGCGCACATCAGCGGCAGCAGGGTCTGCAGCGAAGACAAGCCGGGCTCGGTTTCCGGGAAGACGTCGAGCTTGGCATCCGGCTCGTGCGGCTGGTGATCCGAGCACACCGCCGAAATCCGGCCATCCGCCACGGCGGCGCGCAGTGCGTCGCGGTCGGCTGTCGTGCGGAATGGCGGGCGGCTGTGGCAGAGCGCATCGAAACCGTCGACACTCGACTCGGTGAGATGCAGGTGATGCACCGCCACGTCCGCGCTGACGTGCACACCCCGCGCCCTGGCTGCGGCGACCATTTCCACCGCCCGGCTGCTGCTGAGCTGGCCGAAATGCGCGCGCACCCCTGTTTGCTCGATCAGCGGCAGGGCTTGGGCGACCGCGACCGTTTCCGCCGTCTCAGGAATGCCTGGCAGACCGAGACGGCTGCTCACCGCCCCCTCGTGCACGCAACCCTGGCCGCACAGCCACGGGTCCTCGGGACGGAATACCACGACGAGATCGAAACTCGCCGCGTATTCCAGCGCCCGCCGCAGCACCAGGAGATGGGCGAGCGGACGGTCGGCATTGCCCAGGGCCAGGCAGCCGGCGCGCTTCAGCGCATGCATTTCGCTCAGGTCTTTTCCGTTCAGGCCGCGGGTCAAGGCCCCGATGGGCAGCAACCGCACCTTGCCCGCCTGTTCGGCCCGCTCGGTGACCAGCTTGACCACGGCGGGCGTATCGATGACGGGGACGGTATCGGGCGGGCAGCACAGGGTGGTGATGCCGCCGGCCGCCGCCGCCGCGCCTTCGGACGCGATAGTGCCCTTGTGTTCCTGTCCGGGCTCGCGGAGACGGGCGCAAAGGTCGATGAATCCGGGACATACGATATGGCCGCTGGCATCGATGCGGCGATCGGCCTCGAACCCATCCGGACAGGCGCCGACGCCGACGATGACGCCGTCCGCGACGCACACAGCACCCGGCCCGTCAAAACCGCTGGCGGGATCGACGATGCGGCCGCGCTCGATGAGGATGCGTGGGCTGCTCACACCGCCTCCATGTCCGGGCCAGGGCGCATGGCCATGGACATCACCGCCATGCGTACCGCGATGCCGTGGGTCACCTGCTGCAGGATCACGGACCTAGGACCGTCGGCGATGACCGAATCGATCTCGATCCCCCGGTTGATCGGCCCCGGATGCATGACGACGACATCCGGCTTGGCTTTCTCCAGGCGCTTCTCGGTCAGGCCGAAGCGCTGGAAATATTCGTGTTCGGAAGGGATAAACGCACTCCCCATGCGCTCGAGCTGCAAGCGCAGCATGATGACCACGTCGACGTCGCGCAGCCCCTCGTTCAGATCATGGTAGGGCACCACGCCCAAGGCTTCGACATGAGCCGGCAAGAGGGTCTTGGGCGCCACCACCCGCACCTCGTCCACCCCTAAGGTGTTGAGCGCCCAGATTTCCGAACGCGCCACGCGGGAATGCAGGATGTCGCCGACGATGGCCACCTTGAGGCCGGCGAACCCGCCCTTGGCCCGGCGGATGGTGAACACGTCCAGCATGGCCTGGGTCGGGTGGGCATGGCGGCCGTCGCCCGCGTTGAGCACGCTGATGTGGGGGGCGACATGACGGGCGATGAAGTGGGCGGCCCCACTCTGGCCATGGCGCACCACGAACATGTCGACGTGCATCGCCTCCAGGTTGCGGACGGTGTCGAGCAGACTTTCACCCTTGGAGGTCGCGGACGTCGCGATGTTGATGTTGAGCACGTCGGCGGACAAACGCTTGGCGGCGAGTTCGAAGGTCGTCCGGGTGCGGGTGCTGTTCTCGAAGAACAGGTTGACCACGGTCTTGCCGCGCAAGAGGGGCACTTTCTTGACGTTTTGCGCCGTCACGCCGGCGAAGGACTCGGCGGTGTCCATGATCCGGACCAGTAGTTCCCGACTCAGACCCTCGACCGTCAGGAAATGGCGCAGACGCCCGGAAGCGTCGAGCTGGATATCGGAAGCGGCCGTCGCGCTCATCGCCCCCCCGCGCGCACGGCCAACTGCAAAGGCTCGGGTCCGAGGAGCTTGATGCGCTGCCCCGCCCCCAGCTCGACCCGACCGCCGATGCAGTCGGCCTGGATCGGAATCTGCCGGCCGTTGCGGTCGATCAGCACGCCGAGCACGATTTCCGCCGGCCGGCCGTAATCGAAGATCTCGTTCAAGGCGGCGCGCACGGTGCGGCCGGTGTACAGCACGTCGTCGATCAGCACGATGTTGCGGCCGTCGACGCGGAACGGCAGCTTGCTCGCCCGCACGTCCGGATTCATGCCCGATTGGGGGTAATCGTCCCGGTAGAAGGAAATGTCCAGGTAACCCAGCGGCTCGGAGAACCCCAACCGCCGATGCAGGACTTCGGCGATCCAGGCTCCGCCGGTGTGGACGCCGATCATGGCCGGATCGCCGAGCCGTCGCCTGACGAGTTCCTCGCTCAGGGAAGTTTCCAGGCGCGCCAGCAACGCTCCGACGTCGAGATCCGCTTGACTCATGTATTTACCTCGGTGATGCCTTATCGATGGAAAACCAGGTTTGCAGAATCAGTTGCGCCGCCATTTCGTCCTTCACCTGCTCGAACTCGACCGATTTGCGGCGGCGGCGCTGATAGAAGTGGGTGCGCGACTCGGCCGTCGTCAGCGTCTCATCCACCGTGTGCACCGGAAGCCGGTAACGGCCTTCCAGTTGCCTGCAGAAACGCAAGGTCGGCGCCGTGATGGGGTTTTCGCTGCCGTCCTGCTGGTGGGAAAGGCCTACGACCAAACCCGCGGGCCGCCATTGCTCGATGAGTTCGGAAATGGCGGACCACAACTGCGCGGCCGGCTGCGCCCTAAGGGTTCGGAGCGGCGCAGCGGTGCCGGTGACCGATTGCCCCACCGCAACCCCGATGTTCCTTTCGCCGAAATCGAAACCGAGATAGGTGGCGCCCCGTGAATCCGACGGCGCTTCAGCCATGGCCGGCCTGGCTGGTCAACAATGAAATGTCGATGCCAACGAGATCGGCCGCTGCCTTCCAGCGATTGACCGGCGGGTGCTCGAAAATCACCGCGTTGTCCGAGGGCGCGTTGAGCCAGGAATTTTCGATGATCTCGCGCTCGAGCTGGCCCTGCCCCCAACCGGCATATCCCAAAGCCAGCAGCATGCGGCTCGGCCCCTCACCCCGCCCGACCGCCTCCAGAATGTCCCTGGAGGTCGTCAAGGCCAGGCGTTCGGAAACTACCAGGGTGGAAGCCCACACCGTTGCCGGTTCGTGCAGGATGAAGCCGCGCTCCGGATGCACGGGGCCGCCGAAAAACACCGGCAGTTCGCCCACCTCGGCGACTTCCATTTCGATCTCCATCTGCCGCATGACGTCGCCCAGCTTCAGCTCGGACGGCCGGTTGATGATGATGCCCAGGGCGCCGTCCGCGTTATGCTGACAGAGCAGGGTGACGGTTTTCGCGAAATGCGGATCGGCCAGGCCGGGCATGGCGATCAGAAAATGGTTGGCGAGAAATTCTGCTTCCTGGTTCATCATCGGTAGTATCGGTGCGCCTTGAGAGGCGCCGCAAGCGGCAAACTACGGCGCGGTCTCCAGACGCGTGCCGTTCAAGAACTTCCAGGTGCGGGTGATCACCAGCATATCCGCTTCCTCCCGCAGCTCCACCGGAAACGGTGCAAACGGCGCCGCCAGGTGGACGATTCTCACCGCCGCATCGTCCAGCGCCTCTTCCCCGGAGGAACGCCGCACCTGAACCTTGTAGACGCTGCCGTCGGGCCGCAGGGCTACGCTCAGCAGCAGACTGCCCGTCAGGTTCTTGCGGCGCGCCTCCTCGGGGTAATTCAGGTTGCCGATGCGCTCGATCTTATCCTGCCAGGCCCGCTCGTAGGCAGCTGCCTTGTATTTGTGGGCATTGACGGAGTTGATGTACACCATCCGGGGGTGGGGCGCCTCCTGCTGCTGCCGCACGTAAGCCGCACCGAATTCGGCGATCTGCCGGCTCAAGGATTCGGCGGAAATATGGGCCGGCGGAGCGGCTTCAAGTTCAGGCATAGGCGCGGTCTCGACGGACCGTTCGGCCTGAGGGCTTTTCGGCGCCGGCTTCCGCGGCGGGTGTTCCGTCACCGGGCGCGGCTTTTTATGCTGCGCCGTTTCCGCCGATTTTTCCACACCGCTGCCAGGCAATGGCTCGACACGCTCCTGCTGCTCGTCGCCACGCTGGTTTTCCGCCGCCAGATGTTCCGCCCGTTTCGGCGCCTCGCGCGCGGGAAGCCGCAGCAGCGTCACTTCGAAAGCCCTGGGCATATCTTTGGATGTCCCGGCCGGCTTGGCGTTCAGGCCGAGAATCGCCGCCGCATGCAGCGCGAACGCGATCAGCAGCGCGAGCAGCAGGCGGCTTTGGTCGTGCGACTCAAGCGACATTGCGGACCCGGTCCGAACCGGACACGACGGACTCGATGTGATCCATGAGCATGGCGCTGATATTCAAGCCGAACAGCGTGTCCAGTTCCTGAATGCAGGTCGGGCTGGTGACGTTGACCTCGGTGAGGTAATCGCCGATGACGTCGAGACCGGTGAATACCAGCCCGCGCTCACGCAGGGTAGGCCCGACCTGCGACACGATCCAGCGGTCCCGCTCGCTCAGCTCCCTCCCTTCCGCCCGGCCGCCGGCCGCCAGATTGCCCCGGCTTTCACCGTGGGCGGGAATGCGCGCCAAGGCATAGGGCACGGCTTCGCCGTTGACGACGAGTATCCGCTTATCGCCATCCCGGATTTCCGGGAGATAGCGTTGCGCCATGACGAAACGCCGGTTGTGCTGGGTCATGGTTTCGAGAATGACGCTCAGGTTGTGATCGCCTTCCGCCACCCGGAAGATCGAGGCGCCGCCCATGCCGTCGAGCGGCTTGAGCACGATCTCGCCGTGTTCGCGGAGGAATTCACGGATGCGGCCGGCCTCGCGGGCGACCAGCGTCGGCGCGCAGCATTGGGGGAACCAGGCGGTGAACAGCTTCTCGTTGGCATCCCGCAGCGAGCGCGGCCGATTGACGACGTAGACCCCCCGGTTTTCGGCGCATTCGAGCAGATAGGTCGCATAGATGTATTCCTGGTCGAAGGGCGGATCCTTGCGCATGAGAATGACATCGAGCGTATCCAAGGCGATGTCCCGCTCGTCCAGGAACTCGAACCAGCGGACGTAATCGCGCTCGACCTGAAGATGCCTGACCCGGGCATGGGCGCGGCCATCGCGCAGATAAAGATCGTTCAGCTCCATGTAGAAGAGCTCCCAACCCCGCGCCTGAGCCTCCAGCAGCATCGCGAAGCTGCTGTCCTTGCCGATCTTGATCTTGCCGATCGGATCCATCACTATCCCGAGCCTCAATGTCATCGCTTCCCCCGAACCTTATCCCGCTGTTGACTAAACGCCGTCAAACCCTTATAAAGCACGTTTTTCCACCCTGCAAGCCGACATTGAGGTAAGCCATGTCCAAGGTATGTCAGGTTACGGGGAAGCGACGTATTGTAGGCCATAACGTTTCCCACGCTAACAACAAGACGAAAAGACTGTTCAACCCCAACCTGCACGAACGCCGTTTCTGGGTCGAGAGCGAAAATCGCTGGGTTCGCCTCAAGGTGTCGGGCCACGGCCTCCGGGTCATCGACAAGTGCGGAATCGATGCCGTCCTGGCTGACATCCGCAAGCGCGGCGAACGGGTTTAACCGCAGGAGCATGAGCCATGCGTGACAAGATCAAATTGGTGTCCAGCGCCGGCACCGGCCATTTCTACACCACCACCAAGAACAAGCGCACCATGCCGGAGAAGATGGAAATCAAGAAATTCGATCCGGTCGTGCGCAAGCACGTCATGTACAAAGAAGCCAAGATCAAATAACGGTCTCCGGCATCATCGACGCGCGCGCAGCTTAAGCCTGCGCGCACTTCCCCTCCCTTTCAGGCCGTCAGCCTAGCCAGGCGGTTCGGCGCCGCCAGCGGTGCAAGCTTCGCCGGAATCGACTAGCATACATAGCCATACCGGACTTCCCGCGGGATGGCATTTTCGTATGATCATCGGCGTTCTCAACCAGAAAGGCGGCGTCGGCAAGACCACCTTATCGGTCAACATAGCTGCCGCCCTGGCCTTGTCAGGCAAGCGTACCCTACTCATCGATGCCGATCCGCAGGGCAGCGCCCTCGACTGGCAATCGACCCGACAGGGCGACACCCTGTTTCCCGTCGTCGGCATGGCCAAACCGACTTTGCACAAGGATGTTCCGGAACTCGCCTCCAGCTATGACCACGTCATCATCGACGGACCTCCCCGGGTCAATGAACTCCCCCGATCGGCCATCATGGCCTCCGACCTCGTGCTCATCCCGATCCAGCCCTCCCCTTACGACGTCTGGGCTGCCGACGAGATTGTCAAGCTGATACAAGAGGTTATGATATACAAGGAAAATTTGAAAGGCAGATTCATCGTCAACCGGAAAATCGTGAATACCGCCATCGGTCGCGACGTAGCCGAAGCGCTCAGGGACTACCCTTTCCCGGTTGTAGAAACCTCAATAAATCAAAGGGTTGCCTATGCCGAAAGCGCCGCATCCGGCCTTTCCGTATTCGAGTTCGACAACAAGGGCCCGGCAGCCAGGGAAGTCAAAGCGCTCGTTCGTGAACTATTTGAGGAATAAGCCCATGGCCAAGAAAGTCGTACCCATTACCTCCAAGCCGCGCGGCTCCACCCTGAGCCTGGTACCGGCGGCGGAAGAAAAGGCCGCGCGCGCCTCCGGCCCTCCCACCGCCCAGGGAGACGCCTTCCGTGGACCCGCGAAATCCGGACCGCCCGCCGTCGAAGGCCTGATCGCCAAGGCGGTTTACGGATCGGTCTACTGCCTTTCCTTCGGCGTGGTCCTCGGCGCCCTGGTGCTGGGCAAGCTCATCCCGGGACGGCAGCTGATCGCCAAAGGCCTTCAGGATGGTACAGCCGCAGCGCGCCAGTCGCTGAATTGGCTCGAAACGCAGCGGGGCGGCACTGCTGCCGGCATCGACGAGCGCGTACTCGAAGCCTGATCCCCCGGCGACGGTGCAACAGACATGCCGGCGCCTCTTTTCGATATTGTTATCGCACCGTGGCCATCCCATATTCTCAGCATCCCGCTCGCCGCTGCGCGAACGGGCTTTTTGCTAGACTTTAAGACCCCTCACGCCACGCCGTGCAGAAAAACAATTGATGGAGGTTATTCCATGCGCATGAAACCCCTCGGCGCCCTGCTGCTTCTTGCAGCGAGCGGCCTTTTCCCCTGTGCCCCGGCCTGGGCGGATTTGCCGACGAGTGTCGGCGGCCTGCCACTGCCCAGCCTCGCGCCGGTGCTGAAAAAAGCCATGCCCGCAGTGGTGAACATCTCGACGAAAACTCATATCGAAATCGCCGAAAACCCCTTGATGCAAGACCCGTTCTTCCGGCATTTTTTCGGTATTCCCAATCAGCCGCGGCAACGGGAAAGCTCCAGCCTGGGCTCCGGCGTCATCGTCGACGCCCGGCGAGGCTACATCCTTACCAATAACCACGTAATCCACAAGGCGGACGAGATAACCGTGACGCTCCGAGACGGACGTCAGTTGAGCGCAAAGCTGGTCGGGGCCGATCCCGAATCCGATCTGGCCGTCATCAAGGTCGAGCCCAAGAACCTGACCGAGCTGCCGATAGGCGACTCAAGCCAGCTTGAGGTCGGCGATTTCGTCGTCGCCATCGGCAACCCCTTCGGCCTGGGGCAGACCGTAACCTCGGGCATCGTCAGCGCCTTGGGGCGATCCGGGCTTGGTATCGAGGGCTACGAGGATTTCATCCAGACCGACGCTTCGATCAATCCCGGCAATTCGGGAGGCGCTTTGATCAACCTCCGCGGCGAACTGATCGGCGTCAATACCGCCATCATCGCCCCCACCGGAGGAAACGTCGGCATCGGCTTCGCCATTCCGTCGAACATGGCCTCCAGCATCATGGCGCAACTGGTCGAAAAAGGTGAAATCCGGCGCGGGCAGATCGGGATCACCATCCAGGATTTGACGCCGGATCTGGCCCAGGCGTTCGGCCTGAGCCAGAGCCAGGGCGCTGTGATTACCGGCATTCAAAAAGACTCACCTGCCGCTTCTGCGGGGCTGGAAGCCGGCGATGTCGTGCTCAGCGTCAATGACCGACCGGTCAAGAACAGCGCGGACGTCCGCAACGCGATCGGCCTCCTGCCCATAGGCGAGGAGGTCCGGGTCGAGGTGATGCATAAAGGGGAAAAAGTGGTGCGCGAGGTGGCGATCCGCGCTCCCAGGCTGATTCAGGAAGAGGGGGGCAAGGTCCATCCCAAACTTTCTGGGGTCATACTCAAGAACAACGAAGCTGGCGGCGTCCAGGTGGACAAAATCCACACCGGATCGTACGCATTTCAGGCTGGCTTGCGCCCTGGGGACATCATCGTGATGGCGAACCGCGAGGAAATCGGCACTCTCGACGACTTAAAGCGCGCCACCAAGGGGCGCTCCGAGCTGCTGCTCAGCGTCCAGCGGGGGAATGGCTCGTTCTTCCTGATGCTACGGTAGCAGACGGACTGCGCGGCAGGCGCCCTTCTCGCCTGCCGCGCGGCTTACCTTGACCTCTTTCAGACGAAGGTCAGCCATTCGGCATGGTCGCTGCGGCGTCCATGCACATAATCGAAATAGAGCGCTTGCAGTTTTTCCGTGATCGGCCCGCGCACACCCTCGCCGATCAGGCGGCCGTCCACTTCGCGGATCGGCGTGACTTCGGCGGCGGTCCCTGTGAAAAATGCCTCATCGGCCACATAGACCTCGTCGCGGGTGATGCGTTTTTCCACGACTTCCAGGCCGTGTTCCTGCGCCAGGGTCATCACGGTATCCCGCGTGATTCCCTCCAGCGCCGAAGTCAAGTCCGGCGTATAAAGCTTGCCTTTGCGGACGATGAAGATATTTTCACCGCTTCCTTCGGCAACATAGCCTTCATGGTCCAGCAATAGCGCCTCGTCACAGCCGGCTTCGATCGCTTCCTGCACGGCCAGGATCGAATTGAGATAGTTCCCGTTCGCCTTCGCCTTGCACATGATGCTGTTGACATGGTTCCTGGCGTAGGAGGATGTCCTCACGCGGATGCCGCGCGCCATGTTTTCCGCCCCGAGGTAGCTGCCCCACTGCCAGGCCGCAACCATCACATGGACCGCCAAGCCGTGCGCGTGCAAACCCATCCCTTCGGCACCGAGAAAGCACATCGGCCGGAGATAGGCGCTCTCCAGATCGTTCCGCGCCACCGCCTCCAGCTGGACGCGGTCCAGGGTATCCCTGTCGAACGGGATCGACATCTTCATGATATGGGCCGAACGGAACAGGCGGTCGGTATGGTCGCGCAGCCTGAAGACCGCGGTTCCGCGTTCCGTGCGGTAGGCGCGCAGCCCTTCGAACACGCCGCAGCCGTAGTGCAGCGTGTGGGTCAGAACGTGAACCTTGGCTTCGCGCCAGGGAAGCCACGTGCCATCGAGCCATATCTGCCCGTCCCGATCGTCCATTGCCATGAATTGATCTCCTGCAATCAGAGGGAAATTGCTATCAGCCGCCGTTCACTCAAAGCGCCGTGTCTTCGATGAGCTGCTTCCAAACCGCCTGTACGGCCGCGCGATGTTCGGTAAATTCCGAAGACCGTGCCAAGGCCGGCATCTCTTGCAAAGCGAGACGATGCGCCTCGCCGCGATAGTCGCAATAAGCGCGTCGAAGCCGATCCGCCTGTGCGGGCTCCAGGAATTTTATTGTGCGAAGGCTTTCCAGCAGACGGACCGTATCGGTCCAGCGAGTAATCTCGCAATGCTTCGCGGCGCTGACGAGAACCCCGAATTGTACAATAAACTCGATATCGGCAATACCGCCGACGCCCTGCTTAAGGTCGAACAACTCTGGCCGCCTGTCCGCCAAGCTTTCCCGCATCTTCTCGCGCATTGCCTGAACATCAAGCCGCACCTGCCGGTTGTCCCGTTCCGCGCAGAGTACGGTCCGCCGGACAGCGTCGAAGCGCGCCCCCACTCGCGGGTCGCCGGCCACGAACCGCGCCCTCACCAGCGCTTGGCGCTCCCAGGTCCAGGCCTGCTGGAGCTGGTAATTTTCATAAGCGTCGACTTTGCTGACCAGCAGTCCGGAACTCCCGCTGGGCCGCAGGCGAAGATCGACTTCATACAAGGCGCCGCCTAGCATGTCAGTCGTAAGCAGACTGACCATCCGCTGAACCACGCGGGCATAAAACTCGGCAGCACTGACCGGGCGCGGCCCATCGGTCACGGCGTCGCTGGCAACGCCATCGTAGAGAAAAACCAGATCGAGGTCGGACCCATAGCCCAGCTCTATACCGCCGAGCTTTCCATACGCAACGACGCCGAAGCCGGGGAAATCCGGGGACGCTCCCGCCTCTACCGGCGGAACGCCATGACGCGCCACCACGGACTTCCAAGCCAGCCGCAGCAGCCGGTCGATCACCACCTCCGCCAAATCCGTGAGGTAATCGCTAACCACCATGACCGGAATAAGCTTCATGATATCCGCCGCTGCGATTCGCAGCTGATGCGCAGCCTTGAACTGACGGAGCCGCAACATCAACTGCTCGTCATCCTCCGGGGCCAGGCTGCCGGCCAGAATGTCCGCCTCCCGGACCAAGGCTTCCCGAGTCAGCGGGCTATACAGGGTTCGAGGGTCCAGCAACTCGTCAAGCAGAATCGGAGCGCCGGAAATGAGCCGCACGATCCACGGGCTAGCTGCAGCCAGCTTGACCAGTTGCGACAACGCGGCCGGATTCTCCGCGAGCAACGAAAAATAGACGCCCCTGCCGGCAATCGACTCGAGCAACTTGAGCACTCTCGCCAATAGGGTCCCTGGGTCGGTCATGCAGGAAGCCGTAAGTTCCGCCAGCAGCCTTCGGATGACGCGCTGAAGCTCGGCCATGGCAGCGGCACCGAGCCGCCGAACAGGCGCCGAGGCGCAGAACTTGGCCAAAGCGGCGGCCATGGCGTCGGCGGCGCCTCCGAACTCTGCCAGCGCGAGCGTAAGCTCAGCTTCGCTGCCATCCAGCGGCAGCGCAGCGGATTCCCGATGTGAAGGCTCAGCAATCACCTCGGTGAATATCCCATGGACCCTGCGCCGAACGCGGTCGAGCTCGCGGCTAAACTCATCCCAGGCGTCGAACCCCATGGCATACGCCAGCAGTTCGCGTCGTTCCTGGGATATCGGCAGCTCATGCGTCTGCGTGTCCTCATACTGCTGGAGCCGATTCTCGACCCTGCGCAAAAAACGATACGCCTCACAGAGAAACGATGCAGTGTCGTACTCAAGCAGACGCAGTTGACCCGCCCGCTCCAGGACTATCAGGATGCTCCGATCCTGCAGTTCGACATGGCGGCCACCCCGGATCAACTGAAATGCTTGGCCGATGAACTCGATCTCGCGGATACCCCCCGGGCCCAGTTTGATGTTGTCTCCCCGATCTTTACGCCTGAGTTCCGCGACAATTTGGGCCTTGAGCGACCTCAGTTCGCCGAATACCCGGTAGTCGAGGTATCGGCGATACACGAAGGGGCGAAAAAAACGTTCGAATTCGGCGCCGTCCCGCGGATCCCCGCCCACCGGGCGCACCTTCACCATGGCGTAGCGTTCCCAGTCGCGCGCCTGTGCCTGATAATAGCGTTCGCACGAATCGAAGCTGACCACCAGTGGACCGCTCTCGCCGAAAGGCCTGAGCCGCAAATCCACCCGGAACACGAAGCCGTCTTCGGTCACCGCATCGAGAACGTGAACGAACGACTGTGCAAGCCGGGTGTAGAACTCCCCGTAGGTCGTGCCGTTGCGGTCAGGCAACTCACCTTCCTCGACATAGGCAAAAACCAAATCGATGTCGGACGAGAAATTTAGCTCTCTACCCCCAAGCTTTCCCATGCCCAAGACAACCAGATTCTGCGCGGAACCGTCTTTCCGCCTTGGAACGCCCCATCGCCTGCAGGCGTCTTCGAAAAGCCAGTTGAGAGCTGCTCGGATGGCGGATTCCGCCGTTTCCGATGTTTTTGCCAGGACCTTCTCGATACCGAGTTGGCCGGAAATGTCCTGCCACGCGATAACCGCCATTTCCCGATTGCGCCACTGGCGTAACACCCGAATCAGGGAATTGCGATCGGTCACGTCGGCCACGAGCTTCTGCAGCGCACTTTCCGGATCGTAGGCCGAAGATCCATCCTCGGCCAAAGCGAGGAGAATGGGAACTAGCTGGCGGTCCCGCTTCAAGACCCCCAGGAAGAAGGGGCTGCATGCGCAGACGAAACCCAAAGACTGGCGGAAGGACTCCGAACAACTCCCGAATCCCCGCCCGCCCTCCTCGAATATCCGCTCCCACTCTTGGAGCGCGGAATCAAGGAACCGGGTTTTGCTGGGAGGAACCACAGACGTCTGCGAAGGAACGGCCAGTCCGGATTCAAGCTCCGGTAAGTTCACCTGACCGGGCTAAAGAGACGAAGGCGCCGGAGCGCCCCGAAAAGACATAGCCGGCGGATGTTCGCACACCGCCGGCAACACACGTTCAGGCTCGATCCACGAGTTCAACAAAAGCCATCGGACTTGCGTCTCCGGCCCGAAAACCGCACTTGAGAATTCGCGTATAGCCGCCTGGGCGCGTCTTGAAACGTGGGCCAAGATCATTGAAGAGCTTGCTCACCGCCTCGCGGTTGCGCAGCCTCGAGAAAGCCAGGCGCCGGCTGGCCACGCTGTCCTCTTTGGACAAAGTGATCAGGGGCTCTACGTAACGCCGGATTTCCTTGGCCTTTGGCAGAGTCGTCTTGATGATTTCGTGTTCCACGAGCGCGGCCGCCAAATTCCGATACAAAGCAGCGCGGTGGCTGCTGGTCAGGTTGAACTTCCTTCCTGCTTTACGATGACGCATGTTTTTCTACACCCTAAAAGGCTATTGATTCAGCTTCTTGAGACCTTCCGGCGGCCAGTTTTCCAAGCGCATACCTAGCGACAAACCCTTAGTCGCCAAAACGTCCTTAATCTCCGTCAGAGATTTTTTCCCCAAATTTGGCGTCTTGAGCAAATCAGCCTCACTACGCTGAATGAGATCGCCGATGTAAAAGATATTCTCAGCCTTCAGGCAATTAGCTGAGCGAACCGTCAGCTCGAGATCATCCACCGGATGCAGCAGCAGCGGATCGAACTGCGGGCCGTCCTCGCCGAACAGCGGCAGGTCTTCCCCTTTCAGGTCGACCAAGATACCGAGGTGCTGGTTGAGAATGTTGGCGGCGTGCTTGACCGCTTCCTCCGGCTGAACCGTGCCGTTAGTCTGAAGCTCGATGACCAGCCGGTCGAGATCGGTGCGCTGCTCGACCCGGGCACTCTCGACGACATAAGACACTTTCTTTATCGGACTGAAACTCGCGTCGACGTGTAGCGTACCGATCGCCGAATCACCCTCGATCGCACGATTGGCGACCGGCTGATAACCCCGTCCTTTTTGCACGTGGAGTGTCATGCGCAAGCGACCGCTGCCCGTGATATGCGCGATCAGCAGGTTCGGATTGAGAACCTCGACGTCGTGCGGAATCTCCATGTCTCCTGCCAAAACCGGCCCTGGCCCCTGCTTATCGATATTCAGATAAACGTCATGTGGCCCGTTGAGACGAATGGCGAGATTCTTAAGATTCAAAAGCACGTCGATCACGTCTTCCTGAACCCCTTCGATGGTCGAATACTCGTGCAACACGCCGTCAATCGCGACGTCCGTCACTGCGGCCCCGGGAATAGAGGAGAGCAGTACGCGCCTCAAAGCATTACCCAGAGTATGGCCGAACCCTCTCTCCAGCGGTTCGATGACCACGCGTGCGGAGTTCGTCCCGTGAGGAACCACCTCGACCGTACGCGGTTTGATCAGCTCAGCAAGCGAGTTGTGCATATAGGTATACCCCGTGACGCGCCTTACTTCGAATACAATTCAACGACCAATTGCTCGTTGATGTCCGAGCCCAGTTCGCTGCGTTCCGGCGCCGACTTGAACGTGCCTTTCATGGCTTTGACGTCGACATCGACCCAGGACGGAAAACCATACTGCTCGGTCACCTGAAGCGCGTCCTTTACCCGCCCCTGGGACTTGGCCTTCTCACGGATTTCGACGATATCACCGCTACGCACCTGATAAGACGGAATGTTCAGTACGCTCCCATTTAGATTGATCGCCTTGTGTGATACAAGCTGTCTCGCTTCGGCGCGCGTAGACGCAAACCCCATGCGGTATACCACATTGTCCAGCCGAGACTCCAGCAGAGAGAGCAGGTTCTCACCCGTCGAGCCCTTCAAACGCGAAGCTTCGGCGTAATAATTGCGGAACTGGCGTTCCATGACGCCATAGATTCGCCGCAGCTTCTGCTTCTCCCGGAGCTGTGCCGCATAATCGCTCAGCCTGGGGCGCTTCTGCCCGTGCTGGCCGGGAGGTTGATCCAGCTTGCATTTGGACTCCAGAGATTTCCCGCGAGATTTCAGGAAGAGATCGGTCCCTTCGCGGCGGCTCAACTTGCACTTCGGCCCGAGGTATCTAGCCATTTTTCAAACCCTTCGTCAGACGCGCCGTTTCTTAGGAGGACGACAGCCGTTGTGAGGCAGCGGAGTCGTGTCCACGACGTTTACAATCTTAAAGCCCAAGGCGTTCAGAGAACGCACGGCAGATTCCCTTCCCGGCCCGGGACCTGTGACGTGGACGTCCAAATTCTTGATTCCATATTCCTTCGCCACCGAACCCGCCTTTTCGGCCGCAACCTGAGCGGCAAACGGCGTGCTCTTGCGGGAACCGCGAAAACCCGATGCTCCGGCGCTAGCCCATGAAAGGGCGTTGCCCTTTCTGTCGGTAATGGTGATTATGGTGTTATTGAAGGACGCGCTGACGTGCGCGATACCGTCCGAGATATCTCTCTTGATTCTTTTAGCGGGGCGACCTGTCGTAGCCATTTTTCTACCGTACCTTTATTTCTTGATCGGACGACGCGGTCCCTTCCGGGTGCGGGCGTTGGTGCGAGTGCGCTGTCCACGCACGGGCAAACCGCGCCGGTGCCTCATGCCGCGGTAGGAACCGAGATCCATGAGCCGCTTGATGTTCATGGCCACCTCTCGCCGAAGATCGCCTTCCACGACGAACTTCGCGACTTCGCCACGCAGCCGCTCGACCTGCTCGTCGCTCAGCTCTCTGACTTTCTTGTCAGTCTCGATCCCCGCACTTTCGCAAATCAGACCAGCGCGCGTACGCCCGATGCCGTAGATCGCGGTCAGTGAGATAACTACATGCTTGTGATCTGGGATGTTGACTCCAGCAATACGCGCCATTTAAACAAACTCCAACTCTAAGCCGCTGGGCGGTAGCCGGCCATTATACACAGCCGCTGCCGATCTCACAACGACGACAACCATCAACCCTGCCGCTGTTTGTGGCGGGCATCCTTACAAATAATGCGGACGATGCCGTTCCTCTTCAGGACCTTGCAGTTCCGGCAGATGCGCTTAACAGATGCTCTAACTTTCATAATGCTTCCTCGGCGATCCCAACAAAATCACCTGATATTGATATTAGTTTTCTTCAACAATCCTTCGTATTGCTGAGAGATCACATAGGTCTGTATCTGTGCCATGAAGTCCATAACCACAACGACGATAATCAACAACGAGGTACCGCCGAAATAGAATGGCACGTTCCAATACACAATCAAAAACTCCGGCAACAGACACACCGCGGTAATGTAGATGCCCCCCACCAGGGTAAGCCGCGTCATGACGGTGTCCACATACCGCGCAGTCTGCTGGCCAGGCCGAATCCCGGGGATGAACGCGCCGGACTTCTTCAGATTCTCCGCGGTCTCATTGGAATTAAAGACCAGTGCCGCATAAAAAAAGCAGAAAAACATGATCGCTGCCGCATAACAGAGAACATAGAGCGGCTGGCCGGGAGACAACGTGGTCGCTATGTCCTGCAGCCAAATCAAGTTTTCCGAATTGCCAAACCAACCTGCAAGAGTTGCCGGAAACAGAATGATCGAGGAAGCAAAAATCGGCGGGATGACTCCGGACATGTTCAGCTTCAAAGGCAGAAAGCTCTTCTGCGCGGCATACATGCGGCGCCCTTCCTGACGCTTTGCGTAGTTGATCGTGATCCGGCGCTGTCCTTTCTCGACGAATACCACGAGCCACGTCACCGCCACCGCGATCGCGCCTATGCCAATGACGCTGAACGCACTCAACTCGCCGGTGCGCGCAAGCTCGAGAGTTCCGCCCACGGCCGACGGCAACCCGGCCACGATACCTGCGAAGATGATGATCGATATACCGTTACCCAGCCCGCGCTCGGTCACCTGCTCACCGAGCCACATCAGAAACAGGGTTCCGGTCACGAGCGAAATGGCGGTGAGGGCGACGAATTGAAATCCTGGGGAGACCACGATCGGCGCACCGCCAGCGCTCTGGTTCTGCAGCGCCATCGCCACCCCCGTGGCCTGGAACGAGGCGAGCACGACCGTCGCGTACCGGGTGTACTGGTTGATCTTCTTTCTCCCGGATTCGCCCTCCTTCTTCAATTGCTCCAACTTGGGAACGACGATCGTCATCAGCTGCAAAATGATCGACGCCGAGATATAGGGCATGATCCCAAGCGCAAAAATACTCAGCCGCTTCAGGGCGCCGCCCGAAAACATGTTCACCATGTCCAGGATTGAGCTGCCCTGTTGATTGAACATCGCCGCCAGAGCCTTCGGATCGACGCCGGGAATCGGAATATGCGCACCGATCCGGAACACGATGAGCGCTCCGACGACGAACAGCAAACGCTGACGGAGCTCGGTGAACCTGCCGCCACGATCCGCCATCAGGGGGTTGATGGCGCTCATCAGCTTTCCACTTTGCCGCCAGCGGCTTCAATCGCAGCAAGGGCGCCCTTGGTCACACCCACACCGCGCACGCTCACGGCTCCCTGCACGGAGCCGGTGGCTACGATCTTAACGGTCTTCGCCTCGGAGGGGACGAGCCCCGCCGCCTTCAGCTCCGCCAGCCCGATTACCCCTCCGGCAATCTTCGCGAGCTGCGTCAGCGTCACCTCGGCGACGAAACGCTTCTTCGCGCTCCGAAAGCCCACCTTCGGCAACCGACGCTGCAGCGGCATCTGGCCGCCTTCGAAACCGACCTTATGGAAGCCGCCGGCGCGAGCCTTCTGCCCCTTATGCCCTCGGCCGCTGGTCTTGCCCAGCGTCGAACCGATGCCCCGCCCCAGCCGCTTTTTTGCCGGACGACTTCCGTCCCGCGCACCGATTGTGTTCAAAAACATGTCAGATTTCCTCGACCTTGAGCAGGTAGGAGACTTTAGAGATCATGCCCAACATCTCCGGCGTGCCCCGCACTTCAACGCTTTGATGGGGTTTGCGTAAGCCGAGCCCGCGCAGGCAGGCCTTGTGGGACTCGATCCGTCCGTTCGCGCTGCGCACCTGAGTGACGCGCAAAGTCTTGTTCGTCATCGCCATCACCCCAGCAATTCTTCGACGGTCATTCCGCGCTTCGCGGCAACGGACTTCGGGTCGCGCAATTCCGTCAATCCTTTGATAGTCGCGCGAACGACGTTAATCGGGTTGTTGGTACCGATACATTTCGCGAGGACGTTATGAATGCCGACAACCTCAAAAACAGCGCGCATGGCGCCGCCGGCGATAATGCCGGTACCCTCCGAAGCGGGCTGCATGTGTACCTTGGCAGCCCCGGCCGCCGCCGTTACCGGATGGTGCAAGGTCTGGCCGTTGAGCGCGATCTTGCGCATATTTTTGCGTGCCTGCTCCATCGACTTCTGGATCGCCACGGGCACCTCCCGCGCCTTGCTAAGGCCGAAACCGACGCGACCGTTACCGTCCCCTACGACAGTCAGCGCGGTGAATCCGAACTGGCGTCCACCCTTGACTACCTTAGAGACGCGCCGAACGGCGACCAGCTTTTCCTGCAGTCCCTCGCCTGCGCCTGCCTGAGTACTCACGTTTGCCATTGATATTCCTCGCTAGAACTGAAGTCCGGCTTCGCGCGCAGCATCGGCCAGCGCCTTGATCCGCCCGTGATACTTGAATCCGGAGCGGTCAAAAGCGACGCTGGACACCCCGGCGGCAAGCGCTTTTTCAGCGATGCAGCGACCCACCTCGGTGGCGGCGTCCCTATTTCCGGTAACCGACAATCTTTCGCGAATAGCGGGCTCAAGAGTCGACGCGGAAGCCAGAACCGTCCCACCGTCCGGACCGATAACCTGCGCGTAAATATGCCTGGGAGTCCGATGAACAGTCAGCCTGTTCGCTCCCATTGCGCGAATGACATGCCGTGTTTTTGCTGCCCTTTTGAGGCGGCCCTGTTTTTTATCCATTGCTCTTGCCTTACTTCTTCTTCGCTTCCTTGCGGATGATGACCTCGTCCGCGTAGCGGACGCCCTTGCCCTTATAAGGTTCCGGTGACCGGAACGCGCGAATGTTGGCCGCCACTTGACCGACCACCTGCCGGTCCGCTCCTTTAACGACAATGTCGGTCTGGGACGGAGTCTCAACCACAATTCCCGCGGGAACTTTGAATTCCACCGGATGGGAATATCCGAGGCTGAGGCTCAGCACATCGCCCTTGGCCTGCGCGCGGTAGCCCACACCGACCAGAGACAGCTTGCGCTCGAACCCGCTGCTGACGCCCGCGATCATGTTGGCCAAGTTGGCCCGCGTGGTCCCGGCTAGAGCATTCTGCCTCTGATCGTTCTTGTCGTAGTCAACGGAAACGGCACCGCCGTCAATGTTCACGCTGAGACCTGCGGGGACTGCACGCGCCAAAACTCCGTTCTTGCCTTTCGCGGTTACGACGCCTTCGGCAATGCTTACTTCCACACCCTTGGGAATGGAAATTGGATTATTCGCTACACGAGACATATCGGCCAGCCTGTACAAACATCATTCAACGACACAGAGAACTTCGCCGCCCTCGCCCAGCACTCTGGCTTTGCGGTCGGACATCACTCCCTTGGAGGTGGAGACTATGGCAATACCGAAACCGCCCATGACTTTGGGCATTTCATCCCGCCCTCTATAGCGCCGGCAACCCGGCTTGCTGACCCGCTGGATCTTATCGATGACCGGCGCGCCGTTGTAATACTTAAGCTCTACGCGGATGTTGGGCTTCCCCTGTTCCGACGTGTCGGAGAAACCTGCGATATAGCCTTCCTCCTTCAAAACCTGGCAAACGGCGCGCTTAAGTTTCGACGCTGGTACGGCAATCTCCGACTTGCCTGCCGCCTGACCGTTACGTATCCGCGTGAGGAGATCGCTCAAAGGATCTGACATGCTCATGACTATAAACTCCGATTCTTTCCCCGGTCCGCCTTACCAGCTCGCCTTGACCACGCCCGGCACTTCGCCGCGCATCACGCATTCGCGCAACTTGTTTCGACCCAACCCGAACTTACGATAAAACCCATGCGGGCGCCCCGTCAGCTGGCATCTGTTGCGCTGACGCGTGCCGGCGCTGTCGCGCGGCAGCTTCTGCAGCGCGATGACCGCAGCTTCCCTCTGTTCATCGGGGGTCTCCACACCGCAAATGATAGCCTTCAGTTCGGCTCTCTTCTTCTCGTAGCGATTATTCAGCTTCTGGCGCTTCACTTCGCGTGCGATCATTGATTTTTTTGCCATGACGGGACCCCTTGTTACGTCCGGAACGGAAATTTGAACGCCTCTAGCAATGCTTTGGCCTCGGCGTCAGATTTCGCGGTCGATGTGATGGTGATATCCATACCGCGGATGGCATCGATCTTGTCGTAGTCGATTTCCGGAAAAATGATCTGCTCCCGTACACCCATGGAGTAGTTACCCCGGCCGTCGAATGCCTTCGGGTTCAACCCACGGAAATCACGGATACGGGGAATCGCGACGCTGATGAGACGGTCCAGAAATTCGTACATGCGCGCACGCCGCAGAGTCACCTTGCAACCCACGGGCATCCCCTCGCGGATCTTGAAACCCGCGATCGACTTGCGAGCATGCGTGACGACAGGCTTCTGGCCTCCGATCGCCTGCATGTGCTCAACCGCGTTCTGCAGGATTTTCTTGTCCGCGACCGCTTCACCCACCCCCATATTGAGGGTGATCTTCACCAGGCGCGGAACCTCCATGACCGACTGATAACCGAATCGCGCCATCAATTCCGGTACGACTTTCTCTTTGTAAAGGTCTTCTAACCTAGCCATGACACATCCGCTACTCAAGCGTCAATCAGTTCGTTGGTGGACCGGTAGAAACGGACTTTCCTGCCGTCAGCCAGCAGCCGAAATCCGACGCGATCCCCCTTGTTGGTGGCGGCGTTGAACAGCGCCACGTTGGAACTGTGGATCGGCATGGACTTTTCGACGATGCCGCCGGTCACGCCTCTCATGGGATTCGGGCGCTGGTGCTTCCGGACGAGGTTGACACCTTCGACCAGCAATTTGTCTTCGCTCAGCACCGACAGCACCGAGCCTCTTTTTCCTTTGTCTTTTCCGGCGATGACAATGACCTGATCGCCTTTCTTGATCCTACGCATGGGGCAACACCTTCTTACGTCAAAGCACTTCCGGCGCCAGGGAGATAATCTTCATGAACTTCTCAGAGCGAAGTTCACGTGTGACCGGCCCGAAAATACGCGTGCCGATGGGCTGATGCTGATTGTTCAGGATGACCGCGGCATTGTTATCGAACCGAATCAGCGAACCGTCGGCGCGCCGCACGCCCTTGCGGGTACGAACAACCACGGCGTTGTAGACTTCGCCCTTCTTGACACGCCCGCGGGGAATCGCATCCTTTACGCTAACCTTGATGACGTCGCCGACATTCGCGTACCGCCGCTTGGACCCACCAAGGACCTTAATACACATGACTTGCCGCGCGCCGCTATTGTCCGCGACATCCAGACAGGTCTGCATCTGTATCATCGTTCAAATCTCCAACTATTTGCTCAAGGCCCTGGTGGACGACTTCATACCGCCCGCTCTACGACGGCGGCGAGGGTCCAGGCCTTTTTCTTAGAAACCGGCCGGGACGCATGCAGGGTCACCAGATCGCCGATGCCGCACTCATTGTTTTCATCATGCGCCAGCACCTTCGTCGTGCGGCGGATATACTTTCCATATAACGGATGGGACACCTGCCGCTCGATGGCAACTACGATGGTTCGATCCATCTTGTTCGATACCACGCGCCCGGTTACGCTCCGCACGCGACCTTCGGTTACCGTCATACCTTTCCGCCTTTTTCTGCCAGAACCATATTCACTCGCGCGATATCGCGCCGAACCGCCTTGATCTGATGAGACTTGCTCAACTGTCCCGTCGCCTGCTGCATCCTCAGGCTGAACGCCTCCCGATGCAGATCCATCAACGTCGACTTGAGTTCGTCAGCCTGTTTCGCTCTCAATTCGCTGGCTTTCATCACATCACCGTACGCAGGGAAAAGGTGGTCTGCACCGGCAGCTTCGCCGCTGCCAGCCGAAACGCCTCTCGGGCCAGTTCCTCGCTGACGCCCTCGAGCTCGTACAACATGGCGCCGGGTTTGATTTCGGCAACCCAGTATTCCACGCCGCCCTTGCCGCTACCCATGCGGACCTCCAGCGGCTTCTTGCTGATGGGCTTATCCGGGAATATGCGAATCCAGATTTTCCCGCCGCGCTTTACGTGGCGGGAAATGGTTCGACGGGCCGCCTCGATTTGGCGGGCCGTTATTCTACCCCGAGTCGTGGCCTTAAGGCCATACTCGCCGAACGATACCTTGCTGCCGGCAATGGCCAAGCCGGTATTGCGCCCCTTATGCTGTTTTCTGTACTTCGTTCTTTTTGGCTGCAACATGGCACGACCTCATCAAGCTTCAACCGCGCTGCGGGTTTTCGTCTCCGCATGCACAGGCTCGAAAACCTCGCCTTTGAAAATCCACACCTTTACGCCGATCACCCCATACGTGGTCACCGCCTCGGCAAAACCGTAGTCGATATCCGCGCGGAAGGTGTGAAGCGGCACCCTGCCCTCGCGATACCACTCCGTCCGAGCGATCTCAGCGCCATTCAGCCTGCCGGCCACGCTGATCTTGATGCCTTCGGCACCGACGCGCAGGGTATTCTGTACCGCGCGCTTCATGGCCCGCCGGAACATGATGCGTTTCTCCAACTGCTGGGCGACGCCTTCCGC
This sequence comes from Pseudomonadota bacterium, assembly GCA_040753975.1. Taxonomy (GTDB): domain Bacteria; phylum Pseudomonadota; class Gammaproteobacteria; order Methylococcales; family Methylococcaceae; genus Methylococcus. The sequence goes on from JBFMDC010000022.1 coordinate 83,866, forward strand.
CACCAGTTGCGCGTCCAGTTCAGGCTTGCGGATTTCTTCGACGCTGACCTGAACAGGGACACCCATGAAGCGCGATACATCGCGCCGGAGCGCATCGATGTCCTCTCCACGTTTGCCGATCACGATACCCGGCCTCGCCGTGTGGATCGTGATCTGGGCATTGTTCGCCAACCGATTGATCTGGATCCGGCTGACCGATGCGTGCTTCAGCTTCCGCTTCAGAAACTCACGGACCTTGAGGTCGTTGTTGAGAAATACGGGATATGACTTGCTGTCCGCGAACCAGCGCGACGTCCAGTCCTTGATGTATCCCAGACGAATTCCAGTAGGATTGACTTTCTGCCCCATGACGAAAAATGCCTTTACTAATGTCTAGTTATCCGACACCAGCACGGTGATGTGCGAGGTGCGCTTGAGTATCCGATTGGCGCGCCCCTTCGCCCGGGCGCTCATCCGCTTGAGGACAGGCCCCTCATCGACGAACACGGTCTTTACGCGCAGCTCATCCACATCGGCGCCTTCATTGTGTTCGGCATTGGCGATGGCCGCCTGCAGCACTTTTCTCACCAGGCCGGCGGCTTTCTTGTTGCTGAATGTCAAAAGGTCCAGCGCCGCCGCGACATTGAGCCCGCGAATCTGATCGGCGACCAGCCGGCACTTTTGAGGAGAAATGCGCGCCGTTTTATGTCTCGATAATGCTTCCATCGACTACACGCCTCACTTGCTCTTCTTGTCGGCCTGATGCCCTTTGTAAGTCCGCGTCGGCGCGAACTCCCCAAGTTTATGGCCTACCATGTTGTCGCTGACCAAGACGGGGACGTGCTGCTTCCCGTTATGGACCGCGATGGTCTTGCCGATCATTTCGGGCAACACCATGGATCGGCGCGACCATGTCTTGATGGGCTTCTTGGCGCCGGTAGAATTCGCCTCTTCGACCTTCTTCATCAGATGATGGTCGATGAACGGACCTTTCTTGATAGAACGTGGCACGGTCTATTCCTCTTACTCGTTATCGCGTCTTGCGTCTGCGGATGATCAGACCATCGGTTCGCTTGTTGTTCCGGGTCTTGTAGCCCTTGGTGGGGATACCCCAGGGCGACACGGGATGTCTGCCGCCGGAAGTCCGACCCTCGCCGCCGCCATGCGGGTGATCCACTGGATTCATGGCGACACCCCGCACCGTCGGGCGAACACCCCGCCAGCGCGAGGCGCCGGCCTTCCCCAACGAAACCAGGTTGTGCTCGGTGTTGGAGACCTCTCCGATCGTGGCCTTGCAATCGGCCAGCACCTTGCGCATCTCGCCGGAACGCATGCGTATGGTTGCGTATTCGCCTTCCTTTGCGACCAACTGGATCGAGGTGCCGGCACTGCGTGCGTACTGAGCGCCTTTCCCCGGCTTGCCCTCCACGCAATGCACGACGGTGCCGACGGGGATGTTCCGCAGCGGCAGGCTGTTGCCGACCTTGATCGGGGCAAATTCACCGGCGACGACTTCATTGCCGGCGCTCAGACCCGCAGGCGCGACGATATAGCGGCGCTCACCGTCACGGTACAGCACGAGCGCGATGTAGGCGGTGCGGTTCGGGTCGTATTCGATACGCTCCACGCGAGCCGGAACGTCAAGCTTATCCCGTTTGAAATCCACAATACGATAGAACTGCTTGTGCCCGCCGCCCTTATGCCGGGTGGTTACACGACCCTGATTATTGCGGCCCGACGAGCGGGTCTGCTTCTCGAGCAGCTTCGCATACGGTTCGCCCTTGTGCAGTTCCTCGCTACGCACCCGCGTCACGAAGCGCGAGCCGGCGGAAGTGGGTTTTTGTTTAATCAGAGCCATGGTCTTATCTTTACTCAAGCAATCGAATATCGAATTAATTTACCGCCAGCTCAATATCAAAGCCCGGCTTCAGCTTCACATAAGCTTTCTTCCAGTCTGAACGCTGACCCATAAACCGCCCGACGCGCTTGGATTTACCCTTGACGTTGAGCACGCGCACGGATTCGACCTTCACACCGAACATCAGCTCAACGGCGCTTTTGATCTGAAGCTTGCTTGCTGCCGGCCTGACCCGAAAAACAAACTGCCGGTACTTTTCCGCGGCCGCAGTGGATTTTTCAGACACCACCGGGGCGAGCAGGGTGCGCATCAACTCGATTTGATTCATGACAGCCTTACCTCCAGCTTACGAATCGCCGAGCTGGTCGCGATGACGCGTTCGGCGTGTACCAGGTCGACCGGGCTCAATGTGTCGGTGGTATTGACGCTGACGTTGGGCAGATTGCGCGACGACAGAGCCAGATTCAGATCGAGCTGCTCGGCCAGAATTACGGTATACCCGTCGCCGAAGCTCTTCAGCTTAGCCGCAAGCTCACGCGTCTTGGAGGACTCCGGAACGATACTGTCGGACACGACGAGACGCCCCTGGCGCAGCAGCTCGGAAAATATGGACCGGACAGCCGCCCGGTACATTTTTTTGTTCAACTTCTGCCTGTAGTTCCGGTTGGATGCGGCAAAAGTCACACCACCGGTACGCCACAGCGGGCCACGCGTCGTTCCCGCCCGCGCGTGCCCGGATCCCTTCTGCTTCCAGGGTTTCTTGCCACCGCCCGATACATCCGACCGGCTCTTCTGCGCTTTCGTTCCCGAACGCGCAGCAGCGAGATAACCGACGACGAGCTGATGTACCAGGGATTCGTTAAATCCCTGACCGAATACCTTATCGGAAACCTCCAGGTTTCCCGCGGGTCCGTTTTCGATTTTTGGAATACTGAGGCTCATGACCAACTACCTATTTCTTCGCAGCAGGGCGGACAACCACGTCCGCACCCTCGGCGCCGGGCACCGCACCCTTAACGAGGAGCAGAGATCGGTCAGCATCGACGCCGACGATCCGCAAATTAGGAACCGTGACATTCTTGTCCCCCATGTGGCCGGCCATTCTCTTACCCTTGAACACACGGCCGGGCGTCTGATTCTGACCGATGGAACCCGGCGCCCGGTGGGACAAGGAGTTGCCATGCGTCGCATCCTGCGTACGGAAGTTATGCCGCTTCACGACGCCGGCGAAGCCCTTACCGATGCTCCGCGAGCGGGCGTCGACGAACTGGCCTTCCGCAAACAGATCGACACCGAGTTCGGCGCCGACCGTGTAGTCCTGGTCGGAATCTTCCAGCCGGAACTCCCACAGCCCCCGCCCCGCATCGACACCGGCTTTCGAATAGTGCCCGGCGTCCGATTTCGTAAGGCGCGAGCGCTTCTTGCTGCCCGTGGTCACCTGAATGGCGCGATAGCCGTCCGACTCCAGGGTTTTAACCTGAACCACCCGGTTGGGCTCGACGTGGATTACCGTTACCGGAACGGCTGCACCGGCGTCCGTAAAAATATGGGTCATTCCGCACTTGCGGCCGACTAAACCTATGGCCATCTCTCTTCCCCGAGTCGTGTGCTCTAATACCTTTCAATCAATTAAGCTTGATCTGAACATCGACGCCCGCAGCAAGGTCCAGACGCATGAGTGCGTCCACCGTCTTGTCCGTGGGCTCGATGATGTCCATCAGCCGCTTATGGGTGCGAAGCTCGTATTGATCACGGGCATCCTTGTTCACGTGCGGCGATACCAGCACCGTGAACCGTTCCTTCTTCGTCGGTAGCGGAATCGGGCCCAGCACTTGCGCGCCGGTGCGTTTTGCGGTCTCGACGATTTCCGACGCCGACTGGTCGATGAGCCGATGATCAAACGCCTTCAAACGGATACGAATTCTCTGCTTAGCCATGAGCTCACTCGATGATCTTGGAGACAACGCCCGCGCCGACGGTGCGGCCGCCTTCGCGCACTGCAAACCGCAAGCCTTCGTCCATCGCGATCGGCGCGATCAGCTTCACTTCGATCTTGACGTTGTCGCCCGGCATGACCATCTCGATCCCTTCCGGCA
>JBFMDC010000023.1:0-14961 GCA_040753975.1 Pseudomonadota bacterium
AACCGGCCAAGGTCGCTTTAACGGCGGCCATGCGTAAGCTCCTCACCATCCTGAATGCCATGCTGAAACAAAATAAACCTTGGTCATGTCCACAAATCGCTTGACCTCTAACACAGTTGCTCTCCCGCTGGGAGAGGGCCGGGGTGAGGGAAACCGTTCATGCCGCGAGCGACTTTCATGTTCCGGGGTGCCGCTCGTGGCATGAACGGTTAGGCGATTTCATCGATAAATGAACTAAAAGCGCACAATGGCAGGTATCTTGGTGCTGAACGGGCCTAACCTCAATCTGCTAGGGGTGCGTGAGCCCGGTATCTATGGCAGCGACACGCTCCGGGATATCGAATCGCGCCTCAGTGCAGCGGCCGGGGCGGCGGGCATGCCGATCGATTTCTTCCAGAGCAACGCCGAGCATGCTCTGGTCGAACGCATTCACCAGGCGTTCCGCGATGCGGTCGAAGCGGTCATCATCAACCCCGGAGCGTTCACCCACACCAGTGTCGCCTTGCGCGATGCGCTGCTGGCCACCGCCATTCCTTTCATCGAAGTACATATTTCCAACGTGCATGCGCGCGAGCCGTTCCGCCGCCACTCCTACTTTTCCGATATCGCCAAAGGGGTCATCTGCGGATTGGGCCCCATGGGCTACGAACTGGCGTTACAGGCCGCCCTGCAAATGACACATAGGTCGCTATAGATGGATATTAGAAAAATAAAAAAACTGATCGAGATCATCGAGGAATCGGGTATCGCAGAAATCGAGATACGCGAAGGGGAGGAGTCCGTCCGCATCAGCCGGCACGCTTCCAGCGTAGCGGCGCCGGTCGCCATTGCGGCACCGGCGATGCCTGCGGCGGCATCCCAGGTCATCGCCGGGCAATTAGAGACGCCTGTGGCCGAAGCGCCCAAGGAAATCACCGGCCACGAGGTGCGCTCGCCCATGGTGGGCACTTTCTATCGTGGGCCGTCGCCGGGTTCCAAGGCGTTCGTGGAAGTGGGCCAGCGGGTCGAAGTCGGCGACACCCTTTGCATCATCGAGGCGATGAAAATCCTCAATCAGATCGAAACCGACAAGTCGGGCATCGTGGCGAGGATCCTGGTGGAGAACGGCCAGCCCGTGGAGTACAACCAGCCGCTGTTCGTGATCGAATAACCCTCGGCCCGCGCCGGCTCAACAGTCTCCCAAGGTACTCACTATGCTAGGTAAAGTCGTCATCGCCAATCGCGGCGAAATCGCCCTGCGCATCCTCCGGGCCTGCCGCGAACTGGGTATCAAGGCCGTCGCCGTGCATTCCGAAGCGGACCGCGATCTGAAACACGTGCGTCTGGCCGACGAGTCGGTCTGCATCGGCCCGGCCGCATCGCGCGACAGCTATCTGAACGTTCCCGCGATCATCAGTGCCGCCGAAGTCACCGATTCTCTCGCGATCCATCCCGGCTACGGTTTTTTGTCGGAAAACGCCGATTTCGCCGAGAAGGTGATTCAGAGCGGATTCATCTTCATAGGCCCCAAGCCGGAAACCATTCGCCTCATGGGCGACAAGGTCTGTGCCATCGAGGCAATGAAAAAGGCCGGGATTCCCACCTTGCCGGGCTCCGATGGCTCGCTCGGCGATGATGAGGAGGAGAACCTCGCGATCGCCAGGCGCATTGGTTTTCCGATCATCATCAAGGCTTCGGGCGGCGGCGGCGGGCGCGGCATGCGGGTCGTGCACAGCGAGGCCAATCTCGCTGCCGCCATCGACCTGACCCGGAGCGAGGCCGGCGCCGCGTTCGGGAACGACATGGTGTACATGGAGAAGTTCCTGGAGAATCCGCGCCATATCGAGTTTCAGGTGATCGCGGATTCGCACGGCAACGTGGTTCATCTGGGCGAGCGCGACTGCTCCACTCAGCGCCGCCACCAGAAGGTCGTGGAAGAAGCGCCGGCGCCCGGCATCACTCAGGCGCAGCGGGACGAGATGGGCATGCGATGCGTGCAGGCCTGCAAGGAGATCGGCTATCTCGGCGCGGGCACCTTCGAGTTCCTATACCAGGACGGCCGGTTCTATTTCATTGAAATGAACACCCGGGTCCAGGTGGAGCATCCCGTGACCGAGATGGTCACCGGCTTCGACATCGTCAAGGAGCAGCTGCGGATCGCCGCCGGTGAGTCGCTTTCGATCCGCCAGGCCGAAGTGGAAATGCGGGGGCATGCCATCGAATGCCGCATCAACGCCGAGGACCCGGTCAACTTCATGCCCTCACCGGGATTGATCGAGCAGTTCCACATGCCGGGCGGGCCGGGCATCCGTGTAGAGACCCATATCTACAACGGCTACCGGGTGCCGCCTTATTACGACTCCATGATCGGCAAGCTGATTGCCCATGGCGAAACCCGCGCCGGCGCGATTGCCCGTATGTGCACGGCCTTGAACGAGATGGTGATCGGCGGGATCAAGTGCAACATCCCGCTGCTTCTCGATATCGTCAACGACTGCGCCTTCGTGGCGGGCGGGCAGAACATCCATTACCTGGAGCAGAAGCTGGGGCTTAAGCACTAAAGCCATGTGGCAGCAGTTGATGGTCACCGTCGACGAGGATTTGGCCGAAGACATATCGGACGCACTGACGGACTTCGGCGCCTTGTCTGTCAGTTTCCAGGACGCCGGCGACCAGCCGTTGTTCGAGCCCCCAGTCGGGACGACGCCGGTATGGGCGCAGACACGGGTGGCGGGCTTGTTCGAGGAGGGCGGCGATCTGACGGCGGTCCGCTCGGCGCTCGTCCGGCGGTTCGGCGCGGAAAGGCTTCAGGACTGGAGCGAGGAAAAGCTGGCCGACCAGGCTTGGGAGCGGGCCTGGCTCGAACATTTCCGCCCCATGCGTTTCGGCAGCCGGTTGTGGGTCTGCCCGACCGGATTCACGGTCGAGGAATCCGACTCGGTGGTGATGCTGCTGGATCCGGGGCTGGCTTTCGGCACCGGAACGCATCCGACCACGGCGTTGTGCCTGGAATGGCTGGATGCGGCGGATTTGCACGGCGCGTCGGTAGTGGACTATGGCTGCGGGTCCGGCATCCTGGGCATCGCCGCGGCGCTGCTGGGGGCCTCCCCCGTCCATGCCGTCGACATCGATCCACAGGCGCTGGCGGCTACCGCCGAAAACGCCGGGAAGAACCGCGTCGGGGAGCGGATCGAGGTCTCTTTACCCTGGAATCTGGCGGATTTCGAGAGCGATGTCGTAATGGCGAACATCCTGGCCAATCCATTGATGGAGCTGGCCGATGAATTGCGGTTGCGGGTGCGTGCCGGCGGCCGGATCGTGCTCTCCGGCATCCTGGCGGAGCAGGCGGATGCCGTGGCCTCCGTTTATGCGCGAAAAGGCTTCGAAATGGAGCCCGCCGTGTTCAGCGAAGGCTGGGCCCGGCTCGCCGGGGTAAGACGGACCTGAAGGTGTTTACCCGCTGTCCCTCCTGCGGTACGGCTTACGGCATCTCGGTGCGCCAGCTACGGGAAGGGCGCGGCGTCATGCTCTGCGACCACTGCGGTCGTGTTTTCAACGCCCTGCCGGGACTGGAGGAGAGCGTCCCCGATTCGTTCTCGCAGCCGCCGAAAGGCGTTTCGGGGCACTGGTTCGGAAGATGGAGGCGGGGCTACGACGAGCCCGCCCGTCCAGGGTTTTTCTTGCGGCTGGCGTGGGGCGTCGGCAGTATCGCATTGACGATCGCCCTGCTCGGCCAGGTGGCGTATTTCGGCAGCACCCGTTTCGCCCAGGATGAGGCCATGCGGCCTTGGCTGGTGATGCTGTGCGAAGCCGTGGGTTGCCAGGTCCCGCCGTACAGCGATGTCGAGTCGATCCAGATCGTGGAACGGACCCTGCGGCCGGTGCCCGCCACCGGCGGCTATGAATTCCGGCTGGTGATGGCCAACCAGTCCACGGCGGCCCAGGTGTTTCCTTCGATCGTCCTGCGAGTGGTCGACCGGGAGGGGAAGCCGGCGGCGGGCAGGGTGTTTTCGCCGGCGGAGTACCTGCCGAAGGGGAGCGGCCTGTCCCTGATGCCGGTCGGCAAGTCTCTGGAAGTCCGCCTGGATCTGGCAAAGCCCGATCGGGACATCAGCGGTTTCACCTTCGAATTGATCTGACTCTTTTCCGGGCGTTTCCCTTTCGGGAACCGCCTTTTCCTTTTTCAAACACCGGTGCGCTTGGGTTGGCGACTGTATGTCTGAATTGTCGGTGTTACGGCTGAAGAAGAACGAGGAGCGCCGTCTGCGGGCGGGGCACTTATGGGTCTTCAGCAACGAGGTCGATGGCGAAAAGACGCCGCTCAAGCGGTTCTCGCCCGGTGAATACGCGGTGGTGGAGGACTCCCGCCAGCAGCCGCTGGGCTTGGCTTACGTCAACCCGGAATCGCTGATCTGCGCGCGGCTCTTGAGCCGCGACCACCGTGCGGCAATCGACCATGCCTTCCTGCTGAAGCGCCTGAGCCGGGCCTTGCACCTGCGCGAGATGCTTTTCGCCAGGCCTTATTACCGCTTGCTGTATGGCGAAAGCGACGGCCTGCCCGGGTTGGTGATCGACCGCCTGGGCGATGTGCTGGTGCTACAGGCCAGTACCCTCGGTGCGGAGCGGCTCCAGGAGCCGGTGATGGAGGTGCTCGACAAACTGCTCTCGCCCCGCACCATGGTGCTGAAGAATACCTCCAGCCTGCGCCAGTTCGAGAAGCTCGAGAATTACGTGCGGGTTTTGGGCATGCCGCTCGAGGGTCCGGTACCGATCGAGGAGAACGGTGCGAGGTTTCTGGTCGATCCGGTGGGAGGGCAGAAGACCGGCTGGTTCTTCGACCACCGCCAGAACCGGGCCGTGGTGGCGCAATTGTCGAAATGCCAGCGCGCGCTCGACCTGTTCTCCTACACTGGCGGCTGGGGCGTGCAGGCGGCCCTGGGAGGGGCGGAATCGGTGGATTGCGTGGACAGTTCCGAATCGGCGCTCGCGCTCGCCGCGGAAAACGCCAGGCTCAACGGCGTGGCGGATCGGATGGGCTTCATCCGGCAGGATGTTTTCGAGTTCCTGAAGCAGCTCAAGCACAAGCGCCAGCGCTATGATTTGATCGTGGTAGACCCGCCCGCCCTCATCAAGCGCAAGAAGGACGCCAAGGCGGGTGTCGAGGCGTATCACCGCCTCAACCAGGCCGCCATGCAGGTCTTGAATCCCGGCGGGGTCCTGGTTTCAGCGTCCTGCTCCTTCAACCTGCCGCGTTCCACCCTGCACGACATACTGCGCACCAGCAGCCGGCATCTGGACCGGCATCTGGTGATCCTGGGCCAGGGCTGCCAGGGGCCGGATCATCCGGTCCATCCCGCGATTCCGGAAACGGAATACCTGAAGACCTTTTTCTGCCACCTGTCGATGCCGCTCTAGGCGGCCTTCAGTTCTTGGGAGCCCGCCTTGCCGCGGTGACGCGCTCGTGGCCCTGCAGGTCCCGATAACCGCGGACGTCGCGGTAGCCCAGCTTGCCGAGGATTGCGGCGACCGCGTCGGCCTGGTCGAAGCCGTGCTCGAACATCAGCCTGCCTCCGGGCGGCAACCACGAGCCGGCGTTTCCGGCGATCAGGGCGATGTCATGCAGACCGCCCTCGGCGGATACCAGGGCTTGGCGGGGTTCGTAGCGGACATCGCCCTGCAGCAGGTGCGGGTCGGCAGGGCTGATATAAGGAGGATTGCTGACGATCAGGTCGAAGCGGACACCCGCCGGCAGCGGGGCGAACCAGCAGCCTTGCAGGAACCGGATCGTCCTGGCGCCGAGTTCGCCGGCATTGCGGCGGGCGAGTGCGAGAGCGGAGTCGCTGACGTCCACCGCCCAGACTTCGGCCTCCGGACACTCCAGCGCCAGGGTCACGGCAATGGCGCCGCTGCCGGTGCCCAGATCGAGGATGCGGGGACGGTTTTCGCAGCGGGCCGCCTCGATGGCAAGCTCCACCAGCAGCTCCGTTGCCGGCCGGGGAATCAGCACCTCGGGGGAGACGTTAAAGGATCTGGACCAGAACTCCCGTGCTCCCGTCAGATAGGCGACAGGGACGCCACGTGCGCGCTCTGCGATGTACGCCCGAAAGCGCTGCTCTTCTTCGGCTTGCAGCCGGCGTTCGGGCCAGGCCCTGAGATAGGCGCGGTTTTTCCCGATCGCATGGGCCAGCAGCACTTCGGCATCGAGTCGGGCCGTATCGCTATGGGAGCCGAGTTCGCGGGCGGCGGCATCCAGCGCTTCCAAGAGGGTGGCGGGCACGTCTTCAGTTTTCGGCCAGGCTGGCCAGCAGGTCGGCCTGATGCTCCTGCACCAGGGGATCGATCACCGGGTCGAGGTCGCCCTCCATGATGGCGTCCAGCCGGTAGAGGGTGAGGTTGATGCGGTGGTCGGTCAGCCTGCCCTGCGGGAAGTTGTAGGTCCGGATACGCTCGGAGCGGTCGCCGCTGCCCACCTGCAGTTTCCGCGATGCGGCGATCTCGGAATTCTGCTTCTCCTGGGCGGCGGCCAGGATGCGGGCCTGCAGCAGCGACATGGCGCGGGCCCGGTTCTTGTGCTGGGAACGCTCGTCCTGGCATTCCACCACGGTGCCGGTCGGGATGTGGGTGATGCGTATGGCCGAATCGGTCCGGTTCACGTGCTGGCCGCCGGCCCCCGAGGCGCGGAAGGTGTCGATGCGCAGATCGGCCGGATTGATGTCGATCTCGACTTCGTCGACTTCCGGGAGGATCGCCACGGTGCAAGCCGAGGTATGGATGCGGCCCTGAGCCTCGGTGGCGGGCACCCGCTGGACGCGGTGGGTGCCGGCTTCGAACTTGAGCCGGGAATAGACGCTCTGGCCGCTGATGCGCATCACGACCTCCTTGTAGCCGCCGTGCTCGCCCTCGCTTTCGCCGACGATCTCGGTCCTCCAGCCCTGCCGTTCGGCGTAGCGGCCGTACATGCGCTGCAGGTCGCCGGCGAAGATCGCCGCTTCCGCACCGCCGGTGCCGGCCCGGACTTCGAGGAACACGTTGCGCTCGTCGTTGGGGTCGCGCGGCAGCAGCAGGATCTGCAGCTCCTGCTCCAGCGCTTCACAGCGTTCGCGGCCGGCTTCGAGTTCCTCCCGTGCCAGGCTGCGGACTTCGGGGTCCTGATCCTGCAGCAGCGCTTGCGCGTATTCGATGCCGTCCAGTGTTTCCCGGTAGCGCCGGAAACAGGCGACGCAGGGTTCGAGCTGGGCGTATTCCCGGCTCAGCGCCTTGAACCGGTTTTGATCGTTCTGGACTTCCGGAGTGGCCAGGAGGCCGGTGATTTCTTCGAAGCGATGGGACAGGTTCTCGAGTTTCTGCTGAACGGACGGATTCACGTATCGGGGTCTTTGAGTTGAAAGAGTTCGCGCGCCGCGGCGACGATATCGGCGCGCTCGTTCACGCCCGCTTGCCAGATTTGCGAACTGGGCGCATGAATGATCTTGTTGGTCAGGGATTCCGCCAGCCAGCGCAAGGTGTCCTCGGCGCTCTTGCCGCGGCGCAGCTCCCGTAGCGCGCGCTCCAAAGCCGCGTCGCGGTGCCGTTCGGCCAGGTTCCGGACGTCGCGGATCGTGTCCGTCGCGGCCTGGGCCCTGAGCCAGGCCAGGAAATGCTCGACTTCCAGGTCGATGATTTCTTCGGCCTGCAGAGCGGCCTCCTGGCGGGTCTTGAGGTTCTCCTCGACGGTGTGCCGCAGGTCGTCGACGGTGTACAGATAGACGTCCTGCAGCTGCTCGACCTCGGGTTCGATGTCCCGCGGTACCGCCAAGTCCACGATGAACATCGGCTTGTGGCGGCGGCTGCGCAGCGCGCTCTCGATGCTGCCCTTGCCGAGGATGGGCAGCGGGCTGGCGGTGGAGGTCACGATGATGTCGGCCTTGGCCAGATGCTTGGGCAGCTCTTCCAGCGAGATGGCGAAGCCGCCGAACTGGTTGGCCAGGGTATGGGCGCGGTCGAAGGTCCGGTTGGCGATGATGATGTGGCCGATCCGGTTTTCGCTCAAGTGCCGCGCGGTCAGTTCAATGGTTTCGCCCGCGCCGATGAGGACGGCGGTGAGATCGCCCAAATCGTCGAAGATGCGCTGGGCCAGGCGGATGGCGGCGAAGGCAACGGATACGGGGCTGCACCCGATCGCCGTGTCGGTGCGGACCTTCTTGGCCGCGGCGAAGGTGTGGTGGAACAGCTTGGTCAGAACCTTGCCCGCGGTGCCAGCGTCGCGGGCCGCCTGATAGGCGGTCTTCATCTGGCCGAGAATCTGCGGCTCGCCCAGGATCATGGAGTCCAGCCCGCAGGCGACGCGGAACATGTGCCGGATCGTGCCGGCGTCGACGTGGGAGTAAAGGTATTGGGTGATATCCTGGCCGTCGAGCCGCTGCTGCCCGCGCATCCAGTCGACGATGGGCCGCTGGTCGCGGCCTTCGAGCTCGCAATACACCTCGGTACGGTTGCAGGTCGACAGGATCGCCGCCTCACCCACCTGCGGCAAGCCGATGAGGTCCCGCAGGGCGAATTGCAGATGCTCGGAGGGAAAGGCCAGACGTTCCCTGATCGAAACCGGTGCGGTGGTGTGATTGACGCCTAAAGTCAGGATCGCCATTGTGGGCAGGTGGCTGAAACAGACGCCGATTTTAATGAAATTACGACCCTAATCCAATTTCGCCGAAGCACAAGTCTTGCCGGTTTATCGGGAAAGGGTACAATTTCGCTCGGAAAAATCGGTTCTGGCCCGCGTCGCAAGCAATATCGGCAATCCCTCGTTCTCCTCAAAATATCCCAGACGATCGGCGCTGGCGGGATGCAGGGAAAGCTTTAGCCTGTCCGGTTGCTCCTCTCTCAAGCCTTTGAATTCCTAAGCGCAACTCGCGGGACGATAGTGCCTAAAATTCGGATACGAAAACTCTGGCCCGGCGGTGCAGGTACTTTGCCGGGTTTGCTGCTGATCGCCCTGGCATTCGGGTGCGTGGGTCATAGAGCCAAGGTTGCGGATGAACCATTCTGGAGCGACGAGCCCGAGATCGGGGGGGCGGTCAAGCCGCTGACGCCCAAATCCCAGCTCGTCTACCTGGTGCTGGCGGGAGAGTTGGCCGGCCAGCGCGGCCAGTACGAGGTTGCGCTCGAGAATTATCTCCAGGCCGCGCGCCTGTCGCGGGACCCGCGTCTCGCGGAGCGGGCGACTCAGATCGCATTGTTCGTGAAAAAGTATCCCGATGCGATCGAAGGCGTGTCGCTCTGGCTGCAAGGCGAGCCCCGCAACGCAGTGGCCCGCCGCATGGCGGCCTTGCTCTACCTGAAGGAAGGAAAGCGCGACGAGGCGGTGGCGCAGATGAAGGTGTTGCTGACGCTGCCGGATGCCGATCTGGAAAATACTCTGATCGAATTGGTGAAAGTACTCGGCAATGAGGTGCCGAAACAGGATGCGGAGGAATTCATGAACGCCTTGCTTCGGGCGTTCCCGCGAATGGCGGAGCTGCATTTGGCAGCTGCCCTGCTCGCCGCCAACCAGGAGGAGTTTCAAAGGGCGTTGAGTGAAACCGAAGAAGCCCTGAAGCTGCATCCGGACTGGAGCCGGGCCCGGGTGCTGCAGGCGCAAGTCATGGCACAAATGGGCGATTCGGCCGCGGCCGGGGATATGATTCAGCGGGCGCTCAAGCGCGATCCGGACAACGCCAGGTTGCGCCTGATCTATTCGCAATTTCTCATCAAGTCCGGCGACATCGAAGGTGCGCGGCGCGAGCTGGCGCATATCGTGGCCAAGGAGCCCGGCAATCAGGATGCCCGGTTCGGGCTCGGGCTGGCGCTCATAGACCTGGGTCAGCTCGATGCGGCCCGGCGCGAGTTCGCGGGGCTGGCTACTTCCGAAAAATGGCGAGTTCAGGCGTACTTTTATCTGGGGCTGGTCGATGCCCGCAAGGGCAGGTTGAGCGAGGCGGTGGGCTGGTTTGACCGTGTCACGACCGGCCCGACCGAGTTCGATGCGCGGGTGAACGGCATCACGGCCTTGATCAGCCTGGGCCGGCTGAAAGAAGCGCGAACCCGGCTATCCGACGTCCGCAAGCGTTTTCCGAACGAGTCGGTGCGGCTGTACCTTCTGGAGGCCGAACTGCTTTCCAAAAACAGGGACTATGACGACGCCTTCAACCTGCTGACCGAGGCGTTGGCGGAAATACCGGGGCAGACCGATCTGCTCTATGCCCGTGCCCTGGTGGCGGAAAATCTCGGCCGGTTCGACGTGCTGGAGGCGGACCTGCGCCAAGTGCTGGCGAAGAATCCCGATGACGCTAATGCCTTGAACGCCCTGGGCTACACGCTCGCCGAGCGGGGCGAGCGGCTGGACGAGGCCAAGGGGTATCTGGATCGGGCGATCCGGCTCAAGCCCGACGATCCGGCGATACTGGACAGCTATGGCTGGCTGCAGTACCGCCTGGGCAATTACGCCGAAGCCCTCGAATATCTGCGCCGGGCTTACGACAAGGTTCAAGATCCTGAGATCGCATCGCATCTGGTCGAGGTGCTGCTGGAGTCGGGCAAGCGCCAGGAAGCCAGGAAAGTCCTGCGCGAGGCCTGGAAGAAGGCGCCCGAGCACGAGGATATACAGCGGATCAAGGCGCGCTATCCGGATCTGCTGGCGCCGTGATGCCTGATCGGTTCCGGCTCGCCGCGGCTGCGCTGATCGTTCTGTCGATGGCCGCCGGTTTGCAGGGCTGTGTCCGGGTGCAGACTCGTCCCTTGTCGGGAGATGTGGCCGACCTGGCCGGCCTGGAACGCTGGCGGCTGGAAGGGCGCGTCGCGGTACAGACTCCGGACGATGCCTGGCAGGCCAGCCTGACCTGGGACCACGATGGCCGCCAGGATCGCCTTTGGGTCTCCGGTCCCCTGAATCAAGGAACGGTTTCCATCGTGCTCCAGGACGATTTGATTCTCATCAACGAAGGCGATGGAAACGAAAGAATTTCCCGTGATCCGGCTGCCCTTCTGAAAGAAAAACTAGGGTTTTCCATCCCGCTCCGGAGCTTGCGCTACTGGGTCTTGGGGGTGTCGGCGCCGGGTGAAGCAAGCGAAGAGACGGAACTGTATCCGGACGGGCGCCTCAAGCATCTGAAGCAGGCGGAATGGTCGCTCGAATACGAGCGTTATCGCGACTGGGGCCGGTTCATGCTGCCGCAGAAAGTGCTGATCCAAGGACGTTCGCTCAAGCTGAAACTGTTCGCGGACGAATGGATCATCGGGAGTCCTCCGGCATGAAATCGTCTTCTCTGCGCCTGCCGGCGCCGGCCAAGCTCAACCTCACCCTCCGCATCACAGGCCGCCGTGCCGATGGCTATCATAATCTGCAGACAGTCTTCCAGTTCGTGGATTTGTGCGACTGGCTCGAATTTCGGCCCAATACTTCCGGCGAGATCAGGTTGCGGGAGTCGCTGGCGGGAGTGCCGGCGGAGCAGAATCTGATCGTGCGCGCCGCCAGGTTGTTGAAAGACTATGCCGGCGTGTCCTTCGGGGCCGACATCGCCATGGAAAAAAAACTGCCGATGGGAGGCGGCCTGGGCGGTGGAAGTTCGGACGCGGCGACCACGCTGGTGGCGCTGAACCGTTTGTGGGGACTGGGCCTGGATCGGGAAACGCTGATGAGTCTTGGCTTGCGGCTGGGGGCGGATGTGCCGATCTTCGTATTTGGCCGCAGCGCATGGGCGGAAGGAGTGGGCGAAAAGCTGCAGATCGTGGCGTTGCCCGAGCCCTGGTATGTCATCATCGTGCCGCCTTGCCATGTCTCGACCGCCGAGATTTTCGGTGCTCCCGATTTGACAAGAGATAATGTGCCAATCAAAATAACCGACTTCCTTGCGGGGAGCCATGAGAATCACTGCCTGGATGCCGTCGTGCGTCGATACCCGGTAGTGCGGGACGCGATGCGTGTGCTAGCGGAATATTCCAAGGATGTCCGGCTGACGGGCACAGGCGCCTGCGTGTATTCGGTCCATGGCGGCGAGGAGGAGGCCAGGGCCGCATGTGATGCGTTGGCGGGGAACTGGACCGTCATGATGGCGTCCGGCCGCAATCTATCGCCTCTGTATGCGGCGCTGAGCGACATAGATTTTTCCGCGTCTTATTTTGGGGCGTAGCCAAGCGGTAAGGCACCGGGTTTTGATCCCGGCATTCCCAGGTTCGAATCCTGGCGCCCCAGCCAACTCCCTGTCCGCGTCGATATCTGGAGTGCACGATGACCGACACCTCTTTCATGGTGTTCTCGGGTAATGCAAATCTCCCTCTTGCCGAAGGCGTTGTGCGCAAGCTCAACATGCGCCTGGGCATGGCGGCCGTGGGGCGGTTCAGCGACGGCGAGATCGCGGTCGAGATCGAGGAGCATGTGCGCGGGCGCGAAGTGTTCGTCATTCAGCCCACCTCGCAGCCCATCAACGAGAATCTCATGGAGCTTCTCGTCATGATGGACGCTTTGCGCAGATCGTCCGCGTCGGTCATCACCGCGGTGATCCCATATTTCGGCTATGCCCGTCAGGACCGGCGCATCCGTTCGGCGCGGGTGCCGATCACCGCCAAGCTGGTGGCCAAGATGATCTGCGCCGCCGGCGCCGACCGGGTCCTGACCGTCGATCTGCATGCCGATCAGATCCAGGGGTTTTTCGACGTGCCGGTGGACAATGTCTATGCCTCGCCGATTTTGCTCGGCGATGTGTGGCGGCAGAAGTACCCCGACCTCATGGTGGTGTCGCCCGACGTCGGCGGGGTGGTCAGGGCCAGGGCTCTGGCCAAGCGGCTCGACGACGCCGATCTCGCCATCATCGACAAGCGCCGTCCGCGCGCGAACGAGGCGAAAGTCATGAACATCATCGGCGACGTCCGGGGGCGGACCTGCGTCATGGTCGACGACCTCGTCGACACTGCGGGCACCTTGTGCAAAGCCGCGGGTGCGTTGAAGGAACACGGGGCCGAAAAGGTGGTGGCGTATTGTACCCACCCGGTGCTTTCCGGTTCTGCCGTCGACAACATCGAGGCGTCGATGCTGGACGAATTGGTGGTGACCGATACGATTCCGTTGCAGGAGCGGGCACGGACCTGTGACAGAATCCGGCAATTGACCATTGCCGAAATGCTGGCGGAGACGATCCGCCGCATCGCCATGGGGGAGTCGGTCAGTTCGCTGTACGTGGACTGAGGGCGGCCTCCTTTTTTAATATCTGCTTAGAGTATTTTGGAGAAAGAGATGGTAGGCAGTTTCGAATTCGAAGCCGAATTGCGCGATCAATTGGGCAAAGGGGCGTCCCGTCGCCTGCGCCACGCCGGCAAGGTCCCGGCGGTGCTTTATGGCGGCGGTGGCGAACCGGTGTCGCTGTTGCTGGAGCATCACAAGGTCGTCAAGAGCCTGGAAAATGAAGCGACGTACTCACACGTGCTGACGATCCGTTTCGACGGCCGCGAAGAAAACGCCATTTTGAAAGCCGTGCAGCGGCATCCCGCCAAGCCCATCGTGATGCACATGGATTTCCAGCGCGTCAGCGCGGCGGACAAGATCCGCGTCCGCGTGCCGTTGCATTTCGTCAACCAGGATTCTTCTGTGGGCGTCAAGAAAGGCGGAGTGGTATCCCATAGCATGGTGGACGTAGAGGTCGATTGCTTCTCCAAGGATCTGCCCGAGTACATCGAAGTCGATCTGGCTCAGGTCGACATCGGGGACATCGTCCACCTGTCCGACCTCAAGCTGCCGGTTGGCGTCGAAATCCATGCGCTCGCGCAGGGTGCCGGTCATGATCTTCCTGTGGCTTCCGTGCATGCGTCGCGTATCGCGGAAAGCGGCGAGGGCGAAGCGGGCTGACCGGTTGGGACGGTATGGTCAGGCTGATCGTCGGTCTCGGCAACCCCGGTCCGGCCTATGACAAAACCCGGCACAACGCCGGGTTTTGGTTTGTCGACAGGCTGGCGGCCGAGCACGCTTGCGTGCTGCGGGAGGAGTCCCGTTTCCATGGCCGCGCCGGAACGATCAAGGTGGCCGAGCCCATTCATCTCCTGGAGCCTTTGACCTTCATGAACCGGAGTGGGCTGGCGGTGGCGGCGATGGCCAGGTTTTACAAGATCGCACCCGAACACATTCTGGTGGTCCATGACGAACTCGATTTCGGGCCGGGGCTCGTTCGTGTCAAACGGGACGGCGGTCACGGGGGTCATAACGGCCTTCGCGACATCATGGCGCAACTGGGAAGCGGCAAGTTCATGCGCGTGAGGGTCGGAATCGGCCGGCCGGCTGGCGCCATGGCGGTGGCCGATTACGTCCTGGCCGCGCCCCCTCCCGTCGATCGCCAAGCCATTTTCGGGGCGATCGACAAAGCCTTGGGCTGTCTGCCCGAACTGCTGGCGGGTAATGTAGATCAGGCGATGAACCGCTTGCACGTTTGAGGGACTATGCGCCGACCGGAGATAAGCTGCGGTTGCTTGACACGACCATAAGACTCTGGAAGAATGCGCGCTTTCCGTTTTGGAGGGGTTCCCGAGCGGTCAAAGGGATCAGACTGTAAATCTGACGGCTCAGCCTTCGAAGGTTCGAATCCTTCCCCCTCCACCAATTTGGATTTTGTGGTACGCGGGTGTAGTTCAATGGTAGAACCTCAGCCTTCCAAGCTGATGGTGTGGGTTCGATTCCCATCACCCGCTCCAGTGTTGTGATGGTGGTTTGACAGTTGAATTGCCCATATAGCTCAGTCGGTAGAGCACTTCCTTGGTAAGGAAGAGGTCACCGGTTCAAGTCCGGTTATGGGCTCCATCGTATATCTGTGAATCGTTTTTGACTGAATTGAAATAGCCGAATCAGGGGTGTTGGCGGATGTCCAAAGAGAAGTTTACGCGCACGAAGCCGCATGTGAATGTGGGAACGATAGGTCACGTGGATCATGGGAAGACGACGCTGACGGCGGCCCTGACCAAGTGCATGGCGGCGAAGTTCGGAGGCGA
>JBFMDC010000024.1:0-42338 GCA_040753975.1 Pseudomonadota bacterium
TAACCGTTCATGCCGCGAGCGGCACCCCGGAACATGTAAGCCGCTTGCGGCATGAACGGTTTCCCTCACCCCAACCCTCTCCCAAAGGGGGACAAGGTGTTCGCTTCGCGACTTTCACGGTAACGATCATGGCGGCCAGCCGGCCTTTGGGAGAGGGGGAGCAAGGTTGCTGCGACTTTCACGTTAAACCGCTCGGCGAAAATCCGGGTTGCAGAACCCATCGGTGATGCGTCCACGAACGCCTTGGAACAACTTCCCGGCCAGGTCGGCAACGGAAGAATCAGGAATACCAGAACAAGGGTCCAGCCGGTTGCAGACCGATGCTACGGCTGGACCAGGGGGAAACCCGGATGAACCGTCCGAGTCGGACTGATTATTTCTTGGGCGGGACCGCGGGCGCGGGAGTAGCAGCGGGCGCTGCCCCCGGCTTGGCGGCGGCAGGCTCCTTGCCCTCCGGTGTGCCGGCCGGAGCCGCCGCAGGGGAGGACTCAGGCGCAGGCGTCGGTGTCGCAAAACGTTCGACCTTCGCCTTCGCCATCAGATCGTCGATGTACTGGTGCAGTTTCTGCGTCTGCAGCATCGATTTGATCTGCTCCTTGACGGCGTCGAACGCCGGCGGAGCGGACTCCCGCGACTCTTCGCGCTGGATCACGTGCCAGCCGAACTGCGTCTGTACCGGCGCCTGAGTGATCTCGCCGTTTTTCAGCTTCTCGACTGCGGCCGAGAAGGGTTGAACCATCTGCTGAGGGCTGAACCAGCCCAGTTCGCCGCCTTCATTCTTGGAACCCGGATCCTTCGAAAACTTCTTGGCGAGGTCTTCAAACTTCGCGCCCTTGCCGAGCTTCGCGATGATGTCCTTCGCCACCTCTTCCTTGTCAACCAGAATGTGGCGGGCCCGGTATTCGGTACGCTGCATGGCGCTGACACGGTTGTCGTATTCCTTCTTGAGCTCCTCATCGGAAACGGTGAGGTTCTTCATGAAGTCTTCGGCGGCGATCTGCGACAGGATCACCCTTTCGGCGTTATCGATACGCGCCTGGTACTCGGGATTCTTGGCCAATCGCTTGGCCACCGCGTCCTGCCTCAGCAGTTCGCGCTTGATCAACTCGTCGACGATCTTTTCCTCCGAAACTTCGCCGCTGCGACGCTGGGCGAGTTCCGATTTGATGGCACCCACCTCGGCCTTGGTAATGGCCTGTCCATTGACGCTGGCCACCGAATTCTCCGGTGTCGCAACGATGCCGGCCTTGGCTGCGGACGCCTGGGATTTCGGCGCTTCCGGCGCAGGTTGATTACAGCCCGTCAAGGCGACGGCCAAGATCGCTGCACCGCTGGCAAGAGACTTTTTCATTAAGGATTTCCTGTTGTTTGATGTTCAGAAGGAGTCAAAGCTTTCATGCTGAGGGCATGAATTTCGTTGTGCATCATGTCGCCCAGCGCCGAATACACCATCCGGTGGCGTTGTACCGGAGATTTGCCGTCGAATGCGGCTGACACGATTGTGGCATAGAAATGCCCACCGCCCGCCATCGCCCCCGCATGGCCGGCATGGGACGCGCTGTCGTCGATGATTTCCAGATGAAGGGGCTCCAGGGCCCCCTGAATGCGTTCACGAATCTGTTCGACCCGGTTGTTCATTTTGGGTATACCTGCCGAAAGGGTTTGACCACCACGCGGGCATAGACGCCGGCGCGACCATAGGGATCTTCATCCGCCCACCGCCGCGCTTCTTCCAGGCTCGGAAACTCGGCGACGATCAAGCTGCCGGTGAAGCCGGCTTCGCCAGGCTCCTCGCAGTCGACCGCCGGATGCGGCCCCGCCAGCACCAGCCGTCCTTCGTTCTGCAGATGGTCAAGCCGCTGCAGGTGAGCCGGACGCGTGCCTTTGCGAAGCTCAAGGCTGCCGGGATGATCTTCGCAAAGTATGGCGTACAGCACTTATGTCACTCCTCGGTCTTGGCTTCAGGAATATGGCGCGCCAGGAAAATCGATTGGGCTACGACGAACACCAAGGTCAGTCCCAGCATGCCGAACAGCTTGAAGTTGACCCAGGTTTCGGTGTCGAAACTGTAGAGAACGAACAGATTGGCGGCGCCCACGGCCATGAAGAACACGACCCACGCCAGATTCAGCCGCTGCCAGATATCCTTGGGCAGATCGATCTGCTTACCCATGATCCGTTCGATAAAAGTACGCTCGCCAACGAACTGACTCAGCAGGAATCCTATACCGAACGCCCAGTTGAGCACGGTCGGCTTCCATTTGATGAACAGCTCGTCCTGGAATACCAAGGTAGCTCCGCCGAACACGACGAGCACGACCAGCGTCACCAAGTACATCGGTTCGACCTTGCGAGTCCGGTACCATGCGATGCCAACCTGCAACAAGGTCGCGGCGATGGCCACCGCCGTGGCGATGAAGATGCCCTGAAACTTGTAGGCGACGAAAAACAGGATGATGGGGAAGAAATCGGACAGCAGTTTCATCGGTACTCGGATACTTGGGAGGGCGCCGGATTTCCCAGCGGCGCCAGCTACCGCGCGGGACGGGATACCGGCCACCAAGCGCGGACAGTTTGTAAAGGTCATAGTTTACACCTCCCTGTGAGGATGGGCATTATGATCTTGCTCCGAACTCAACCGTCACTTCTTTCATGGACCAAGCGCAACGTACTGAAATCGAAGCGCGGACATTCCGCCACCTTCTATCCCATCTGCAGACCCACACAGAAGTGCAGAACATCGACCTGATGATTACCGCCGATTTCTGCCGCAACTGCCTGGCGAAATGGTACAGGGCCGCCGCAGATGAAATCGGCGAAGAACTTTCGTATGCCGAGGCGCTTGCCGCCATCTATGGCATGCCCTACGACGAATGGAAAACCCGCTTCCAAACCGATGCCACGCCCGAGCAATTGCGGCAATATGAGGAAAAACAGAAGCGCAAGCAGGCTCCCCCGGCCTAGCCCGCCGGCTTGTGTTCGATCAGTTCGATCCGGTAGCCGTCGGGATCCTCCACGAACGCGATGACCGTGGTTCCATGCTTCATGGGACCAGGTTCGCGTACGATCTCGCCCCCTCGTGCCCGGATCAGTTCCACGGTCGCATGGATGTCGTCCACCCCCAAGGCGATATGGCCGAAACCAGTGCCCAAATCGTACTTGTTCACGCCCCAGTTGTAGGTCAGTTCGATCACCGTGTCGTGCGCCTCGTCGCCGTAGCCCACGAACGCCAAGGTAAATTCGCCGTCCGGAAACTCCATCCGCCGCAGCAAACGCATTCCCAGAACTTCGGTGTAAAACGCGAGGGACTTCTGAAGATCCCCGACTCGCAGCATGGTGTGCAAAATTCGCATGGCTTCGGACCTCCTCATCTCGCCATTCTGGCCGGCCAACAAGGCCGGTTCCGAGTCAGAATGATAGCGCGGGGCGACAAGAAAAACCTCGGATCCGCCGCCATCCTCGCGGGTTGCGGGTCGGTGGCCGGGACTTGATGTGTTGGGACTTGATGCTGACAGCTGAGGAAGACTCGGTTAAAATGCGGATTCAGCAACGGAGAGATGTCCGAGTGGTTTAAGGAGCACGCCTGGAAAGTGTGTATACGGTAATACCGTATCGAGGGTTCGAATCCCTCTCTCTCCGCCACTCAACTGTTCCAGACAGTCCCAGAATGTCCCCAAGCCCGCATATTTGCGGGCTTTTTCGTATAAATCACGTCCCGGACAGTCTCGCTTAATCCCCCGCAAGCCCGTGCTTTTTGGGTCACATCTGGGGGCATGATCCAACCCGGTCGAGGTGCAGGCCATGCTGCGGCGCGTTACGGCCCGCGGTGCGTTGGAGACGGCGGCGCGCCCGCGCCAGCTCGTCGGCCAGGCCTTTCGCTACGCGGTGGCCACGGGGCGTGGCGACTGCGATCCGACCGGCGATCTGAGAGGCAAGCTGCCCTCCCCCACCAAAGGCCTCTTCTCCGCGTTTTGGCGGACGAATTCCTGCCCGAGCGACGAAAGATGATCCTTATCTTGCGCCAAGGCGATGCCAGGCGGGCATTGGAAATAGCCCAGGAACGCGTATCCCAAGGTATGCCATTATGATGAAGCACTTTCCGCCGTGGAGGTGGAAATTCAGGAATCGGCCGCACAGTCGGCGCAGGGGCGAAACTCCCCTTACGCCGAAGCGTCGACCTGTCGGGGATGCACTCAGTGACGGCTATCCAAAGGCAAACCGCTCGATGGCCCTTAACCTTACCGGTTGGAATTTTTTTGGTTGCGGCCCTAGCCAGTGTCAGAATAGCCTTTCGCCGGGCAAGCGCACCGGTGAAAAGCTATGCAGTCTCCACTCCCAAATAACGAAGGGCCGTCGGGCCCGATTACAGAAACGAGGAGGAAACTATGGAACTCGGCACTTGTGCAAACTGTGGCGCGAAAATTTCGTTACAAACGGCGGCCTGTCCTAGCTGCGGCAGAATGGTCCAATCCTCCGGTTCCGACGGCGAACCGCCTATCCGAAAGCTCGGAGGAAAATTCCAGGCCATAGGAATCCTGATTCTCGCGGCGGGTATTGTGGCGACCCTCGTCGGCGCTTGGTGGGGGCCGGCGCTGGCCATGCCAGGGGTGGTGCTATTCATGCTCGGCATGATGTAAGAGCGCCACCGCACACGGGTCCTCGTATCTTTGCAACAACGGCAAAAGGTGTCGTTCCGCGGCACGGCGCCGGTGTGCACATCGGCCGAAGATTCCGAGCAGGCCCGATCAGGATCGGACTTTACGGTTTTGGTTACAATTCCAAGGAATGGCTCGACACCATCTCGGGCTTAAGGCATGCTTGTGGCGCATCGCGGGTAGCGGCACTTCCGAACCGGTCGGACGGAACAACCACCGGCTCAAAGCCCACTCACACGGATGTTTTGCCCGAGCGCGCCTGACGCATTCCGACAGGCGAACGGTGAGAGACGATCATCCTTAAGGACCTTGACCCAGACAGGATTCCGTACCGGATGGAACCCAGAATCGACGCATTCAAATCCGCCGGAAGTGGGCTGCTTCTGATACTTCCGGCGATGCTTGCCGCCGGCTGCAGCAATAAGATCGGACCGGACTACCAGACTCCCGAAACCCAGGTCTCGCCCGACTGGCTCGAAAGCGAGGATAACAGGGTCTCCAAAGCGGAAGGCAACTTCCGGGAATGGTGGCGGGTATTCAAAGACCCGGTCCTGAACAGGCTGATCGAAACCGCCTACGCCCAGAACATTCCGCTCAAGATCGCGGGCGTCCGCATCCTCGAATCGCGCGCCGAACTGGGCGTCGCCACCGGCAACCTGTTTCCGCAACAGCAGGGATTCGAGGGTGCGACCGAGAAGCTCAGCCTGCCTTTTCTCAGGGACCTGGGGTTGGGTAATGGCAATAGTATCTGGTACACGAGGCTCGGCCTCATGTCGAACTGGGAGATCGACATCTGGGGCAAGTTCCGGCGCGCCATCGAATCGGCCGATGCCCAGCTGATGTCCGCGGTGGCTGAGTACGACGACATCCTGGTAACCCTGACCGCCGACGTGGCAAACGCCTACGTGCAGATCCGGACCCTTGAAAAACGGCTGGACATCGCCCACCAGAACGTCAAGACCCAGAGCGAGAGCCTGCGCATCGCCGATGTCAAGTTCCACGGAGGCACCAGCACGCAGCGCGACGTGGAACAGGCCAAGACAGTGCTGGCCAGCACCCAGGCTACCATACCGGTGCTCGAAGGACAGCTGCGGCAGGCCAAGAACGCTCTCTGCCTGCTCCTGGGCATGCCGCCCGACAAACTCGACAAACCCTTGGGGTCGGAACGGCTGTTCGGCCAGATACCCGCCCCGCCGGTTCAGGTCGCGGTCGGCATCCCTGCTGACCTGTTGAGGCGACGACCGGATGTCCGCCGGGCGGAACAGAATGCCGCCGCCCAGTCGGCCCGCATCGGCATCGCCAAAGCCTCGCTCTATCCGGCCTTTTCGATCAGTGGCAGTTTCGGCTTCGTCTCCACCACCGCCCAAGGCGGCAGCCTGGGCGACATTTTCCACTGGGGCCAGCATTTCTATCGCTTCGGGCCCTCGGTGCAATGGAATCTGTTCAATTATGGCCAGCTCACCAATCAGATCCGGGCGCAGGACGCCCGCTTTCAGGAACTGGCCCTCGATTATCAGAACACGGTGCTGAAAGCCCAGAAGGAAGCCGAGAGCGCCCTCATCGGCTTCCTCAAGACCCAGAATTCCGCGGAGTTCCTGGCCGAAAGCACCGCTGCCGCGCAGCGCTCGCTGGATCTGGCCACGCTTCAGTACCGCGAGGGCATCACGGACTTCACTACCGTGCTGACGGCGGAACAGGATCTGCTGAAACAGCAGGACAACTTCGCCCAGACGCTTGGCCAAATCGCCACCAATCTGGTCGGCATCTACCGCACCCTGGGCGGCGGCTGGCAAATCCGCGAGGGACGGGAGTTCGTGCCGGAGCCGATCCTGCAAGCCATGGCCGAGCGGACCAACTGGGGCGATCTGCTGAAGCCGGGAAGCGTGCCCCCAGCGCCTCCGTCCGGCCTCATCCGGGCACCAGACTGGTAGGTACAGAGCGGGCCCAGCCTTACGATCTGAAACCTCGCGGTCAACACGCCAGCGAAGCAAGCTGCCACAGTTGCCCGAAACGACTTCAGGGAGACTATTTCAGTGATTCGCACGATTCCATTCAGCCGTGGCAACTTGTGGCGAGCGATTGCCTGGACGGGCACCTCCCTGCTGCTCCTGTCCGCTGCCGGCTGCGAAAAACCCAACACCTACGTGCCGCCCCCGCCTCCGCAAGTAGTGGTCAGCCAGCCTGTCGAGGGACAGGTCAGACCTCACCTCGAACTCACCGGAAACACACAGGCGATCAAGACCGTGGAGCTTCGGGCGCGCGTCGAGGGCTATCTGGAAAAAATCCTGTTTCGCGAAGGTGAGATCGTCAAGGAAGGGCAGCTGTTGTTCCTCATCCAGCAGAACACCTACGAGGCCAAGCTGAAGGAGGCCAAAGCCCAAGTGCTCGCAGACAAGGCGCACCTCATGCATGCGGAAACCGAATTCGCACGTTTTTCCGGCCTGCTCAAACAGAACGCGGCCGCCCAGACCGATGTCGACCGCTGGCATTACGAGCGGGATTCGGCTCAGGCCGCGCTCCTGGCCTCGGAGGCCAATGTGGACCTGGCCCAGCTCAATCTGAGTTACACCGAGGTCAGGGCCCCCTTCACCGGCCGTGCCGGCCGCCGCCTCAAAGATCCGGGCAACCTGGTCGGCGCGGGCGAGAAAACCGTACTCGCCGAAATCAATCAGATCGATCCGATTTACGCGTATTTCACGATCAGCGAGCAGGATCTGCTGACAGTCAGGGGCAAGCACCAAAGCGAGGCGGCCAGTCCTCGGATGCCGGACGTGCCGGTCTATATGGGTTTGGTCAATGAAGAAGGTTACCCACACCAAGGCAAACTCGACTTCGCCGGCATCCGGCTGGACCCTACCACCGGCACCCTGCTGCTGCGCGCCATCTTTCCCAACCCGGACTATTCGATTCTTCCCGGCCTGTTCGCCCGGCTCAAAGCGCCGGTCGACAACGCCCAGTCCGCGCTGCTGGTCCCCACGAAAGCCATCAGCTACGACCAACTCGGCGCCTATGTCCTCGTGGTCAATGACAAGAACCTGGTCGAGCGGCGCAGCGTCAAAACTGGCCCCCCTTCCGGCCAGATGATTTCGGTCAGCGAGGGGCTCAATAACAGCGACTGGCTCATCATCGACGGCCTGCTGCGCGCCATACCGGGCAAAGAAGTAGCGCCCGTCCGGCAGCCGCTGGCCACGGCGCCGGCCGGAGATTCAACGGGAGCAGCCGGCCAATGATCTCGAAGTTTTTCATTGAGCGGCCGATCTTCGCTAACGTCATCGCGATCGTGACCATCATCCTCGGCGCGGTCAGCCTGATCGAACTCCCGGTCGCCCAGTACCCGGACATCGTCCCGCCCACCATCCAGGTGACCACGCGCTATCCGGGGGCCAGCGCCGAAATCATCGCCAATACGGTCGGCATTCCGATCGAACAAGCCGTCAACGGCGTGGAGAATTCGCTGTACCTATCCTCGACCAGCGGCAGCGACGGCTCCTACACCTTGACCATCACCTTCAGGGTCGGCAGCGACCTCAACACCGGCCTGGCCTTGGTACAGAACATGGTCAACGGCGCTCTGGCGCAGTTGCCCGACACGGTGCAGAAACAGGGCGTCACCGTCAAGAAAGTTTCGACCGATATGCTGCAGGTCATCAGCCTGTACTCGGACGACGAGCGTTTCGACGAAACCTACCTTTCCAATTACGCCGTCATCAACCTCCAGTATCCCTTGGGGCGCATCCACGGCGTTGGGCAGATCAAGGTCGTCGGCGCCGGCTCCTACAGCATGCGGGTGTGGCTGAATCCGGAAAGGCTGCGCTACTACGGCCTGACGGCCAAGGATGTGGCCGATGCGATCCAGCAGCAGAACGTCGAGGTCGTGGCCGGCCAGCTCGGTGGCCCGCCGGTGCCCGCGCACCAGCCCTACCAGTTCACCATCAACGCCCTGGGCCGCCTGTCAGATATCTCGCAATTCGAGGACATCATCATCAAGACCTCGCGCGGAAAGCCACAGCAGGAAGTCACCAGCGAGGATACGGCCCAGATCGTCCGAGTGAAGGATCTGGCCAGAGTCGAGCTGAGCCAGCAAACCTATGCCAACTTTGCCGAGGTCAGCGGCCATAAGTCGACCCAGATCGTGGTCTACACTCTTCCCGGAGCCAACGCCATCGATGTAGGTGAGCGCATCCGCGAGGCGATGGAAAAAATGAGCCAGGACTTTCCGGACGGGCTCAAATACGCCATCCATTACGACACCACCAAGTTCATCGAACAATCGATCCACGCCGTTTACGAGACCCTGTTCGAAGCCGGCGTGCTGGTGCTGATCGTCATCATGGTATTCCTGCAGAACTGGCGGGCAACCCTGGTGCCGGCGACGACCGTGCCCGTGACCATCATCGGCGCCTTCGCCGCCATGGCGCTGCTCGGCTTTTCGGTCAACCTGATGACGCTGTTCGCGTTGATCCTGGCGATCGGCATCGTCGTCGATGACGCCATCATGATCGTCGAGAACGCCTGGCATTACATCGAAAAGGGCCTGACGCCGAAGGAGGCGGCGATCAAGGCGATGGCCGAAATGACCGGCCCCGTGATCGGCATCACCCTGGTGCTCACGGCGGTATTCCTGCCTTCGGCCTTCCTGCCCGGCATTACCGGACAGATGTTCCGCCAATTCGCCCTGGTGATCGCCTCCACCGCGATCATCAGCGCCATCAACGCCCTGACCCTGAAACCCGCCCAGTGCGCCCTCTACCTCAGGGCGAGGCCCGCCGATCACCGCCCGAACGCGTTCTACCGCGGCTTCAACAAGGTCTACGGAGAAATCGAAGCGGCCTATACCCGGCTGGTGCGCTGGATGGTGAACCGGACCGGAACGATGGCCGCGGTTTTCTTCGCCGTCATCGCCGTGGGCGGGTGGCTGTTCAGCATCCACCCGACCGGCTTCCTGCCCAGCGAAGACCAGGGCTACGCCATGATCATGACGCGCCTGCCCGACGGCGCCGCGCAGCCCAGGCTCAGGGAAGCCAGCCGTAAGCTGGATGAGGTCCTGAAGAAAACCCCCGGCATCAAAGCCTGGGTCGTCATCGGCGGCCTGTCCATTCTCGATACCGCCAACCTTTCGAACGCTTCCACGACCTTCATCATTTACGAGGACTGGGACAAGCGCGGCGGGGCACTGAATCAGGCCCGCATTCTCGGCGGCTTGAAAAAGCAGCTCGACGCCGTCCCGGAGGCCCAATTCGCAATCATGATCCCGCCGCCCATCCGCGGCCTCGGCCAGGCCGGCGGTTTTCAAATGATGGTAGAAGACAAGCGCAGCCTCGGCCTGCCCGAATTGCAGAAAGGCGTGCTGGAACTGACCCGCGCCGGCTCCTCGCAATCCGGCATCGGCTTCGTGGGCTCGACCTTCAGCAACCGCAGCCCCCAGCTCTACCTCGACATCGACCGCACCAAGGCGCAGTCGCAGGAAGTCCCGATAAACAACGTGTTCGCCACCTTGCAGGCGTATCTGGGCTCGGCGTACGTCAACCTGTTCAATAAATTCAACCAGTCGTTCCAGGTCTACGTACAGGCCGACGCCCCCTACCGGCTCCGCCCGGAGGACATCCAAAATCTGTACGTGAAGAACGTTCGGGAGGAAATGGTGCCGCTAGGCTCCCTGTTGACCGTGAACCACAAGCAGGGTTCTGAACTGGTCACGCGCTACAACCTCTATCCGACCGCTCCGGTTTTCGGTACCGCGGCCCCTGGCTTCAGTTCCGGCGAAGCGATCCGGCTGATGGAGCAGGTCGCCAAGAACACCTTGCCGCAGGGCATGAACTTCGAATGGACCGCGACCGCGTTCCAGGAAAAGCAGGTCGGCAACCAAGCCTATTACATTTACGCGCTTTCCATCGTCCTGGTGTTTCTGGTGCTGGCCGCCCAGTACGAAAGCTGGGCCAGCCCCGCCGCGGTGATCCTGGTCGTGCCGATGGCCCTGGTGGGCGTCATCCTCGCCCTCATCATCCGCCGCTTCGACAACAACCTCTACACCCAGGTCGGGCTGGTCCTGATGATCGCGCTGGCCAGCAAGAACGCCATTCTGGTGGTGGAGTTCGCCCGGGAGCTGCGAGCCGAAGGCATGGCCATCGCCGACGCCGCGGTGGAGGCTACCCGGCGCCGGTTCCGGCCCATCATCATGACCTCGTTCGCTTTCATCCTTGGCGTGGTCCCGCTGATGAAGGCCGGGGGCGCCGGCGCCGCCAGCCAGCAGGCGATCGGCACCGTGGTGTTCGGCGGCATGCTGGCCTCGACCATCCTGGCCATCCCGTTCGTGCCGGTGTTCTATGTCATCACCCAGCGCTGGAGCGAGCGGAAGAAAGGAGCGGGTTCGGAAACCGCGGCAGCCGGATAAGGCGGTTTGGACGCCCGTAACCCATCGCCAGCTTGCTGGAAACTGGGGTGCAGCGGGCCTTAGCGCGCGAAAAGAGAATCAGGGGTCAGACATGATATTTGTGCTATGTTTTTTCCACGGTTCCACGCCCTCAAGCAACATGACACATCATTCAGCGCGGCAATAACCGGCAGGCGATCTTCGCCGCGGAGGCGGATTATCAGTTTTTCCGTGACGCATTGATCAAAGCCGCTGCCGAGTATGGCTTATCGATTCATGCCTACGTGTGGATGACCAACCACATCCACTTGCTGGCCACCCCGGAAAGCGGGCATGCGATCAGCAAGGTCTTCCAGTGGTGGGCCGCAGATACTAAGAGTTAAGAAAGTAATGTCACATACACCACCTCTCCCTCTGGGAGAGGGCCGAGGTGAGGGAAGCTGCTATATGACATTATTTTCTTAACTATTAGTATGTGCAGTCTCAATGCCAGCTACGGACGCAGCGGCACTCTGTGGGAGGGGCGTTATCGGGCGACTGTAGTGGATAGCAAGCGGTATCTGCTGACGCTGATGCGTTACGTCGAACTCAACCCGATACGTGCGGGCATGGTTACCGACCCCGGGGATTATCCATGGTCCAGCTATCGCCGTCATGCCCGGGGGTGAATCGGGGCCGAATGCCGACTGGTTGACCCCACATCCGGAGTATCTGAAACTGGGGCCGAGCGGCTCAAAGCGGCAACCCGCCTACTGGCAACTTTTCCATGCCGGCATTTCTGACGGTGATCTGGCAGCCATCCGCGATTGTTCACATAAGGGTTGGGCATTGGGTAGTGAGCGGTTCGAGGAGCAGATCGAAGTGCTCGGCCAGCGACGCGCCACTTCAAAAGGGGTGGGCAGACCGAGAAAAGAAAACAATCGTGTCTGACCCCGTTTTTGTTTCGATCGTGTCTCACCCCGTTTTTCTTTGTCTAACCCCGTCGATCGAATCCCAAACCTTGAACGAAGTGGTCGCCCCCTTGGTCCATGCCTTGCGGGCGGCGGGGCTCACGTTGGAAAAGCGCCCATTTCGCGCCCATCTGACACTGGCGCGTAAGGCCAGGCACGCACCGTCGGAAACAGTGTTGGCGCAACCCATCCGCTGGCCTTTCAACGCATTCAGTTTGGTGGATTCCATCCCCCCTCACTCGGGCTCGCAATACCAGGTCTTGGAATCCTGGCCCTTGTCAGCCGGGTCAAGTGAGACATTGGCCGGCTGGCAAACTCGAGGCCGAGGAGCGTTGTGACGGCCAGCCGCATTCAACTCTTGGGGATCGCAGACTGAGTATTTTCCTGGACAGCTTGGGACAAAGGGTGCTCGCGCCAGAATCGCGTAAAATGGACCGGCGACAACTTTCCGTCGATGGCGATTCAGTGGGAAGCTCTGTCGCTGAATCCTGCCGTTTACAGGAAAACGTATGCAATGCACATCGAGGAGAAGGTCGCTTTTCTTCGGCGACCGGATGCCTATTCAGACAGACCTGGGTGCGTCGAGGTCATCGAAACCCATATGTCCTGGGTCTTTCTGACCGAAAGGTTTGCGTACAAGTTGAAGAAGCCTGTCCGATACGACTTCTTGGACTTCAGCACCTTGGAAGCCCGGCAGGACGACTGCGATCGGGAGGTGCGCCTAAACCGACGGTTGGCCGGCGACGTCTATCTCGGCACCGTGCCGCTCACCTTGAAAGAAGATGGCGGCCTCAAACTGGACGGTAAAGGCCCAGTGGTGGATTGGCTGGTTCACATGCGCCGTCTGCCCGCCGATCGGATGCTCGATGCCGTGATCCGCCACGGGACGGTCGCCCCAGAGGATGTGCGGCAGTTCAGCCGGGTCCTGACCGATTTCTATCGGTTTTCTCCCCCCTTGTCCATCAGGCCGGCCGAGTACCGATGCCGCTTCGAAGCGGAGATTCAGGGCAATCGGACCGAGCTAAGCGATATCCGCTACGGTTTGCCCAAGGCCCAGGTGGATCGTCTAGCCGAAGCACAAGAGCAATTTCTAGCCCAACGGGGTTCCCTGCTCGAACAGCGGGCGCGGGATGGGCGCATCATCGACGCCCACGGCGACCTCAGGCCGCAACACATCTGCTTGACGCCCGCACCGGTGATCATCGATTGCCTGGAATTCAACCGGGCGTTCCGCATTCTCGACCCGGTGGACGAACTGGCCTACCTGGCCATGGAATGCGAGCGTCTCGGCGCGCTCGACATCGGCGAGCAGGTGCTGGGGCATTACAGGGAAGCAACCGGCGATGCGTGTCCCACCGAACTGATAGGGTTTTACAAGGTTTTCCGCGCCTACCTGCGCGCCAAGATCGCCGTGTGGCACATCGCGGACCAACAGGTGCGGAATCCTCCGCGATGGCTTGGCCTGGCTCAAACTTATCTCGATTTGGCGGAGTGCTACGTGTGCCTTTGGTAGCGCAGTGGCGCGTTACCGTCACGCCTCCAGGAGCTCTACGATGGAGCCCCCGGTATGAATCCGCGTCATAGCCTCTGCCAACAGGGGGGCGATATCCAGTACCTTCAGCCGGTTGCGCACCAGTTCCGGAGCTAGCCTGAATGGCGGGAGCGTGTTGGTGACCACCAGGCTGTCCAACACGGGATCGGCCACGACCTGATCGGCCTTTCCCACGAAGACGCCGTGGGAGGCGGCGGCATGGACCCTTTGCGCGCCCTGCCTCCGACAGGCGTGTGTAGTCCGCAAGATCGTGCCACCGGTGCTGATCATGTCGTCGATGATGATGGCGACTTTGCCGGCCACGTCCCCCACCAGCGCTTCGCCGCTCACAACACCGGCGCTTCGCTGTTTTTCCATGAAGGCGCTGCCTACCGGCCTGCCCAAGCGCCGATTCAGGGTCTCGCGAAACTGTTCCGCCCGTTTGACACCACCCACGTCGGGTGAGACCACGACCACCTCATGACCGTCCAACTGTGCGGCGAAATGCTCGATGAACAGGTTTTTGGCTTCCAGATGATCCGTCGGGCAGCGAAAGGCGTTTTGAAAAGCGGCGAGGTTGTGCACGTCTAAAGTGACTACCCGATCGGTTCCCACGGCTTCAAAAAGTTGCGCCACGTAACGGGTGGTCACCGGATCGCGGGTTTTGGTCTTTCTGTCCTTGCGCGCGTAACCGAGGTACGGCAGGACAGCGGTCACCGAGTGCGCCGAGGCGTCCTTGAGGGCGCCGATGAAAAACAGCAGACGGCAAAGCTTGTCGTTGATGCTTTTTCCGGGCTCGCTGTACAGCGACTGGATGACGAAGACGTCGCAGCCGCGCACGTTTTCTAAGGAGCGCGTCTTGTGTTCACCGTCTTCGAAGTCTCGTTCCTCGTGCTCGCTCAACGATAAATCGAGGGCAGTGCTGATCCTTTCTCCGAGCCCCCGGCTTTCACTCAGCGCAAACAGCCGAATCGTGCCGCGATTCATGGGCGGGGCAGATGTTGCAGGAACCAATCGCAGGCGAGCTTCGCGACCTGTTTCAATTTACCCGGTTCCTCGAACAAATGGGTAGCGCCGGGAATGATTTCCAGGCGATGTTCGGTCTGAAGTTGCAAAGCCGCCTGTTGATTGAGCTGGATTACCACATCGTCCTCTCCTCCCACGATCAATAGCGTCGCTGCCTTGACCTTCGCAAGGTGCCGCAAGGCCAGATCCGGCCGCCCGCCGCGCGAGACTACGGCGGCTATCTTATCGACGCGCTGAGCGGCCGCGCTCAGCGCCGCGGCCGCGCCGGTGCTTGCCCCAAACAGCCCGATGGGAAGCTCGGTCGTCGCTTCGTTTTGGCTCGCCCAGTCGACTGCCCCGACCAGCCGATCGGTCAGTAACTCAATATTGAAGCGAAGTTCACGGGTGCCTCGATCGATCTCTTCCTCCTCGGGCGTCAAGAGATCAAAGAGCAACGTGGCAAAACCAACCCCGTTCAAGGTTTCCGCCACGAACCGATTGCGCTGGCTGAACCGGCTGCTGCCGCTGCCATGGGCGAAGACCACAAGGCCTTTCGCCTGCTCCGGAACGACGAGGAAGCCGGCGAGGGAGAGACCTTCCAATGTCAAGGTGACATCGATGGAATTCAAAGAGGCTTGCCGAGTCATGGCTTTTCCGTTGAGTCTGTGGAACCGCGTCTCGTGGTCCAGGCGCGAGCCAGGAGCGATCTGACTTCGTCGTCGCTGGTTTGAGGAAATTCTCGGTACCAACGGCCGACGGCCATAAAGGGCTCGGGCATTTCCAAACAGACCACATCATCGGCTTCCTTCCGCAAGCGTTCCACGGTGTCAGGGGGGGCTACGGGGATGGCGACCACGATGGAAGCGGGTCTCTGCTGCCTCAAGGCGGCGACGGCGGCGCGCATGCTCGCCCCCGTGGCCAAACCGTCGTCCACGAGAATCACACAACAATTCTCCACGGCGGGCGGAGGATGATCGCCTCGATAAACCCGTTCGCGCCTTTCCAGTTCTTGCCGCTGCCGTCCGGCGATGGCCTCGATGGTTTCTTCGCTGATACGGAGGGCCGCCACCAGATCGAGATTCAGAACGCGCACCCCGCCGCTGGCGATTGCGCCCAAGGCCAGTTCTTCCTGGTCGGGCGTACCCAGCTTGCGCACCAATAAGATATCCAGCGGCGCGCCGATCGCTTGGGCGACTTCGAATCCGACCGGGACTCCGCCACGGGGCAAGGCGAGGACCATCACGTCCGGGCGTTTTGCATATCGAGTCAACGCTTGACCTAGTAAGCGACCGGCCTGGATTCGATTTTCGAACGGCAGTTCCACGGTGGTTTTCCTATTCACGCTCCATTTCCGGCTTGTATTGTCCAAAGCGCGCCAGACCGTTCAATCTGGCACGCTTATATAACGCTTGTTGCGCCACCGGACCGTTCTCCGCCTTGCCGGCCCAGGCGCTAAGCACGGGTTGTTGCAAGGCTCGCGCGTAAGAGAATGAGAGCGCCCAAGGCGCGTTAGGAAATAATGCATTCATGGCATTCAGGTTGGCCGTGGCATCCTCGGGTCCCAGTCCACCGGACAGGAAGTTGATGCTCGGTACGGCCGCCGGCACCGTGCGACGCAGCACCTTGACAGTCGCCTCGGCCACCTGTTCGGGGCTTGCTTTGGCTGGGCACGCCTTGCCCGGTAGCGCCATGCTGGGTTTGAGCACGGTGTATTCCAGGATGACCCGATGTCGATGGAGCGCATGAAACACCGCTTCCAGGACGGCCTCGGTGACTTCGAAACAGCGGTCCAGGGTGTGGTCGCCGTCGATCAGCACTTCGGGTTCGACGATGGGTACGAATCCTTCGTTCTGGCATACGGCCGCATAACGCGCCAACATTTCGGCGTTGGCCTCGATGCCAAGCCGGGTAGGATTATGGGAGGCGATGGCATACACCGCACGCCACTTGGCGAAGCGAGCGCCTTGGGATTGGTACGTCCTAAGACGCTCGGCCAAGCCATCCAAGCCTTGGGTGATTTCGTCACCGGGCGCATAGGCTAGGGGAATCTTGCCTTTGTCCACCTTCACCCCCGGCACGATACCTTTGCGATCAAGGACCGTGGCCAAAGGCGTACCGTCATCGGCACTCTGACTCAAGGTTTCGTCAAATAAAATCACCGCGCTGATGAAATCTTCGATTCCCGGGGTCGTGAACAGAAGCGCGCGATAGGCCCGTCGTTTTTCGGGCGTCGACTCCACGCCGATCGCCTGGAAGCGTTTGGCAATGGTGGGAGGACTTTCGTCGGCGGCAAGAATGCCCTTGCCCGGTTGAACCATTCTAGAGATGGTCGTTTGGAGTTCATCTTCGGTAGGCATGGTGACCCTCCCCAACGTTATCGTTGCCGTGTCGTCTACTCGCTATGATCGCTTCTTCCCAAAAACGGCATCGGATATTTTCGATCTGGCGATACGGCATGATCCGGCGAAGGGAAAGAACGAGCATGACGGAGGTTACGACAACAGGGCTCGATTTGGCAAAATTTCCCGCTGACAAACAGGCGAGGCCTATGCCAGAAAAGAGACGAGGGCCACCGCTTCGTCCGCTATGCGGACGATCTGCTGATCTTGGTCAAAGGTCAGCGGGCCGGCGAGCGGGTCAAGGACAGCATCACACGCTTCTAAGACCCAAAAGCTCAAGCGGGTGGTCAACGAGCAGAAGATCCGGGTGGTCAAGACCAACGCCGCCAAGTTCCTGGGATTCAATTTCCGGGAGCCTGCCCCGGACGTGATCCGGGGAACGAAGCTGCGCTGGTCCGATGGGGCGTTCGCGGACTTCAAGCATCAGGTCCGGAAACTGACCGGGCGAAGCTGGGGCGTCTCGATGGCCTACCGGTTCCGCAAGCTGGCCCAATACGTCCGCGGCTGGATGGGTTACTTCGGCATCTCGGATTCCTATCGCCCGATCCCTGACAATTTCGCCGGAAGCGAAATTGGTCGCACACAGTGCGCCCGAAGGGTACACGCCATGGATGGTGCGTAACAGCTCGACCAGTGGCTTCGACGCCGGGTGCGCATGTGTGACTTCCAACAGTGGCGCTACGCGCCTACCAAGGTCAAGAACCTGCTGAGCCTGGGGCCGGGCAAACGCCAGGCGATCCTGACGGCGATCAGTAGCACAAAATCGTCGGGAACGATTTTGGACAGCCGGAGGCTGGCCCGAAGGGCGGACTCCAAGGATGGAGTCCGCAACAGCTACTGGCATCTGTCGCGGACGCTGGCAACCCAGACCGGGATGACCAACCAACGGCTGAAGACCCAAGGGCTGATCTCTATCCGTGATCTGTGGATGAAGGCCCATGGGTACGCCTGACCTCGTCATGTACTCCCTTCTCGTGAACCGCTAAGGTAGCGGACCTGCATGCCGGGTGGTGTGGGGACTGGGGGTTAGAAACCCCCGGTTACCCGATTAGGCCCGGAATCCAATCCTAAGCGTCCGCCGGAACCCGGATTCGACGCATATCGGAAATCTCCGCCACCGTGAGTCCGATACCCGCACACCCGGCCCGGAGAAACCCTTTCGATCCGCCAGGCGGAATCCGGACTCAACGCACATCGGAAATCCCCGCCGCCGCGAGTCCGATACCTGCCGCCCAGCCCGTAGAAACCCTTTCAACCCGCCCCGCCTAACGACGCTGTAGAAAAACCCGTTTCCACGCCCCTAATTCCCCACGCCCATAAAAAATTTCAGTAGGGCGACGAATTGGTCGGGGCAGGTCGGTTGGCAGGTTTTTCAGCATCCCAAGTTCACTTCTCGGTATCCGGCCCGCGAGAGGGCCGGAACGGTGTTCGAGCCAGTGGTTTTCCCCCTTCCTTCACATCCCGAGGCCATGATGTGCCAACTTCTCGATGTTGTGCACCATGCAGTACAGCTTCCACTGGCCATCCACCTTCTTCTGGCCACGTAGGGTAAAGCGGTCCAGCCGCTTGTTGCCGCGCAGGTTGCCGAAGACCGGTTCCACCGTGGCGAAGCGGCGGGTGATCATTCGCTTGCCTTCCTCGCTGTCGATGCGGTGCTTCATCTGTTCGCAGTGGTTCGGCGCGCCTTCGGCCTTGGCGAAGAACCAAGCGACTTGGCGCACTGGGGTGGTATCGGGTTTGCGCAGGCATTGGCCGCGCAGCGTGCAGGGTTCACAGTCCCGCTTCGCACCCTGGAACTTGATCGCCAGGCGGCCGCCGATGTTGCAGTTCTTGCCGTTGCTGTAGAGCGCTTTGCCCGCCGGGCAGAGGCAGGTGCGTTGCTCCGGGTCGATCCGGAAGTCACTCACCTGGAACTGGCCGCCCGCCTTCTTCTGCTGGGGCCGCTTGTCGTACAGTGGGTCAGGCTTGGCACGGTGCGCTTCCTGGCCGGCGTAGCGCGCGTCGCGTTGGCGATAGTCGTTATCCGGGAGGTAGGCGGGAATCTCAGCCTCGGCCAGGCGTTCGAGGTTGGCTTCCGAGTGGTAGCCGGCATCGGCGGTAATGACGGTTTCCGGCGTGCGCAGGCCTTCCACAGCCTCCACCGCCGGCATCAGCAAGGCTTGTTCACTGCCGGTGCCGTGGGCCTGGGCTTCGACCACGATCTGGTTTTGCTCGTCCACCACCGAGACGCCGGGGTAGCCCTGGATCACGCCCTTGCCGGTGGCCATCTTGGCCGATTCGTTGTCGGTGAGGTTTGACAGCACGGTCTTGCCGCTGGCGCCCTTGCGGTCTTCGGGGTGCTTGGCGAGCCAGTCGCGTAGTTGCTTCGCATCGCGTTGCAGCCGCTCCAGGGTCCGGCTTTCGCGCTGTTTGTCCTTGGGCGCCGCCGGTGCCGTGTCGGCTTCGCGGTGCTTGGTGAGGATCTTTTCCGCCGCCTTTTCCATCTTGTCGAGCTGGCGCTTGAAGTCGTCACGGGTGCCGGACTTGGCCTTGCTGGCATGGGCGGGCAGCTTGACGCCGTCGATGGCGAACATCTCACGGCCGATCAGGCCCTGGCGGTCGCAGATCGTGAGCACCTGGGCGAACAGCTTGGCCGTGAGTTCGCCCATTTCCGAGACAAAGGCGGCCAGGGTGGTGAAGTTGGGCTGGCTGTCGCCGGAGACGGCGATGAACAACACGTTCTCGCGACAGGCCGCTTCGATCCTGCGGCTGGAGACGATGCCGCGGCTGTATGCGAGCAGGATGATCTTGAGGAGAACAGCGGGGTCGTAGGCGGGAGCGCCCTCGTCGTCGTTCTTGTAGCGGGCGTGGAAGGGGGCGAGGTCGAGTTCCTTGTCCACCAGATAACAGAGGGCATGCTCGAAACTGCCAGGCTGGATTTGCCGGTCGAAGTCAACCGGCAGGAGTTTCAGGCCTTGGTGTACCGGCTTGAAGCGGGGCATTCGGCGTTTCTCCCTGGGGCGTTCAGCTGGCTTCGATTATCGGTCGGTGCGGCAGATTCTGGGGTTTTTCTACAGCGTCAACGTAAAGCTAAGCGGGCTGCGCGCTTTTTGCGCAGATCCGCTTGAGCGTTGAGTTAGACGAATTTAAGTTTACTCTGACCCCAGTTATTTTCTGTATTCTGTATTCTGCGCCGCTTCGCCTACGGCGATTCGACGATGAATTGGTAGGCCAGGTTCACCGGCGTAGCGAATCCGTCCGCCGATTGCCGCTGGGTCAGGCTGATGTCCACGCTCGTGCCGACCACCTGTTGCACCCCGTCGGCGAAGTCGCGGAAATGCTTCAGCGGCAGCGGCTGCCGGTCGCCGAAGGTGGTCTGCCGGAAGCGCACGGCCGGCCGCCCGGCAAACTGCACATCCACCGCAACCGTCACCAGGTCCCCATCGCGCATCTCCGACAGGTCCAGCCAGCCGCTCAGGTCGAACGCCGGCGACAGGTTCACCGTCGGCGGGGCCGGCTGC
Source organism: Pseudomonadota bacterium (assembly GCA_040753975.1). Taxonomy (GTDB): domain Bacteria; phylum Pseudomonadota; class Gammaproteobacteria; order Methylococcales; family Methylococcaceae; genus Methylococcus. Next base: position 20,411 of record JBFMDC010000024.1, read on the forward strand.
GCGCGCACCTGGATCACCTGCGAATCGGCCGGAGAGCCGGCGGCGAAGACCCCTTCCTGCACCACGTAAATCTTCTTCACCGTGCCGTTCAGCATGGTCAGCGACACCGGCTTCACACCGGGCGGTACCGGCGGGATGACCCGCCCCTCGCCCGGCTCGAAGTCCATGATGAAATCCAGCTTCTTCTCGATGTCCGTCAGCGAGACGGGCGTACCTACCGGCGGCCGGGGCGGGAAGTTTTGTCCCGGCGGCAGGTCCACCGCAAAGGCCAGCCCCTCGATGAGGATATTCAGCAGGATAGAGATGTCGGTCAGCGACACCGGCCGCACATTGCTGTCGCCGGCGGGTGGCGGCGGGAAATCCTGCCCCTGCGGCACGTCCGCGATGTAGGCCAGGAAATTGCGGATGTCGGTCAGCGACACCGGCCGCACATCGGAGCCGGCCGCCGGCTGCTCGGGGAACGGCTGGCCCTGGGGCAGGTCCATGATGTAGGCCAGCCCGCGCTCGATGTCCTCCAGCTCCTGCTTCACCGGCGGCTTTTCCGGCGTGTAGATGGTGCCGGAGCCGACCGGGATGGATTCGCCGGTGATCACCCGCCCTAGACGGTCGCTCAACTGGTGCAGCTTCTCCTCCAACTGCCGCTCGGCCTCGGTGGCGCTGGCCTCGCCCTCCAGGAATTGGGAGACGATGTCCAGGATTTTGGCCACAATGGAGAAAATGATGCCGATGCCGGGAATTTCGCTCAGGAGGCCGAACACCTTGCCCAGGGTGGCCACCGCCTCCTGGCCGGTGCCGTTCTTCTTTTTCAGCTCGTCCGCCCCATAGACCTCCTCCAGGCTGAGGTACGCCTCGCAGTAGCTGTTCACGCCGGACTGCTCGACGATGGCGTTAATCGTTGCCATCGTCTTGTCATCCCAGTGTTCGGAGGCTTCTACCAATGAGTCCAGGGCGGCGGCGGCGTTGCCCGTCATGGTTGGGAAGACGTTGAGCATCGTCGCCAGCCGGGGGTTGGCCGCCGCCAGCGCCGCCACATCGGCATTCAGCTGATGCAACACCCGTCGCTGCAATTCCAGCGCGCGCCAGAAAGCGCCGCTCTGATCATGATAGCTCGGCATCTTGTATTCTCCTGTGAGTGACTAACGTAGAGCTAAGCCGCGAGCAATAGCGAAGTCGGCTTGAGCGCCGGGTTGGGCCACATCTAGCCCGCCCGCGATGAGAGACGATTACGCCAGTACCCCGGCTGGCGGCTGTGGTGCATAACCGCGAGTATCAGTACATGATCTGCTTCCACGGAATACAGCACTCCGTACGGAAACGTGTGCGCAAGACAACGACGAATCTCACCCTCGATCTTGCGCCATCGGGTAGGAGCCTCGACAATCCGCTGAATTGCTCTTTCCACTTCGATCGTGAATCGGGCGCCGAGACCAACCTGCCGGTCTTCGTAGTAAGCCACCGCTTCGAGATATTCAACGCGGGCCTCAGGATGAAATTCGTAGCGCATCACCGCTTGGCCAAGCGGCGTGCCTCGGCCAGGACATCCTCGCCTGGGATTGCTTTGACCTTTCCGGAGCGGACTTCTTCAAGGCGTCTGTTTGCCTCTTCAATCCACAGGCGCTGGACCTCATCTGGAAGGGTTAAATCCAGACTTTCTACAAGAAAATCAGCCAGTTCGGCTCGCTGAGCAGGAGTAAGGAGCAGCGCCTCCCGTGTGATTTCTTCCAACGTTGCGTTCATGCTGTAACCATACTCTCTAAATAGTGCAGCCTCAAGCTTGTAGGCCCAACGTAAAGCTAAGCCGACCGCTGGAGCGTAGCGGAAGCGGGTCGGCTTGAGCGCCATGTTAGGCATCGTCGGGGTCAGTGCAGTTAGACATTCATTAACCTTTACCTTTCATGAGGAGTTCCCCGTACTCTTCCTGTGTAATTGTTCCCAGTTTCTCGGCAATGAAATTTTCTCGCTCTGGTAATACGTCCTGTAGACCATCAATCCGTTTCCACTGCGGTATCAAGGGCGACTCAAAGTTTGCTTGGGGTGCATACTTGGAAAATTGCACACGCTGATATTGGTGTACGTAACGCGGACAATTTACAAATATTTCCTTGACCGTAACGCGCACAACCAATTCCGAGCCGTGAAATTCTTTGACGAGCGAATCATGTTTGTCAATGCTGGCGGTGCCATGAACGCGCACCCGATGCGGAGTTTCAAAATCAATAAAGAGCATTCCAATTTTGTTATTGCCGATAATGTTGCCCAAAGACAGAAACATGCCATTGCCATCGTAGCTTGGAAAAGCAATAGTCGTGTTATCTACGACTTTAATAAACCCTGGCATACCTCCTTTGTGGGAACAAGTTGGGTAACCGCGATGGTCAATTGAGGTAAGAAAGAACATATCTCTACTTTCAATAAATGCCTTGTGTTCATCTGTAACCTCTGGCAATACGATAAACTCTTTAACTCTATCCGCTAATTTTCTGGTATCAAACTCTTGCTGTAAAAGCTTGTGTTGTTCGCCATATAGTTCGTCCATCTCGCCTCCTAAGGCTATCAAATTTCAGGTCATTGGGAATGCCTAACGTAGAGGTGAGGGGCGCGTAGCGAGCGGGCAAAGCCCGCTTGCGGAGCGTCCCTCTCGACCGCCTGGTTGGGCGTTTCTTGGCGCGTTCGTGCACCGCTAACACCCGGTTGGAGCAAGTGGAAGTTCCGCATGATGGCCCTCGTAAGGATGTCCGTTCTCGACCAAAAACTTGAAGGCCGCGAGTGACTGCGCCCCCATTCTTCGCATTCTGGCAACCATAGCCGGCTCAAGGAACCTGCCAAGCAGACCGCCCTTCAACTCAATCTCGGCTTCCGACACCAGCAGAGCCTGTTGCTCGCCTTCAGGATGTACCGACCAATAGTTGCTCGCTCGCTTCACGAGCGGTATTCCAAACCCCTCGTACTTGAATGCCTGCCCTTCGTCCCATGCAGTCCAACGCTCCTTGATTGTTAGCTTGCCCGCCAATTCGCAGGTGCGCTCCGCACCAACACCGCGGGCTACCTTCCCATCGCACGTGGCACGGAGCACGGGTTCTGACCATAGCGGTATGTCCTCCAGGGCTGCGAGCCTCTCCCACACCACCTCGGCAGGAGCGTTAATGCATACAGAAGTGGATAGCTTAATCATGAAATCTCCATTTGCGATCGAGCGATGTTTGACGCCCAACGATAAAGCTCACCGGCGGAGCGAAGCGGAGTCCGGTGCAGCGGCTTGTTAGACGTAACCATTACGGTATCCACTCTAAGTATGCTGAATTTGCAATAAAACCAGCCTTTTCATATAAGGGCCGTCCAACTGTACTTGCATGCAACCACACCTTACCTAGCTGTTCTTGACGCGAATAGGCCAGAATATTTTCAAGAATACCTTTTCCACAACCTTTCTTGCGATACTCAGGCAAGGTATACATGTTAAGCAAGTAACCTTCTTTACCAAGCAAATTTTCTGGGTATGGCGGCCTAAAAAAGAGAGACAACGTACCGGCAGCAACAATCTTGCCAGAATACTCTGCTACCCAAGACTTTGTAACATTCGTGTTTTCTTGAAAATACTGCAAAGTTGTCGCTTTTAATTCTGGAGCAGCGTCTTCATGGGAAATTGCCCCAACTTCTACGAACAGCTTCATACGTAACTGCACTATTTGCTGTATATCTTCAGCGTTGGCTTCTCTTATTTTCATATTTACGTCTAACAAGTGATTGAGCGATTTCCGCTCATCTCCCCATCCTTCTACTAAACTTCACCGCGCTTGCCAAAAAAACGTATGACGGTTAGGCCTCCCTAGCCGCATATCACCCCAGAACGACTGGATAGGCGGTTTCCGGAGATCCTGACATGATGGCGATCCCTCCTGATCAGGCGCGTCGCTGGCCGAGCACTTCGATCTACAATTGCGATTGACAATCCGGCTCCGCTTGACGAAAGTGTAGCCCGCTTTGTGGTACCTTATCCGCCAGGGCGCTCCGCCGGGGAGTGTCCTGCGCGAACATCGGGAGACATGAGCACATGAGTTCCGCTGGCGTTCCACACACCGACCTTTGGCCACTCCTGCTCTATTTCGGGCTGGTGGTGGTCGTGGTAGGCACCATGCTCGCGCTGCCGCCTTTCCTGGGCGAACGGCGCACCCGCCGCACCCAGGCGACGGATCAGCCCTACGAATCCGGCATCGTCGCGGTGGGCAGCTCCCAGCTCCGCTTCTCGGTCCGCTTCTATCTCATCGCGATCTTCTTCGTCATCTTCGACCTGGAAGCCGTCTTCATCTTCGCCTGGGCCATCGCCTTCCGCGAAAGCGGCTGGTCCGGCTACATCGAAATCCTGATTTTCATCGGCGTGCTGGTCGCGACGCTGGTCTACCTGTGGCGGATCGGCGCGCTCGACTGGCGCACGCCGCGCCAGCGCAGCGTCGAAGCCAAAATCCATCTATAGGAGCCCCCATGCGCTGGAGCCTGACACGAGCGGACCAGACGCCGGCGCCCCAGCCGGGCCGGCAGACCTACGAGGAAGCCCTGCGGCGCAACATCCTGTTCGCCCGCCTGGATGACCTGGTGCGCTGGGGCCGCAAGAATTCGATCTGGCCGTTCAATTTCGGCCTGTCCTGCTGCTACGTCGAAATGGCGACGGCCTTCACCAGCCGCTTCGACATCGCCCGTTTCGGTTCCGAGGTGATCCGCGCCAGTCCCCGCCAGGCCGACCTGATGGTGATTTCCGGCACGGTGTTCCGGAAGATGGCGCCGGTGGTCAAGCACCTCTACGATCAGCTGCTCGAACCCAAGTGGATCATCTCGATGGGCTCCTGCGCCAATTCCGGCGGAATGTACGACATCTACAGCGTGGTCCAGGGGGTGGACAAGTTCCTGCCGGTGGACGTCTACGTGCCGGGCTGTCCGCCGCGGCCGGAAGCCTTGCTGGAAGGCCTGATCATGTTGCAGGAATCGGTGGGAAAGGAGGAGCGGCCTTTGAGCTGGGTGATCGGCCCGCAAGGTATTCAAAAGGCCCCCGCGCCCAGCCGGCGCGACCTCAAGCAGGCCGAGCGCAACCGGGCCTTTGAGCTGCACGAACCGTTCAGCCTGGATTGAACGAGAGGGAACCCGGACATGGCGGCCTCGATGACGGAACATGCTGGAACCATCGTACCGGACCTGTGCCGGCGTTTCGGCGGTGAGACCTTCGTCCCGCAAGCCACCGCCGACGGCATCCCCACGCTGTGGCTGCCCGCCCGAGCCGTCGTAGCCGCAGTAAACTACCTGCGGCGGGAGATCGACCGGCCCTATGCCCTGCTGTTCGACCTCACCGCCGTCGACGAGCGGGTCCGCCAACACCGCGACGGCTTGCCGGCCAGCGCCTACACCGTCGTCTACCATCTGATTTCCCTGGAACGCAATGCCGACGTCCGGCTGAAAGTCGCCCTCCCGGAAGCCGATCCGTCACTCCCCAGCATCGCCGCCGTCTGCCCCGCCGCCAACTGGTACGAGCGGGAAGTCTGGGACATGTTCGGCATCCGCTTCGAGGGGCATCCGAACCTGCGCCGGATCATCATGCCGCCGACCTGGCAGGGCCACCCGCTGCGTAAGGACCACCCGGCCCGCGCCACCGAGATGGAACCGTTCAGCCTGCCGGAGGACGTACAGTTCCACGAACAGGAAGCCCTGCGCTTCGTGCCCGAGGAATGGGGCATGCAGCGCCAGGGTGAGGATACCGATTTTCTGTTCCTGAACTTAGGTCCCAACCATCCCAGCGTGCACGGCGTGTTCCGCGTCGCCCTCCAGCTCGACGGCGAGGAGATCGTCGACGCCGTGCCCGACATCGGCTACCACCACCGCGGCGCGGAAAAGATGGGCGAGCGCCAGTCCTGGCACAGCTACATCCCCTACACCGACCGGGTCGATTACCTCGGCGGTTCGATGAACAACCTGCCTTACGTGATGGCGGTGGAGAAGCTGGCCGGGATCGAAGTGCCGGAGCGCGCCCGGGTCATCCGGGTCATGATCTCCGAGTTCTACCGTATCGCCAGCCACCTCCTGTTCTACGGCACCTTCGCCCAGGACGTCGGCCAGATGTCGCCGATCTTCTACATGTTCATCGACCGCGAGAAGGTGTTCGAAATCATCGAATCCTTCACCGGCGCCCGGATGCATTCCAGCTTCTTCCGCATCGGCGGGGTCGCCATGGACCTTCCAGAGGGCTGGGACAAACTGATCCGCGAATTCATCGCCTACTTCCCCAGGCGCCTGGCCGACTACGACAAGGCCGTGATGGCCAACAAGCTGATCCAGCGCCGCACCCGCGGCATCGGCGCCTACACCACGGCGGAGGCCATCGACTGGAGCGTGACCGGCGCGGGGCTGCGGGCCACGGGCCTGGCCTGGGACTACCGCAAGGCCCGGCCCTATTCGGGCTATGAAAACTTCGAGTTCGACATTCCCACCGGCGCGAACGGCGACTGCTACGACCGCTGCGCGGTGCGGGTGGAAGAGATGCGGCAGAGCCTTCGGATCATCGAGCAGTGCGTGAACCACATGCCGTCCGGTCCCTACAAGGCCGAGCACCCGCTCACCACGCCGCCGCCCAAGGAACGCACGATGCACGACATCGAGACGCTGATCCAGCATTTCTTGAGCGTTTCCTGGGGGCCGGTGATCCCGCCGGGCGAGGTCTGCATGACCATCGAGGCGACCAAGGGCCTGAACGGCTACTACCTCACTTCCGACGGCGGCACCATGTCGTACCGCACCCGCATCCGCACCCCCTCGTTCCCCCATCTGCAGATGATCCCGCTGATGAGCCGGGGGCTGATGATCGCCGACCTGATCGCCATACTCGCCAGCATCGATTTCGTGATGGCCGACGTGGACCGCTGAAGGAGCTGAAAGACCGTGATCCTCACCCCCGACGAAATCCGAACCATCCGCCAGGAAGCCGGGCACTTTCCCCACCCTTCTGCAGCGGCGATCGAGGCGCTCAACATCGCCCAGGAGGGCCATGGCTGGATCTCCGACGAGCTGCTCAAGGAAATCGCCGAACTGCTGGGGATGTCGCCGGCGGACCTGGACAGCGTCGCCACCTTCTACAACCTGATCTACCGCCGCCCCGTGGGCAGGCGCGTGATCCACTACTGCAACAGCGTGAGCTGCTGGATGCTGGGGGCGGAAGACAACTGCCGCCATTTGAGCGAAAAGCTCGGCATCGGGCTGGGGGAAACCACCGGCGACGGCGAATACACCCTGCTGCCCATCGTCTGCCTGGGCGCCTGCGACCGGGCGCCGGTGCTCATGATCGGCGAGGAAACCCATTTCAACGTCGATCCGGCCAAGCTGGACGATATACTCGGCGATAGCGGAGCGCCCTGATGGACAAGCCGCTCACCCGCAACTTCAAACCCGACGGCTCCGCCGCCACCCTGGCCGAATACCGGGCCGGCGGCGGCTACGAGGGATTGAAAAAAGTCCTCGCCGAACTCGCCCCGCCGGAGGTTCAGCAAAGGGTCAAGGACTCCGGGCTGCGCGGCCGGGGCGGGGCCGGTTTCCCGACCGGGCTGAAATGGAGCTTCGTACCGATGGGCGAGGACGCTCCCAAAGCCAAGTACCTGGTGGTCAACGGCGACGAAATGGAGCCCGGCGCGTTCAAGGACCGGCTGCTGCTGGAAGGCGATCCGCACCAGTTGATCGAGGGCGTCGCCATCGGCGCCTACGCCATCCAGGCCCCCATCGCCTACATCTTCCTCCGCGGCGAATACCGGCTGGCGGCGGAGCGGCTGCGGCGAGCGATCGCCGAGGCCGAGGAACACAAGCTGCTCGGCGAGAACATTCTCGGCTCGGGGTTCAGCCTGGACCTGAGGCTGCACACCAGCGCCGGGCGCTATATCTGCGGCGAGGAAACCGCCCTGCTCAACTCGCTGGAAGGCAAGCGCGCCAACCCCCGCGCCAAACCGCCGTTTCCGCAAGTATCCGGGCTGTTCGGCAAGCCGACCATCGTCAACAACGTGGAGACCCTGTGCAACCTGCCGCACATCTTCCGCAACGGCGTGGACTGGTACCAGAGCCTCAGCCGGACCGGCGATCCTGGCACCAAGATCTACGGCGTCAGCGGCCGGGTCAAGCGCCCCGGCGCCTGGGAGCTGCCCATGGGCACGACGGCGCGCGAGATCATCGAGGAGCACGCCGGCGGCATGCGGGAAGGCTTCCGGCTGAAGGGCTACCTGCCAGGCGGCGCCTCCACCGACTTCCTGCTGCCCGAACACCTGGACATCCCCATGGACTTCGGCTCGATCGGCAAGGCCGGCAGCCGGCTCGGCACCGGCACCTTGATCCTGCTGGACGACAAGACCTGCCCGGTGCGAATGGTGCTGAACCTCGAACAGTTCTTCGCCCAGGAGTCCTGCGGCTGGTGCACCCCCTGCCGGGACGGCCTGCCCTGGACCGTCGGCCTGCTCGAAGGTCTGATCGAAGGGCAAGGCCGGCCGGAGGATCTCGAAACCCTGGAGCGATTGTGTGGTCTGCTCGGTCCCGGCAACACCTTCTGCGCCCTCGCGCCCGGCGCGATGGAACCGCTGCAGAGCGCCCTCAAATACTTCCGCGCTGATTTCGAGCGCTATCTCCAGCCCAAGAAGGTCAGCGGAGGCGCGTATGCCTGACAAAATCGTAGGGAACGATTTTGGACCGCCGAAGGCGGGTCCAGAGGACGGACTCCAGGGAAGGAGTCCGCACAAAATCGTCGGGAACGATTTTGGACAGCCGAAGGCTGGTCCGCAGGACGGACTCCAGGGAAGGAGTCCGCACATCGAAATCGACGGCAAGAGCTATCCGGTCAAGGCGGGAGACAACCTGCTGCAGGCGATACTCTCGCTCGGCCTGGACCTGCCCTATTTCTGCTGGCATCCGGCCATGGGCTCGGTCGGCGCCTGCCGCCAGTGCGGCGTGATCCAATTCAAGGATGCGGAGGATGATCCCGGCCGGCTGGTGATGGCTTGCATGACGCCTGTGACCGAGGGCATGCGGATATCCCTGCAAGGCGAGAACGCCAGGAATTTCCGCGCCGGCATCCTGGAACTGCTGATGACCAACCACCCGCATGACTGCCCGGTGTGCGAGGAAGGCGGGGAATGCCATCTGCAGGACATGACCGTGATGACCGGCCATACCTTCCGGCAATACCGCGGCCTCAAGCGCACCCACCGCAACCAGAACCTGGGGCCTTTCATCAACCACGAGATGAACCGCTGCATCGCCTGCTACCGCTGCGTCCGCTACTACCAGGACTATTGCGGCGGCGAGGATCTGCAGGTGTTCGCCGCGCATCACCACGTGTATTTCGGCCGCCACGAGGACGGCGCGCTGGAAAACGAATTCAGCGGCAACCTGGTCGAGGTCTGCCCCACCGGGGTGTTCACCGACAAGACCTTCAGCCGGCATTACAGCCGCAAATGGGATTTGCAGACCGCCCCATCGATCTGCGTGCATTGCGGAATCGGCTGCAACACCAGCCCCGGCGAGCGCTACGGCAGCCTGCGCCGGATCGTCAACCGCTACCACGGCGAGATCAACGGCTATTTCCTGTGCGACCGCGGCCGCTTCGGCTACGGCTTCGTCAACGGCCCGGCGCGCATCCATCAGGCCCGCTCGGCAGAAGAAGGCCTGCTCGATGCGGAAACCACCGCCGCCCGGTTCGCCGCCGCGATCCGGGATGCCAAGGGAATCGTCGGCATCGGGTCACCCCGCGCCAGTCTCGAAGCCAATTTCGCTTTGCGGGAGCTGGTCGGCGCGGAGCGTTTCCATGCCGGCATCGGCGACACCGAACACGGCTGCCTTCGAACCCTGCTCGGCATCGTCCGGGATTTCCCGGTGCATCTTTCGTCCCTGTGCGAGGCCGAACAGGCCGACGCGGTGCTGGTGCTGGGCGAGGACCTCACCCAGACCGCGCCGCGGCTGGCGCTGGCGCTGCGCCAGGCGGTGCGCCAGCGCGCTTTGGCCATCGCCGAAGGTTTAGGCATCCCGCGCTGGCAGGACGCCGCCGTGCGCGAAGCGGCCCAGGCCGAGAAAAGCCCGCTGTTCGTCGCCAGCCCGGCGCCGACCCGGCTGGACGAGGTCGCCGCGCGGACCTGCCGCGCCGGCCCCGAAGCCATCGCCCGGCTGGGCTTCGCCGTCGCCCACCGTATCTGCCCGGAGGCGCCGGCGGTCGCGGGGCTTCTTCCCGAACACGAGGCGCTTGCCGCGGAGATCGCCGAGGCGCTGGCAGGCGCCGAACGGCCCCTGATCGTGTCCGGCGCCGGCTGCCTGAGCGAGGACGTGCTGCGGGCGGCAGGGCAGATCGCCGCCGCGCTGGCGGCGAAACGGCAGGGGCAACCCACGGGCGCGCATTTCGCCGTGCCGGAATGCAACAGCCTGGGGCTGGCGCTGATGGGCATGGAGGGCGATTTCCCTCACCCCGGCCCTCTCCCAGTGGGAGAGGGTGAGCTAGCCGCTGCGCCCATACCTTTCTCGCTTGCGGCTGCCGTTCAAGCGATCGAACGAGGCGAGGCCGACACGCTGGTGATCCTCGAGAACGATCTCTACCGGCGGGCGGACCGGGCCACCATCGATGCGCTGCTCGATCGGGCCAGACAGGTGATCGTCATCGACCATACCCTGCACCAGACCGCCGAGCGCGCCCACCTCGCGTTGCCGGCCGCGAGCTTCGCCGAGACCGAAGGGACGCTGGTCAACAGCGAAGGCCGCGCCCAGCGATTCTTCGCGGCGATGCAACCAATCGGCGACAGCCGCGACGCCTGGCGCTGGCTCGGCCACTGGCCCCATCTCGACGATCTCATCCGGGCGCTGGCCGAATCGCTGCCGGTGTTCCGGGAAATCACCGGCTGCGCGCCGGGGGCGGCCTTCCGCGTCGCGGGCCAGAAGATCCCGCGCCAACCGCACCGCTACAGCGGGCGCACCGCCATGCTGGCCGACGTCCGCATCCACGAACCGAAACAGCCGGAGGATACGGATTCGGCCCTGGCCTTCTCCATGGAAGGCGCGCCGGAAAACCATCCGCCTGCCCTCAATCCCTTCATGTGGGCGCCGGGCTGGAACTCGAACCAGTCGGTCGGGAAATTCCAGGACGAAGCCGGCGGCCATCTGCGCGGCGGCGATCCCGGCATCCGGCTGATCGGCGACGGCGGCGGAACCGGCCCGCAGTGGTTCGCACCGCCCGAAGCCGGCGCCGCTCTCTCGGACGCCCTGCGGCTGGTCCCGATACACCACATCTTCGGCAGCGACGAGACCAGCATGCACTCGGCCGCGGTGGCCGAACGGGCGCCGCACCCCTATCTGGCCCTCAGCCCCGAGGACGCGACACGCCTGGGTCTCACCGAAGGCTCGGAAGTCGAACTCCTCGTGGACGTCTGGCTGCCGGTGAAACTGCTGCCCGGCCTCGCAGCCGGGGTGGCCGGCGTGCCGGCCGGCCTGCCGGGCCTGCCTTTCCTGGAAATCGCGTCGCGCCCATGGACGCCGAACAAACCCGGAGATGAAGCGCCATGACCGTCGGTTCCCCCCTTGTCGTCGTCGGCATCCTGCTCTCGGTCGTGGTCGTGGCAGCCTGGCTGATCTGGGTGGAGCGCCGCCTGATCGGAATCTGGCAGGACCGCCTCGGCCCCAACCGGGTCGGCCCGCTGGGGCTGGGACAGGTGGTGGCGGACATGGTCAAGATCTTCTTCAAGGAGGACTGGATTCCGCCTTTCGCCGACAAGCCGGTGTTCGTCATCGCGCCGGCCATCGTCATGGTGACCATGCTGCTCGGCTTCGTCGTGATTCCGTTCGCGCCGGGGGTGGGGGTCATCGACTTCAACTTCGGCCTGCTGTACTTCTTCGCGCTGTCTTCGCTGGCGGTCTACAGCCAGGTGCTGGCCGGTTATGCCTCGAACAACAAATACTCGCTGCTCGGGGGCCTGCGCGCCGCCGCCCAGAGCATCAGCTACGAGGTGTTCATGGGCCTGGCCGCCATGGGCGTGGTGATGCTGTCCGGCAGCTTCAACCTGCGGGAGATCGTCGAGGCGCAGAAGGATGGCTGGTACGTGCTGCCGCAGTTCGCCGGCTTCATCGCCTTCCTGGTCGCGACCGTGGCGGAGTGCCACCGCGCGCCCTTCGATCTGCCGGAAGCCGAGCAGGAAATCACCGGCGGCTTCCACACCGAGTACTCCGGCATGAAGTTCGGCATGTTCTTCGTCGGCGAATATTTAGGGATCACCCTGAACTCGGCCATCCTCGTGACGCTGTTCTTCGGCGGCTGGCTGGGGCCGGCCATTCTGCCCCCCTTGGCCTGGTTCGTCCTGAAGACCCTGGTCTTCATCATGTTCTTCATCCTGCTCCGGGCGGCGCTGGCCCGCCCTCGCTACGACCAGCTCATGAGTTTCGGCTGGAAGGTGATGCTGCCGCTGACCCTGGCCAATATCGTCGTCACCGGGGCCATCGGCCTGTCGGCGCCATGAGATAAGGAGGCGAGATGATCAGCCAGTTGCGCACCCTGTGGATCGTGCTCAAGCACACCTTCACCCGGGCGGACACGGTCCAGTACCCCGAGCAGCGGCCGAAGCTCTATCCGCGCTACCGGGGCCGCATCGTGCTCACCCGCGACCCCGACGGCGAGGAGCGCTGCGTGGCCTGCAATCTGTGCGCGGTGGCGTGCCCGGTGGACTGCATCGCCCTGCAAAAGGCGGAAGACGGCGATGGCCGCTGGTATCCGGAATTCTTCCGCATCAACTTCTCGCGCTGCATCCTCTGCGGCCTGTGCGAGGAAGCCTGCCCGACCTACGCCATCCAGCTCACCCCCGACTTCGAGCTGTGTGAATACGACCGCCGCAACCTGGTGTACGAGAAGGAGCACCTTTTGATTCAGGGCCCCGGCAAGTATCCGGGCTACAATTTCTACCGGGTGGCGGGCAAGGCGATCGCCGGCAAGAACAAGGGCCAGGCGGAAAACGAAGCGCCCCCGATCGACGTGAAAAGCCTCCTGCCTTGACCGCAACCGAAGAAAGCACCGACATGGAACTGACCCTCTTCTACCTCTCCGCCCTGGTCGCCGTCGCCGCCACCTTCATGGTGGTGATCCAGCACAACACCGTGCACGCCCTGCTCTACCTCATCGTGTCGCTCCTGGCCTCGGGCTTCATCTTCTACCTGCTGGGGGCGTTTTTCGCGGCGGTGCTGGAAGTGATCATCTACGCCGGAGCGATCATCGTGCTGTTCGTGTTCGTGGTGATGATGCTCAATCTCGGCAGCAAGACCATCGAGCAGGAGAAGCAATGGCTGAGTCCCGGCATCTGGCATGGTCCCGCCGCGCTCTGCGCGATCCTGTTCGCGGAGCTGCTGGTCACCCTGACGCGCTCCGGCGCTCACGAGGCGGGCCGGATCGTCGAGTCCAAGACGCTCGGCATCGCCCTGTTCGGCCCCTACCTGCTGACGGTCGAGACGGCCTCCATGCTGCTGCTGGCGGGGCTGGTCGGCGCCTATCACCTGGGCCGTCCCCTCAAGTCTTAGGAGCTTCAAGCGATGGCGCCGATTCCGTTCGAACACTCGCTGATCCTGGCCTCGGCCCTGTTCGTGCTGGGCCTCGTCGCCCTGCTCATCCGGCGTAACCTGATCGTGATGCTGATGTCGGTGGAGATCATGCTGAACGCGGCGGGACTGGCCTTCATCGCGGCAGGTTCCCGCTGGGGCCAGCCCGACGGCCAGATCATGTTCCTCCTGATCCTGACCCTTGCCGCCGCCGAAGTCGGCGTCGGCTTAGGGCTGGTGCTGCAGATCTACCGGCGCCACATGACGCTGGACGTGGATCGCCTGAGCGAAATGCAAGGCTAGGAGTCGTCATGCTCAATTTGTTGTGGCTGGTTCCCTTCATTCCTCTGGCGGGCTTCCTGATCCTCGCCGCGAGCGAAGGGAGGCTCTCCAGAGCCTGGGTCCCCTGGATCGGCGCCGGCTCGGTCGGGCTCTCGGCGGCCCTGACCGCCGCCCTGGCGTTCGAGCTTCTGGCGCTTGCGCCGGAAGCCCGGGTGTTCCGGCAGACGCTGTGGCACTGGATGGCGGCGGGCGACTTCGGCGTCGATTTCGCCTTCTACCTGGATGCCCTATCGCTCAACATGCTGCTGGTGGTCACCGGGATCGGCTTCCTCATCCACGTTTATTCCGCCGGCTACATGGCCGACGACCCCGGCATCGCCCGCTTCTTCGCCTACATGAACCTGTTCGTCTTCGCCATGTTGATCCTGGTGCTGGCGGACAACCTGCCGCTGCTCTATCTCGGCTGGGAAGGCGTAGGGCTGTGCAGCTACCTTCTGATCGGATTCTGGTACGAGAAGCCGGAAAACGGCTATGCGGCGCGCAAGGCTTTCGTCGTCACCCGCGTCGGCGACACCGCCATGGCGCTGGGGCTGTTCCTGCTGTTCACCCAGCTCGGCACGCTCGACATCCAGGAGGCCATGGCCAGGGCGAACGCCCAATGGCCAGCGGGCTCGGGTCTGGCGATGGCCACGGCCCTGCTGCTGCTCGGCGGCGCCGTCGGCAAGTCGGCCCAGTTGCCGCTGCAGGTCTGGCTGCCCGACGCCATGGCCGGCCCCACCCCCATCAGCGCCCTGATCCATGCCGCCACCATGGTCACCGCCGGCGTCTACCTCATCGCCCGCACCCACGCCCTGTACACGCTCGCCCCGGAGGTGCAGATACTGGTCGCGTTCATCGGCGCGATCACCCTGCTGATGTCCGGCTTCAGCGCACTGACCCAGACCGACATCAAGCGCGTCCTGGCCTATTCCACCATCAGCCAGATCGGCTACATGTTCCTGGCGCTGGGCGTGGGCGCCTGGTCCGCGGCGATCTTCCACCTGACCACCCACGCCTTCTTCAAGGCCCTGCTGTTCCTCGGCGCCGGCGCCGTCATCCTGTCGCTGCACCATGAGCAGGACATCTTCAAGATGGGGGGCTTGCGGCGCAGCCTGCCCTTGGTGTTCTGGACCTTTCTGATCGGCCTGGCGGCCCTGGTCGCCCTGCCTTTCACTTCGGGCTACTACAGCAAGCACGAGATCCTGCTCGGCGCCTACGGCGCGGGCGGCGCCGGTCCCTGGCTGTGGGCCGCGGGCACGGCAGGCGCGGTCTTGACCGGCCTCTACAGCACCCGGCTGCTCCTGATCGCCTTCTTCGGCCCGGAACGGACCCCGGCCCATCCGCATTACGGCTCGAACATCGGCGTGCCGCTGGCGATCCTCGCCGTTCTGTCCCTCGCCGGGGGACTGGCGAAGCTGCCTCTGTTCCCGGCGCTGCCCGAGGCCGGACCCGAGGGGCTTGTCCCGAGCGGAGCCGAGGGAGAAGCCGGCGGCTCGGTCGGCCTCCTGACCACGGCGGCGCCGTTCCTGGGCATCGCTATCGGCTATCTCGTCTACCGTACCGGAACCGCCTCCGCCGAGGCCATGCTGAAACTTCCCGGAAGAGAGGCATTGCGCCGCCTGTGGTTCAGCGGATGGGGCATGGACTGGCTGTACGACCGGCTGTTCGTCTTTCCCTTCGTCGCGCTCGCCAGGCTGAACAAGGCCGATGCGGTCGATGGCCTGTATCTGGGCATCGTCGCCCTCACCCGGCTCGGCCATCGCCTGCTGGCGCCCACCCAGACCGGGCAGCTTCGGCGCTACGCCGCCGGCATGCTGTTCGGCGCCGCGTTGATCCTGGCTGTGGGGGTGTGGGCATGATCCTGCTCTGGCTGATCCTGGTTCCCCTCATCGGCGGTCTGCTGGCGCTCCCCGCCGGCCGCTGGCGGGACGACGCCCCGCGTGCTCTGGCGCTGGCCGCGCTGGCCGTGGACACCGCCTTGATCCTGACCCTGTTCGCCGGCACCGGCGAGGCGCCCGACCCAGCCTGGCTGGCGCAGGCCGACTGGGCCTGGATTCCGCGCTTCGGCATCCGTCTCCATCTGGCCCTCGACGGGCTCAGTCTGCTGCTCATCGCGCTGACGGTGTTCCTCGGATTCGCCGCGGTGCTTTGCTCCTGGACCGAGATCCGCGAGCGCCGCGGCTTCTTCCATTTCAACCTGCTGTGGACGCTGGCCGGGGTCATCGGCGTGTTCCTCGCCCTCGACCTGTTCCTGTTCTTCTTCTTCTGGGAAGTCATGCTGATTCCGATGTATCTCCTGATCGGCATCTGGGGCCACGAGAACCGGGCCTACGCGGCCATGAAGTTCTTCATCTTCACCCAGGTCAGCGGCCTCTTCATGCTGATCGCGATCATCGCGCTGGTGTTCCTGCACTACCAGACGACGCGGACGCTGAGCTTCGATTATTTCGAGCTGCTCAAGGCCGATCTCTATCCGGGCGCGGCCCGCTGGATCATGCTCGGCTTCTTCATCGCCTTCACGGTCAAGCTGCCGGCCGTACCCTTCCACACCTGGCTGCCGGACGCCCATACCCAGGCGCCCACCGGCGGCAGCGTCATCCTTGCCGGCGTGCTGCTGAAGACCGGCGCCTACGGCCTGCTGCGCTTCGTGGTGCCGCTGTTTCCCGGCGCCGCGCAGGATTTCGCGCCCATCGCCATGGCGCTGGGCGCGGTCAGCATCCTCTACGCCGCCAAGCTCGCCTTCGCCCAGACCGACCTCAAGCGCCTCATCGCCTACACCAGCGTCAGCCACATGGGCTTCGTGCTGCTCGGCGTCTTCGCCGGCAACGCCGCGGCGCTGCAGGGCGCGGTGATGACCATGCTGGCCCACGGCATCAGCGCGGCCGCGCTGTTCATGGTCGCCGGCGCCTTGCAGGAGCGGCTGCACACCCGCGACATGGACAGGATGGGAGGCTTGTGGACGCGGGCGCCCCGCATCGGCGCGATCACCCTGTTTTTCTCGGTCGCCGCGCTGGGCATGCCGGGACTGGGCAATTTCGTCGGCGAATTCCTGGTGCTGCTGGGAAGCTTCCGCGCCGACGCCGCAATAACCGCTTTCGCCGCCCTCGGCCTGATCCTGGCGCCGGTCTATGCGCTATACGTGATGCAGCGGGCGTTCCACGGGCCGGCCTCGCCCCGCGAAGTCCGGGACTTCGGCCTGCGCGAAATGGGGGTGATGCTGTCCCTGATCGCCGCGACCGCCTGGATGGGGCTACATCCCCAATCGATGCTGGCCCATACCGAGGCCACGGTAAACGGACTGGCCCAGACCCTGGCTCAGCGAGGACCCTGACGTGACTGCCGACGCTTTCACCGCCCTGCTCCCCTTCATCGTGCTGTCGGCGGCCGCCATCGCCGTGATGCTGGCCATCGCCATCCGGCGGAACTTCCGCCTCATTTTCTGGCTGACCATCGGCGGCCTGCTGGCCACCGCCGCCACCCTGCCTTGCGCGCTGTCGGTGGCCCCGCTCCGCGTCACCGGCCTGCTCCTGATCGACGCCTACGGGCTGTTCTTCCATGCGCTGTTCCTGCTCGCCGCGCTCGCCGTCGCCCTCCTGTGCCTGGCCTATTTCCGCCGGCGTGAGAACGAGAACGAAGAGATCTTCGTGCTGCTCCTCACCTCGACCCTGGGGGCACTGCTGCTGGTGTCCAGCACCCATCTCGCCATGTTCTTCCTCGGCCTGGAGGTGCTGACGATTTCCCTGTTCCCGATGATCGCCTACGGCGTCCGGGCCTCCCGCCCGCTGGAAGCGGGCATCAAATACCTGATGCTGTCGGGGCTCGCCTCCTCCTTCCTCATGTTCGGCATGGCCCTGGTCTATGGCGACCTGGGCGTACTCTCGTTCGAACAGATCGGCGGCAGCGGCGCGGAACTGGCGCAGAAGCCGCTCGCCCTCGCCGGCCTGTTCCTGATCCTGGCCGCGGTCGGCTTCAAGCTGTCGCTGGCGCCGTTCCACCTGTGGACACCGGACGTATACCAGGGCGCGCCCGCGCCGGTCACTGCCTTCCTGGCGACCGTGTCGAAGGCGTCCGTGTTCGCGCTGCTGCTCAGGTTTTTCACCACTGTCCATGCCGAGCGCTCGGAAACCTTTCTCTGCGTGCTCGGCCTCCTGGCCGTCGTCTCCATCCTGGCCGGCAATCTCCTGGCGCTGCTGCAAGACAGCCTGAAGCGCCTGCTCGCCTATTCCTCCATCGCCCACATGGGCTACCTGCTGGCGGGATTCGTCGCCGCGGGGCTGTTGCGGCGGGACCTGCAGGCGGAAACGATCGCCTTCTACCTCGCCGCCTACACCCTCACCAGCCTGGCGGCCTTCGGCGTCATCTCGGCGCTTTCCGACGAGGCCCGCGAAACCGACAGGCTCAGCGACTACGCCGGTCTGTTCTGGCGCTCGCCTTGGCTCGCCGCGGCGCTGACGCTCGCCCTGCTGTCCCTGGCCGGTATCCCGCTCACGGTCGGCTTCGTCGGCAAGTTCTACGTCTTCGCCGCCGGCGTGCAGGCGGAGACCTGGCCGCTGGTGACCGCCGTCGTCGTCGGCAGCGGCATCGGCATCTACTATTACCTCCGGGTCGTGCTGGCCATGATATGGACCGGCGATGCCGTTTCCGCGCCGACCGGAAAGCTACACCCCGCGGCCAGCCTGGTGCTGGTACTGACGGCGCTGCTCGTGCTCGGCGCCGGCGTCTTCCCGCAACCCCTGATCGACGCATCGACCGGTGCACTATCACGGCTCTCCGCAGGCACCCCGCTGGCGGCGGAATAGCCGAAGGCCCTGCCACGGAAGGCAGCGGTATAATCACGAGAATCGTCCGATACCAGACTCGCCATGCCCTCCCGCATTTCGCCCCGCGCGTTTGCCGCCGTGCTCGCAGCAAACTTGATCGCCCTCGCCGGCTGCGGCGGCACCGCCACCCTCATTCCACACGCCGACAACAGCGTCGAGATCATCGGCACAGGCTACAACGAGGGCTCGGCTCTGGACGCCGCCCTGGCCAAAGGGCAGGAGTACTGCCGCAAGCTCGGCAAAAATTTCGCCGCCATCGACCAGCGATCCAGCTACGAGGGCATGGACCCAAATCTGAAAACCGCGATCAACGTGGCCGCGATGGTCAGCAAGGAACCCATCTACGGAATGGGCAGCCGCTCGGACGACTGGCGCGTACAAATGAGCGGGAAATGCCAATGACCTGTCGCGGCAAGCTTGCCGCCGGGCGGCGTTCGGAAGCCGGAATGCTACGATCGCCGCGACAGTAACAAGACAGCCATCGCCAAATGACTTGGCCCGGTCTCCCGATCGCCCGCTATAGTTTCGAATTCTCCGCCGAACTCCCGATCCGGCTGCCCGACTATCCCGGCTCGGCTTGGCGCGGCGCCCTGGGCCATGCCCTCAAGCGCGCGGTCTGCGTCGTGCGCGGCACCCCCTGTCCGGAATGCCTGCTCTACCGCGCCTGCGTCTATTCCTACGTGTTCGAAACCCCGCCGCCGGCGGCTGCCCTCAAAATGCGGAAATACAATGCCGCCCCGCACCCCTTCGTGCTCGACGCGCAGCCCAACCCCGAGCCACAAACCTTCCGGCTCGGGCTGACCCTGATCGGCCAGGCCGAACGCCAACTACCCTACCTCGTGCACGCACTGCGGCAGGCCGGTCGCCAGGGCATCGGCAAACGTGACAACCGGCTCGAACTCCAGGCCATCCGGCAGACCGGCGTGGAAGGCGACAGCCAGCGGATATGGACCGCCGAGCAGCCGCTCACTCCGCTGCCGGCGTCGGTTCCCGCCATTCCACCCCTGCCCGAGCGCTGTTCGATTCACCTGGAAACCCCCTTGCGCCTGCGCCGGGAAGAACACCAGGTCGGCCCCAACGAATTCGGCTTCACCGACCTGTTCGGAAACCTCTTGCGGCGCCTCTCCATGCTCAGCTACTTCCACACCGACACGCCGCTGGAAACCGATTTCGCCGGCCTCAGGCGTGAGGCGCGCGGCATCGTTCTGGAGGAACCGAAGCTGGCCTGGCGCGACTGGACCCGCTATTCCTCGCGGCAGGACACCACCATGCAAATGGGCGGACTCACCGGCAGCTTCGTTCTCGGCGGCTCGGCCCTCGCCCCGTTCTGGCCCTACCTCTGGCTGGGCCAATGGACTCACGCCGGCAAAGCCACCAGCATGGGATTGGGGCGTTACCGGATCGAAACCATTCCGGCAAACTCGCCGCGGCCCGCGGCGAACGCCTGATCCCGCATACACCCCCCTCCGCGCCCGTCTTCACAGCATGGAAACGCCAGAACTCCGCTATCCCCGGCGCATTCTGCTGGCAGTGACCGGCCTCACGCCGCAAGTCGTCACGGAAACCCTGTACGCCCTTGCGTTTCAAGGGATTGAGGCCCTGCCGACCGAGATCCACCTCCTCTCCACCGCCGAAGGCATCGAACGCGCCCGGCTCACCCTGCTCAGCGAAGAACCCGGCTGGTTCCACCGGCTGCGGCGGGATTACGCGCTGCCGGCCATGCGCTTCGACGAATCCTGCCTGCACGTCCTCGAAGACGCCGCCGGGCGCGCCCTGACCGACATCCGCACCGAAAGCGACAACATCGCCGCCGCCGACACCATCACCGACTGGATCCGCCACCTCACCGAAGACGACACCTCCCAGCTCCACGTCTCGCTGGCCGGCGGGCGCAAGTCCATGGGCTTCTACGCCGGCTACGCCCTCTCGCTGTACGGCCGTCCCCAGGACCGGCTCTCCCATGTGCTGGTGATGCCGCCGTATGAATCGCACCCGGACTTCTTCTACCCCACGCCAACCAGCCGCATCATCTACACCGCCGGCGCCCCCGGATCAAGTCCGGGGCAGGCTCTGCGTCCGCTGGACACCAAGGCCGCCATCGTCACCCTGGCCGACATCCCCTTCGTGCGGCTGCGGCAAAACCTCCCCAAAACCCTGCTCAAAGGCCGCACCCGCTTCTCGAACGTGGTGGACGCCGCGCAGTCCTCGCTGACCCAGCCCAAATTGACGATCGATCTGGAACAGCGGCGCATCCAGGCCGGCGGCATCAGCCTCAGCCTCCCTCCCACTCAACTGGCCTTCCTCGCCTGGTTCGCCCGCCGGCGGCTGGCGCAAGCACCCGCCCTGCTCTGTCCCGCCGACGGCGTTTTCGAACCCGGATACGCCAGCGCGTATCTCGCCGAATACATGACAATCATCGGCGCCATGGGCGATGGCGACCGCACCCATGAGCGGCTCCGCCACGGCATGGACAAGGCGTTCTTCGAGCAGACCAAATCCAAGCTGCACCGCCGCATCGACGACGTGCTGGGCCATGCCGCCGGCCCTTACCTCATCGGCCACGACGGCGTCCGGCCCCGGCGCTTCGCCCTCACCCTTCCGCCGGAAGCCATTCGCTTCGGCCGCATCGGCGGCTGACGCCGCCCGGCCCGAAAAACTCGCGGCCGAACCGGCCCCCGGATCGAGCCCCGCCCTGGACTTGATTCAGAGTCCGGGGCCCGCGGCAACCCGTTCGGCTCCGCTCACGGCAAGCTTGCGGAATCTGACGCTGCCCCCGCCTACCCCTACACTCACCGCCAAGCCTCGCCGTCCGCCGCAACGGGCCATCGCCATCGACCTCCGATCAAGCCCCGCCCTGGACTCGATCCGGGGTCGGGGGCGGAGCCTTACTAACGGTTAAGAAAGCAATGTCACACAACATTCCCTCTCCCTCATCCGGCGCTCCGCGCCAGCTTTTGTTTTCGGGCAGTCCTGCCCGAAACCCTTCGGGCGAGCTTCGCTCGACCAAAACCGCTCCCGGCAGTTTTGTCCCAGAGGGAGAAGGGAACAAGGAGCGCCCTTTGGCCACAGGTTCCTGGGTAAGGTGAGGGCGCTCAAGTAACGATCCACCGGCAAAGCCGGTGGCTTTCGACGGCTGGCCCCTCCAAGGGGCCTGACCGCCGTCGGGCAAAAGCCAAGTCGTCGCCCCGGCAGGGATTGCCGGGGTCCAGGGGCCACGGATG
>JBFMDC010000025.1:0-22999 GCA_040753975.1 Pseudomonadota bacterium
GACAGAAGGGGCTTCCATGCCCCTCTGTCGACGCGCCGCCTCCTTGCGGCGCCCCTGCGGGCTGTTCCGCTCGGCAAGCTGCGATGCTCAGCGCGGCTGAATGGGATTGAAGATCAAGAGTGGAAACGGCCTCGCTGCGCGCGGCCTTTGAATATGAATTTGCATTAGCGGGCGCTCATGGAGCCTAAGTTCGTCCATCTCCGGATTCATACCGAATATTCCCTCGTCGACGGGGTGGTTCGGATCAAGCCGCTGGTCAAGAAGCTGGCGGAACTCGGCATGCCGGCCGTGGCGGTGACCGACCAGTCCAACCTGTTTTCCCTGGTCAAGTTCTACAACGCGGCCATGGGCGCCGGGATCAAGCCGATCGCCGGCGCCGACGTCTGGGTGCAGAACCCGCAGGACGCGAGTTCCCCCCCGGATCAAGTCCGGGGCGGGGCCCACCGGCTCACCCTGCTGGTCCAGAACCAGGAGGGGTATCTCGCGCTGACCGAGCTGATTTCGCGCAGTTACCAGGAAAACCAGCACCAGGGCGTTCCCATGCTGATGCCGGAATGGCTGGCGGACCGCAACGCCGGCCTGATCGCGCTCTCCGGCGGCCGCGAAGGCGCCATCGGCCATGCGCTGATCGGCGGCAATGGGGCGGAAGCGGCCCGGCTGGCGGAATACTGGGGCGGGGTGTTCCGGGACCGTTTCTACCTCGAACTGTGCCGGACCGGGCGCGCCAACGAGGAGCGCTACATCGACGCGGCGGTGGAGTTGGCCGTCCGCTTAGACCTACCGGTGGTGGCGACCAACGACGTCCGTTTCCTATCCGCGAAGGATTTCGAGGCCCACGAGGCCAGGGTCTGCATCTACCAGGGGCGGGTGCTGGACGATCCGCGCCGGCCGCGGGACTACAGCGAACAGCAGTATCTGCGCAGCGAGGAGGAGATGCTGGCGCTGTTCGCGGACCTGCCGGAGGCGCTGGAAAACAGCGTGGAGATCGCGCGCCGCTGCAACATCGGCCTGACGCTGGGCAAGAACTTCCTGCCGGATTTCCCGGTGCCGGCAGGCATGACGCCGGACGATTTTTTCATCCAGCAGTCGCGCGTAGGGCTGAAGGAGCGTCTAATCGCGCGACCGCCCGCCGGTCTGGGAACTTTGGAAGAACGGACGAAACACTACTCGGACCGGCTCGAACTGGAGCTGTCGGTGATCCGCGAGATGGGCTTCCCCGGCTATTTTTTGATCGTCGCCGACTTCATCCAGTGGGCCAAGAGCCAGGGCATTCCGGTGGGGCCGGGCCGCGGCTCCGGCGCCGGGTCGCTGGTGGCCTATGCGCTCAAGATCACCGACCTCGATCCGATCGAATTCGAACTGCTGTTCGAGCGTTTCCTCAATCCCGAGCGCGTCTCCATGCCCGACTTCGACGTCGACTTCTGCATGGAGCGGCGGGACGAGGTGATCGATTACGTCGCCCGCAAGTACGGCCGCGATAAAGTGTCCCAGATCATCACCTACGGCAGCATGGCCGCCAAGGCCGTGGTGCGCGACGTCGGCCGGGTGTTGGGGCACCCTTACGGCTTCGTCGACCGCATCGCCAAGCTGATCCCGTTCGAACTCGGCATCACCTTGAGCAAGGCGCTGGAGGACAGCGAAGAGCTGCGCAAGCTGTACCAGGAGGACGAGGAGGTCAAGGCCCTGCTCGACCTGGCCCAGTCGCTCGAAGGCATCACCCGCAATCCCGGCAAGCACGCGGGCGGCGTGGTGATCGCGCCCTCGCGGCTGGTCGATTTCAGCCCGCTGTACTGCGAACCGGGCGGCGGCAACCTGGTGACCCAGTTCGACAAGGACGACGTCGAGGCGGTCGGCTTGGTCAAGTTCGATTTCCTGGGGCTTAGGACGCTCACCATCATCGACTGGGCGCTGGCCGACATCAACGCCAGGCGACGGGACGCCGGGGAGGAACCGGTCGACATCAACCGGATTCCGCTCGATGATCCCAAGGCCTACGAGCTGCTGGGGCGGTGTGCGACCACCGCCGTGTTCCAGCTCGAATCGCGCGGCATGAAGGACCTGATCAAGCGGCTCAAGCCGGACTGCTTCGAGGACATCATCGCCCTGGTCGCGCTGTTCCGGCCCGGTCCGCTGCAATCGGGCATGGTGGACGACTACATCAACGTCAAGCACGGCCGGACCCGCGCCGAGTACCCGCATCCGGTGCTGGAGCCGATCCTGAAGCCCACCAACGGCGTCATCCTGTACCAGGAACAGGTGATGCAGATCGCCCGCGACATGGCCGGCTACACCCTGGGCGGCGCCGACCTGCTGCGGCGCGCCATGGGCAAGAAGAAGCCGGAGGAGATGGCGAAGCAGCGCGAGATCTTCGTCGCCGGCGCCGCCGGACAAGGCATAGACCAGGGCGTCTCCTCCTACATCTTCGATTTGATGGAGAAGTTCGCCGGCTACGGCTTCAACAAATCGCATTCCGCCGCCTACGCCCTGGTGTCGTACCAGACCGCCTGGCTCAAGGCGCACTATCCGGCCGAATTCATGGCCGCCGTGCTGTCCGCCGACATGGACAACACCGACAAGGTGGTGGTGCTGATCGACGAATGCCGGGGCATGAAGCTGTCCATCCTGCCCCCGAACGTCAATTTCTCCGGCTACCGGTTCACCGTCCAGGAGCCTGCCCCGGACCATGGATCGAGTCCAGGCCCCGCCCCGGACCCGATCCGGGGGCGGGGCTTGATCCGGGGCCGACAGGAAATCCTCTATGGCTTAGGGGCGGTCAAGGGCGTGGGCCAGACCGCGATCGAGGACATCCTAGAGGAGCGCGATAAGAATGGGCCGTTCACCGACCTGCTCGACCTGTGCCGCCGCATCGATCTCAGGAAGGCCAATCGCCGGGTGCTGGAAGCGATGATCCGGGCCGGCGTGCTCGATTGTTTCGACCGGAACCGGGCCGCCCTCATCGCCAGCCTGCCGGATGCGCTGAAGGCGGCGGAGCAGCACGGCGCCATGAGCGCTGCCGGCCAGGACGACTTATTCGGAGGCTTCGTGGCGGAGAGTCCCTCAGCCGCAGACCTGAGCCTGATATCGGCGGAGGTCGAGCCATGGACCGAAGCGGAGCGGCTGGCGCAGGAAAAGGCGACCTTGGGCCTGTATCTCACCGGCCATCCGATCACACCGCACGAACGGGAACTGGAGCAGATCGTCACCACCCGGCTCGGGCCGCTCATGGGAGAGGGCGAGGGCGGCCGGGGCGAGACGCGGGTGGTGGTGGCGGGCCTGATCGTCGATATCCGCACCCGCCTCACGCGCAATGGCCAGAAGATGGGCTTCGTTGCGCTGGACGACCGCACCGGGCGCATGGAGCTCGCCGTCTATACCGAAACCTACCAGCGCGACGGCCACCATCTCGTCAAAGATGGCCTAGTGGTCGCCGAGGGGACGCTGGGATTCGACGAATATGCCGGCCAGACCCGCATCTCCGCCGAACGGATCTTCAGCATCGAAGAGGCGCGGGCGCATTTTGCCCGCTGTCTCCGGATCGAATGGCCCAGCGCGACGTCGGCGGAATATCTGTCCCCGTCGTTTCTGAAAGAATTCAAGAACCTGCTCGGCCAGTTCGCAGGAGGCGGCTGTCCCGTTCAGATTGCCTATCAGGGGCGAGGTGCGCAGACCCTGCTTCGGCTCGGCGAGCGCTGGCGGGTTCATCCGCGGGACGAGTTGATCGGGCGCCTGCGAAAATACATCGGTAGTGCTCGGGTCAACGTAATGTACCGGTAATGAGATGATGCAGTGGGTGAAAATTACCTGGTTTCAGCGTAGGAAATTGCATTTCTGAAGGTCCAAGCGAAATGCAATCCATTGAAATAAAATAGAAAAGTTATATAGGAAAGAGGTTGTTTCAAATTTGTAAAAAAATCTGGACACCGGGAACTTTTCCGCTATACTTTGCCCTGCCGTCAGGGACGGGGCCTTAAGAGAGAGTCGTCAATGAGGAGGAGAGCCCTTCGGGGCAGTTGATAACTACAACAATAACGCAACTACCGATGCGCTTCGCAGGTAAACTCGGCGATAGCGTTGAAACAACAACAATAACAAAAAACGCTAAAAAGCCCGCCCCTGGCGGGCTTTCTTATGCCTGCCAGAGAGGGGGGGTAAGGCGACCTCAGGAGTCGTCCAGGAGGAGAACAAAAACCGCGCAACAACCATCACCGGTTGAGCCGCACCGGATCCGGTCCGTTTGGGTTAGATAAATTATACCGAATTCAATACGTCGTAGTATCAGTAATTCTTATGATATCCATGCTTGACGTTTATTTTTGGTAAACAAAACGGCAGCCGACGGCTATTCTGTATCATAAGGCAGTGCAAGCCGCTGGCTTTCTGCGTTATCTGGCGGATTCGCGATAAGGCCTGACGGCGGATTTTCGGCTCATCCCATGCTATCCATGTCGACGGCCTCGTCGGACAGTCTGGTCGTTTGGAGAAAGCCGTCGCGCCTGGCCCGGACCCCTTGTTTGAATTTGTCCGGCATGCGCTCCACGCTTTCGTCGGCGATGGCTTCCAGAAGGTCCATTTCGTCCATGCCCTCACGGTGAGCCGCCAGGTAGAGTTTTTTCAGACCACCGTCACCGAACTGGTTGGCGACGTCCAGCATGAAGGCGATGCCGCGTTCCGTGCCGAGGTCTCGGGCGTAGCTCCGTATTTTCCTGAGAGACTGGCGAAATGCGCTGGCGGCCGTCTGCACCTGGGCCAGCTGGAAGGGCAGGTGCAGGGTGGACTTTTCGAAGCGTCTGGTCCAAGGGGAGTGGATGAGATCGAAAGCCGGATCGAGCGCGAGTCCGGTCCGGGCATCGACTCCGCCGTTGGCCCTGCTCGTATAGGCGATGAGGCTGTCGGCGAGGCGGGCGTCCCCGTCCCCGAAGACATCGATGAAATGCTCGCGGTCGGCGGCGGAGAACGCCCGCAGCAGTTCCGGCAGGCGGCCGGGGCGCTGTGCCCATTGGATGATGCCGTAGGACAGTCCGGCGGCGTCGGTGTTGAGATTGAGCGCGCCGAATTTGCCGACGCCTTCCATCTGCGCGACGATGCTCAGGATTTTGTGCAGGCCGCGATAAGGCAAGCCCAAAACCAGCTCGAGGTAGACCTGGGAGATTCTGGGTTTGCTCGCGCGCGTTTTTATCATGGCTTGCAGGGTTGCCGTATCGACTTCGCCCGAAGCAGGAAGCCCATGATTGGCCTGGAAGTTTTGTACGGCTGCTGCCGTTTTGTTGCCGAACCGTCCGTAGCTGGCGGCGATGAGGCCGGGCAGGCCGGTATGGCCATGGCCCGACAGCAGGTCCTGGATGGCGCCGACGGCATCGCCTGCCGGCTCGTGGGCGCCGATGGCCACGCCGCTTTGCCCGCGGAACAGGGCGTCGATCCGGGAAATCCCGCACTCGATACCGGCTTCCGGTGGCGGGACCGGCGGTGGGACTGGCTCCGCCTGAGGAGCCAGCGGTTGCGGTGCGTCGGTAGCGCCCGCCCAGAGAAAGGCGTTTTCCGGCGTTTCGTACCAGACGGCATTCCCTTCGATCCGTTCGCCGCGGTCGGTGAAGCCCGTGACCGCCACGTCGGTTCCTTGCGGCAAGGTGCGAAGGATGCGGGCGCGGGTGCTGGGCGCGCCTTCGCGCAGGTTGGCTGTACCGAGGAGCCGTACGAAGTGCTGCCCCAAACTTGCAGCGAGCGGAGCCGAACTGGGCGCCGGCTGGGCCGGAGCGGGTTGGGAGGCGATCCATTTCAGCAGCTCGGCGCGGTCGAATCCGGAGCCGGTGCAGTCGCGCGAAGCCCGTATTTCGGAGTGCAGCACGATATGCTCCGCGTCCGCCGGGAAGCCCCAGTGCGCGGCTATTTCCCGTATCAGCTCCGCCGCTATGCCGTATATTTCCTCGGACCAGCTTTCGCCTGCACCGACGGCGGCGACGCCCACCGTCATCAGGTTGGGGTTGATGCCCCGGCGATACAGTGCCCAGCTCGGGTTGACGACCAGGCCGGCGTGATAAGCCGTGTCCGCTTCGTCCACATACTGGTGGACCAGGCCGCCGGCACCCACGACGTAGTGGCAGGATTCGCTGGATTTGGGGTCGGCGAACAAGGTTTCGGCGGCTTCCAGGCTCGGGTAGGCATGGATGACGACAGCCTGGGGCTTATGACCGCGCCGGCCTTGGGTGAAGTTGTCCGGCGGGCAACCGATCCATTGCTTGAGCATGGCACGGCCTCCTACCCCAGTATGCCGCGTTCGCCGACGAGTGGCGGTGCGGCCGGCGCACCGCCGGTGGTCTTATCCGGCGATGCTTGAGGGCTCTGCCGTTCCCGCCGTTGCTCGTCATCCTTGACAGCCAGGACGCCACGAAGCTTGAGCAGGTGTTGCAGTGCGGCGTACCAGAAAGGCGCGCCCAGGCTGAGGAGGAAGACCGAGAGGAGCATGCCGATGGGATTGATCTCGCGCCATCGTCCCATCCATCCCTTGCTGCTGCCCAGGACGTTGATAAGGCCGAGGTCCTGGAGATATTCCAGGTCCGTTCTGACACTGGCCGGCCTGCCGGCGGTGACCTGGGCGGCAACCGAAGCTTGCGGCATCGCCGTGCCGGCTGGCACAGTCGGAACGGCGGCGGGTTTGCCTTTGGGCTCCTCTGTCCGGCCCGGAATGGCCGGCGTGCCATTGGGTCCCTTCGTCTGCGGATTCGGGAGGGGAGTCGTGCTTCCGGAAGCCGCCGCCGGCACTCTCGGTCTGGCGGCATCACCCGATTTCTCCTGTTTGCCGGGATCCCTTAGCCGCTGGTCCAGCTCGAAAGCTTTTTCGACCATGGCGTTCCGCAGGCCTTCGTCGATGGAGAGCCGGTTGATGATGTCGATGGTGTCGAGCTGAACCGCAGCGACCACGACGATCGAACAGGCTACCGTGATCAGCCGGGTGGTGGCGGTGAAACGTTCGGAAACCCGGTCTATGGTCTGGTCGAACCAGCCGTTGATCTTGGCCACCAGCCGGCTGTCGGCCTCCTGCAATAGCGCCATGTTGTGGCGCACGTTGGCCGCGAGTTCCGGGCGGCTCAATTCGAGCTGCAAGGCATAGGCCCGGACGTTTTCGAGCGTGGCCGCCGGGTCCTCGATGCCGTTCTTTTCCAGCATTTTGGCGAGAATTTGTTTGGCGGGGTCGGACAAGCGGTTCTTGTCGTCTCTCGGCGTCTGGCCGCTGGCGATGTCCAGCAGCAGCTTGGTGAATTCCTCCCGGTGTATTGTGGCCCCCAGCCGCTGCCCCACATGGCTGATCATGGGGTGCGTCAGCACTGCGCGGGATACCTGCTCCGCCATTTCGCGGCTCAGGCTGGGGTCGATTTGCCGCAGCAGATCGACCAGCCCGCGTGAGAGATGTTTTCCCCGCGTATTCGCCAAATCGGTGATGAGCTGCGTCAGCACGGTTACGGCCATGCTGACGATGAGCATGACGACGGTAATCCCTAACAGAATGTCGATGGTTTTCAGCATGGCTGAACCCTCCGATTGGCGGAAAATATCAAGTTGGGACTTGCGGCCTGGCTAAAAAGGCAGAAACCGTCCTTATTCGATGAACCGCTTGCAGCATGCGCGAAGGTGCAGTTTAGCCGGAAAAGTGCCCCCGGCGATATTTCCCCATGGGGTCTTACCGCGCTGAAACTACCGCAGGGAGGATGTCGGCGTCTTTGCTCCGAGAGCAACTACCTGGGTACGAGATCGCGAACGGAACGCTTGATGGATTCCTTGCAGGCGAGCGCCCCGCGGTAGATCTGCGATTCCTGCACCAGCGCATGCGCCCAGCGCAGTGCCCGCATGATCCCGTCGTAAAGCCGGGCGAACCAGCCGAACGACATCAGGGCCGGCCGCGCCAGCCTGAATACCCGGGCGACCAGCAGCGTGCCGAGCAGCTTGGCGGCGATTTCCAGCAGGATACCGGCGGTCATTGCGCCATGAACCATCAGCAACACAGCGCCGACGTTAAGCGGCGCGACTACGGCCAAGGGAATGGCGAAGGCTATCAGCGCCTGCGTCGGGGAGACCTGCGAAAGCCAGGCATCGAAGCGTTCCAGATGCAGAAGGCGGGAGAGCCGCTGGCCGAGAACGGTCAGGATGTCCCAGAGCCATTCTTCGAACAGGACCAGCAGGGCGAGGACGGACAGAAAGAGCTGCTTCAGCACGGCGGGTCGAAAATCGCCAGACGAATAGGACAGGCAGGAACGACGGGCGGCTCCACAGCTGCGGAGCCGCCCGGCCCATCAAGCGGATAAATTGGCCGAGCGGTGCTCGGCGAGCAGTTTCTGCAACGCTTCCTCGCTCTCCTTCGGCAGGCTGGTATAGAGAATCTCGCCACCGAACCGGGCCAGCTCAGGTTCGACCTTGTCCCGCGTGATGGTGCGCAGCGCCATGAAGATGGCGGAGGTGCCGGGCCGCATCTTCTCGCTGACTTTCTTGATGAAGCTGTCGTCGATCCCGTAATCGCTCAGCGAACCGCCGATCGCGCCCGCCGCGGCGCCCACCGCCATACCCGCCAGCGGCGAGAGGAAGATGAGCCCGATCAGAGCACCCCAAAGTGCTCCGGAGGTGGCGCCGATGGTGGTGAGGTCCACTGCCTGATGGAGCTTGATCTTGCCGGACTCCTTGTCACGTACCGCGACGCAGGCGTCTTCCAGATCGACCAGGTAGCCCCGCTGCAGGCGCTTGAGCGTGGCCATGACTTCGGCGGCGCGGAATTCGTCGGGGTAGACGATTGAGATCAGTTCTGCCATTCGTGGACTCCTTGGTGGATGATGGTCGTAGGGATGCCGGCGCGGCGTGGCGCCGCCGCTATGGTAGCCCGATCGAGGTTGTCAGCGTATTGCGGAAACGAGAAAAATCCCGAAGGCGAGGGCGATGAGCCCCCAGAGGCGGATGACGGTTTCCGGTTGCTGCGCCCACCACTCGATGATTTTCGTGAGCCGGACCTGGCCGAGGAAGGCGATGATCGCGGCGCCGGCCAGGGAGAGATAGCCAAGCCCGGTGAGCGTTCTAGGGTAGGCCGAATCGGCGGCGCCCAGAAGCAGGGCGATGCCGAGCGCCAGACGGAGCGCGGCAGCATAATGCACACCCTTTGGCGTAGCCCAGAAATTCCGGGCGAGGCCGACGAAATCCGCCGGTTTGATCAGCCCGAAAGCCCCGAACGAGGCGATGAGCATGCCGAACATAGCAACGACCAGGCGCATCATGTCAGCCTCTTGTTTCGATTCTGAATAGGGGCTAGCGTCCCATCGGATCCAGCCGGAAGCTGCTGCCGCAGTTCGAGCCGCCGCTCTTACCGGCGAGCGGCAGCAGGGATTCGAGCCTGGCGCCGGGTTTCAGCTCGGGAGGCAGGTTGACGCGCACCTCGACCAGCATGCCGCGCTCGCAGTTCAGCCAAACCCGGTCGCGGGCGCCGGTTCCCAAGGATGTCTCCAGTCTAGCGAGAAAATCTTCCGTGCGCACTGTCCGCCCGATACGGACCGCGGCGAAATCCCCCATGCCGGAGCCGTTGAACTGGCGGGTCAGCTCCGCAGCCACAGCGAAATAGGCGTCGCTCGACCACGCGGTCTGGCAGGCGCCGTGCTTATGCCATTCGTGACGCTCCAGGCAGGAGGCGGCGCCGGGCATGATTTCGGCCAGCGCGGCCCGGTTAGCTGGATCGAGGGCGATGGGGGGATAGTCGCAGAAGTCGCGCCTGGGCCGCTTCACCTCGCCGCAGAAGCCGTAGCCCGTCCCGCAGCCCGACTTATTCGGCCACAGTCCGTGCAGGCTGAAGTTGCGGGCGGGGTAGGCCGCCGGATCGGCAGTGCGGCATTCCTGTTTGTCGGGCTTGAGCTCGCAGAATGCCGGCTGCCAGCTCAGCGCCAGGACATAAGCGTCCGCCTGCCCTGCAAGATCGCATCGTCCCGCGGTCGGTTCGGCTGTCGCGTCTGCCTGCAGCCGGCCGCAGTCCCGGCTCACCCAGCGCTCTGGCGGATCGGCCGTGGGCAGGCGGAGTCTGTACCAGTTGGCGGCATCCGGTCTGTTGGCCCCGATTACCGGATAAGCGTTTCCGGCAATGACGCGGGCGCCGTCCGGGTTGGTGTGTTTGTTTTTCGACAGGTAGGCTGGGCAATCCCGTTCGGCGGTGAATGTGCCCTGGGCAGGCGATGGCTGGGCGGGGCTTATCGCTCCCAAAGAAAGAACGAGTACCAGGCAGATCGAGCGAAGGCGTGCGCGGGCCGGTGAATCGCAGGTCCCGTTTGCACCAGGAATGCAGGCAACAAGCGTACTCGTATTCATTATCCCAGCATCAAGTATCGTTGGCTTGGGACTTCTTGACCATTCCATATTTCTATATTTTCAGCTTCGCGGCGTAACTCGCAAACCCCGCCCGATGATCATAGCTTGCGGCAGATTTTGCGTGCCGGCCGTCAGATCAACAAAAAGATGCAGAGACAATATTGTTTCGCGCCTGGGGCCAAGTTTCTTACAATGCTAGCATGCCGGGAGCGTGAAGGCGAAACACCCGGCCTTCAGTCCGCAGACGGATGCTGAAGGCGAGAAGAGGTGAAATCAAACAGTAATACACATATCTTGAAAGAGTAACATGGCATCCTCAAAATGCGTGCATAAAGTCGGCATATTTATATTTATTTTCGGTAGCATTCGTCTGCTTGTTCGATGTCATTATAATAACTGTGCGTGGCAATAGAGGCTGGATTATCGTCAATTGGCGATAAAGTATTGAATCTGTCTCAGGAATTCGTGTTCTTGGATTTTGATTTTCGTGCGATAGTCTGTCGTCAACGAGGATAAGTCTATGGTTGAATGGGTTGAGAGATTCGATAAATATTTTTTTCTGCAGTTGGCCGAGACGCCTGAATTGATTCGAGAAGCCATGTCTTTAAGATATCGCGTATATTGCACGGAACGCGCTTACGAAGATCCTGATTCATTCCCGGATGGTTTGGAGAAAGATCAGTATGACCGAGCAGCCATCCATTCGGTGCTGCGCCATCGGGCAAGTTTGGAAGTGGCAGGGGTGGTGCGTCTGGTAAGGCCAAACATGGAAATTTATGATGGCCTGCTGCCTATAGAGCTTCACTGTCGAATTAATTCGTATTTTCGCAATAATATATCAAATATACCTCGTGAGCAGATTGCCGAAATTTCTCGCCTTGCGGTTTCCAAACAATTCCGCAGGCGTCTGGGCGAGAACCAGACGATCCATGAAGTTATCGATAAATCTGAAGCGCGACTACCTTGCGAAGAGCGGAGAAGCTTGATGCCGCTAATTACGCTGGGGCTTCTTCGGGCAATCGTGGCCATGAGCGTCGAGTACAACGTTACCTATTGGCTGGCGGTCATGGAGCCGCAGCTAATTAGATTGCTTAGAGGTTTCGGCGTGGTGTTTGTGCCAATAGGTCCAATGGCCAATTACCATGGGAGCAGAATGCCATGTGCTGGTGCCGTGTCGGAGATTTTGACAGGAGCGCGACGGTTTCGTCCAGACATATGGGAATTCATTACCCAGGATGTGGCGATCGCTATAGATTCATCAGGCTCATTTTCAGAGTCTGCGTTAGAGCTTAAGCCTTGTTTGATAGCTCGTACATAAACGAGATACTGTGTCGCCGGGGCGCTATCCGTGGCTGCGAGGTAAGACGATGCTATATTAAAACGGTGGTTCTTGGAGATTTGTCGTCGAAAAAATGGCCTGATGAGGCCGTCGAAATGGTTGGCAAGGATCCGGAGGCGGGCAATGAATATAAATGCAGCTTTTGAGGAATGGGCGGGCATTCTCGGGCAAGAGCGGATACTGAGTGAAGCGGATGCGCAAATAGTATATGGTCGCTGCACCACGGGCGAGCGCCGCCGCATCCTAGGAGCGGTCCGGCCGCGGGATTGTAACGAGCTTCCAGCGATCATTACCGTCGCGAATCGCAGAGCTGTTCCGCTCTATGCCATAAGTACCGGACGTAACTGGGGTTATGGTACGGCATTGCCGGTGGACAACGGATGCGTACTCATGGATCTGTCGGAGTTGAACCGTATTGTGGATTTCGACTCGGAATCTGGGGTGGTAACACTGGAGCCCGGTGTGACTCAGGGCATGCTGGCCGAATTCCTTGATCGCGGCAGCCATTCGTACATGGTCCCGGTAACCGGCGCAGGACCTAGTTGTAGCATCATTGGCAATACCCTTGAGCGTGGTTATGGAATATCTCCTCATTCAGACCACTTCGGAGCCGTTACCGCGTTAGAAGCCGTTCTGGCCGATGGACGGGTCTACCGCTCGGCTCTGTCTGAATCGAATGGCGGACCACTGGATCGCGTGTTCAAATGGGGAATCGGACCTTACGTGGACGGCCTGTTCACGCAGTCCGGTCTGGGGGTGGTCATACGGATGAGCGTAGTTCTGGCACGCCTTCCAGAATCATTGAAAATATTTATATTCGGGCTGGACGGAGAAAGGGACATCTTGGATATCGTTCCTCAAGTTAGGGAGGTTCTTGTCCGTTATCCAGGAGTA
This sequence comes from Pseudomonadota bacterium, assembly GCA_040753975.1. Lineage (GTDB taxonomy): Bacteria > Pseudomonadota > Gammaproteobacteria > Methylococcales > Methylococcaceae > Methylococcus. Next base: position 12,557 of record JBFMDC010000025.1, read on the forward strand.
GTTGGTGGAGTAAAGCTGATGAATTCTCATCAACTTCTTGCGATGACGGCTGAGTATCCGGACGCCGTGCCGGAGGCTAGCAAGCTGATAACGCCGGAAATGCTGCTGCGGTTAAGAAAGAAGTTCCGGGTGCCGGTCTGGACTGGTTTCGGAACGCTCTATGGGTCGAAGGGGGTTGTCGCCGCAGCGGAAAGAGAAATCCACGCCGTATTACGTTCCCCGGTCAAATTCGTGGAATTCATATCGCCGCGGCGGGTGGAGTCTCTGAGTGGTCTCACGTCCTGGCTTCCTTCGGGTCTACGCGCCAGGTTCGGAGCATCCGTCGAAACCTTAAATCGCTCCATGGAACTGGTGGGGGGACGACCCAATGAAATGGCTTTGGCTCTCGCCTATTGGCTGGGAGGACATGCGGCAGCTCCCGGTATTCCGCTCGATCCCGCCCGCGACGGTCGCGGTTTGATCTGGTATGCCCCATTAGTGCCTATGAAGGCGGATTGCGTCGCGGACTATTTGTCGCTGGTCGAGCCGATTCTGCGGGACCACGAAATGGAACCCCTCATCAGTTTGACCAGCATGTCCGACCGCTGTTTCGACAGCACCATACCCCTGCTTTTCGACGCGAGTTCCGACTACGACCGGAATCGGGCCGAGCGTTGCTACTGGGCATTACTGGAGGCCGGAAAAGATGCGGGATTCCTCCCTTATCGGGTGGGCATCCAAACCATGCGTTGGTTATCAGCGGGAGGTGGCACCTATTGGCAGGTTGTGCGGGAGATCAAACGGGCACTCGACCCGAATTCGATTCTTTCTCCGGGCAGGTATGTTTGAAATTCCTGAACGGGGCGTCAATTTTTTTTCCGCAAGCTGTCCACTTTCGCCAACAGTTACCCGTCTCATCGCTCCTGTTGGCGGTGGAGGGGTGCCCGATCCCGGATCGACAAGGGGTGCGCTTTACCAGTCAAGTGAAACCTGGAATCAGCTGGGCTTCTTCAGCGCCTGGACCGCCCGCTCCATCCGCATGAAGCGCGAGCCTTTGACCAGCAGCGTGGCGCCGGGACGGTCGGCGGACGCCAGCGCCTCGATGAGTTGATCCATGGAGCCGAAGTGGCGGCCGCCGTTTTCGCCGAATGCCAGGATCGCTTCGGAACAGAGTTCGCCTAGGCCAAGCAGGGCATCGATGTTGCGCTCGCGCGCGTAGTGCCCGATCTCGCGGTGAAACTCCGGGCCCTGCGCGCCGACTTCCCCCATGTCGCCCAAGACCAGGATGCGCGGTGCCGGAAAGCCGGCGAGCACGTCGATCGCCGCCCGCACGGAATCGGGATTGGCGTTGTAGGTGTCGTCGATCAGCCTCGCGCCGGTTCGGGTGTGCAGATGGACGCCGCGGCCGGCGACGGGCCGGAAGGCTTCCAGACCTTGCCGGATCGCCGCGACAGGCACGCCGGCCGCCAGCGCAGCCGCCGTCGCGGCCAGCGCATTGTGGACGTTGTGCTCGCCGGCAAGCGGGAGGTCGGCTTGCCAGGAGCCGGCGGGAGTCGTGATCGAAATTTCGGTGAAGCCGGCGCCGGGCCTGAATGTCCCGGTGACCGACGCCTTCCCGCCGCGTGCGAAATCCATCACCCGGCGCTCCCCGGCCAGTTCCAGCCAGATGGCTGCGCAGGCGTCGTCCGCCGGGAACACGGCGGTGCCGCCGGCTGGCAGCGCCGCGATCACCGACCCGTTTTCGTGGGCCGTGGCCTCCACGCTGGCCATGAATTCCTGGTGCTCGCGCTGGGCGTTGGTCACCAAGGCCACGGTGGGCCGGACGAGGCCCGCGAGGTAGGCGATTTCCCCCGGATGATTCATGCCGAGTTCGAGCACGGCGATCCGGTGGCCGGCTTTCAGTTCGAACAGCATCAGCGGCAGTCCGACGTCGTTGTTGAGGTTGCCGCGCGTCGCCAGTCTGTGCTCCTCGCTGAATGCGACTGCCAGAATGCCTGCGATCATCTGGGTGACGGTGGTCTTGCCGTTGCTGCCGGCGACGGCGATCAGCGGAAGGTCGAACTGCGCGCGCCAAGCGGCGGCGGCCGCACCCAGGGCCCTGCGGCTGTCGGGGACGACGATCTGCGGCAGCGTGGTGTCGATCCGCCGTTCCACGACCAGCGCCGCGACGCCTTGATCCACCGCATCGAGGACGAAGTCATGGGCATCGAAGCGGTCTCCCCGCAGGGCGAAGAACAGCGAGCCAGGCCGGATGGCGCGGGTGTCGGTCGATACGCCGTCGAAACCGGTTTCGGCATCGCCGTTCAGTACCGCATCAGGAATGCGCTTTGCGACTTCGCCTAAATTCATCGAGAGATTTCATCTTGGATGGAAAACGGCCGCAATTTTTCGTGCCGGCAGGCCGGATATTTTCGTAAATGACAATTATCGCATGGCGGCGATACCGATCTCACCGGTCTGCGGACAGCCGTTCCGAGTCAAGCCGCTGAAATATTGTCCCGCTAGACTGATTCGCACAACAACATCGGGGAGGGTGTGTCATGCTCAGTCTCTTGGTTGCTCTTGGCATCGGCGTCTGGTTCTTTCACCGCGCCATGGTCCGCAAGCGGAATCCCGCCACGGCGGCGATCATCGGGATCGTGGCGTACTACTTCATATATATGTTCGTCGACTGGAGCTTTCGCCTGATTTACGGCGGGACCGTACACCATTACGAACGCTATGCGGATGGTACGGTCGAGGGGGTCGCCATACTGGCGGGAGGGATGGCCGCAATCGCACTGGGCCTCGTCGTTGTGCAGAGCGAGCGCGGCGACGAGACCTGAACCGGCGAGCTATTTGACCACTTTTTCCGTTGGCGACACCGCTACCTCCTGGCGGGTCGTCTGGCCCGCGGGCCCAGCCGCGGCAGGCCGGGTGCGCTTCAAATAGGCGCGAATCCCTTCGGCGATGGCGGCGGCGATCTGGTCCTGGTAAGCGGGGGAACGCAGTTTCAGCTCTTCCTCCGGATTCGAGATGAAGGCGGTTTCCACCAGGATCGAAGGCACGTCCGGCGATTTCAGCACGACGAAACCGGCTTTCTGTATGCCGGGCTGATGGATTGCGTGGGTCTTCTGCAGCGATTGAAGGATGCTGGCCGCGGCGCGGTCACTGGCTTCCAGCGTGGCGTTCTGGGTCAGGTCCAGCAGCACCGAGGCCAGGACCTCATCCTTGTCGTTCAGGGCGACGCCGCCGATCCGGTCCGCCGCGTTTTCGCGGTCGGCCAGGCGGCGGGCCGCTTCGCTGGTGGCGCCGTGCTCCGAAAGCGTGAACACCGATGCGCCTCTGGCATGAGGATCGTAGTAAGCGTCGGCGTGCAGCGAGATGAACAGGTCGGCGTGTTCCTTGCGGGCCCGTTCCATGCGCTGCCGAAGTTCGATGAACTCGTCGTTCTGGCGGATCAGGACGGGACGGATGCCGGGGTCGGCTTTCAGCAGGAATTCCAGTTTTCTGGCAATTGCCAGGACGATGTCTTTTTCCTGGGTGCCTTGAGTGCCCAATGCCCCGGTGTCCTTCCCGCCGTGACCTGCGTCCAGGGCGACCACGAAGCGTTTTCGAAGCGGCCTGTCTCCCGCTTCGGCCACAGGGGCTTGCGGTGGTCGGGATGCCGTTGCCTTGCCTGCCGCGACGTCCACGGTCAGGCTGGGTCCCCCCGTTTCGGTGATCGACAGCGCGGTCCGATACCGTGAGGCGGGACGCAGCTCCACGATCAGTTCCAGTTTGCCCTTGGCCTTGCTGCGGGTATGCAGGGCGGAGACGTAACGGTCTCCCGCCGGGCTCGGCAATCCCGGCAGCGCTTCGACGCCCTCCAGCGAAACGATGACCTGATCGCCGCGCCCGGCCTGAAGGTTGAAGCGCGCGCCTTTCGGCCCCGTGAGCACCAGGCGTGTCACGTTCGGCCCGGACTTGAGGCTCAGCGAGGCGTTCACGGCCGCCTCTGCCACTCCAACTGGCGAGTGCAGGGCGAGAGCAGAGAAAATCAGGACGGCTATGAAACAATATCGCATCTGTGGACGGCCTCCGGCGGGGCGCGGTAACGATACTCCGCGTGCCAGGGCTCGGCAACAACAACAGGCCCGTGTCTGACACGCTGTCGGATAAGCGAGCGTTGCGCCTTCGCGCCAGGGGGTGCTTTGTTCAGGCGCCTGCATGCAGGACGCTGCCGCCGGCATGGATATAATGGCTTCTGGCACGATGGCTGCTGTTCATTTTTCCAAGTTTTCGTAGGAGTTGGCGAATGAGGTTCGCGTTGGCTTGTGTGATGCGTGTGGCGCTGCTTGTCGGGGCCGCCGTCTTTCTCTGGTCCTGCCACGGCGAACCTGAGCCAAAACCGTCCGAACAGACGGGGGCTGAAGCTTCAAGCACGGCGCCACAACGGGAATCCAGGGCACAGGATGGCGCGCTGGTCATGGCTGACCCGGACCTTCTGAAAAGGTTGCGGGTCGCCGTGCTGTCCGAAGGCGAGCTGTACGAGCCGCTGCGGGTGCCGGGCAGGGTCAGCATCGAAGAGTTCAGCCGCCTGGCTCGCATAGGCGCAACGGTGACGGGACGGATCACCCGCATCGACGCTTCCGTGGGACAACAGGTGAAGCGGGGCCAGAAACTCGCCGTGCTGAACAGCACAGAGTTTTCCGATACCCAGAGGGCATTCCTCAAGGCGCTGACCCAGAAGCATCTGCATGGCGTGATCGTCGAACGCGCACGCAAGCTTTACACGTCGGGGGTCATCAGCGAAATGGAGTTACAGCGCCGCGTCGCCGAGTTGTCCCACGCGGAAACCGAATACAACGCGACGGCCGATCAGTTGCGGGTACTCGGCATGTCCGAAGACGCCATAGCCAAACTCGAAAAGAACCGAGCAATTCAGCCGTTGGTGCCGGTCGTATCCTCCATCGAAGGCATCGTGATGGAGCGCCACGTGAGCCAGGGACTGGTGGTTCAACCCGCGGACGTGCTCTTCGTGGTCGCCGATTTGTCCCAGCTCTGGATCGTGGCCGAAGTGCCCGAGCAGCAGGCCGAGTGGGCGCGTGTCGGGCAACAGGTGGAAGCGGAAATCCCGGCGCTGTCGGACCGCCGGGTCAAGGGCCATCTGGTCTACATCGCGCCGACCGTCGATCCCGAGACGCGCACCGTCACCGTCCGCATGGAAGTGGCCAATCCGGACGGTTCGATCAAGCCGGAAATGCTGGCAACCATGCTGATTTCGGGCAAGGTGAGCCGCCTGCCCATGCTGCCCGCGGAAGCGGTGGTCCGGGACGGCGATCAGGACGCCGTGTTCGTGCCGGCCGGCGACGCCAAGTTTCGAATGAAAGCGGTGACGCTGGGCAAGGAAATCGGCGGCCAGCGGCCGGTGCTGTCGGGCCTTTCCGCCGGCGACGAGGTGGTGACCGACGGTTCGTTCCACCTCAACAACGAACGCCTCCGCAAGGAACTTGAGCAGTAAGCCATGATCGAGGTCCTGCTGCGGGCCGCGCTCAAGCAGCGGCTGGTGGTCCTGGTGGTGGCTTTGGCCCTGCTGGGCTTCGGCATCGATGCGGCGCGCAATCTGTCGGTCGACGCCTTCCCCGATGTCACCAACGTCCAGGTGCAGATCGCCACCGAGGCGCACGGCCGCTCGCCGGAGGAGGTCGAGCGTTTCATCACGGTGCCGATCGAAGTCGCCATGACCGGGCTGCCCGGACTCACCGAGCTGCGTTCGCTGAACAAGAACGCCTTGTCCATCGTGACTCTGGTGTTCACCGACGCCACCGACGTCTACTTCGCCCGCCAGTTGGTGATGGAACGGCTGATCGAGGTGGCATCGCGCATGCCGGAGGGCGTCACGCCGGTGCTGGGCCCGGTGTCGACGGCGCTGGGAGAGGTCTACCAGTACACGCTGGAACGCCCCGACGACGGCCAGCGTGCGCTGACCTACGAGGAACTGGTGGAGCGCCGCACGGTGCAGGACTGGGTGGTGCGGCCGCTGCTGCGGAGCATTCCCGGCGTGGCCGAGATCAACTCCCAAGGCGGCTTCGTCAAGCAATACCAGGTGCTTGCCAACCCCGACCGTCTGCGCCATCACCGGATCAGCCTGCGCGAGGTCTACGAATCCCTGGCCCGCAACAACGCCAACAGCGGCGGCGGCGTTCTTCCCCATTTCGCCCAGCAATACCTGATCCGCGGCGTGGCCCTGATTTCGAGCCTCGAAGACATCCGCAATATCGTCCTGAAGGAGATCGGCGGTGTTCCGGTGTATCTGCGGAGCGTGGCGGAAGTCCAGTTCGGGCATGAGGTGAGAGCCGGCGCCATCGTCAAGAACGGTTACACCGAGTCGGTCGCCGGGGTGGTGATGATGGTGCGCGGCGGCAACGCCAAGGAAATCGTCGCCCGGATCAAGGCGCGGGTAGCGGAGATCAATGACAAAGGCATGCTGCCGGACGGACTCAAGATCGTGCCGTTCTACGACCGGACCGATCTGGTCGATGCGGCATTGGACACCGTCACCTCGGCATTGGCCGAAGGCATTCTGCTGGTGGTCGTGGTGCTATTTCTGTTCATGGGTGAAATCCGCTCCAGCCTGATCGTGGTTTCCACCCTGGTCTTGACGCCCCTCCTGACTTTCCTGGTCATGAACCACTACGGCATCTCGGCCAACCTGATGACGCTCGGCGGCCTCGCCATCGCCATCGGCATGGTGGTCGACGGTTCGGTGGTGGTGGTCGAGAACGCGGTAAGCCGGCTGAGCGAGCGGCGGGGCACCGGCGAGAGCCAGGTCCGCATCGTGTTCGAGTCGACCCTGGAGGTTGGTATTCCGGTGATCTTCGGGGTCGGCATCATCGTGCTGGTGTTCGTGCCTCTGCTCATGCTGGAAGGGATGGAGGGCAAGCTGTTCGCCCCCCTGGCCCTGACCATCGCCATCGCCCAGGCGATTTCGCTGGTGCTGGGCATGGTGCTGGCGCCGGTGCTCTCTTCCTATGTCCTCAAGCCGCAGGAGCATGCCGAGACACGGATCATCACCTGGATCAAGCGTCCGTACGCCAGGCTTTTGCACTGGCTGATGCCGCGCGGCGTCCTCGTTTGCACCGTCATGGGGACCCTGCTGGCCGCGGCGCTGGCATTGTTTCCATTTCTCGGCACTTCGTTCATTCCGATTCTCAACGAAGGGACGATCACGCCGGGGGTCACCCGCGTGCCCAGTATCGCCTTCGACGAATCGCTGCGCATGGAGATGGACGCCATGAGGCTGGTCATGGAAGTGCCCGGCGTCCAGATGGCGGTGTCCAAGCTGGGCCGGGGCGAGAGTCCGGCCGATCCGGCTGGGCCGAACGAGGCCGATCCGGTGGTGACACTGGCGCCGACTAACGAAATGCCGGACGGCTGGGACAAGACGCGCATCGAAGACGAAATCCGGCGCAAGCTCGACGTGCTGCCGGGAGTCCAGCTGGTGATGAGCCAGCCCATCGCCGACCGGCTCGACGAAATGGTGTCGGGCGTCCGTTCCCAGGTTGCCATCAAGCTGTTCGGCGACGATCTGTCCGTGCTGAAGGAAAAGGGCGACGAAATCGCCAAGGTACTCAAGGACATCAAGGGCACCCGGGATTTGCGGGTCGAGCGCGTGACCGGCCAGCAGTATCTCACCATCGAGGTGGACCGCGGCGCCATCGCCCGCCACGGCATCAATGCCTCGGACATCCACGACATCATCGAGACGGCCGTGGGCGGCAGGAAGGCCACCGAAATCTATGAAGGCCAGCGCCGTTTCGACGCGGTGGTGCGTTATCCGGAGGGCTTCCGCAACAGCGTCGAGCGTATCCATACGATCGCCCTGCTGTCTCCGAACGGCGCGGTGGTGCCTCTGGACGACGTCGCCCATATCCGGCTGCAGGACGGTCCGGCCCGGATCAGCCGCGAGATGAGCCGGCGCCGGATCGTGATCGGCGCCAACCTCGATGACCGCGACGTCGGCGGCTATGTCGCCGAAGCCCAGCAAAAGATCGCCCGTCTGATCGACCTGCCGGAAGGCTATTCCATGGACTGGGGCGGACAGTTCGAAAACATGCAGCGGGCTATGGCCCGGCTCAGCGTCACCGTGCCGGTCACCATCGCCGTGATCTTCTTCCTGCTGTTCGTGCTGTTCAACTCACTGCGCTATGCTGCGCTGATCCTGCTGGAACTGCCGTTTTCCTGCATCGGCGGGATCTTCGGCCTGTACGTGACCGGTGAATACCTGTCGGTGCCGGCCTCGGTGGGGTTCATCGCCCTGTTCGGGGCCGCGGTGCTGAACGGTGTGGTGCTGGTTTCCTGTATCCTTGACCTGCGCAAGAATGGCTACAGCCAATACGATGCGTGCGTACAGGCCTGCCTGCAGCGCCTGCGGCCGGTCCTGATGACCGCATCGACCACATTGCTGGGCCTGACCCCCCTGTTGTTCGCCACCGGTCCGGGTTCGGAAGTCCAGCGACCCCTGGCGATCGTCGTGGTCAGCGGGCTGGCGTTTTCGACTGCGCTGACCCTGCTGGTTCTGCCCATCGTTTTTCGCTGGTTTGAGGAAAAGCGGATCGAGGCCTGAGCGCGAACCATGAAATATAAAACCAGAAACTTCAGGTGATGATGTGAAAGAGATCAAGGCTGTCATTCAGCCCTACCGCTTGAGACCCCTGCGCAACGCTTTCCGCCGCATGGCCGGTTTCCCCGGCATGAGCGTCTGGCAGGTGGAGGGTTGCAGTTCGCACGAAGGCGAGGAAGTGCACGACAGCCTGCGCAGCGAGCTGACCGATTTCTCGCACAAGGTCCGGGTCGAGATACTCGCGGAAGACGCCCAGGTCGAGGAAATCATCCGGATCATCTACGAGAACACCCATTCCGGGCGGCTCGGCGACGGCATCGTATGGGTAACGCCGGTCGAGCAGGCCAGGTGGCTGAGCGAATAAGCCGCCAACGCGCAGCGAGGCGCAGGCAAGAGGCCAATTTCGAGCCTCCGAAGCCGTCTCAACCGGAGCGCTGGCTGGACGAGCACGGTGACTACCGGGAGCGACTGACCCCAAGTTCGAGTTCAAGTTGCGGACCTGCTGAAGCAGAAATCCAGCCCATTTTACAGAAGGAAATATGCTAGCATTGATAGCATGTGCGGCTCACTAGGAACTCAACATGCCAAACCTTCTCGTCAGAGGCGTGGATGACCAAATCATTCAGGCCTTGAAAGAACAGGCCACGCGCCATCATCGAAGCGCCGAGGCCGAACATCGCGCCATCCTGGAACAAGCCTTGCGCAAGACTCGGCGCAAAAGTTTTGCGCAAGTATTGGCGGCCATGCCCGATGTCGGCAAGGACGAAGATTTCGCGCGGATCGACGATCCGGGTGGCGCGGATGTATTTGGTTGATACCAATGTCATTAGCGAAGCTCGCAAGGGGGAACGCGCCAATGCCGGTGTGCGACGCTTTTTCCGGGAAGCGGACGAAGCGGATCAGGCGGTGTTTCTTTCGGTGATTACCATCGGCGAACTGCGTCGCGGAGTGGAGGCGATCCGGCATCGCGGTGACAACCCCCAGGCCTCTTTGCTGGAAGACTGGCTGACCATGGTCCTGCACGATTATGCCGACTGCATCCTCGACTTCGATCCCGACACCGCTCAAGTTTGGGGTCGACTCCGCGTTCCCCAGCCGGAAAACGCTCTGGACAAACAAATCGCCGCCACCGCGTTGATTCACGATCTGACGCTGGTGACGCGAAATACGCAGGACTTCCGTACTTGCAATGTCAGCCTCTTGAACCCGTTCGCGGATTCTAACTCTTGATTACGCTGATTAAGTTTAGGTCAACGACATATGGTGCTCTCCGGCATATTTGCGAAGAGCACAATTGACTGATTCTGAATCTGGAAAGAGTCTGTGTAGATCGGGATCTATTACGGACGTGATCCGGGGAACGAAGCTGCGCTGGTCCGACGGGGCGTTCGCGGACTTCAAGCATCAGGTCCGGAAACTGACCGGGCGAAGCGGGGGGCGTCTCGATGGCCTACCGGTTCCGCAAGCTGGCCCAATACGTCCGTGGCTGGATGGGCTACTTTGGCATCTGTCGCGGACGCTGGCAACCCAGACCGGGATGACCAACCAAGGGCTGATCTCTATCCGTGATCTATGGATGAAGGCCCATGGGTACGCCTGACCTCGTCATGTGCTCCCTTCTCGTGAACCGCTAAGGTAGCGGGCCCCCATGCCGGGTGGTGTGGGGACTGGGGGTTAGAAACCCCAGGTTACCCGATTAGGCGCACTCTCGCTATCTTGAGCAATCTATCGCAATGACTCATCGGACGTTAGGTGTCAAGTCCCGTGAGGTGGTAAACCTTTTTGCGAAAGAGGTGAGGGTGTGAATGTTGCCACTGCTTGAGGGCCTGGACCGGCGTTTGATGACCTAGGGCGCGCTGGGGGATATGGTGGTTATAGAG
>JBFMDC010000026.1:0-18033 GCA_040753975.1 Pseudomonadota bacterium
CGGGCTGTCCTGCCCGGCACCCTTCGGGCCAGTGCCAATCCGCTCCCGGCGGATTGGTCATGCCGGGCTGTCCTGCCCGGCACCCTTCGGGCCAGTGCCAATCCGCTCCCGGCGGATTGGTCATGCCCGGCTGTCCTGCCGGACACCCGGCGGGCCGGTGCCAGTCCGCTCCCGGCGGATTGGTCATGCCCGGCTGTCCTGCCGGACACCCGGCGGGTCGGTGCCAGTCCGCTCCCGGCGGATTGGTCCGGCAATCCCTGCCGGAATGACGACCAACCCAATTTCGACAAAGCCCCACTCCAGGGTTTGTCAAACTTTGCGAGTCCCCCGGCTAAGCCGGGGGCTTTCCCGCGATAAATAAGCGAAAAACCGGGCATCCGGCCTCGTCGTCGGACCTGCCTCCAGCACCCCCAATGCAAATCGACGCGGACAATCGCATTGGCATAGACTGAACTCCCGGGCAGGGACCGAGTCTGGCTTGCCGGTCGAGGACTCGGTAAGGCGCTCGGGGCCACCGCTTACCGCCGAGAGCCAAGCCCATGAAATCCCCCGAGCACTTGTTCCCCGCTGTCAGGCCGCAAGTCTCGGACAGCTTCAAGGTGCTGAAACTGCTGGCCCTGGTGCTGCTGCGCGAATACCGCGAAGGCGGGATCAGACACCGGGCGATGAGCCTGGTGTATACCAGCCTGCTCTCCTTGGCGCCGCTGCTGGCGGTGAGCTTTTCGGTGCTCAAGGCGTTCGGCGTGCACAATGAGATACAGCCGCTGCTGCTCGAAATGCTGGCTCCCCTGGGCGACAAAGCGAAGGAGATCACCGATAAGGTCATCGGTTTCGTCGAGAACATCCAGGTGGGCGTTCTGGGCTTCGTCGGCTTTCTGATGCTGTTCTACACCGTGGTGTCGCTGCTGGAGCAGATCGAGGACAGCTTCAATCACATCTGGCGGGTGTCCAGGACGCGCCCGCTGTACCGCCAGTTCAGCGACTACCTCAGCATCGTCCTGATCGGTCCGGTACTGCTGTTTTCCGCGATCGGCATCGCGGCGTCGATGAGCAGCATGGAAATCGTACAGCGGCTGATCGCTCTGGAGCCTTTCGGCACGGCCTACTATCTGGCCGGCATCGCCCTGCCCTATGTGCTGATCGTCGCCGCCTTTACCTTCGCCTATTCGTTCATACCCAACACCGGGGTGAAATGGCGGCCCGCGCTGGCGGGCGGCCTGTTTGCCGGCCTGAGCTGGAAAGCGACGGGCTTTCTGTTCGCCGAGTTCACGGTCAATTCCGCCCATTACAGCGCCATCTATTCCGGCTTTGCCGTCATCCTCCTCTCCATGATCTGGCTGTACCTCAGTTGGCTCATCCTGCTGCTGGGGAGCGTCGTCTCCTTCCACATCCAGTTTCCGCGCTATCTCGGTTACGGCGGACGGCGGCCCCACCTGAGCCCCCAGTCCCAGGAGCGCCTCGCCCTGCTGCTCATGATCCTGATCGGACGGAGCCATGCGCGCGGCGCGCCCGCCTGCACGCTTCCCGACCTGGCGGATCAAATGAACCTGCCTTGGGAAGCCGTGGCGGACCCGCTGGAATGCCTGAAACAACACGGCCTGCTGTTAAGCCTGAACGGCGAGCAGAAAACATTTGTTCTCGCGCGGGATACCGATGCGATCCTGTTGAGCGAAGTGGTGGAGGCGGTTCGAACCGCGGGCGATCGGCCGGCCCTGACTCTTCAAGACGAACCCGATGCCGTCCGGGAAATCCTGGCCGCCATCGACCGCGGCCCGGAAACGACTCTGGGAAACCGCAGCTTGCGGGACGTCGTTCGGATCGAGGAATAGCCCCCGCACACGCCCCGTATCCGCTTTTCTCGGCTATCTGAGCGGCAGAAGACGTCGACGATCCTAATCTGTTCGGCAGGCTTTGCAGACGGCATGTGAAGGCTCCTCAGTTGGTTCAAAGGTTGGTAGGTCGCATGCCAAGGAACCCACTGCGGCTACCGCCCGAACTCGGACGGCGATTGCCCGATACTCTTCTTGAACGCCCTCGCGAACGACCCCGGTCTTTCGTAGCCGCTGCCCAATGCGATGTCGATGATCGGGCGGTGGCTGCGGAATGCGAGTTGATAGGCGGCGCGCTTCAACCGGCGGAGCTGGACGTATTGGTACACCCCGATGCCGAAAAGAGCGGCGAACTGACGGTGGAAATGATATTTCGAGAAGGCGGCGACGCCACAGAGCCTGTCCGGCGTGAGATCGCCGTCCAGGTTCGCATCGACATACTCGAGTACCTTGCGGAATCTGGCGCGGTATCTGTCCGAGCTTGTTGCACTCAACGAAATATCTCCTTGGCGACCGCCAGCTTAGCGCCCTGAATTCAATAATGCCTGACAGAAATTGCTGAATCGGCGGAGCCACGTTTTGACGTCAATCACAGAACATTTACGAAATCGGGTTCCGCCCCAACATTTCTTTACTTTCTGAGCGGTGGCGATTTGTAGGGGGAAGATGATCAGCAAAGAGTCGCTACCGCGACGATGATTTGAATCGGGTTTCCGCACCCGAAGGCGGGTTACTTTCTTTTGCTCGGCCAAAGACCAGTTTGCCGGGAGCAAACTGGGTCGCACGGAGTGCGCCCGAAGGGTTTGCGGCAGGAAAGCCGCAAAACAGCGTAACCAAAGAAAAGGCCGCCCGACTGCCGCGAAGGCCCCCGAGCGCCAAGGCTTTTGTCGGGGGGCGATCGAAGGGGCTTCCGCCAGCGGCTGCGGGAATGCCAATACATCATTATGTGACTCTACTTTCGAGAAAGTTAGTAGCTCCGTGAGTTCCCATGCAGAATTTTGCTAGACTTTCTAGATTGATGAAATTTCCCATCTCGCCTGAATCGTATCCGCAGAAAGGTCCGCTCCGCAGTCCCACTCAATAAAATACTTGCCGTTGTGAATTCGTTCAAACTCAGCCCTGTCCTTCAGCGGAGCGAAAGCTTCCGACTCGAGATATGGCTTTACATCGAATAAACCAGCCTTGCCGTCTTCGCTCTTGATATAAAGCACGTAATTGTCTCTCGGAATTATTTCAACAATATTCATTGATCAAGCCCTCGGATTGGAAATGGTTTATTTCCGATTACGGCTAACTGCCAGTCAGCAAGTAAATCATCCTGATGTATCTCAATCCATGCAACAACCAGTTTGTGTTTCTTTAACGGAAGTTCGCCAGCCAATACGAAACCATCGTAAATTGAGTACACAGCAACGCGCCCCTGATATTCCGCATGAATATGCGGAACGCTGTGCTTATTCGTGTCATAGAAAAACATTCGAATAATAATACCATAGAACATCGATATGGTAGGCATTAGAACCGTCTCTCCTGTCATACCTGATTTACTGAACCGAATCTATTCGGCCCCAGCATATCAAAGTAATTTTGCGATGCTTGTACATGTTATCTCACTTTTTGACGCTCACTGAAAATCCCTGGACTTTACCACCAACCCGTCCAGCCATTTTCCGATATCTTCCAGCCGCCCGGCGACGAGGTGCAATACGCCCTCCTCCTGCTGCACGGTGCCGGATACCGCGAGGAGGTGGGCATACAGCAGCGCACGGCGTTGGGCCTGGGCGGTGGCGGGCCAGACGATGAGGTTGATCTGGCCGGTTTCGTCTTCGATCGTGACGAAGGTGGTACCGTTGGCGGTCATGGGGCGCTGCCGGCAGACCACGAGGCCGGCAACGCGGGCGATGGCGCCGTTCCTCACCTGCCACAAAGCTTCGGCGGTGCGGAAGCCGCGGCGGTCCAGCCGCTCCCGTAGGAGACTCAACGGATGGCGGCGCAGGCTGGCGCCGGCGGCTGCATAGTCGGCGATGACGTCCTCGGCTTCGCCCGGTTTCCTCAGCAGGGGCGCGGCTTCGGCGAATTGCGGTTCGGCATAGAGCGGGGTCGGCGCTTCCACGCCGGCGGCTTCCCAGAAGGCGCGATGGCGGTGGCCGCCGAGTCCGCGCAGTGCATCGGCGGCGGCCAGCGCTTCCAGCTCGCGGCGGTCGAGCCGGGCGCGGGTGGCTAAATCCTGGACGCTTTGGAACAGGCTCTGCCGGCGGGCTTCGCTCAGGCGTTGCGCCGCAGCGGACGAGAATCCGTTGACCAGGCGCAGACCCAGCCGAAGGGCCGGAACGGGCGAGTCACCCGGCTCCAGCGCACAATCCCAGTCGCTGTGGTTGACGTCGATCGGGCGCACTTCGACGCCGTGGCGGCGGGCGTCCTGGATGAGCTGGGAGGGGCCGTAGAAGCCCATGGGCTGGCTGTTGAGGAGAGCGCAGGCGAAGGCGGCGGGATGGTGGCACTTGAGCCAGGCCGAGACGTAGGCCAGGAGGGCGAAGCTGGCGGAATGCGATTCGGGGAAGCCGTATTCGCCGAAACCCTGGATCTGGCGGTAGATCTGGCGGGCGAAGCGCTCTTCGTAGCCGCGTTCGCGCATCCCGTCCATCAGCTTCTTCTCGAACGGCTCCAGCCCGCCTTTGCGGTGCCAGGCGGCCATGGCGCGGCGCAGTTGGTCGGCCTCGCCCGGCGTGAATCCGGCGGCGACCATGGCCAGTTGCATCACCTGCTCCTGAAAGATCGGCACGCCCAGCGTCCGCTTCAGCACCTTCTCCACATCGGGGCCGGGGTAGGACACCGGCTCCAGCCCGGCCCGCCGGGTAAGATAAGGATGCACCATGTCGCCCTGGATCGGTCCGGGCCGGACGATGGCGATCTGGATCACCAGGTCGTAGTAGTTCTTGGGCCGCAGCCTCGGCAGCATGCTCATCTGCGCCCGCGATTCCACCTGGAACACGCCGATGCTGTCGGCCCGCTGCAGCATCTCGTACACCGCCGGGTCTTCCGGGGGGATGTCGGCCAGCGCGAACGGCCGGCCCAGCCCTTCGCCCACGTAGGCCAGCGCCTTGCGGATCGCGGTCAGCATGCCCAAAGACAGGACGTCGACCTTGAGCAGCCCCAGGGACTCCAGATCGTCCTTGTCCCACTGGATCACGGTGCGCTCGGGCATGGCGGCGTTTTCCACCGGCACCCAGTGCGACAGGTCCTCGGCAGCGATGACGAAGCCGCCCACGTGCTGGGACAGGTGGCGGGGAAAACCCACCAGCATCTGCACCAGGGCCAGCAGACGCCGCACCGCCGGGTTTTCGGACGCGAGGCCGGCTTCGGCCAGGCGCTCCGGCAATGTCTCCGCGACGCCGTGGCGGTCGAGCACCCGCGCCAGGGTGTCGATCCGCGACGGTGAAAAGCCCAGGGCGCGGGCGACGTCGCGCACCGCGCTCCTCACGCGGTAGGTGATGAGGCTGGCCGCCAGCGCCGCCCGGTGGCGGCCGTACTTGCGGTAGATGTACTGGATGACCTCCTCGCGCCGCTCATGCTCGAAATCCACGTCGATGTCGGGCGGCTCGTTGCGTTCCTTGGAGATGAAGCGCTCGAACAGCAGATCGAGCCGGGCCGGATCGACCTCGGTGATGCCGAGGCAATAGCACACCGCCGAATTGGCCGCCGATCCCCTGCCCTGGCACAGGATGCCACGGCTGCGGGCGAACTGGACCACATCATGCACGGTCAGGAAGAACGGCTCGTAGGCCATGGCGCCGATCAGTTCCAGTTCGTGCCCGACCTGCCGCCGCACCTTGTCCGGCACGCCTTCCGGCCAGCGCTTGGCCATGCCTTGCCGGGTCAGCTCGCGCAGCCAATCGATGGCCGTGTAGCCGTCCGGCACCAGCTCGGCCGGGTATTCGTAGCGCAGTTCGTCCAGCGAAAACCGGCAGCGCTCGGCGATGCGCAGCGATTCTTCGAGGAGTGGCCGCGGATAAATCCGCGCCAGGGTCTCGACGGGACGCAGATGGCGCTCGCTGTTCGGAAACAGCGCGTAGCCGAGTTCCGCCAGCGGCTTGCCGAGGCGGATGGCGGTCAGGGTGTCCTGCAGCGGCTGGCGCTCGCGGGCGTGCATATGGACGTCGTTGCAGGCGACCAGGGGGAGGCCCAGCCGATCGCCCAGCGCCTGTAGGGCGGCCAGGCGGCGGCCGTCCTCGCCGCCCAGGAACAGCTCGGCGCCGATCCAGCAGCGGGCCGGAAACAGCCGCGCCAGCCAGGCGCCGGTTTCGGCATCGGGCGCGTCTTCCGGCAGCCAGAGCGCGAGGCAATG
Organism: Pseudomonadota bacterium; assembly: GCA_040753975.1. Classification (GTDB taxonomy): domain Bacteria; phylum Pseudomonadota; class Gammaproteobacteria; order Methylococcales; family Methylococcaceae; genus Methylococcus. The sequence continues at coordinate 6,175 of JBFMDC010000026.1, forward strand.
GTCGAGCGCGTGGGTTTCGAGCTGATGGCGGAGCAGCCGGTACCCGCCTTTCTCCGCCGCCCGCCGGCCCAGGGTGATGAAGGCCGCGAGCTGGCCGTAGCCGCGGCGGTCGGTCGCCAGCAGCACCAGCTTGGGACCACCCTCCAGGCGGAATTCGCTGCCGATGATGAGCTTGAAGCCGAGTTGCTTGGCCTCGGCATGGGCGCGCACCGCGCCGGCCAGCGAGCATTCGTCGGTGAGCGCCAGGGCCGCGTAGCCCAACCGGGCGGCTTCGGCCACCAGCTCCTTGGGATGCGAGGCCCCGCGCAGGAAGCTGAAATTGCTCAGGGCATGCAGCTCGGCGAACATCGCTTCAGCCGAACAGGCCGTGCAAATGCCAGGGCCCCGCCGTCCCGGCGTCCCGGTAGATCCACAGCCGGGCCCCGGCGCCGTCGACCGCCACATGATAATCGCGCCGCACCGGCCCGCCGTCCCACCAGCCGGTTTCGATCCGCTCGCACTCGGGCAGGATGCGGATGTCCCGCTTGGATAAAAGCCGGGGCCGAGGCAGCAGCCACAGGGGCCGGGGCGACCGCGCCGCCGCGCCGCTGCGGGGTGCGTTGCCGGATGCCGCCCGCTCCGGCCGGTGATCGGCGCGGAGCACGGGCTGGCGCAAGGCCTGCGGTCCCAGCCGCGCCTGGAGGCGGTCGAGCAGTTCGTCCCAAGCCTCCCCGCTGGCCGCCTCGGGCGTGAACAGGTCCGCCATCGGCACGGCGAACGGCTGGAGGTCGGCGCTTCGCAGCAGCAAGCCCCGGACCGGGGCGGGCAGCGCCACCCGCTCCAGCCGCTGGCGCAGCAGGGCTGCGAATTGCCCGGCCTGCCGTCCTGCCCGGCGTGGCCTTGAGCAAACCCGCGTCGGCGCGGCGCGGGCATGCCGCAGTTCGAGCTCCAGCTCCGCGGCGACGGCATCGCGGCTCCGCAGGAAAGCCTCGAATTCCGCCAGCAAAACTTCGACCAGCGGGAAGACCTGGGTCAGGTCTTCGGTTTCCATCGCCAGTTCTCGCTCGGCGCGGAATCGGGGCGGGGCATGGAACTGCCGCAGCGGCTGGGGCCGGCTGCCCGCGGCCTCGTCCAGCCGCCGCAGCAGATCGCGGCCATAGCGGCGCGCCAGACCGTCCCGCGGCATGCGCCAGAGATCGCGCAGCACCTGCAGTCCGGCACGGGCAAGACGGCCGGTGAGCTTATCGTCGATGCCCAGCGCGGCGACGGGCAGATCGCCCAGCGCGGAACGCAGCGCCTCAGCCTCGAGCACCGGCGCCGGGAACCCTGCCTGCGCCATCAGCCAGGCCGCCGCGGGCGTCGGCGCCAGACCGCATTGCACCGCGTGGCCGTCCGCCGCACGGCAGGCCGTTTCGGCCAGCGCCTCCGGCCCGCCGAACAGCCGCAGGCTGCCGCGTACCTCCAGTTGGAGGGTGGCCGGGAAGTCCAGGCTGATCCAAGGGGTGAAGCGCAGGCAGCGTTCCGCCAGCCGGGAAAGGGCCCGCCGCTCGGCCTCCGGGTCCCGGTTCACCGCCGTCAGCCCAGGACAGAGCGCCTGAGCTTCGGCCAAGGCCATGCCGGGGACGACACCCTGTGCTTCGGCTGCCGCCGAAGCACTGTGAACCAGGAGCCGGCCGCCACCGGCTTCGGTGACGGCGATCGGTTCGGACGCCGCGGCCCCTAAAGCCTCCAGCGCAAGCGCGGGGAAATGCAGCGCCAGCCAGAGCGGCGCGGCCTCGGCCGGGGGGACCTCGCATGGCGGTTCCGCCGGGAGAGAAGGGGAATGGTAAGCGCGCGCGAGGGACATGGCGCCCTACAGCACCAAGCGGACGCGCGCCCCGCCGAATCCGCCGCGGGCCTTGAGTATCCGCAGTTCCAGCCCGCCTTCGCAGACTCCGAGGCTCAGGCGCAACGCCGCCGTACCGCCGGCAGCACCGCCGGAGAACAGCATGCCGAGCGCGCCCCCTTCCCCCGCCGCCAGCTGCAGGCGGCGCCAGGCGGAGGGCGGCAGCGTCCGTGGCCAAGCCAGCACCAGGCCGGTCTCGGGATGGCGCAGCACCAGTTCCAGCGTCCAGCTCAAGTCCCGCTTGTGGTCCGCCACCGCCACCACCAGCATCCGCCCGATCTCGACCCCGGCCTGGACCAGCGCCGGCGCGTAGGGCTCGAACGGCGGCGCGACCCACACCAGCCGGCGCCCATCCCCGGCGATGCGCCGCATCAGCGGCAGTAGCAGCCGCAGTTCGCCGATGCCGTGGCTCGGCGCGACGATCTCGGTCAGGGCGCCCGCCGGCCAGCCGCCGCCCGGCAGCACCGCATCCAGCGCCGCATGGCCGCTGGGGACGACCGGCGCCCGCCAGGCTGCCGGCCGGCGCCCGCGCCAGACCCGGGGGTCGCGGTCCAGCAGCTCGGCCAGTGCCTCCACCTTCCCGGCCATCAGCCCACCCGGGTGCGGATCACGCCGACCACGATGCCTTCGATGCAAAGCGGCTGGCGTTCCAGATCGACGGCGATGACGGAAAACTCGGGATTGGCGGGCTCCAGATAGGCCACGGCACCCTCCAGCCGCAGGCGCTTCACGGTCACCTCGTCGTGGAGGCGCGCCACCACGATCTGGCCGGAGCGGGCCTCCTGCGCCTGCTGCACCACCAGCAGATCGCCGTCGATGATGCCGGCGTCGCGCATGCTCATGCCCTGGACCCGCAGCAGATAATCGCCCTTGTGCCCGAACAGCTCCGGCCCCAGCCGGCAATGGCGCTCGACCTGGGCCTCGGTCATCAGCGGCCGTCCCGCCGCGACCTTGCCGATCAGAGGGAGGTCCATGTCCTCGGCCTTGGCGAGCAGGCGGATGCCGCGCGAGGCGGAAGGGATCAGCTCGATCGCCCCCTTGCGCTCCAAAGCGCGCAACTGCTCCCGAACCCCATGAGGGGAGCTGACCCCGATGGCGCGGGCGATCTCGGCGATGGTGGGAGGAAAACCTTCGTCTTCCACGCTGCGGCGGATGCAGTCCAGGATTTCGCGTTGGCGGATGGTCAGGGGCTTCATGCTCGGCATACGAATACTGTTTTTATGAACAGTATTCGATCAGCCCCCACCCCGTCAACCGCCCGGCGGTCCGCCAATAGACCAGATGTTCACGCGGAACAGATCGGTCAATGAGAGTTGCTGCTTCCAACAACGGCAAGCCGAGCAGCTTGACGCCGTTCCTTATTGATATGATAATGAGAAACATTCGCATTAAATGCCACCCATCCGCTTGGAGGTCTCCATGATTCGCGTTGCATCTTCCGCTATCGCCCGTCCTTACCGCGACCACCCGGTACAAAAGCAGGGGTCGTAGCGATCTCGTCGGCCGAACGTCACGAATATATAGTCCCAACACCACCTTATGAGGTGACAAAATGATCGGAAATCGACTCTTTTCGAAGCTCGTCCTCGGCGCCTTCGTATTGGCCGCGGCAAGTCCAAGCCAGGCCGAGTGCCGCTATAAGCCGAACAAAGAGGGGTTCGGCTTCAGCTTCACCGCCTATGCCGCCCCGAACAAGACCTACGTGATCAAAGACAATCGTTTCAAGAAATTCACCCTGGCCTCGCCGTCCGGGATGCTGCAGGACGCCAGCATCGAGATCGACGCGACTTCTCTGGACACCGGTCATGACCTCAACAATGGCAAAGGAGGCGAGTGGCCGGCAGCAATCATTCCCGTCCGCGACAGCAATGTGGTCAACCACTTCTTCAAGAAGTTCGACAACAATCCTGGCGTGGTCTCGGCCAAAGTCGCCGGCATCACCAAAGACGGCATCGATTTGGCGGTGACCATGAACGGCGTCACCAAAACCGTGCCCATGAAATCCGCGGTGAAGGACGGCGTCCTATCGGCTACCGGCACGTTGAACGTGCTGGATTTCGGGACCGGTAAAGCGTTTGACGCCTTCCGCCAGGTTTGCGAGATGGCCTTCCATCAGGGCAAGACCTGGAGCGATATCGAGTTTGAGTTCCATGTGCCGGTGGAAGGGAGCTGCAGCTAGGGTAGGATGCCTTTACTCAAGGGGGCGGGGTTTGCGGAGTGGCCATCAACCAGCGGTGAGGTGAACGTGACGGCGGAGCACATGGCCTGGCACTGGAGCGGGAAGGAGGTGCGTATTGGCGTCGATCGCCTCGGTGCGGGACCGACTGTGCTGCTGTTGCCCGCGATGAGCTCCATCTCCAGCCGGGGCGAGATGCGCCCCTTACAGGAGCGACTGGCGGCGGACTTCTCTACCGTCGCCGTCGATTGGCCTGGCTTTGGCGATGAATCGCGGCCGTAGCGGCCGGACACGCGGCCGGGTACCTGCTCCGGGCTGCCGCAGATACGCCGGGATCGGCCGGCCAATTGTGCCTGATCGCCCCGACCTGGCGCGGCCCTCTGCCGACCCTGCTCGGCGGCCGCCGCTGGCTCGGACGTTGGCTCGTCCGGGCAGGCGATCTGCCGCTGTTCGGCCAATTCCTGTACCGGCTCAACGTCAACCGGCCCATGGTGCGCCTGATGGCGCGCGGCCATGTCTACGCCGAGCGCGGGACTGGCTGGCCGGCGAGCGGCTGCGCCAGAAGCTCGCAGTCATCGCCGCCCCCGGCGCACCGCACGCCTCGCTGCGTTTCGTCGCTGGCCTGCTGGACCCGATGCCGGACCGCGCCGCGTTCATCGAAAATGCAACGCGTGTCCGCGATCCTGTCCTAGTGGTCTACGGCGCGGCGACTCCGCACAAATCCAAGGCGGAAATGCAAGCATTGACGGCAGTTCCGCACGTCCGTTGCGTCGAGCTGCCCAAGGGCAAGCTCGCTATTTACGAGGAGTTTCCGGACACGGTGGCAGAGACGGTGAAGTCGTTTCTGCGTGGCGGCGGCCTACGCTTGGAGTCCGCGGAAAAACCCTAGCGGACGGTCGCGGGTGGAAGTGGAGCAGGGGCGGGAGCGGCCGGATCGTCGGGGTCTCTCAAGAAACACGCCGGGCCGCCCCAAGTGTTTCTTGCCCATTGATGGGTCAAAAACGGAGCGCAGCGGGTTTTTGGGGGTGGGCTAACTCATTGAGGTAAGCCCCCGGCTTTGGCGGGGGACTCACCGGGGTTTGACCTGTACGGCGGTCGTTGTGAACCTGAAATCTCGACCAAGAGATGGAGGTTCACGATGAAAGAGTACCAGAGTCTTTCCCCCACCAGATGGGGTTGTAAGTATCACGTAGTGTTTATCCCGAAGCGGCGGAAGAAACAGATTTTTGGAGCGGTCAAGCGGCATCTTGGAGAGATATTTCATGAACTTGCCGGGCACAAAGAGTCGAAAATCGTGGCGGGCCACTTGATGGGGGATCACGTACACATGTGCATCAGCATACCGCCGAAGTGCGCGGTTTCGAGCGTGGTGGGCTAGATCAAGGGCAAGAGCGCGATCCAAATCGCCCGGCAATTTGGTGGTCGGCGGAGGAATTTCACCGGGGAGAATTTTTGGGCCAGGGGCTACTTCGTTTCCACGGTGGGCTTGGATGAGGCCATGGTTCGGGCATATATCCGCCGACAGGAACAGGAGGATGAGCGCCACGATCAGATGAAGCTTGGCCTGTAGGTGACCGCCTTGGGCGGCTCATGATTTTACGGCGCCTTTGAGGCGCTCACCCAATAAGCCCCCGGCTTTGCCGGGGGTGATTTAACTATTCGTTCCGCCCTTTTGTCCTCAAACTTCCCAGCGTCAGACGCAACACCGGACCCATCGGGCCTTGCCCCACCGAAGGTGCGGGTAAAGGTGCCTCCTCCTCTCGCCCCAAGGCCAGCATTTCCTTGTGTTCTTCCAGCAAGTGATGCAACAGCTTTAACGACAAAGAAGGCGGTAAAGCACCTCCGATGACGTCGATGAGGAATTGGCTGTGATCGCGCACCACCACGTATTCTCTCGGCCAGGGCGCCGGGTAGTCCGCCAAGAGATCATTCATTTTCTCGATGTTGCCCCGTTCTTCTTCGGCGATATGGCCGAAGAGCCGCTGTTTGACCTCGGGGGAAATCGCCGTATCCCCCAGCAGTTCCAAGAGCATTTCAATATGTTCCCGAACGTTGTGGGCGATGCGGGACGCCTGCCCTCGAAGGGCCTCATCGTTCATCGCCTGTATCAGGCCTCCTTGCGGCAGCTTTGCGGTCATGGCCCGGTTTCCAAGGTACAAATGGCAGTGGGGCGCTTGATCCGGAGCACGATGCTTTCATAGATCCTGAAGCCATAATTCATATTTCTTGGCCCCAGATAGGCGATACTGACATCCTCTGCGATCGCCAGATCGAAATTCTCAGGACCACAGGAAACCACCACGGCCTGCTCGGGCTTCAGCACCGGCGACTGATAAACCCCATCCTCGCAGAGCTTGGTGATGGAATCGATCTCGATCACCGGCATATCCTTCTCGGTCTTCAGGAGTGCGGCGTAGAGTTGAGGCGAGAGCACCGCGGCGTAAGGCCGATGGTGATGGGCATCGAGCAGGGCCAAGGTGGCTTCGCGGATATTCACGTAGGCTTTGCCGAACTGATTCCAATCGAGCATTGGGGTCGTCAGCCTTTTTTCGGCATTCAAGAGGCCTTCCATGCCCAATTCCCTGTGGCCATGGTAGATCAGATCCTCTTCGCGATGGGCCAGGAAATGCGCCGCCCGCACGGCCCGGCTCACATCCAGGGGAGCGTCCAGGGCGCGGCTCAATTCCACGTCCCGCCAATGAAAGATGAAGTCCTTGTAGATCAACGGGATCCTTTTATAGACCTCGGATTCGGCCTGTATGACCCGGGCGTCCCGTCCGCCTTCCAGATCGACCTCCGCCAGAGCATCCACCCCGTAGGTCTCGTACGAGACCGTTTCCAAGCCCGCACCCAGCGGCCCGTATACGTCAATGAACCGCCTCGCCGTCAGCGTCCGCTGCATTTCTTTCAGGATTTCGGATTCCAGGCGCTGGCGTTGTGACTCGCTGAGTGGATACTCGACATTGCGTTGATAGCTTCGCATGACACACCTTTATTCGGGGTGAACCTAAGGAGCGAGGAGCCGGGTTTCAATGGCCTGGCCGGCCATTCGTTGCAAAGGTTGCGCCCGGACCGATGGGCTGTCAATCGTGGATGGCATCCGCTGTTAGCAGCAGGCTGTTAACAGGCTGTTAACAGCAGGTTGACGGCATATCGAACGCGCCATATCATCGTTGACGCGGATGCAAAGCGTTCGCATTTGCGAAATACCCCCCTGCTTCATCGTCGATTCATCCCGCTTCCACGCCATGGCTTTGATTCGCATGATTCCGGCGCGCTCCTGGCGCACGCTGCTGCTGAGCGGTGTCAGCGCGACGGTTGGCGTGCGGGTCATGGCTTTCGTCAATGAGCGCATGATCCAGGGGCCGGACATCGACCGGGCCTCGCTGATGGAGTTCGCCGTTCTTCTGGTCGCGATGTTCGCGGTCGCTTCCGCCGCGCAAATGATGATGACCCGCTTGGGTCATCGGCTGGTCTACGAGCTCCGCCGCTCGCTCGTGAAGCGCATACTCGACACCGACTGCGAGCGGCTCGAACACGTGGGCCCGGCGCGTATCCTCGCCAGCCTCAGCAGCGATACCGGCCACATCACCTCCGCCTTCATCAGCCTGCCGAACGCGGTGTATGGAACCGTGTTGACCTCGGGCGCGCTCGGCTACCTCGCCTGGCTTTCGCTGCCGCTGTTCTGGGCGATCGCCGGATGGCTGAGCCTGGCGGTCCTGATCGGCTGGCTGTTGCTGGTCCGCAAGGCGAAAATGGAACAGGGGAAGTTGCTGGATCTTAAGCTCTCCCAGGGACAACGGAAGCGACTGGCCTTGCTGCTCGCCGCGCTCGAGGAACGGCCGATTCTGATTCTGGACGAATGGGCGGCGGACCAGGACCCGTCCTTCCGCGAAACTTTCTACTTCGAACTGCTGCCGAAGCTTAAGGCTACCGGAACGACGATCTTCGCGATCACGCATGATGATCGGTACTTCCACCTGGCTGACCGGCAGTTGAAGATGGACGGCGGACACCTCACGGAAATGGCGATCCCGCAGGCGATGACCGCCGCGGGGGTGCGGAGCGGTGCAGCTTCGGTGGCTTCCAGGTGAGCGACCGGGTCGTCGCTGATGGGCTGGTCACGCTCTAACCGGGGCCCGGCCCATCGCTGGATACCCGCTTCCCGAGCGCGGTCTACGCCGCGGAGATATTGACCATGCCGCTACTGCCCACTTTCCTCCTCGCGCTGGCACTCGTCGCTCCCGCTACCGCCCAGGAGACCCAAACGCTCCTGCACCTGCTCGATTACATCGGCGTGGACTACCCCGAGGCGATCGCGGACGGGAAGGTGAAGAACGAAGACGAATACCGGGAGATGCTCGAGTTCACCCAGCAGGTCAACGAGCGCCTCCAGGGGCTGCCCGAGCATCCCGACAAGGCGGCGCTCCTCGCCGACGCGCAGGGGCTCGCACGCCTGGTTAAGGACAAGGCCGACCCATCGGCCATCGCCGAAGGCGCGGGGAAGCTGCGCTGGGCCATCGTCTCCGCCTACCGGCTCAGGCTCGCGCCACGCGCACCGCCCGACCTCACGCGCGGCAAGGCGCTCTACGCACAGCATTGCGCCGCCTGCCATGGCGCCGAAGGCCAAGGCGATGGGCCGGCCGCCAAGGGACTCGACCCCGCGCCGTCCAACTTCCACGACCTGGAGCGCATGGCGCAGCGCAGCGCCTATGGCCTGTACAACACGATCACGCTCGGCGTCGATGGCACTTCGATGGCATCGTTCAGGCAGCTTTCGGAAGATGACCGCTGGGCGCTCGCGTTCTTCGTCTCGGTGATGGGCGTTCTCGGAGAGCGCGTCAGCGAGGGCGAGCGACTGTGGAAGTCGGGCGAGGCGGTGGCTGCATTCCCCGATCTCGGCAACGTCGCGATGCTTTCGACGAGCGAAGTTGTCGCGCGCTACGGCGATAAGGCCGCCCGGGTGCAGGACTACCTGCGGGCGCATCCCGAAGTCATCCAGCCCTCTCCGATCGAATTGGCACGGCGCAAGCTGGCCGAGGCGCGTGAGGCGTACGCGCGCGGCGAGCGATTGGCTGCGCACGACGCCGCCATCGAAGGCTATCTGGAGGGCTTCGAACTGGCCGAGACCAGCCTCGCCAACATCGACCCGACCCTGATGCGCGAGACCGAGCGCGAGATGTTCGATCTGCGCGCCGCGATCGAGCGCGGCGAGCCCGCCGTGGCCTTCGCCGAGCGCGTCGAGCGCGTCGACGCGCTGCTCGCCGCCGCTCAAGAGAAGCTCCGCGCGGGCGGTCTTTCGGCGGCGACCGCGTTTACTACCTCGCTGATCATTCTGCTCCGCGAAGGGCTGGAAGCGATCCTCGTGCTCGCCGCCGTCATCGCCTTCGTCGCCAAGACCGGCCGCCGCGACGCCCTGCCGTGGGTGCATGCGGGCTGGATCGCGGCGCTGCTCTGCGGCATTCTCACCTGGGCGCTCGCCAGCTTCGTCGTCGAAATCTCCGGCGCCAACCGCGAGCTGACCGAAGGCGTCACGGCGCTCCTTGCCGCCGCCATGCTGCTTTACGTCGGCTACTGGCTGCATGGCAAGGCCTATGCCGCAGCCTGGACCCGCTTCATCCGGGAACAGGTGGGTCAGGCGCTGGCCAGGCGCACGCTATGGGCGATGGCGGCGGTATCCTTCCTCGCCGTGTACCGCGAGATGTTCGAGATCGTGCTCTTTTACCAGGCGCTGTGGGTCCAGGTGGGCGAGACGGGCCGCGCGCCGGTGCTCGGCGGCGCGGCGGCGGCTGCGGTCGCGCTGGGGGCCATCGGTTTCGCGCTCTTCAGGTACAGCGTGCGCCTGCCGCTCGGACCGTTCTTCGGCGCCACTTCGGCCCTGCTCGCTCTCCTCGCGGTCGTCTTCACCGGCCACGGCATCGCGGCGCTGCAGGAGGCCGGCGTGTTCCGGGCATCGAGGCTCGACTTCGAGCCGATGCCGCTGCTCGGTCTGTATCCGAGCGTCGAAGCGCTGCTTGCCCAACTTTTCGCGCTCGCGCTGGTCGGCCTCGGATTCTGGACTGCCCGGCGCAACGCCATGGTGCCCGCGACATGAAATCCAGGCGATCCGCCCTAACCGTTTCCGTGTCACACGCACGTCTCTTCCTACCCAGGAATCTGCGGTCGGAGACCGCCTCCTTTTTCCTTCTCCCGCTGGGACAAAACCGCCGGGAGCGGTTTTGGTCGAGTGGAGCTCGCCCGAAGGGTTCCGGGCTGGACGGCCCGGAAACAAAAGGTGGCCCGGAGGGCCGGATGAGGGATAGAGACCGCACGGTTCCGGGGCACAATTCGAGGGCCGCGGGACCGTGCGGTCTCTCCCTGTTCGCCATGGTGCTGCTCCTTGCCGGCTGCCAGCACGCGACGGCGCCCGGGCCGGCTACCCCGGCGCGCGCCCCAAGCGACGCCTCGGCGCCGCCGCCCGCGACGGGCGACACCCGCTACGTTTTCGGGTGGGGCGAGCTGCCCGCGATCCTCGCCCAGCCGCGCGGTGGCAGCACGCGCGGGGCTCCGGTCACACTCGCACCGGGCCGGGCGCTACCGTTGCCGGAGATCGCCGCCGCGTCCGACGAATTCATCCAGGACCGGGCCGCGATCTTGGCGCTCGCCGGCGATTACAAGGTGAGTTTCCACTTCATGGAGTCGCTCGGGCTTGCACCCGACTACCAACCCACCAGGCCTTACCACTCGTGGGCCACTGAGCGCGTCGATGTGCTGGAAGACCGGGGGCGCTTCATCAGCCTTCAGCACACGCTCTTGATGTTTTTCAAAAACGCCGATGGCACGGTATCCGGGCCGGAGGTCGCGAAGCACTGGCGACAGGACTGGACCTACGAGGATACCGACCTCTACACCTTCCGCGGCGCTTCCACCTGGTCGCGGCGCCGCGTCCCGGCCGCCGAAGCGGCCGGGCGCTGGTCGCTGGCCGTGTTTCAGGTCGACGATTCACCGCGCTACGAAGCACTCGGCCGCTGGGAGCACCGCGGCAACATTTCCGCCTGGACCAGCGAACGCGCCTGGCGTCCGCTCCCGCGTCGCGAACACACCGTGCGCCAGGACTACGACGTCATGGAGGGCATTCACCGCATCCTCCTCACCCCCACCGGCTGGCTCCATGAGCAGAACAACTTAAAACGCGTCGCGGGCGAAACCGGCGAAGCGGCGCGCTTCGTCGGGGCGGAAATTGGCCTGGACCGCTACGAACGCATTACCGCGCCTAGTCTCGTTGCCGCGGACGAATATTGGAAGAAAACCGCCCGCTATTGGGCGGTGGTCCGCCGCGCCTGGGCCGAAGTGCTGGCGCGCCATGAGCGTTTCACGCTACGCACGGAAGTGGGCGGCAAAAAGCTTTTCGAGGAGCACCTGGCCTACGCCGAGAAGCTCGCGTCCGGCACGCCGTTCGACGCCGCTGACGCGGAAGGCCAGGCGCGAGCGACCCTCCGGAAATTCGTCACGACCAAGAAGCCCCCCTGACGCTTCGACAATCCGCTGTGGCTCGTTCTCATCGAGCCGGCGGCGATGACCTTGACATCGATGAGCAGGGGCGAAGTAACGATCCACCGGCAAAGCCGGTGGCTTTCGACGGCTGGCCCCTCCAAGGGGCCTGACCGCCGTCGGGCAAAAGCCAAGTCGTCGCCCCGGCAGGGATTGCCGGGATCCAGTGGCCACGGATGGCTGCGACCTCACACCTCCCTGTGAGCTGGATTCATGCCGGGCTGTCCTGCCCGGCACCCTTCGGGCCAGTGCCAATCCGCTCCCGGCGGATTGGTCATGCCGGGCTGTC
>JBFMDC010000027.1:0-72395 GCA_040753975.1 Pseudomonadota bacterium
CCCGCGAGCGGCACGACCCAGCCCAGCCGGCCGCTGGCCGCCAGCCCAACCAACAGCAGCAGAACGAGCCACAGCGCGATCCGGCGAAGTCCCCCGGCGAGGGCGGGGCGCATGGTGCGCAGAAAGGCTCCCAAAGCCGGCAGGATGAGCAGCAGGATCAGGAGCAGCAGGACGATCTGGATCAAGGCTGACGCAACTGGCGGGTCAATTCGGGTATCTCCGCATTCCCGCGGTCGGGCAGCGCCTCCATCGATTGGATGCCGCCCGCGGCGTAAACGGCCACGGCCCGCAGCAGGCGGGCGAGGCGGTCCGGGCTGCCCGCGTCGAAGCGGGCATAGGCGCCGCCGCTCAATCGGGCAATCTTCCGGAACACCGCTTCGACTTCCGGCTCATCGCCTTCCTGGAACATGAAGAGGCGGACCCCGCGCAGGCCGAGTTCCGCGGCCAGGCCGCAAAGCGCCGCGCCGTCTTCTTCCAGGGCGTCGCCGACGAACACCAGGGCGTTCACCGGCTGCCGCCGGTTTTCCGCCAGCGCGTGGCGCAGCACCCGGTCCAACTGGGTGTAGCCGCTGACGCAGCCGATGCGCTCCATTTCCCGCCGCAGCGCCTTGGCCTCGGTGTGCCAGGGCAGCGCTTCGAAGCCGTCGAATCCCTGGTAATAGCAGACCTGGATGGCCAGCCGGCCGATTTCCGCCGCGACCTCGAACATCTGGGCCTGGAGCCGGCTGGCCCGGCGCCAGGTGGGTTCGCGGCTCGCCGTGGCATCGAGGGCAAAGATCAGGCGGCCGGGTCTCGATGCAGGTTTGAGCCGCCGCACTGCGGCCATTTCGGCCAAAAAGGCATCGACGGCGGAAGCATTTCCCTGGACCGCAGGACGTTTGTCATTCATACGAAACCTCCGCTTCCGCCAGCCATTCGCGGATGTTTTCTCATCATGCGATACAGTGTACCGGAGATGCCGCCGGGCGTTGAATCCCGGGCGGAACGGCCCGCCTTGTTCGAAGATGGGGCAACATGGTAACGTGCGCGTACCCTTAGGAAGGGGAGACTTGATCCCAAAGAGGAGGTAATAACGAATGTCTAACGAAAACAATAGCGAAGGAGCCGCTAAGGCAAGCATTTTAGACACGCTCAAGGCCAATCCGAAAGCGCTGTATGCAATCGGGGGGGCCGTCGTCGTGATCCTGCTCGCCCTGGCCATGGGCGGTGGCGGGACCGGCGAGGTCCAGGTCAAGACCGCGGTCCAGGTCGGCCAGGCGGTGGTGGTGTCCAACCCCAACGTCGGCGATTCCCAACTTACCGCAGCGCCGGGGCTGATGAACGTGGCTTCGGGCGAAGAAGAAAACGATGAGCAGAAAGTCTGCGTGGTGAAATCGGGTACCCGGGCAACGGTGGAAGAAGAAACGATCGTGGGCGCTCTGCCCTTCGTGAAGCTGAAGATTTTGGACGGTCCCTGCCAAGGCAAGAGCGGCTGGACTTCCAAGGTCAACGTGTCTGCGAACTGAGTGCGGTTGGCGATGGGTTGGGCCGGGGATTGAACCTCCCATCGCCGCTCCGCGCAAAACCTTTTTCCCCCTTCCTTCCGGCCGGGTCCGCCTAGGACAGATCACGCAAAACGTCGTTGGGGCTGGTATTGACAACCCTGCGGACGCTCCAGCGCCCCGCGAGCCCCACACTCATCGCGCCCAGGCAGGGTGCGGCGAGCCATAACCAGGGGTGGGCATGCGGCGTGAGATTCATCGCCCGGGAAAATACCACGGCGCCGACCGATTCGGCGCAGGCGATGGCGAGGATACCGGCGAGAAACCCTAAGGTCGCGAACTCTATCCACTGGCTCGTTTTCAGAAGCGGCGCTCCCGCGCCGATCGCCCGCAACAAGGCATCCTCCCGCATCCGCTCCTCCGCCGTGGCGTGCACCGCCCCGAAAAGAACCGTGAAACCGGCAACCACCGCGAATCCCAGAACGACCTGGACCGCCAGCGTCACCTGCTGCAAGATCGAATGAAACTGTTTCAGCAGGGCGTCGACATCCAGGAGGGTGATGCCCGGAAAGGTCTTGACCAAGGCATTGAGCACTGTGGTCCTTTCCTGCGGAACATGGAAGCTGGTCAGATAGGTGCGCGGCTGGTCCTGCAGGCTGCCGGGCGAGAATATCATGTAGAAATTCGGGGTCATGGCGTCCCAGCGAACGCTGCGCAAGCTTTCAACCACCGCATCCACCTGGGCGCCGGCGACATCGAAGGTAAGCCGCGCGCCGGGGCGGATGCCCAGTTCAGCGGCAAGCTTCTCCTCCACCGACACCCGTTGGGACGCGCCCGACCACCAGCGTCCCCGGACGATGCGGTTGCCGGAAGGCGGAGCCTTGCTCCAGGTCAAGCTCAGGTCGCGCTCGATAGCGGCTTCGGCCTGCGAATCCTTCGGCGCGAGTTTCCGCGCGTCGATCCCGTCTACCCGAACCAAGCGCCCTCGAACGATGGGATAGAGCTCGCTGCTCTCGATCGATTCGGCCGCGAGGAACTGCCGGAACCGGTCCAGCTCGGCTTCCTGGAGATTGAGCGCGAAAAAGTTGGGCGCATTGTCCGGCAGTTGCCGTTTCCATTCGGATACGAGTTCGTTCTGTACGATGTAGCTGAGCAGCATGGCGGCCATGGCCAGGCCGAAACCGATGATTTGAAACGAGGCGAGGCGGCGCCGGCGCAGCAGATTGTGTAAGCCCAGACGCCAGATCAGCGGGCGCTGCCGCAGCAGCGCCGGCAGCAAACGCAGAATACCGCCGAGGCAGAGGCGGAAGCCCACTAACGCCGCCGCACCGCCCGTGAGGATGAGCGCGACCAGCACAGGATCGCAGGTGGGACGCAGCAGGAGGGCGCCCAATGCCAGGATGGCAAACCCAAGGCTCAGCCAGACGCTGGGCGGGGTCGGCCCGAGGTCGCGCCGCAGGACCCGCAGAGGCGGCACGCGCATCAGCCCCGGCAACGGCGGGACGGAGAATCCCGCCAGGACGACCAGTCCCATGAGCGGCGCGGTCAGCAACCCCTCCAGTCCCGGCTGCGCCAGGCTATGGGGCAGGAGGCCCGCGACCGACCGGGCGATGCCGGCCTGGACCAGATAACCGACGGCGCTGCCGACCACTGTGCCGGGCAGGCCCACGATCGTCAGAACGAAGGCGTAGATCGCCAGGATGTCGTTCTTTCCCGCCCCCAGGCATTTAAGGAGGGCGGTGGTGTCGGAATGACGCTCGGTGTAACGCCGGGCGCTCATGCCGATCGCCACACCCGCGATCAACACCACCATCACGCTGGTCATGCCGAGGTAGCGTTCGGCGCGGTTCAACGCTGTGCCGATTTCGGGACGGTCCTCGTGCACGTCCAGCAGCCGGTCGCCATGCTGCAAGCGGGGCTTGAGCCAGGTCTTGAACCGCCGCACCGCGGCGTCCTCCCCCGCGAACATGTCGTAGTAATGCACCCGGCTGCCGGGCTGAATGACCCGGGTGGCCGGCAGATCCTGAAGATTCATGAGCACGCGCGGCGAGAGGCTGTAGAGGTCCCCGCGCCGGTCCGGCTCATGGGCGAGGAGCCGCTCGATGCGGAATTGCGCGCTGCCGACCGTGAGCGTAGCGCCTATCGTGAGGCCAAGGGTGCCCAGCACCCGCGCTTCGACCCACACGGCGCCCGGCTGCGGAATGGCCCCGGCCGGCCTTTCGTCCGCCGCTTCCCCGGCCCGGGTGCGGAGTTCGCCGCGCAAAGGGTAGGCCGGGCTCACCGCCTTGATCCCGCCCAGCAAAATCTGGTCGTTCTCCATGAGCACGCTGGGAAATTCCACGCTGGCCGCATGCTTCAAGCCCAGTGCTTCCGATTGCTCGATCCACTCCGGCGGAATCCTGCGATGGCTCGCCAGCGTCAGGTCGCCGGCGATGAACTCCGCCGCATGGTCGACCATGGTGCGGGCCAGCCGGTCGCCGAACAACTGGGTAGCGGCGGTGGCGGCCACGGCGGTCACCAGGGCGGCGAGCAGGACGCCGAGTTCGCCGCCCCGCCAGTCACGCCTGGCAAGCCGCCAGGCCAGGCGGAAATTGCGGGCGGTGCTCATGACTCGAGCACCCGCCCGGCCTCCAGCCGGATCAGGCGATCGCAACGGGAGGCGAGGCGGGCGTCGTGCGTCACCAGGACCAGCGTCGTGCCATGCTCGTGGTTGAGATCGAACAGCATGTCGATGATGGTCTGGCTGGTGCGGTCGTCGAGGTTCCCGGTCGGCTCATCGGCGAACAGGATCGCCGGCACCGTGACGAAGGCGCGGGCCAAGGCCACCCGCTGCTGCTCCCCGCCGGATAGCTGGCGGGGATAGTGGCCCAGGCGATGCTGGAGCCCGACCCGCGCCAGCATCCGGCGCGCCCGGTCCTGGGCTTCGTCCAGACGGCCGGCGAGTTCCAGCGGCAGCATGACGTTTTCCAGGGCGGTGAAGCTCGGCAGAAGCTGGAACGACTGGAACACGAAGCCGACGCGCTGCGCCCTAAGGCGCGCCAGGGCGTCTTCATCCAGTTGCGAAAGGCGCCGGCCGCCGATTTCGATCTCGCCTTCGGACGGCCGGTCGAGCCCGGCGAGCAGGCCGAGCAGGGTCGATTTGCCGGAACCGGAGGTGCCGACGACCCCGACGCTCTCCCCCGGTTTGATCGCCAGGTCCACACCTGTCAAGATATCGAGCCTTTCCCCGGCGTTCTCGACCCATTTGCCCACCTGTTTCGCCATGATCAAAGCGCGTTCGCTCATCGGTCCGGCATCGCTGCTGTTCTTGTCCATCCTGTCTAATTTCATCTTTGGGATTTCCCGCCCTGCCCATTCCGCCGAGGCGGCTTCGGTGCTCATCGTGGGCGACAGCCTCAGCGCCGGCTACGGCCTGGCGGATAGCGGCAAAGGGTGGGTTGCATTGTTGCAGGAAAAACTGCGGACCCGGAACATCGCCGTGGTCAACGCCAGTATTCCCGGCGATACCAGCGCCGGCGGACTGGCCCGTCTGGCGCCGGCGCTGGCCGCGCACCGCCCCCGGATCGTGATCCTGGAACTCGGCGCCAACGATGGCCTGCGCGGACTACCGCCGCCGGCATTGAAGGCCAACCTCGGCGCCATGATCGATCAGGCGCGATCGGCCGGGGCTCAGGTCCTGGTCCTGGGCATGAAGCTTCCGCCGAACTACGGCAGCCGCTACGCGGAAGCCTTCGAGCGGGTGTACGAAGAACTCGCCGAGGAGAAAAAGGTCCAGGTCCTGCCATTTTTTCTCGACGGGGTAGGGGGCAACGACCACCTGCTGCAGCCCGACGGCTTGCACCCGAACGCCGAAGCGCAGCCCATCCTGATGGACAACGTGCTCGACAGACTCGATTCCATGCTGACCTCGATCAAGCAACCATGACGACGGAAGAACTCATCGCCCGCGTGCGAGGCGGCGATCGCATCGCCTTCCAGGACGCGATCCAGGCGATCGACTCGGCCTATCATTTCACGCCCACCGGGTTTTGCAACGGCGTAGGGGAGGACGCGGTGATAAATCCCGCCGGCACCAACTCGGGTTCGTGCAAAATCTTCGGTTTCGCCCAACTGCACGGGCTTTCGATGGCCGAAACCCTTGCGCTGTTCGGCGATTACTATTGGCAGGACGTGCTCGGGCACCCCGACGGCGGCGACCATCGCAACATCCGGACTTTCATGAAATCCGGCTGGGAGGGTATCAGCTTTCAGGGAAGTCCCCTGGCGCCGCGTTGATAAGCTGGCCGCGCCCGGCGTTCCGGTCGAGCGCCGACAGCGTGGCGCCGCGCTTGCCGGCGCTTTTCCGTGACGGACCCGGTTTCGCGCCATCGAGGACCGAGGCCAGAACCGCGGCGCTCGCGACCGGCAACAAGACGTCGTAGCGGCGTTTGGGTGGTTGGGCGCCCGGTTTGAGGGCTGGGTTCATCTTGAAAAACTCCTGTTCGGGGAGTCCAGAACCGGCGACGACCTCGGCCACCCGCACCTTGGAATCGACCTCCACCCTCGCCAGGTAGGGTTTATCCTGGATTTTCCGAAGCTTTATCCCGTAGCCTTCCGGATTGGCGATGATGCTGGACAAGGCCAGAATCCGGGGCACGTAGGCGCGGGTCTCGGCCGGCAGGTCGAGCGCCCAGAAACTGCCGCCGCGGCCGGCTCTGCGGCTGGCCTCGACCGCCCGCTGCACGGCGCCTTCGCCGGCGTTGTAGGCCGCCAGCGCCAGCAGCCAGTCGCCTTTGAACACGCTGCCGAGATGTTTCAGGTAAGACAGAGCGGCGGAAGTCGAAGCGTGGATGTCATAGCGGCCATCATAGTTCTCACCTACAGTGAGTCCGTGCTCTTCGCCCGTGCTGCGGACGATCTGCCACAGGCCGGCGGCATCGCGGGGCGAGACCGCCTCCGGGTCGAAAGCGCTTTCGACCATGGGGACGACCAGCACGTCCATGGGCAAGCCTTTGCGCTCGATTTCGCTTGCCAGATAATGCAGGAAGGGTTCGCCCCGCCTTGCCAGCGCATCGAGATGGGCCGGGTTGTGCGTGAGGGACTC
The DNA here is from genome assembly GCA_040753975.1 of Pseudomonadota bacterium. Taxonomy (GTDB): domain Bacteria; phylum Pseudomonadota; class Gammaproteobacteria; order Methylococcales; family Methylococcaceae; genus Methylococcus. Next base: position 6,565 of record JBFMDC010000027.1, read on the forward strand.
GATTTCGGCATCCACCGCTTCATGCCGAATCTCGTCCAGAACCAACTTCTGCCGGATATGCTGCCAGAGGCCGTCTTTCCCCGGCTGGCCGGAAATCGTCCTGGCCAGGCGCAGACCGGCCATCCCCTTTGCTTTCCGTCTCTTGCCTGTCTGTGGGTTTGCGGTTCCGGATTCCTCTCCGGACGGAATGTCGCCGTCCCATAGACGGCTGGCGAGCCGCTCCTGAAGCAGCGCCAAATCCGAGGGTAAACGAAGATAAGCTTCGTCGTCCGCCTTTGGTGGCTTCGATTCGGCGCTGCGATGCAGCATCGAATGCTGCCCGGCTGGCGGCAGGGAGTGGGCGCAAGCCGCCAAGAGCGGCGGAAAAGTCAGCGTGCCGATCAATCGGGTCGCTCTTCGCAGCAATGCAGACCGCCATTTGCGTCCCGTAATGATGGGCGCGGGCAGTGAATGTCGTTTAGTCATAAGCTTATGAATATTTCCGGCAGAAATAGGCGATCCATATCTTATAGGTGCCGAATTCTGCCCCAAACACCTGGGCTGTGACAAGCTTTTATCTCAAGACCGGGCGACTCTTACTGGTTCTTCTTCATTTGGCGGATTTCGACCGGCGCTGCCCGACCTGCTGCCGACACCTTGTCATATACCTCATCGAACGCCAGCTTGCATAACGGCAATTCCTCTCGCAACCGGTCGTAACCGGTATGATCGAACATCCGGCGGAAGTCGCCCCGACTCAGAGCCGTTTTCGCGTACAGCGCCTGATAACCTTTGTGTTGCAGCACGAACTGTTCAAGCGTGGTCAACACCTCCCTGGCATCCGCGTTGTTTTTTTTCAGAGTGCCGTAAGCGCCGATATCCACGAACAGTGCGTCCTCGACGCCGTTTTCGTCGCGGAATGGATGGACGAATCCATTACTGGAGCCGTTGCGCCGTATCGACATGGGAGAAAGCCAGAGAGGGGAGAGGCCGGTTAGCTCGTCAAAATATTCGATGGATTTCTTCAGGTATCGAATGGGTATTAGCATGTCCTGAATCATCTGATGGCGTTCCCTCAATTCACGTGTTGTTTCGGTTTCGGTATATTTCAGCAGTTCAATCCGTGGTGGCAGCGCCCAACCCAAAAGCGCCCGAAACAACGGGTGATTGCCGAAGGGAATGATATCTTCCATCATCCAGAAATAGCCCCGCGTATGCCTGTGAAAATAATCCTCCAGTGGGATGTATTCACAGCCGCTCCTGCCTGTATCCAGATAAGTTTCCACATGCTTGAAGAACCAGGGTTTGTACCAGCGGTTCAGAGAATTGACGGGGCCGTCGCCGCCTTCGGCATCGGTCAATCTTCCACACATGATGACGGCGCGGTCCCTGCCGTAGACTATCCCTTCCACGAAATCGTTATCGGCGTTCCTCGACTCCGACTCGAACAGCCTGGTCATCTCGTCCAGAGAATATACCGGCTGGTAATGCAGTCTGACATACCGTTTCGACGGTATTATTCTCAGCTCGGCGGCCACGAGAAAACCGAGCGTGCCATGACTCCACGGAATTTGATGAAATAATTCAGGATTGTCGGAATGGCTGCAGCGAACAAGCGTCCCTTCCGCGGTTACGATTTCAAAAGCCTCGCATATATGCTGAAAGAGCCCGTACTTGTGACTGCTGGTTTCAACGCCGAAACCCATGATCAAGCCTCCTACGGTCAAATCGTTCAACTCCGGAACGACGGGAAGCATCCATCCCTTCGACATCAGGCTGGAGGATATCTGCCCCATGGTGACGAGCGGCTCGACCCTGACGACGCGGCGGGGCGCATCGATTTCCAGTATGTCGTACAGGTCGAGATAGATTTTTCTGTGAGAATACTTATAACGAGGTACGAGTTCACTCATGCTTTTCCAGCCTGAGCGCCCGGTGCACAGTTTTTCCTTGCAGCCTTGCTCTTTCCAAATATCGATCTGACGGATGACAGCCTTGACCTTGTCATCGTGCCGCCCCGGCGCGCTTCGCTGGAAAAACATCCAGCGATTTCTAAGATTGGCGTAAGCGGCATAGATGACCGATATAGGCAAAAGGAACAAAGTGGCGAAAATGCCACGATGGTAGGTCAGAATATATTCGAGCATAATTTTCTTGGCTCTTGGCAGTGGTCAGAGGTGGTCGGCGGCGCCAAGCGTTCGAGCATGGAGGAGTAACAAAAAAGCATCAAGGTGTTGCATTGTCGTTGATAATGGTGTATATGAACTACACATCAAAGCTCGACGCTGCGGCCTTACGACCGCAAGGCAGGGAGGTCGCAAGAGGGGGATGCCCGAAAGCAGAGCTTTGGTGTTTTTAAGATGAGGGGCCGTTGGCGTTTTCCTTGCCTCGGGAATCTTAGAATCGGTGACCCCGGATCGAGTCCGGGGCAGGCTCCCGGCATGGGGTGTGCCCTGCGCGGCAAAACGGCAAAGGTTCGACAACGAAGCATGATGATCTTAAGGAGTATAGCCTCATGACTACAGAAGAGCGCACCGCATGGACCAGCCATGTTCTAAGACTGCCTTGTTTCATAGCACATGACCTGCTTGTCCAGGAATTCCTGAATACGGGCGACTTGACCTTGATGGAAATCAGGACGCCGGTCAGTCATCGGGAATGGGAGTTCAACTCGAGGGTGCAGACCCTGAGGGCCGCCGTTGAAAAGTTCATGGAAACAAAAGTCACGCCCGTTTGCCCCATCAGGTTTGCTTGAGCGGCCCCAAACCGAACGCACACTCCTGGTCCGGGAGTCTTTACCGAGTAGGTTTGCGCTCGTTCCCAACCTCCAGGTTGGGAACGAGCGCAAAGAGGGTCTTTACGACGGCGACAAACGCCTACAGGCGGTGCGGCTTCATTGCCTCCGGTCTCCGTCTTCTCCCGAGGCGGGCAAAAGGCGCTCTGCATAGTACCCTGTCAGCACGGTTCCGCCGATGGCGGTCACGATCACCAATACCAGGATCGTGTTGATGATGGACTCGTCGATGAGCGGCTGCCCCGCCGGATTCAGGGTCTTGAACGCGACCACCGCCGCGGCGAGCGTCGCCGCCACCTGGGGCGTGGTCAGGCCCCACATCAGCCGCCGCTCGGCCAGATCATAGCCGAAGATGCGGCCCGCCAGCCATGCCGCAAAATATTTCGCGGCCACAAGGCCGCCGACGATCCCCGCCACTAGCAGGGGATAGTCGACCACGGTCTGCCCGAACTTCCGGAAATCGATGAGGAAGCCGGTGGTTAAAAAGAACGCCGGGATGAAGAAAGCCTTGCTCATCACGTCGAGATGGGTTTCCACCTCGGCAACGCGCACCGCCCGCTTGACCGCGACGCCGGTCAGGAAGGCGCCGATGATGCCTTCCAGATGGATTACTTCCGCCAACTGTGCCGCCACGGCGATGACCAGGAACAGCACGGTCACCCGGCCTTCCTGGGTGTCTCCGTAACGTTCCAGGAGCTTCCCGGCCACCCAGCTCAGTCCGAACAGCACGAGAGGAACATAGACGGCCAGTTCCCCCAATTGCACAGACAGGCTCTGGAGAGAAAAGCCCGCCTCGTGGACCGACAGGCACACGGCGAGGGTGAGCATGGCCAGGATGTCGGTCATGACCGTGGCGCCGATGGTGACCAACACCGTTTCGCGGCCGGAGAGCCCCAACCGCTTCACGATGGGGAAGCCGAGCAGCGTGTGGGAGGCCAAAAGGGAGCCTACGAGCACCGAGGCATTGAGGCCGTAACCGAACCCTTTCGCGACGGCGAAACCGGCCAGGAACGGCAGCAGGAAGGTGAGGACGCCGAACACCAGCGAGCGCCGGCGGGTTTCCCGGAACCGTTCCAGGTCCACCTCGAACCCGGCGAAGAACATGAGCAGCAGCTTGCCGATGTTGGAGAACCACCGGACGACATGGTTGTCGGGCGTGATGACACCGAGCACCTGCGGCCCGAGCAGGACCCCGGTGAGGATGAAGCCGACGATGCCCGGCAGGCGCAGCCGCTCGGCCAGCCGGGGCAGGAGCAGGAACAGCGCCATGATGAGCGCGAACTGGGTCAGCCCCGGCATCTCGTGAAAAAAGGCGAGCGTATCCACAGTGCTTCCTTCGGGTTGGTCTTTCAGGGTAGAAGTATCGGCGGCCAGCTAAGCCTCCGCCGCAGCGCCTGGCGCGTGGTCCGCCTCCCGTCCCGCTTCAGCGCGGCATGCCGAAGACGGCTTTCCGTCCTCGTAATGGGGTAGAGGGGCTGTGGCGAAGGACGGACGTTTCCGGCATACCGCCTCCACGAACATCACGTTCCGTGCGCTCCGGCTCCGGCGGGGCCAGGCGAGCACGACCACCGCCGCGGGCTACCAAATCAGATCGTCCGGCACGGGGTAGGCGGCGTAGGGGTCGTCCGTATTTTCCTCGCCGGTTTGCGTCGGGTCGTTCTTTAGCACGATGCACGAGGCTTCCCGGACGGCGATGCGCTCGGCAACTTCCGCCGGCACCAGCTCGTATTTGCCGTCCAGCTTGACGATGGCCGTTTGGCCCTGGGCGAGTCGCTTGCGCATGGCCTCGTTGACGTAAATGCGTTTGACGGTGCCGCCGTCGGCGAAGTTGAAAGCGACTTCTCCTTCGGCGGACTGGCGGTTGGCTTCCACGAGCTGGCGGATCTGCGCGGCCAGTGCCTTGCGCTCCTCGGCTTCCTTCTTCTGCAGATTCAACTCGCGGTCGCGGGCGGCTTTCTCGGCCAGGGCCTGCTGAATCCTGGCCTTTTCGGCATCCGTGCCCTTGTTGTCGACGGTGCGCTGGCGTTCCTTGCGCTGGTCCTTCTGCGCCTTTTTCAGTTGCTTGTCGTTGACCAGGCCTGCCTTGCGCAGCTGTTCCTGAAGGACGTTGCTCATGGGACGGTTCCTGCTCGCTTCTTCTGATCTTGGGGGGCGAATGTTAAGGCTTAAGGGGATTTGGGGGAACCCTGCGCGCCCTGCGCCAGGCCCAGGGTTTGCCGGACGTGGCGGGCGATCATGGCTTCCTCGTCGGTGGGGACCACCAGCACGTGGACGGCGCTGTCCGGCGTGTGCAGGATTCGGTCGGCGGCCGGATCGATCACGACGCCCAGCCAGGCCGAAAGCTGGCAGATGCGGTCGCGCACGGGCGCCGCGTGTTCGCCGATGCCGGCGGTGAAGACCAGGGCATCCAGCCCGCCCAGCACGGCGCTCAGCGAGCCGATTTCGCGGGCGATGCGGTAGCAGAAATACTCCACGGCTTCGGCCGCTTCCGGCCGGTCGCTGGCCAGGAGGTCGCGCATGTCTCCGCTCAGGCCGGACAGCCCCAGGAGTCCGGAGCGTTTGTACAAGAGGTCCGAGAGGGTCCTGGCATCCATGCCCGGCTGGCCCATGAGGTGCAGCAGCACGCCGGGGTCGATGGCGCCGCAGCGGGTGCCCATGGGGATGCCGTCCAGGGCGGTGAACGACATGGTGGTGGCGACGCTGCGGCCTGCGCGCATGGCGCAAAGGCTGGCGCCGTTGCCGAGGTGGCAGACGATGGTGCGGCCTTCCGCCGCGAGGGGGTCGGTCTCCGGCAGGCGCGAGGCGATGTATTCGTAGGACAGTCCGTGGAAGCCGTAGCGGCGGATGCCGGCCGCCTCGTATTCCCTGGGCAGGGCGAAGCGCCTTTCCACGGCGGATTGGGTGGCGTGGAAGGCGGTGTCGAAACAGGCCACCTGCGGCAAGTCGGGGAACTTCGCCGCCAGCAGGCGGATGGGTGCCAGATTGTGCGGCTGGTGCAGCGGCGCCAGCGGGACCAGCGCCTCGATTCGCCCGATGACCTCGTCGGTCACCCGTTCCGGCCGGATCAGGCTGTCGCCGCCGTGCACCACCCTGTGGCCGACCGCGGCGGGCTTGAATTCCCCGTTGTTGCGGGCCAGCCAGTCGAACAGCCAGACCAGCGCATCTTCGTGGTTTTCCGCCGGGATCGGCCCTTGAAACAGCGTGCCGGCCCCGGCGTCGCGCAGTGTGGCGCAGGCGCCGTTGCCGGCCCCGCTCCCAAGCCGGTCGAGCAGGGCGCCCAGCGCCGGTTTCTCGCCGTTCAGCAGGGAGAACTTGACGGTGGAGGAACCGGCGTTGACGACAGCGATGGGTCCGTCCATGGCGCTTCTAGAGCAGGGAAGCCGGTCCCATTTGTTCCCGCTCGTTCTCCATCGCCTTGTCCATGATCTCTTTGTAGAGCTCGACCGCGCGGGCGTATATCTCCTGGTATTCGGGCTGGCGGTCCACCTGCGGTTTGATGGTCAGAGCGGTTTCGAATACTTCGCGGAGAAAGCCGATGTCCAGGTTATCGAGCGGTTCCTTGCGTTCGACTTTTTCCTGGATGGCCAGTACCCGTGGCAGTCTGTGAGTGGTGAATTCGGTCAGCAGCGCGACCGCGATGCCCTGGTCTTTGGAAACTTCCGTCATGGGGATTCCTGCTTGCGGTGGATGAGGGATAAGAGGAGGGGGAAGACCGGACCGTGCCGCCTCCCCCGTGGCCGGTCAGCCCGGCCAGCGCCAGCCGGCGACTTCCGGCATGTCGATGCCATGCTCGTGGGCATACTGACGGCAGGCGATCTGCAGTTTGCGGAACCTGGTCTTGGCGTGGGCGCCGGAAACCGCGATTTCCGGAATGCGGTCGATGACGTCGATGGCCAGGCTGAAGCGGTCGATCTGGTTGTCGATCGCCAGTTCCAGCGGGGTGTTGATGTTGCCTTTTTCCTTGTAGCCGCGCACGTGCATGTTGGGGTGGTTGGTGCGCCGGTAGGCCAGGCGGTGGATCAGCCAGGGGTAGCCGTGGAAGTTGAAGATGATCGGCTTGTCCTTGGTGAACAGGCTGTCGAAGTCCTTGTCGCTGAGGCCGTGCGGATGCTCGGATTCGGGCTGCAGCTTGAACAGGTTCACCACGTTGATGAAGCGGATCTTGAGTTCCGGGAACTCCTCGCGCAACAGGGCCGTGGCGGCGAGGGCTTCGAGTGTCGGAATGTCGCCGGCGCAGGCCATGACGACGTCCGGTTCCTGGCCCTGGTCGTTGCTGGCCCATTCCCAGATACCTAAGCCTTCCGTGCAATGGGCAATCGCGGCATCCATGTCCATGTACTGAAGATGCAGCTGCTTGTCCGAAACGATCACGTTGATGTAGTTCTGGCTGCGCAGGCAGTGGTCGGCGACCGACAGCAGGCTGTTGACATCGGGCGGCAGGTAGATGCGGGTGACCTCCGCGCTTTTGTTGACGACCACGTCCAGGAAGCCGGGGTCCTGGTGGGTGAAGCCGTTGTGGTCCTGCCGCCACACGGTAGAGGTGATCAGCAGATTGAGCGAAGCCACGTCCTGGCGCCAGGACAGATGGTTGCAGATGGACAGCCATTTGGCGTGCTGGTTGAACATCGAATCGATGACGTGGACGAAGGCCTCGTAGGTCGAGAGGAAACCGTGGCGTCCGGTGAGGAGATAGCCCTCCAGCATGCCTTCGAGGGTGTGCTCGCTGAGCATTTCCATCACCCGGCCGTCGGCCGCCAGTTCGCCCCCATCCTGGTCTTCGGGGAAATACTCGGCGATCCAGAATTTCTTGGCGGCGCCGTAGACGGCGTCCAGCTTGTTCGAAGTGTTCTCGTCCGGGCCGAACACCCGGAAATTGTGCATGTTGTCCTTCATCACGTCGCGCAGGAACACGCCCAGCGGCTGGGTGTTCGGCGCTTCGATCTGGCCCGGTTTGGCGACCTCGATGCCGTAGCTGCGGAAGTTGGGGATGCGCAGGGCCTTGCGCAGATGACCGCCGTTGGCGTGGGGATTGAGGCCCATGCGGCGGAAACCGGCCGGTGCCAGTTCGCGGATTTCATCCACGGGGCGGCCTTCGGCGTCGAATAGTTCTTCCGGCCGGTAGCTGCGCAGCCATTGTTCCAGCAGTTTGAGATGCTCGGGATTCTTGGCCACGTCGGCCACCGGCACCTGGTGGGCGCGCCAGAAGCCCTCGACGTTGCGGCCGTCGATCTGGCGGGGCGCGGTCCAGCCCTTGGGCGAGCGCAGCACGATCATCGGCCAGCGCGGCCGCCGGGCAATGCCGGAAGCGCGGGCTTCGGTCTGAGCGGCGCGGATGTCCTCGACGCAGCGGTCCAGGGTCGCCGCCATCGCCTGGTGCATGCTTTCCGGTTCCGAGCCTTCCACGAAATAGGGCGTATAGCCGTAGCCTTTGAGCAGGTTCCCCAACTCCTCATGGCTGATGCGGGCCAGCAGGGTGGGGTTGTTGATCTTGTAGCCGTTGAGGTTGAGTATCGGCAGCACCGCGCCGTCGCGGATCGGGTTGAGGAACTTGTTGATATGCCAGGAGGTGGCGAGCGGGCCGGTTTCGGCCTCGCCGTCGCCGACCACGGCGGCCACGATCAGGTCCGGGTTGTCGAAGGCCGCGCCGCAGGCGTGCGACAGCACGTAGCCCAGCTCGCCGCCCTCGTGGATCGAGCCCGGCGTCTCCGGGGTGCAATGGCTGCCGATGCCGCCTGGGAAGGAAAACTGCTTGAAGAAGTTCAGCATGCCTTCCTCGCTCAAGTCCTTGTCGGGGTAGATCTCGGTGTAGCTGCCTTCCAGGTAGAGCGGTCCGAGCACGCCCGGGGCGCCGTGACCGGGGCCGGCCATGAAGATCATGTTCAGGTCGTGTTTCCTGATGGCCCGGTTCAGGTGGGTGTAGACGAACGAAAGGCCGGGGCTCGCGCCCCAATGGCCGAGCAGGCGGTTCTTGATGTGTTCGGGTTTGAGCGGTTCGCGCAGCAGGGGGTTGTCGCGCAGGTAGATCATCCCCAGCGCCAGGTAGTTGCAGGCCCGCCAGAAGGCGTTAATTTTCCGGCTTTCTTCGGCATCCAGCGGCGTTCCGCTCACGCTGGCGCGAGTCGGGCCGTAGACGGTGAGTTGTTCGAACTCGGCGGAAGGGGGGGATGTGGCTTCCATCGGTAATCTCCTTGAGGGAACGATCGTTGGTAAGGCGCGCTTGAAACCGCGATAATCCCGGACGCGTCTCGCTATTTTGCGCGGTGATTATGACAACGCAAGAGGTTTCTCCTGCAATCCGGGAGCAGATGCGCGCCCCTGCACGCAAGGACGCGAGCGTCTCCCGCCGGTCTCCGCTACCGAAATTCCATCCATCGCAGCACCAACGATGAATCAGGAACGCATTCCTCTGGACCGCCAGGCCTGGGTCCGCTTCAAGCGCCACCTAAGAGTCCTGCTGCATTCCGAAGTAGGCGGCAAGGCACTTGGCCTGTTCCTTTTGCTGATCGTTTTCCTTCTCGGGATTAACGGCCTGAACGTGGTCAACAGCTATGTCGGGCGGGACTTCATGACCGCCATCGCGGACCGCAACCGCGCGGGATTCGTCCAGTTCGCCTGGCTCTGGATCGGCGTATTCGCGCTGGCGACCGTGGTATCGGTGATCTCGCGCTTCATCGAGGAACGCCTGGCCCTGTTGTGGCGGATATTCCTGGCACAGCGGTCGGTTCATATCTATGCCAGCCATCGGGTCTACTTTCACCTGGGCGAGCGGGGCGAGATCGGCAATCCCGACCAGCGCATCGCGGACGACATCAAGAACTTCACCGCCACCACCCTGTCCTTTGCCCTCATGCTGATCAACGGCAGCTTAACGGTCCTGGCGTTTTCGGGGGTGCTCTGGTCGATCAGCCCGCTGTTGATGACCGTGGCCGTGCTGTACGCTGGCTTGGGCTCCTATTGCACCATCCGGCTGGGCCGCCCCCTGCTGCGGCTGAATTTCGACCAGTTGGACAAGGAAGCCGATTTCCGCTCCGAACTCATATATCTGAAGGAGAATGCGGACGCCGTGGCCTTGTCGCGCCGGGAGATTCCGCGGACGCGCAGGCTGCTGGGGCGCTTGGCCGAACTGGCGGAAAACCAGGGCATCATCATCGGCGTGAACCGGAACGTGGGTTTTTTCGCGACCTTCTATAGCTGGCTGATCCAGATCATTCCTGCCTTGTTCGTGGCCCCGCTGTTCATCGATGGTGAGGTCGAATTCGGCGTCATCACCCAGTCGGCGATGGCTTTTACCGCCTTGCTGGGCGCTTTCTCGCTGATCGTCACACAGTTCCAGTCGATTTCATCTTTCGCCGCCGTCCTGGCCAGGTTGAGTTCGTTCGGCGAGGCCATCGAGCAGGAAATCGGGCGGGAAGCTGGGCCGATCAAGGTTTCCGAGGAGATGGGAAGAATCGCCTATGCGGGATTGACGCTGCGTTCGCCGCGCAGCGGGCGCATCCTGGTTGAAAATCTGGCGCTGACCCTGCATTCGCCGCAAAGGGTGTTGGTCAAGGGCGAGGACCAGACCACCCGGACGGCTTTGTTCAACGTGACCGCCGGGATGTGGGAGGAGGGTGAGGGGAGTATTGTGCGGCCCGGTTTCGACCAGCTTATGTTCGTGGCCGAGCGCCCCTTCCTGCCTTTCGGTCCGCTCAGGGAATTGCTGCTGCCGCCGCATCCGTTCGAACCTGTCCGTGCCGGCTCCGGCGGCGCAGCTTATCCCATCGAGGTCGACTGGTCCTCTGGAACTCCGCCGATTGCCGATGGGCAAATCGACGATGCGCTCGCGGCGTTGGGGTTGGCATCGCTGCCGACGCGCTTCGGCGGATTCGACGCCGAACAGGACTGGAGCAGCATCCTCCCCTTGGCGGAGCAGCAATTGCTGGTGTTCGCACGGGTGCTGGCCAGCCGCCCCGGCTTTGTCTTCCTGGACCGTCCCGCCACCGCCCTGGGGGAAGCTCAGCTCGACCTGGTCTTGAGCCAGTTGGCCCGCCATTCCATTGGCTATGTGGTGTTTGCCGAAACCGGAGACCGGTTGGATCGCTATGACGGGGTGCTGGAACTGAAGAGCGGCGGCGCCTGGGAGTGGAAATCGCTCGCCGCCCGCTAGCCGAATGGTTCGGATGAGTCAGCCCAGTGTCACGGCCAGCCGGTTCCGGCCTCCTGTCGACGCCGCCCGTAGCGTGTCCAGGGCGACTTCGGCGCCGCCGGTCCGGTACGGATTGGGTGTCCGGCTGAACGACAGATCGGAGCCGTTCAGGCTGAGCGCCAGGGGACCGCAACCGGAACTTCGGATGGAGTAAACGATCTCCAACTCGAACCCGGCGAGTTCCAGCTCGATCCGCAGCCCGTCCAGCGCTTTCGGCATCACCGGGTCGACCACCAGCCTGGCGCTTTCCAGCCGCAGGCCCAGCAAGCCGCGCAAGACCAGGCCCATGCCGATGCCGGCGCCGCTCGAATACACCCGCCAGCCGCCGTCGAGGGCGACTTCTCCCTTGCGAACCCGCTTGTATTCGGCATAGGCCTGGTAGCGGTCGGCGAAGGCGGCATCGGAGCTCGAGTAGTAGCAGTTGGCCTGGCGCAGGGTGGCGCTGGGTACGAGGGCGCGGATGCCGACGGGATTGGCCTTGCAAAGCGCTTCGAAGAAACCGTCCGCGTCGCCGTAGCAGGCCAGCGCCTCCGCGTAGCGCAGATGGGCGTGGGTGTACATCAGCCCGATTTCGCGGCCGAAGTAGCTGCTGCTCTCGGCCCGCTGGAAGTATTTCTGCGGGCCGCCGCGGTAGGCCATCGGCCGGTCGAACAGCCTGGCGCCGTCGGGGCCGAGCAGGTGGTCTTCGATGAGTTGCAGGTGCCGCGCCGCCTGTTCGGGCGTCAGCAGGCCGTTGCTGATGGCATGGATCATCGGCAGCAGGCTGTAGGAAAGTCCGGTGGCCCGGTCGCGCGGATGCACGAGATAGTCGATTCTTCCGTCTTCGCTGAAATGGGCGTAGCCGGCGAGGACGCCATCGACGATCAGCCGCCGCTGGAAGTCTTCCCGCACACCCGCCGCCGCGGTCTCGAAGGCCGCCGCCCGGTCATCGAGCCGCAAGCGGCGCAGCGCTTCGGCCAGCGTGGTCAGGGTCTGGTGATGCAGGGTCACCGTCCAGGCGCTGCACAGCCGTTCGCGCATGGCCGGGTCCACCGGTTGCAGGGAGTCGTTCCAGTCGCCGTGGCCGTAGGCCGCCAGATAGGTGCCGGGAATGGTCCGCGCGGCGACGACCCGCAGCGCGCGCTCCACGTGTTCCCAGAGCGCCGCCCGCTCGGCCTTGTCGCCGCCTTCCGGATGGAAGAAGGGCAGAACCTCGTCCAGCAGCGCCCCGTCGCCGGAGGCCAGCAGGTATTGGGCGAGGGCCAGGACCGGCCAGAACACGATGTCGCCGTGCGAGTCGCCGGGGCGGATGTTGCGCTCGCGCTCGAAGAACATGAACCACTGCGGCCAGTCGCCGTCCGGGTTCTGGTTCCTGAACACCCGGCACAGCAGGTCCCGGACCGGCTCGACCCGGCCCAGGGCCAGCAGCATTTCCACCGGCCCCTGGCAGACGTCGCGGACGCCCCAGCCGCCGCCGGAATACTGCTCCAGCCCGCGCGGGCTGAGGTAATGGATCAGGGCATCATGGGCGAACCAGGGCAGGATTTCCTGGATGCGCCGGATGTCCCCGGCCAAGGGACTGCCGGCCGGTGGATGGACCCTCAAGGCTGCGGTCATGTCGCGCCAATACTGGCCCGCGCCGGCTTCGGCCGCGGCCGGCGGCGCCGGAACCAGGCCGCCGGTGATGCGGAAGCCGGCCGATGAGGCCGGTTCCGTGATAAGGCACAGGAAGGGTTCCAGTCTGGACCGGCCGTCGGCGTACAGCAGTTCGTCCCCGCCGATGGTTTCCAGGCGGGTGCCGGGCAGGGGATCGATGCGGAAACCGCCGTCCGGAAAACGGCGGCCGAGGTCGGATTCCGGCACGGGGCGAACGAACACCCCGGTCCCGTCATGGACGAACCGCGCAGGCACGGCCTTAGCCCCGTCGTCGCCGTTGAGGGCGACATGGTTGCTGATGAGGCAGCGGACGGGCGGGCCTTCCAGCACGTCCAGGATCACGGAGAGTTCATGGCTTCCGGTGGCGGCCTCGCTGCGCACCCGCAGCAATCCGCCGGCGTGCCTGTAGAACCAGCGGCAGCCTTCCGGCCGCATCTCGAAGGCGGAAGGCACGTCCAGCAGCTGCCAGCGGCCGTCGATCTCGACGAACAGCCGTTGGCCATGCGCCCGGAACAGGCTCAGATAAGCGTGGGTGGTGGACAGGAAGCGGTTGATGCTCACATGGCCCTGGGTCACCATGGAGTGGAACACGCCCGCCATCCAGACGGTGGAGGTCAGGCCGGCCTCGTCCGGCACCAGGCCGCCGCCGGTGCGGAGGATATGGCCGTGGGGGCGCAGGACTTCGAGTTCCTTGGCCTTGAGCACGACATGTGCGCGCTCCCCCGAAAAGAAGGACAGCAGCCTGCCGTTCTCCTGCTCCGGTTCCCGCCGTTCGCCGCCGAACAGCCCGGTGATCCCGGCTTCGCCGAGGTCCAGGGTTTCGAGCAGCGGGGCGGTGCTGAAGAGACTGGCTGAGGGCGCGAAACCTTCGGGTTGATCCTGCTCCGCTGCCGGCGGCGCGGCTTCCGGCAGATTCAGGGCGCGGTCGACGAAGGCCAGATCGGCATCCGATGTCGCAGCCGGATGATCCGGTTCGAACCAGCCGAAGAAGCCCGCCGTCGACGCCTCGCCCGGCGCCAGCAGCAGCGGGGCATCCTGGATCGCGGCCATGGCGTGTTCGTGCTGGCGGCGCGTTCCGGGGAGACCTTCCATCAGCCCCAGCGGCGGCCGCCCTGCGCGGCTCTCCAGGCCGTGGAATTGCAGCGCGTCGGTGGCGAAGCTCCGGCTTCGATTCAACGAGCCGATCGCGACCCAGGGAAAACGGCCGCCCATCGCCAGGTTCTGGCGAGAGGCCAGGACCGTGCCCCGCGAGGGGTGAAGGAGCGGGGTATGGTCGAGGTACTGGCTGACATAGTATTCGTTGAGCCGCACCGCGCCATATTGCGCCAGCCCCAGGTCCTGGGCGTAGACCAGTTCCACCGTCTCGGCGGTCCGGCCGGTGTTCTCCAGCGCCACGTGCCAGAACCAGGCGGGCGCGGTTTCGGCCAGCACCAGGGACACGCCGAACCGGATGCCCGCCCAATCCCCTTGAATCGACGGCCCTCGTCCGTCGTATCGCGCGCGGCCGGGACTGCGCGGACCCAGCAGCGGCACGGCCCCGCTCGTGGAGCCGACGCGGAGATAGAGATTGGCCGGCCCGCCCTCGGCCTCCGAGCCGGGGAACAGGTTGAGGAGAATATCCCCGTGATCCATGCGTCGGATCGAGCCGTTGGTTGTGATCTCGAACCTCAAACCCGACGGACTTTGGAGAATAGGGGTTTCCTTGATGGAATCCGGATTCCGAGTGTTCATAGGTTTTCCTGTACGAGCCGCCGAGCGGCCGCCTTTTTCCTGTCCTTCTTAAGGACACTGGCGCTGGGTTGGGATACTGCTCAATTCACTTCCCGCTGTTCGTGACCAGTTCCCACCCGGCTCCCGGGTTGTATTCCTTCAATGCGCTCGCCAGTTTGGCCGTCTGCGGCCCCAGGTCCTTCTGGTGGATTTTGCCCTGGTGATTGACGATGAATGTCATGACGCCGGAAGAGCCGTACTGCGCGGGAAAGGCCACCAGGCCGAAGCCGGCGATCATGTTGCCATTGATCACATAATCGTATTTCCCGCCCGGCGCAGCGCTGCCTTGCCGGGTCAGGATGCGGTAGTAATAGCCGTGATAGGGCGCTGATTTGTCTGCCGTGCCTTGGGCCTGATAGCCGGCGGCCCGCGCTTCGGCGACCAAGGGGCCCAGCGGACTTTGCGGTCGGTCGGGTTCGGAGTCCCAATACAATCCGTCGAACGCACCCGGCGTGCTGCCGAGTCTTTGCGCATATTCGGCCACGCCGTCGCCATCCCGGTCCGCGGCGGCATACTCGAACTGGGCCTCCACGTAAGCGTTGATCACCCCGAGGGTGCTGAGTTCGTTGCGGCCCACGCGGCGGTTGATGATTTCTTCCCGGCCCTGTCCGGCAGCGAAGCGCCAGCTTTCTCCTTGCTTGACGAGCGGTATCGGGAACGGCCAGTCCGAGGCGCCCACCCGCAGGATGGCGCGGTGATCGTCGACGTTCTCTATCGCGGTTTTTTCCTGGGCTTTCGCCGCGAACGCGTCACGGTCGTTCTTGTCCTGGACCTCGTCTCCCGACGACAGAAGCTCCGCGTAGCGGCTGCCGAACAGGTCGGCGAATTGCTTTGGATCTCCCGCGCGCGCCGCGTCGAGCAGGGCTTTGACCGCCGCTTCCGGCGTAGGGAAGCCTTGCGCATCACTCTCTGGCTGCCCGGAGACGCCGGCCGGAGGAGCCGCGTTGGCGGGCGATGCGCGACAGAACAGCGGAACCAGCGCGAATACCGTGAACAGGATGATTCGAAACGCAGGATGCATGATGGGAACCTCGATCTTGGATGCCATGATGGAATTGACGAAGGTGCAGGAACCGGGTATGGGCCGCCCGAAGGGAATCTTGGCGCGGTTGCGACACTTGGTTCGAACCTTGGCGGCCCACGTCATCGGTGCCTTCCACCGCCGCCTCCGCCCCGGTTGCCTCCCCCGCTCAGGCGGTTTGCAGCTCCCATCTGGGTCCGGCTGGCGGCTCCGCGCTGGCTGAAGCTCTGAGTGCGCCGGGCATCGCCCATGCCTTCGAAGGCATTCGGCCGGGCGGCGCCACCCTGCCGCGCAAGGTTGCGCCTTTCGCCAGGCGCTTGCCCACGCTGCGGCGCGGCGACGCGCCGATCAGTCGTTGAGGGCTTGTGCTGGGCTTGCCGGCGCTGGCCCTGCTCGCTCCGGATCCGCTCGCCGGATTGCTCCGGCGGGCGCCGCTGAATTCCGGCGAGGGACTCGGTCCGGCGGCTTTGCGCGCCTCGCCGGCTCTCGATCAGAGCTTCCGAACCGGCTGTCCCGACGCCTTTCAGGGCGCTGGAGCCGGTTGCGGGCTTCGAGCGGGGCTGGATTTCACGGCTCTCTCGGCCCGCCGCCAGCTTGCCCGGAGTCTCGGACCCTTGCGCCAACCGTTCGCGGACCTCGGCGCTGGATGGCCTGCGGTCGCCGCCTGGCCCGGGCCGTCCCGCAAGCTCTCCGGCGCTGCCGAATCCGCGCTGGTCCGGCGGAAGCACGTCCGCCGCGCCGAGACGGCCCCCAGCCAAAGCCGGTTGCCCGGTCTGCCCGAGCCTTCGCTTGACCGGTTCCGGGTAGGGCTGGCCCCGCCGGTGGCGGGGGTCGGGCGTCCAGTCGGTCCGTTGGCGCAGCTCCTTCAGCCGGTCCTGGCGGAAGGTGCCGTCCCGGTCGATATTGATCTCGTTGCCCGAGATATTGATGTTCCGATTGCGGTTGATGTCTCCCCGGTCGACGCTGACGCCGCCGGAACCGCCGCCGTACCAGCAGTTTCCGTTTCTGCATACGGCGTTGCCGTAGTAATGGCTGACAGGCGGGTAGTAGCCGCCGTAGTAGCCGTGCCAGTCGTCGTCATCCGACCACTCCATGATGCCCCAGGTCAGCAGCCCCCCGATCAAGGCGCCGGCGCCGAACGTCATCCACTGATTGGTACTGGAGGTCGTTGAGGCCGGCGTTGCTGCTGGGTAAGCCGGGTAGTAGGCGTAGCCGGCGGCGGGAGTGACGTAATTCGCCGCGGAAGCGGGTGGCGGCGCCAACGGGGCCGAGTAGACCTGCTGGGGATCGTATTGCGGCACGTAAACGGTATCGGGCTTGGCCGGTTCGATGACTATCGCTTCTTTCCCGGTCGCCGCCGGCGTCGCCCGTGCGGCGTTCCCCTCGCTTTCCGCTTCCCTGGCGCTTACGGATACCGCTTTGGTCGTGACCTTCTGTTCGGGGCTGTCCTTCAGGAAACCGGATTCCTTGGCGCGTTTCCGCAGAGCCTGGATCGCGTCCGTCAATTCGACCGGTTTGGCCAGAAAGGCATCGCCGAGTCGGGTCGTCCATTCCAGGTGGTCGTTCATCATCTTGATGATCGAGGGCAGCTCTATCAGGCGCTGGATACTGGCATCCCAGTCTTTGTCTTTCACGGCGCCGGGCTCGGGGTGGGAATCCAGCCAGCGCGACGCCTGGACCACTTCCAGCGGGTAAGTGGATGCCACCAGCATTTCCGCGAGGAGCGGATCCGGGTAAAGCGCGATGGGGGCGACCAGCGATTCGATCTCGGTGAGCGGATTGGCCGCGTCGGTGGGGCGCTGGGCTGCCTCGGGAGGCGTCGAGCCCGAGCTCGGCGTTGCATCCGGTTCCGAGGTGAGTCCTGGGGCAGCCAGCGGTGTTCCGGGGACAGCAACGAGGTAGGCCAAGGCAATCAACAGGACCGGGCGTAGCGCTCGAAGTTCGGGACGGACGGAGTCGCGTTGGGGCATGGGTTGATCCTCGCGGGAACCTGCAACATTGAAACGGAGAACGCCTCCGCAGGCTACATTCTCCGACGGCAGCACGGTCCAACTCAATGGTCTCATCGCCCTCAAGGCGCGATGGTCGACCTGTCTTCGTCCAGCTTTTCCCTTACCGGCATGGAAACGGCGCTGTCGTCGGTTGCGTCGCGGGTAAAGCCGGGTGGTGCTTTCTGCCAGCGGTAACCGTGCCGGGCAAGTTTATAGCCGGTTTCGAACAGTACGTTCATTACCCGCTTGTCGAATTCGTCCGAACGGGTGGTGTCCAACGGGTCCGGAATAAAGGCGAGGTTGAAATCGCCGCCGTCGCGCTGGGTGGTCGCGAAAATGCGGTAGATGTCGCCGATTCCCTGTGCTTTTATCAGGGACGACACCGACCGCGGGGCGATGGAGCGGATCAAGGGCCTTACCGGTTGCCAGCTCGGCTTGACCTGGGTATTGCGCAGCACGAACACCCGTGCTTTGCGGCGCGGGGCCGGGAGTCCAAAGCGCTTGACCGCGGCCAAAGGCCTCAGCACCGGCCCATAGAGAAACACTTGGTGAGCGACGCCGCCGTCGACATGCATCTCGTCGTAAGACTGCCCGCCGGCCTCGACGGGGATATAGACCGGCGGAAACACGACCGGCACCGCCGCCGAGGCGATCAAGACCTTGCGGAACAGGTCGAGGGCGTCCGGATGGCCCGAGGCGGCGATGGCGCCCATGTTCCAGACCACGGGACGCTGGGCATCGAGCGCGCTGGTGCCGATGTAGAGCCGCCGGCCTTTGGCGTGCTCGGCGGCGATGTCCGCAAGCATTCTCGCGTCGACGTATTCGGCCGTGAGCCTGGCGAGAGGGTCGTTGAGGCTCATGGCGTCGGTCTGGAGCATGCCGAACAGGGACTTCAGGCGGAAGATGTCATGCGAAGCGACGGTGGTGTAAACCGTTTTCAGCTTTTCGTCGTAGGCCGGCCCCAGGAAGGCGAAGGGGGCGGTCAAGGCGCCGGTGCTGATGCCGGTGACCAGCTTGAAGCTGGGCCGGTTGCCCGCCGCGCTCCAGCCGCACAACAGCCCGGCACCGAATGCGCCGTCGCCGCCTCCGCCCGAGATCGCGAGAAAGTCCACGGTCCCGTCTTCACGAATCAGGCCGCTGCGTTCTTCCTGGCGTATCGATTCGACCAGATCCTGCTGGAATGCTGGGCTGAATTCGTCGCCCCAGGCCCTCACGCCCGGCATGCCGGGAATCCGGACCTCGGCTTCGAGCCCGGCGGGCGGCGGCGAGTGTGGTTTCAGCCCGGCGCAACCCGCCGCCATGAGCAGCAAGGCTGCGAGCAAGAGGCGCTCGGCCGGCCGGTTGGCGTGTGTGCGAAACGCGGTGACCGGGGCCGCCGCCTGGGCTCCTGCGGGAGTTTGAGCAAGTCCGCCTTTCATCCCCGCCAGCCGCGGCGTCATAAAGGCCGCAGCGTGAAGGCCGTGGGATCGGTGACCGCCTCGCCGGGCTTGCGGTTGGCGATCCGCACGAACTGCTCGGCCCAGCGGTCCATGATGCCCTTGGCGGGGCCGTACCAGGTCAGGCGGGTCAGGTCCAGCGGGCATGGATTGCCGGAACCCAGGTTCCAGGGAGGGAAGGGCCGGGAACATCCCTGTAGCCTGGATGCCGGCGATCCTTGCCGGCATGACGGTGCTTTGAACGAAAATGTCGTTCGGCCATTCAGGAAAGTCATTTTCGGCCATATCCTTAAGTTAAGTTTTGCCGGAGCTCGGCCTCGCGCTGGCTAATGGCATGGACTCTTCCCTTCCCTCAACGGCATCGGGATGTGCCAAAGTGGGAAAAGTGAACCCACCACCGGGAGGCGGCAAAGGCGCAGCGCTGCGTTCGCCGCCTCCTTCGTCAGAACAACCCGCTGACCCGGCCGCTGTCGTCGACGTCGATGTGCTCGGCCGCCGGGACCTTGGGGAGGCCGGGCATGGTCATCATGTCGCCGGCGACGGCGACGATGAAGCCGGCGCCGTTGGCGAGGCGGACTTCGCGGATGGCGACGGTGTGGCCGGTCGGCGCGCCCCTGGCATTGGGGTCGGTGGAAAAGGACATCTGGGTCTTGGCCATGCACACGGGGTAATGCCCGTAGTCGGTGTTCCAGGCTTCGAGCTGGGCCTTGACCTTGGCGTCGGCGCTGATGCCGGCGGCGCCGTAGATCCGGGTGGCGATGGTTTCGATCTTGTTCCACAGCGGAATGCCGTCGCCGTAGACGAAGGTATGTTGGCCGGGCCGGTGGTCGACGATCTCGGCCACGGTGCGAGCCAGGTCTTCCGCGCCCTTGCCGCCCTCGGCCCAGTGGCGGGCGACCACGGCTTTTACGCCCAGGGCTTCGCATTTCTTCATCAGCCACGCGATTTCGGCCTCGGTGTCGAAACTGAAATGGTTGACTGACACCACGCAAGGCAGGCCATAGTGCTCGCGGATGTTGTGGACGTGCCTTTCCAGGTTGGCGAAACCGGCTTCCAGCGCGGCGAGGTTTTCCTGATCGAGATTCTCCTTGGTGACGCCGCCGTGGAATTTCAGGGCGCGGACGGTGGCGACCAGCACCACCGCGGCGGGGTGGAGGCCGGCCATGCGGCACTTGATGTCGATGAACTTCTCGGCGCCCAGGTCGGCGCCGAAGCCGGCTTCGGTCACCACGTAATCGGCCAGCTTCAGCGCGGTCTTGGTGGCGGTGACGGTATTGCAGCCGTGGGCGATGTTGGCGAACGGCCCGCCATGGATGATGGCGATGTTGTTCTCCAGGGTTTGCACCAGGTTGGGCTTGATGGCGTCCTTCAGTAGGGCGGCCATGGCGCCGTGCGCCTTGAGGTCGCGGGCGTAGACTGGGGTCTTGCCGTCACTTTTGTAGCCGACGATGATGCGGCCTAAGCGTTCCTTCAGGTCCGCCATGCCGGTGGCCAGGCACAGGATGGCCATGACTTCCGATGCCACCACGATGTCGAAGCCGTCCTCCCGCAGATAGCCGTTGGCGGTGCCGCCCATGCCCACCACGATCTTGCGCAGGGCGCGGTCGTTCATGTCGACCACGCGCTTCCATTGGATGCGGCGCGGGTCGATGTCGAGCGCGTTGCCGTGGTTGATGTGGTTGTCGATCAGGGCCGAGAGGAGGTTGTGGGCGACGCCGATGGCATGGAAGTCGCCGGTGAAATGGAGGTTGATGTCTTCCATCGGCACTACCTGGGCGTAGCCGCCGCCGGCCGCGCCGCCTTTCACGCCGAAACAGGGGCCGAGTGAAGGCTCGCGCAGACAGATCACGGTCTTCTTGCCGATCCGGTTCAGCGCATCGCCCAGGCCCACCGTGGTCGTGGTCTTGCCTTCGCCGGCGGGGGTCGGGCTGATGGCGGTGACGAGGATCAGCTTGCCGTCGGGCCGGTCCTTCAGGCCGTCGATGTAGTCGAGCGCCACCTTGGCCTTGTAATGCCCGTAAGGATCGAGGCTGGCGGCGGGGATACCCAGCTTTTCGCGGGCCAGGTCGATGATGGGCAGCATCCGGGCGCGCTGCGCAATTTCGATATCGGACATCGGGGTTCCTCTTGTTCGTGTTCGGGGCAGGCCGCCGCTTTCGGGCCTGAATCGGGGCGCCATATTATCAAGTTGGCTCCGGGGAAGCAGTAAAGTCGGTTCCCCCGGGGCAAACAGCGCGGGATGATGGGGATGCCGGCGCGCGGACCCGGAATCTATTCGCCGGCAGGCTGGTTCAAGTTGGCAGGGTCCCGGTCTTTCAGGTTTTCGAGGATCAAAGAATAGGCTTCTGGTGAAATGCTCATTTCGCCGCGGAAAGGATTGTCGAAGGATGCGACGAGAAAAATCACGAATCCTAAAAACATCGAGTAAATGCCGGTCAAGAGCAGGTGGGTTTTGAGCGTCGGCAGGTGAAACGTATAGGTCAATACGATGGAGAGCACGGCGCCCACCATGATGACGGTCCAGAATACCGAGGGTATCCCGGTATTCACGGCATCCACGCGCAGGCGCCGCGCTTCGATCACCTTATTGAAGGCGGTCAGCGCTTCAGCCAGAATCACCTCCTGATTTACGGTGGCAGGTTGATAGGACGTCAACAGGCCTTGAAATCCCGACAGGATAAGCGTGCCTCCCCCCGGAGTCTCTCCTCGTTGATGCGCGGGAAACTCCGAATCGATGACGTAGTGCAGGTACTTTGCCAAATGGTTTTGCAGTTTGCTTCGTACCTCAACGGGAAAAGCGCTGACATCCCGGTACAGCGCAACGATGGCTGCGGCCTCCTTGCTCGCGAGAGCATTGGAGGAGTCGAAGTTCTGCCAGACGGCTACCGCGACCAATCCCAACAATAAGCTATACATCACCCCGACGCCGGCGAAGAAGCCGTTCACGGCCTCGTTGGTTTCGTCCGACAGGCGGAACGTCCGGCCGGCCCACCCTCTCGACACGATCAGGCCGAGGATGGATACGAGCACGAAGGTGGAAACGGTGAAGAGACCCAATAACCAGGTGGGTATGTCGTATATCCAATACATGCGGTGAGTCTTCGTAAGTGGTTTTGGAGAATTACAGGCCTCCCGATGCGGGCAGATTCGAAGCCATCTCACAAGCCCGGCGGCGTCTTTTCCCAGCGGTAGCCCTTTGCGGCCAGGTCGTAACCGGTCTGGAACAGCTTGCGCATGTATTCGGTGTCGAAATCCTCCTTGTGCGGGGCGTAGAAGGTTTTCGGGATGTAGGCGAGGTTGTAGTCGATGCCGTCGCGCTGCGCGGTCGCGTAGATCTTGTACAGGTCGCCGATGCCCTGGGTCTGGATCAAAGAGGTGATGGCGCGGCCGGCGATGCTCAGCGTCTGCCGATCGACCTGGGCCCAGTCGGGATCGAGGCGGGCGTTGCGGATGACGTAAAGGCGGCGCTCACGGGTCACGCCTTCCTTTTTCGCAGCTTCCCCCAGGCGGAGTGAAGGCGGATAGACGAACACCTGGGCCATTGCGCCGCCGTCGACGTGCATCTCCTGGTAGCGCTTGCCGCCGGCTTCCACGTCGATCATCGCGGGAGGAAAAGCGCCGGGAATGGCCGCCGAAGCCAGCATGATCTTGTGGAACAGCTTCAAGGCCTCGGGCTTGCCGCTGGCGGCGATCTTGGTCATGTTCCAGATCACCGCCTGGCGTGAATCCAGGTTGGTGGTGGCCATCAGCAGCAGCCGCCCCTTCGCGTACTCATCGGCGATTTCCTTCAGCATGTCCTGAGTGACGTATTTTTCCGCGAGCCTCCCCAGTGGCGCATTGTCGGCCAGGGCGTCGTCGAACAGCGCCGCCGTCAGTCCCCTGGCTTCCAGGATGTCCTTAGGGGCGGTCTGGGTGTAGACCGCCCTCAGCGCCTCATCGTACCTGGGACCCAGGAAGGCGAACGGCGCGATCAGGGCGCCGGTGCTGATGCCGGTGACCATCTTGAATTCCGGCCGGTTGCCGGCGGCGGTCCAGCCGCACAGGAGCCCCGCGCCGAAGGCGCCGTCGTCCCCGCCGCCGGAGAGGGCGAGGAAATTGGCCGGGGGCAGGTGGTTGACATCGGTCCGCCCCTGCTGGGCGAGATAAGCCTGCTCCTTCTTGACGCTGGCGATGCCTTCCTGAAGCACTTCCGGCATCGCGGCCCGGACGACGTAGCGGACGCCGGGCAGGCCGGCGACCTCCGCCTTGTCGGAGAGCGCCTGCGGTACGGCGGGCTGGCGGGTGGGAAGGGAGCAGCCTTGCAGAATCAGGCTGAAACCGATGAGGAGGGCGGCGGGCAGGCCGCGCAGCGAGGGGGTAAGGTTCATCGAGGAGTCCTCTTGTGTTGTCGTCGAATGATGGATTGGCTCGCTGAGAGGCCGGCGCTATCAGCTTCGAATTCCGAAGGTTCCGCCACGCCCCCTGGGTTCGGGCAGCGTCTCCACGTGCAGGGTTTGTGTCGGAAACGCGAATTGCACGTCCAGCGCCTCGGCCAAACGCAGAATCTCCAGGAGAATCTCCTGCCGCCGCGCAAGCTCGGCCAGCCTGTCCGGCGCTTTCAGCAGGAACTTCACCCAGATGTCCAGGCTGTGCGGTCCGAAGTCGTTGAATGCGACCTGGATGTTGTCCTTGCGGATGTCCGGACGGTCGTCGAGGAGTTTCCGGATGGCGGCGACAAAGTTGGCGACCTTTTCGGCCGGTGTGTCATAGGTCAGGTTGAGTACGGTCTTGACCTCGCGATGCTCTCGCAGCTCAAGATTGTCGACCGTGCTGTTCACCAGTTGGCTGCTGGGAATGGTCACCAGCGAATCGTAGAAAGTGCGGATGCGGGTGCTGCGGAAGCCCACGTCCACGACGATGCCCTCCAGGTCGTTGACCCTGATCCAATGGCCGATCGCGAACGGTTTCTCGAACATGATGATGAGGGAGCCGAGCAGGTTGGCGAGTGTCTGCTGCGCCGCCAGCGCGACGGCAAGACCTCCGACTCCGAGCCCCGCCAGTACCGAGTAGGCCGGCAGCCCGACCCGGTCGGCCCCGGCGACGAGGATGGCGATCGCCAGGATGATGGTCGTCAGCCGCAATACCAGCCGGATGAGCTGGCTGTCGATGCTGCTCTCGCGCAGCTTTTCCACGGCGATCACGCTCTCCGCGATCGCGCCTCCCGCGACCCAGACGCCCCAGGTCAGCGAGAGAAAAAACAGGGTCCAGAGCGAGAGCGTGACCGCTTCGTAGACCACGCCCGAAATCCGCAGCACTTCGGCCAGGATCAAGGCGGCGACCGGCGACACGACCACCAGGCTGACCGGCCGCAGCAAATCCGCCCAAGGCCCGCTCGACGTCTCGCGGCCGGACCAGCGGCGGCTGATGCGAAAGCACAGCAGCACGACGCCGAACCCCGCGCCCAGAACCGCCCCGATGCCGAACCAGCGCCAGAGCGGCTGATCGAGGAGCGTCGCCCGGGTCCAGCCCGGCGTATCGAGTATCCACCGGGGCGGCACGATCCAGTGCAGCGCAAAAGCCACGCCCGTCGGGCTGTAGGAGGAAAGCTCGTACCAGCCGACGGAAGCGCCGTCTTTGTACGGCAGGGCCTTGACCTTGGCGTAGAACTCCGGCAACCGTTTCAGCGTATCCGGAGTAAACAGGTATTCTCCCGCCCGCTCTCCGCTGGCGACCCGGGCGATCAGCAGTTCGGTGGCCGGGATGCTCCAGCGCTTGAACTCGGCCGCCGCCATCGCCTGAGCATCCGGAACCGACTCGATGGGCGGCAGCTCGATGCGGTCGAGAACCTCCTTGAGTTGAATGGCGAGCCGGCGCGAGGACTCGCGGACCATGGCCGGGGGCAGTCCGCTCAAGTCCATCGCGCGCTCGGCCGAGGCCAGGCGGCTGACGGAATCGTAGACGCTGGCTACGTCCGCCGGCGTCAAGTAAAGGGCGCTGGAATCCAGATAGCGCTGCATGAGTCCGGCACCCATCGCATAGCTCTCGTTCATGAATTCGACGAACCCCTGGAGCGTGGCCCTGGGGCTGGAGGTATCGACCGGCTTGAGGGGATACTTCTCGCTGGCGCTGGCAGCCGCGGCTCCAAGCAGGAGGAGGGCTGCGAGAGCAAGCCTGAAAGCCGTCGATGAGCGGCGGGTCTGATTCGTCATTCGGCAGGGGTCTCCATGAGCGGCCGCTAGCGTGGATCAACGCACCGGTATGGTCAACATCGGCCCCACCGGTTTGGCGGCACCGGCTTGCAGCCTGAATAGCTGCGACAGCAGCATGAAGGTCGATTTGGATTCGAGGTCGTTGTCCGCCAGATAAAACCAGCGGCCGCGGTAGGGTACGGCGAGAAAAGCCTGGTCCGGCTGTGACTCGCTTTCGCTGAGGTGGAACAGCCGGCCGCCCGGCGTATCGCTCCAGTCGAACTCCGAGCCGTCCTTGTTGCGCGTGATCGTCACCAGTCCGGCCGCCTTGTGATCCTGCGGCGTGTCCACGCGGTGGGACATGTAGAAGAAGATGCCCATGAGCGTTCGCGTGCGGATCGCTATCGTATCCGGCCGGTGAGTGAGAAAATCGCCGTTGACGCGGTAGAACTCGAGGTCCGGGTCGAGCCCGAGCATCTGCTTGATCGCCCGGATTGTGCCTGCATGTTCCGGGGAAGGCATGAATTCCAGTTGGATTTCCTTCGTCTCCGGGTTGACGTTCGGAGCGACAAGGCCTTCGCCCGCGATGTCCTCCATGAGCTGCAGCAGTTCCTCGAAGCGCCTGGAGCGGTCCGGCGACCTGTCTGGCGTCGGCCCCGAGGCGGTCGGCGCATTCTCGATACCGTTGATGCGTTCCACGCAGAGGCTGAACACGCGCCGCGCGCTCCAGCCCGAACCGGCCAGGGCGAACACGGCCTCGATCGGGATGGGGCTGAGCACGCTCTTGACGAAACTCTCGCCCTGCAGCGGTGTGTAGGAGATGGTGGGTTGGGTCGAGTAGGCCGCCCCCGCACTGAATTTCAGGATATTGTTGGCGCTGCTGGCGCCGTTCAGGCCAAGCGTCGTCTGGTCGAGCCCTCCGCTCAGGTCCAGTTTCATCGTGGCCGCGACATTGGAAACGTCCAGGAAAAAGGTCGGATCCCGGTAATGCAGCCGAACGATATTCTGGAGGAACTGCTCGTTGATGCTGCTCACGATGGCTTCGTTGTACAGGGAATGCGTACCCCGGAGGCTGTCCGGTCCGAATGAATGGCAACCGGCTATCGCCGCCGCAGCGGCCACGAGCCGTATTGCTCTGAAACCACGGGAACGAACGCCGTCGCGAAAAGATATCCAGGATGAGTGAAGGGATTCAGCTACCATTGGGATTCCGGCTGATCGGATTTCCTCCGATCAGGAAGATTTCGCAGTAGCGCAGGTCGCGCAGATCGTTCCGGCGTTGCGGTGCGGCGGCCACCCATCGGTGGTAACCGGCGTCACGCAGCCCGTCGCCACTGAACCCGACAAGAGCAGCGATCCCAGAGCTTTCAGGGCCGGAGGAACAGGCGCTATTTTTCCAGGGAATGTCATAGGGATTTCCAGGCATGATGGCGGAAGCCCGAACGCGCTCGGGCTTTGCCGATGAACAGGGAGCGCCGGGAATCTGGCTGGCGGCACCTCGGTCCGGATCAGATCCAGCCCTGTTCCTTGAATTTCTTTTGCAGCTCCTTGGCGATTTCCTTGGCCGTGTCCTCGGCCCTG
This sequence comes from Pseudomonadota bacterium, assembly GCA_040753975.1. Classification (GTDB taxonomy): domain Bacteria; phylum Pseudomonadota; class Gammaproteobacteria; order Methylococcales; family Methylococcaceae; genus Methylococcus. The sequence goes on from JBFMDC010000027.1 coordinate 33,124, forward strand.
CCTTCGACCGTGCTGCTCCCGCTGGCTTCCCCGTGCAGCTTCGACACGCTGCTGACGATGAGGCCAGCCGGATTGGCGGTCGCAATGGCGCCGGCGACGCCCAATGCCGTGCCCGGCGACTTGCTGCCGCCGGCGTCCGAGATTCCGGAACCGAGTTTCCGGAGGCCGTGATCGGTCATCAGGAAACCTTCCGCCTTGGTTTTCAGCTCGGAAGCGCCGGAGCCGAAGCCCAGACCAACGCGTTTCGTCGCGCTGCCTTCATCCATCGACAGAATGGAGCCGCGGATGACGAGGTCGCCGATTTGCGGCATCGTTCGATCGTTTGCGCGTTCCGCCGGAAGTCCCATCCCGCGGATTTCTTCGACGAGGACCTGCGCAATCTTGGCGCCTACCTGACCTTCAGTTGCGCTCTGTTCGGCCGGCATATCGCGCGATTCTGGAGCGAAGTCGTAGACGTAGATATGTCCGGGCCGGGCGATTTTTCCACCCGTGTACGCCTGGCGGGAGATGACATTGGTGGAGGCGCAGCCGGCCAGGAGGGTGAGGGCAAACGAGGCGAGAATGATGCGTCCGAGTAGTTTCATGACAGTATCCTCGACGGAAAATCAAAAAAGGCTGATAAACGCAATCCCGCCCCAGCCTGGAGGCTGAGGCGGGTTTTCGGCTTGAGCGGGCGGTTCCAGGTCAGCTTGGCCGCTCTCAATAGCCCGGCGGCGGAGGCACCGGTACATACATCGCACCGCTGCTCCCATAGGCTTGGTTGTACCAGTTGGAACCGCACTGGTAATAGGTCACGCCCTTGACCACCGCCGTATTGGGATTGCAGGGGAGACCGCCGGCACCAGGCGGGGGCGTCGTGTAGACGACGGTGGACGACGGCGCGGTCGCCGTGGTTTGGGTTGTCGAGGACTTGCTCGCCGCGGCCCCCGCCATGGCGCCCACGGCCGCGGCTCCGACCGCCACCGCCGCGACTTCGCCGCTGTCCCAGTTGTTGCCGCTGTTGTAGTAATAGCCGGGCGGTGGCGGATAGTAGCGTCCGCCGTAATACGCCCCGCTGGCTGCGCGCATTTGCGTCCGCGACGACGCCTGGTATTGGCGGGTCCCCGTCCGGTAAGACGCGCCTTCCTGGCGGGTTTCCACGTTCTCGTTCTGGGCCTGCTGGCGCTGGGCTTGGTTCTGGGAGGCGGCCGATTGCCGCTGAGCCTGGTTCTCGGTCGAAGTCGATTGCCAATTTTGTTGCTGCGTTTGGCGGCCGGAGGCTCGTGCCTGTTGGTTGGCGGAAGCTCCGCCGGATGAGAAGCTGCCGCTGGAGGCGGGACCACCACGCGAATAGCCGCCGCCACCGCGGGAGAAACCTCCACCGGAAAAGCCGCCGCCACCTGCACCGCCGGCGGCACCGCCGCCGAATCCTCGGGCGGCGGAGTCATTCACGGTTCCCAGCAGGAGGACCAAAGCGCTGGCTCCCGCGGTCAAGGCCATCGAGAATTTGTTTTTCATTTCCGACTCCCGGTTTTCTTTGAAGTCATATCCTGAGGCAGGACCTGGGGTACTTCCGCGAGGAAAGCGATCTTCCGCGCGCCGTCGGGCGGCGCGAACGTGAATCGAGCGTCCTCGATGACGGGCGAAAGATTCCAGTCGCTGAGCTGCGCCCGGAACTGGGGCTGGCCCTCGGCGTTGCGGTAGGTCAACACCACGCGGAGCGGCAAGGGCTGTGTGCCCTGGGCGATCCAGACCTGGTAGTCCACCGATTCGGTGCGTCCGGCCAGGTGATGGGCCGGGGTCCCCCGGATCTCGGTCTTTTCCACGTAGTCGAGCGCCTGGGTCCTGTTTTCGATTTCTTCGGGAAAACGGCTGACCAGGAGCACGGCGAGCGGCAGTCTCATCTTGAGGTCCTTGAGAAAATACATCACGGCCTGGTCGATGCCGCCGGGTTTGGCGGTCTGGGCGTAGACGCCCTGCGAAGGCGTGAACGCCGTGATGTCCTTGCCGTCGTACAGCATCACGTGTTGATCGCCGTCGCTCTGCCTGGCGTCGACGCGCAACTGGTTCGGCCGGTTCGCGGTAATCCTCAGATTCTCGCCGAACTCGATCTTTTCGCCGGATCCCTGGAGCACGTCGTAAGCGGCGTCGACAGTCACGCTGAAGCGCTGCGTTCCGGCCAGGAAATTTGCCATGCGCAGAAGGATGTCTTTGGGTTCGGCCGGCTCGGCTTCCGCTTGGGGCGCCGGCGCTTGAACCGGCGGCTCTGCCGTGACGGCCGCCGGCGGCTTCGCCGCGCAGCCTGCCGCCGCGATGAGCGCGATAAAGAGAGTATGACGCGCCGCGGGGCGCCACGGTTTTGTCTTCATAGGTCTGCCTCCCTCGATGATACGGGGTCGAAATTTACCGGTACGCGCCATCGCTGACCGGTGGCCCATTCTCACACTTTCTTGTTTATGTGGAACCTTGCCTCCATGCTTCGCAAGCGAGGTCCGGTGACAGGCAAGGCGATTGTCCCTCGGCCGGCCGCGTCGGGAGCGACCTCACCCCTTGCGTAATCCCTTACTAAGGATGAAGAAAGTAATGTCACATACAGCCCCCTCTCCCTCTGGGAGAGGGCTGGGGTGAGGGAAGCTGCTATATGACATTATTTTCTTAACTCTTAGTAAGGCCCAATCATCCGTTGTACCGTCCAGAACACCGAGACTGCCGCGATCACGGTGGAGGCCGGAATCACGACCCGCGGACGGTACCAGGCGCGGTTGCGGCCCCACAGGCCGACGGCGAGAAAGGCGAGCGCGATGACCGCGACCTGACCCAGCTCGACGCCGACGTTGAAGCTGGCCAGCGCCGGCAACAACTGTTCCCGCGGTAGACCCACTTCGTTCAGCACGCCCGCGAAGCCGAGACCGTGCAACAGGCCGAAACCGAACACCACCAGCGCGCGCCAGGGTTTGAGCCGTGGCGTCAGGATATTTTCGACGGCGACGTAAGCAATTGAAGCGGCAATCAATGGCTCTACGACCGCGCTCGGAAGGGACACCACGCCGTACACGGATAGCCCGAGGGTCAACGTGTGCGCGATGGTGAACATCGTGACCTGAACGAGGAGCGGCTTCGCGCGGGCGCTGAGCAGGAACAGCCCGAGGATGAACAGAATGTGATCGAGCCCCTTCGGCAGGATGTGCGTGAATCCGAGGACCGTGTAATCGCGCAGGACATCGACCAGCGTGCGTTCCTTGAACCCTCGGCCGATCACGTACGGCGCGGCGCGTTCGCCGTTCTTGAGCCAGAGCGCGTCGTTCCGGCCGGAACCATCCACGTGCAGCACGCAGCCGCCGTAGCGGGCGGCATAGCGGAAGCTGACTTCCCTGGCGCCCGCCGGCAGCTCGCCGGTCAGCAGGATCGTCGACCGGCGCGAGTACTCCGTATCGCCAACCGGCGGGACCTTGACCCCGGCGATCTCCGGCCGGACCCGCCGGCCGTCGAATTCCAGCTCGACGCCGTCGAGGTAGTCTTCCAATCGGGCCTCGATCAGTTTGCGCAGCTCTTGCGGCGGGAGCCCGCGCAAGCGGTGGTAGTCCGCGATGGAGGGCGTCAAGTCGGCACCGGCGGGCTGCGCACCGATGCCTGCCAGCACCGCTTCCTGGTTGGTGACGAGGGCGAGCAGGTACTGGTCGTCGGGCAGTCGATATTGCTCGGAGTGGCCGATCACCAGGTGCGCCACCGCCGGCCGCATCTCCTGGCCGCTGCCGGGGGTGAACCGCTCGGGCTCGGTCCACAGGTCGTGCGCGGCGGCGGGGAGTGCCTGCAACAGGCAGCCCGCCGCCAGTAGCGCGGTCGCCGCCAAGCGGCGCAGGACGCCTAGAGCATTTTCACTTCGAATGCACGGGCGTCTTTCAAAAAACCCCTCCCCACCCCTCCCCTTGTCAGGGGAGGGAAAAAAAGCCGCCGCCCCCCTGACAAGGGGGGCAGGGCGGGATGGGCCACGGCGGAGGCGCGGAGAAAAAGCCCCCCTGACAAGGGGGGGTGGGGGGGTTAATCGCAGGGAAGTCACCACGGCCCGCCTCATTGATCCAGCGGAACGCCGGGCGGCGGCGCGAACTTCAGCAGCGGCTTGTAGTCGGTGCCGTGCTTCTTGTTGAAGTCGGCGTAGATCTTCTGCACCACCGCGCCGTAGCCCGGGTCGATGCCCGTGAGCGTCAGCTCGTCGTACTGGTAGCTCTTCGGATCGCCCGGTTTCTTCGGTCCCGTCCGGGGAGGCGCGACACGGTCGGGGCTGACCACCGCCAGGCGCGTGCGGATTTCCTTCTTGGTCACGTTCCAGACCATGAAGTCGGTCGCCATGTCGAGCGGCCCGTCGTAGGTCTCGCGAATTTTGTCGCGGACCATGTGGACGTAGTTGAAGTCGTTGTGGAAGTGGTAGGCCACGGCAAGCCGCGGCCGCGTCTGTGCCATGGCGTAGGCGAAGCCTTGCGGCGGCGTGTGTATCTGGGTGGCGACGTTCAGGGCTTCGGCCGGGGAGAAGCCGATAACCGAGACCATCTCTTCCGGCGCAAAGAAGGTTTCATGGATCGAAATGTCCGCGCCCTTGGTGTACTGCATCCACCACTTGTTCGGCACCGTGTCGCTCGAGAAGGCGAACTTCAGGCCGTTCCATTCGAGGATGAAGCTGACCGACTGGTCGCCGTGCACTGCCGGGATGGTGCGCACGGTCGCCCCGTTCTCGTTGTAGATGACTTGGTTGATGCCCTTCCAGTCGAACTCGTGCACCTCGAGCGGAATCTCGGCCATGAGGCCGGCGCGCATGGCGCGCTCCCAGCCGAACATCTTCTTCATGTTCTCCATCGCCGCCTTGAAGCCCCACTCGGGTTTGACGCCGCTCGGCCCCCAGACGCGCACCGGGGTGGTGCCGTTGTTGACGGAGCGCGTGAAGTAGAAGTTCGGCAGATCGCCCACGTGATCCAGGTGCAGGTGGCCGATGAACACCTTGTCGAGCTGGTCGGTGGGGATGTCGAGCGAAACCAGGCGCTCGTTGGACCCCGCCCCCATGTCGAAGATCAGGTTGTCGCCGTTGCCGAGCTGCACCAGGAAGCAGGCCGCGGCCTGCTTCAGGCGCGCCTGCGGGGAGCCGGTGCCGCAGGCGATGATGCGCATCTCGTCCGGCGCCAGTTCCTCCGTGCCCGGAAAGTACACGCGCCGCAGCTTCGACAGAGCGGACTGGGGCGCTTTTTCCTCGGCGGCCGGCGCTGCCTTGCCCTTGGCGGCCTGAGCCGCCTTTTCCTTGGCGATCGCCGGACCGCCGCCAAGCATGAGAAGAACAGCCAGTATCGCAGTGATCAGGCCGCCAAAGCTTGGTTTGCCTTTCATGAATCTCTCCCAAAAAAAATCGGTAGCTTTTCGCCTGCCCGAGTCCTTCTACCAAAAGCCGGTCAGCCCGAGAAATGGTCCGCTCATCGTGGCGGTGGTTTCCGACACCTGCTTGCTGATGTCCACCCGCAAGGCCTTGAAGCCGCCCTCGATCGAAGCCGGCATGCCGAACAGCGTCGTGCGGTAGCCGACCATGCCGAGCAGGGTTCCGGTGAAGCTCACTTCGTCCACCCCGAAGCCGCCGGCATTGCCGTCCATCAGCAGGAACCATTCAGGGCTGAACTCGACCATGAACCGGCCTCCCAGTACCGGCGCGGTCAAGGATTTGCTGACAGAGGCGCTGCGGATGCCCTGGAACTGAATCTGATTGTCCAGCCAGATGGTGCGGCCGCCGACGTAGAGGTCGAGGATGTTGGAGCGCGACTGCTTGTCCCAATGGCCGATGCGTTCCGATGGGGTTGCGCCGAACAGGCGGTACATCGCGCCGTAGTCCATGATGCTCAACTGGGTGGACAGGCCTTTGCTGATGCTTTCGTCGAGGCGGGGGCGGAAGTCCATATCGATGTAATTGCCGTCCAGGTAGAACCCCAGCCGCTCGTAGTGCGCCTCGAACCGCCCCATGAACGCCAACGGGACATTCCGCAATTTGCCGGCGATATCGACGAAGCTGTAATCGACCGATCGGCTGAGCGGCCCGGCGGAGAAAGAGCCGTCCAGGCCGGGCAGCCACATGTAGAGCGAAAGATTGAAGGCCCAGGGATTCTCATACGCAGGCTTATCGGCGGCGGCTGCCGCTTCGGCCCAAACGCCGGGAGCATGGATCAGCGCGGCAAACAGAGCCCAGCCCAGGCGACGCCTGATCCGGGCGGCTCCGCCATTGCCGGCGCCGGAGGAATGGCCGGGCGCCGGGCCGGCGGGTGGTTGCTGAAGGTGGTCCATCAGGGCTTCGCCGAGCCGCTGGTCCAGGCGCTGAGCCTTGCCGCAGCGGTTTCCGACCAGAGTTTCATCGCGTTTTCGATGTCGCCCAGCTTCCACTGTAGACCCGTGCCGAAACTCCCGCCGCCCAGGCGCCGGTCCGCGATCGCCGCCAGCACCGCGCCGGTGGCGGCGTCGCTCACCTTGGCCTCGACCTGGGCTCCGCCGACGAAGGGGAAACTGCCCGTCGCGACATAGCCGATGTTGCTGAGCATGTGGGCTTGCGGCACCACCATGGAGACGGAGCGCATGACGGGGGTCGCGGTCTCGGCGTTGGTGAGGGCAACCTGGATGCGCATCACGCCGGCAGCCGGCTGGTCGACGAGGGTGAATTTCTTGCCGAGTTCCTCACGCAGAGTTTGATTGAAATAATTGACGATGGCTTGCTGGTCGTCGGGAGAAATCTGGTCCTTGTCGTCGCCCCAATAGCTCACGGGCTCGATCATGACCTTGCTGTACTGGGTCCACCTGGCGGCCGGATTGATCCAGCGCAGGCCCGCCTGCTCTTCGGATCCCGGCTGGAGCTGGCTGCAAAGTCTTGCGCCGAGCAGGCCGCAGTTCAGCTCGGACCGCTTGAGCTCGGTCTTCTGAGTGGTGGCGCAGCCCGCCAGCAGTGCCAGGCCGCAGGCCGCGATCGTTGCGGGGAGTTTGGTCATTGGGGTTTGCATGGCATGTCTCCTGGAGTGATGTCGACGAATAGGATTCGGGCGTTGCCCGCGTCTTTGGCTAGGGGACCTGGTCGGAGCTGATCCAGCCCTGCCTCGGAAAATAGTTCGAAAGCTCCGACACGATCTTGTCCGCCTGTTGCTTGGCCAGCTGAGCCGCAGCGGAGCGGTAGTTCTTGACGGCTCCCAGCGTGGCATTGGTGGCGACCTCCGCCTTGTCGAAAAGCGCCTGCGGCACCGCGGGTCGGTGGGTGGGAAGGGAGCAGCCGGACAGGAATGGGCTGAGAGTTATCGTGCCCAGCCAGCAATGCGACAGCAGATTTTTGTGCGTCATGATTGCGCTTCGTTAACGAGGATGCGGAAGAACGGCGGGTGACCGCAAATATCTTCCACGCTGGCCGCCGAAGGGCGAAGGTGATGGAATTATCCGGACTGGAAGGCGCGGCGAAATTGGACTTTGGTCCAATCCCTATGAGGTTGCGGGGACGGTGAGCGCGGCGAGCGGGGTATTTTAGTGATCAGGGGGATGCGGCCATGCCGGCACGGTCAGCCAGGCGAACCAGTTCGGCGAGCGAGCGGACTTGAAGCTTCCGCATGATATGAGCGCGATGAACCTTGATGGTTTTTTCGACCGTACCGAGTTCGGCGGCGATCTGTTTGTTGAGGCGGCCGGCCACCACTTGGCCGAGCACCTCCAGTTCCCGTGGAGTGAGCAGGGCCAAGCGCCGGCGCAGTTCCGCCAGTTCCGCGTCTTTGGCGCGGGCCGCGAGGTCACGGGCAAGGGCGTGGCGGACGGCGTTCAGCAGTTCGGTGTCGTTTACCGGCTTGGTGAGAAAATCCACCGCCCCTTGCTTCATGGCGCGGACGCTGGCCGGGATATCGCCCTGGCCGCTCAGAAATACGGCGGGGCGCGCCTGGCCCCGCTCCGCCAGGGTACGCTGCAAGTCCAGCCCGTCCAGTTCGGGCATGGACAGATCGAGCACCAGGCAGCCGGGCGCTTCCGGATCGTGGCGTTCGAGGAATTCCCGGGGCGATGCGAACGCAACCACGTTCATGCCTTCGGCACGCAGCAGCCGTTCGATGGCCCTGAGCACGGCCGGCTCGTCATCCACCACGAATACGGTTCCTTCAGGCCGGCGCATCGGCGCGCTCCGGCAGAGGGGGCAGGATCAGGCTGAAACAGGCGCCGCCTCCGGGATTGTTGGCGGCCTGGATCGTACCGCCGTGAGCCGTGACGATGGTGCGGCAGACCGAAAGCCCCAGCCCCAGGCCCTGGCTCTTAGTCGTCATGAACGGCTCGAATATCCGCTCCAGATCTTCCGCCGGTATTCCCCGCCCACGGTCCGCGACCGACAGCCGGACCCCGCCTCCAGCCGCAACTGCGGTTTCGATCCGGATTTGGCGTTCGGGCTGCTCCAGGCCCGCCATGGCGTCGCAGGCATTGACCACCAGATTGAGCAAGACTTGCAGCAGTTGGACTCTGTCGCACGACACCTGGGGAAGCGTGGGTGCCAGCGCGGTCTCGACTTCGACGCCTTGGTTCACCAGATCGCTGCGGACCAGCTTCAGCACGTCTGCCACCAGTGTGTTGACATCGGCCGGCTCGTACTGAAGCTCGCCTTTCCGGAACAGCAGGCGCAAGCGATGGATGATTTCGCCGGCACGTTTGTCTTCTTCCACGATGTCCCCGAGTATCTCCTTGAGCTCTCCGATATCGATGGGCTCGTGCTCGAGAAAGCGCCGGGCGGCCTGCGCATTGGCGAGAACGGCCGCCAAGGGCTGGTTCAACTCATGCGCCAGCGACCCTGAGAGCTCCCCCAGCATGGTGACCCGGGACAGATGCGCCAGTTCGCTGCGCTGCTTCTGAATCTCTCGTTCCGCCAGCTTGCGCCGGGTGATGTTGATGGAGACGCCGCGCATCCGCACCGGTTGGCCGCGCCCGTCGAATTCGACACGCCCCCGCGCCGCGACCCACCGTGTCTTGCCGTCCGGCAACAGCACACGGTATTCGCCTTCATAGTCGCCACCGCCTTGCAATGCTTTGCTGATCGCCTGACGTACCGGTGCGCGGTCCTCCTCGTGCAGAGTGTCCATGAAACGGGCAAAGTCGATCCGCTGGTTTTTCGGAATGCCGTAAAGGGCGCGGCCCTGCTCCATGGTCCAGACCTCGTCTTTCGCGATGTCCCATAGCCAGAGACTCAGGTCGGCTGCGTCTGCTGCCAGGCGTATACGCTCCTGGCTTTCCTGCAGCTCGGCTTCGCTGACTTCCAGACGCCGTGCGAGCTGCGCCGCCCGCAGCACGTCCGAACCGAGTTCGTAGCCCATGGCCAGCAGCACGGGCAGAAACGGCAGGCTGACCAGATAAGGCGTCCGGATGACGCCTGCGTGAATCAGCAGCGTGCTGCCCGCCGCCGTCACGGCGAAGAACAAAATGCTGCCGCCCAGCAGGGCGGCGCTGCGGCGGTTGCCGGCCCCGCCTCGGCGCCAGAGCGATAGGAGTGCATCGGCGAGGTAAGCGATCGTCAGCAGCAGACTCAATTCGGCGATCGCAACCCAAGGTCCGCGAATGCCTTCCGCCACCGCGGCGGTTTCGCCGCCTGGCAAGGGGATGTGCCGCAGGACGGTGATTTCCGCGTAATTCAGATTGGGCGTCGACAGAAAGTTCAAGCTGGCGGCGAGTCCGCGCAGGCCACAGGCCGCATAGGCGAGCCAGGCGCGTCCGGTGCCGAACTGGAGATGTACGAATCCTATGACCGATAAGGTCGCAACGGACACCGGCACGTGGATCCAATACAGCAGCTCTCCAAACTCTCTGGGGGAATCGGCGCGCATCAGGCAGTACTCGAAACCGGAGAAAACCGCCATGGTGAGGGCGAGCAGGGAGAACAGGAGGCAGGCGGGGCGGTTCTTCTGCTTGAGCCAGATGACGAGATACACGCCCGCCAGCATCAGGCAGGCCGAGGCGGCCATGGACCAGATGACCGTGATCCAACTGATCGGATGCGTGTGTGCCATGAAAAAGTCCGGTCTAAACGCCCGGCAATGGCCGGCGTGGATCATCCATGACTCTGTGCGAGGCGCGTGGACGGCTCGGGGCCGCTCGTCCGGATCAGAACGGTCTCAGGGTAAACGCCGTAGGATCGGTCACGACCTCGCCCGGCCTGCGGTTGGCGATCTGGACGAACTGCTTGGCCCACCGGTCCATGATGCCTTTGGCTGGACCGTACCATGTGAGCCGGGTCAAGTCGATGGGACCGACGTCCGCCATGTCGCGGTCGGCGAAGGTGGCAACCACTTCACCCGTCTGGAGATCGCGTATGCGGCCTTCGAAGGCAGCCCGGCGCTGGTTCACCGCGCCTACCGCCGTGCCGGTACCGGGTGGTCCGGCCCAGCTCAAGGCATGGAGCACCGGTGTGGACGGGTCGATTTCGATCAGTGCCAGCTCCAGCCTCAGGGCCTTGTCCCTATGCTGCCCCGCGCTTTCGACGACGCGGAAGCGATGTTTGGGATCTTCCTTGAACTCTTGGACTACCCGATCGTGGAAATACCGGGCAAGTTCGGCGATGTCGGACTTGACGTCGCCGAACCAGGAGGCCGAGCTCATGTTGTGCAGCCAGTCCATCTCCAGCATGTATTGGGTGTTGACCGGCGCGACGACGAGTTCCTTGTAAGGCGCCTTGTCGAATCCCGGCTTGATCCAAACCTTCTGAAAAGGCAGATCGGCGCGCCGTCCCTGGCGTTCCGGGTTGGCGATGAAGCCCGTGTCCGGGGCAGGGGCCACCGCCATCTCCTTGGCAGTGTTGCTGCCCGACCTTGTGGCCGAACAGCCGGAAACCGTCAAGGCAAGTAAGGCGAGCAAAGTGCGGAGGCATCTACGCTTGTTCTGTCGCATTTCGTTGATTTCTCCTTTGATTTCAGAGGGGCAAAATTCACGGACCAGCCTTTGCCCGATCAGGCTCGGGTCCTGCGTTGTAGTGAGGTTATGGCGTCCAGCAGCGACCGGTCGTCCACAGGCTTGCGCAAGTAGGCGGCGCCGGTAGCCAAGACCCGCGACTGGGCATCCTCGCTATCGTGTCCAGTCACGACGATCGCCGGAATCCGCATGCCTTCGGAGGCCAGGCGATCGAGCACGTCGAAGCCGGTGGTGCCCGGCATGTGAAGGTCCAGTATGACGCAGAGCGGCAAGTCGCTGTCGAGGGATTCGAGAAAGTCCGCACCGGAATTGTAGGTTTCTACCACGTAGCCCGCGGACCGCATCAACCGCCGCAACGCTTTGCACACGGCCTCCTCGTCGTCGACGATGGCAATGAGGTCGGGGGAGGTTTTCTTCATGGCGCAGGAGAATAGCGAAAACTTCACCGAGGCGACATTGGACTTTGGTCTAACGCTCCTGCCGCTGGAAGGATTCCTGCTTACTAAGCGTTAAGAAAGAAAAGTCATACCGTCACCCCGGCAGGGAATGCCGGGGTCCAGGTTACATGGATGTATAAGCCTTACCATCCCTGGCCCCTGGATTCATGCCGGGCTGTCCTGCCCGGCCCCCTTCGGGCCAGTGCCAATCCGCTCCCGGCGGATTGGTCCGGCAATCCATGCCGGAACAACGAGCAGTATGACATTCATTCATTCATTTATGCTTAGTAAGTGAGCCCATTGCCGCGGTTGTTGCGAACCCGCGCGCATCGGCTTTTTATGTCCTCTTTACGCTCCGCTTTGTCATCTTTAGGGCATCTTTACCCTGAAACCGCTAGGCTTTTCTCGTCTGAAATGCAAGGTGCAGGGGATCAGGGCTATGGATGTTTTCTATCTCGCCGTATTGGCCGGCGTGTTCATCGTGACGATCGGGCTGGTGTATGGCCTGGAAAGTCTTGAGGGGGAAGAATGAGCTGGATTCATCTGCTGGGCGCGGCGCTCGCGCTGGGAATCTTCGTGTATCTCGTGTTCGCCCTCCTTTATCCGGAGAAATTCTGATGACGGCTAACGGCTTGCTGCAAATCTGCGTGTACCTCGGCGTGCTGCTGGCCCTGGCCAAGCCTCTCGGCGCTTACATGGCGGCGGTGTACGAAGGGCGGTCCGCGGCCGTGCGCGTGCTGGCGCCGGTCGAGCGCTTCATCTACCGCATTGCCGGTGTCGACCCGGAGGCGGAAATGCGCTGGACCGGCTACGCCTTCGCCTTCCTGCTGTTCAATCTTTTGGGGGCATTGGCGGTTTATCTGTTGCAGCGGTCGCAGGGATTCCTGCCTTTGAATCCCCAGGGACTGCCTGGCGTGAGCCCCGACTCGTCGTTGAACACGGCGATCAGCTTCGCCACCAACACCAACTGGCAGGGCTACGGCGGCGAGACGACCATGAGTTATCTCACCCAGATACTGGGGCTGACGGTGCAGAACTTCGTGTCGGCCGCCAGCGGCATGGCGGTGCTGGTGGCGCTGATCCGGGGCTTCGTCCGCAAGAACGCCGACACCATCGGCAATTTCTGGGTCGACATGAGCCGCGGCACGCTGTATATCCTGCTGCCCTTGTCTTTCATTCTGGCTTTGCTGCTGATCGGGCAAGGCGTGGTGCAGACCTTCGGCCCCTATCGGAGCGTTCCGATGGTCGAAGCGACCGCCTACGACAAACCGAAGCAGGATGAAAGCGGCCAGCCCGTTGTCGATGCCAGCGGCAACCCGATGACCGAAAAGATCACCGTCAGCGAGCAGGCGCTGGCTTTGGGACCGGCGGCGTCGCAGGTCGCCATCAAGCAGCTCGGCACCAACGGCGGCGGGTTCTTCAACGTGAATTCGTCCCATCCGTTCGAGAATCCGACGCCGTTTTCCAATTTCCTGGAAATGCTGGCGATTCTGGTGATCCCGGTGGCGCTTTGCTACACCTTCGGGGTGATGGTGGGCGATACCCGCCAGGGCTGGGCGATCCTCGCCGCCATGACGCTCATCTTCGTTCCCTTGAGTCTGGTCGCGGTGCTCAGCGAACAGAGCGGCAATCCCGCCTTCACGGCTTTGGGCGTCGACCCCGACGGCAGCAACATGGAGGGCAAGGAAACCCGCTTCGGCATCGTCAACTCGGCCCTGTGGGCGACGGCGACGACGGCGGCATCCAACGGCTCGGTCAACGCCATGCACGATTCCTTCACGCCGATCGGGGGGCTGGTGCCGATGTGGCTGATGCAACTGGGCGAAGTCGTCTTCGGCGGCGTCGGTTCCGGCCTGTACGGGATGATCGTGTTCGCCATCGTCGCGGTGTTCGTCGCCGGGCTCATGATCGGCCGCACTCCCGAATACCTGGGCAAGAAGATCGAAGCCTATGAGATGAAGATGGCCGCCATCGTGATTCTGGTGCCGCCCCTGGTGGTGCTGGGAGGGACGGCCATCGCCGTGATGGCCGACGTGGGCAGGGCCTCGGTCGCCAACCCCGGGGCCCACGGCTTCAGCGAGATTCTTTACGCCTTCTCGTCCGCCGGCAACAACAACGGCAGCGCCTTCGGCGGCTTGTCGGCCAACACGCCTTTCTATAACACCCTGCTGGGTCTTGCGATGTGGTTCTCGCGTTATTGGCTGGCGGTGCCGACCCTGGCGATCGCGGGTGCCTTGGCCGCCAAGAAGTACGTGCCGCCGAGTGCAGGTACCTTGCCGACCCATACGTCGATGTTCGTGGGGCTTCTAGTCAGCGTGGTCATCATCGTCGGCGCCTTGACCTTCATTCCGGCGCTGGCGCTTGGCCCCATCGTCGAACACCTCACGATGATCGGCGCTAAATAAGAGGAATCGTGCATGACTCATCAAACCGCGAAACAAGGCCTGTTCGACCGCAGGATTCTGGCGGAGGCTTTGCTGGATTCGTTCCGGAAAATGTCACCGCAAACGCAGTTGAAGAACCCGGTGATGTTCGTCGTCTATATCGGCAGCCTGCTGACGACCGTGTTGTACCTCCAGTCCCTGGCCGGCCGGGGCGAGGCGTCTTCGGGATTCATCCTGGCGATCACCCTCTGGCTTTGGTTCACCGTGTTGTTCGCCAACTTCGCCGAGGCGGTGGCGGAAGGGCGGGCCAAGGCCCAGGCCGCCTCGCTCAGGAGCGCCAAACGCGAGGTCATGGCGAAAAAGCTGGACGAACCGCGCCACGGTTCCAATTACAGCAAGGTGGCGGGTTCGACCCTCCGCCGCGGCGACGTGGTGCTGATCGAAGCCGGCGATTTCATCCCGGGCGATGGCGAAGTGATCGAAGGCGTGGCCGCGGTCAACGAAAGCGCGATTACCGGCGAGAGCGCCCCGGTGATCCGCGAATCGGGCGGCGATTTCAGTTCGGTCACCGGCGGCACCCGGGTGCTGTCGGACTGGCTGGTGGTAAGGATCACGGTCAACCCGGGCGAGGCCTTCCTCGACCGGATGATCGCCATGGTCGAAGGCGCCAGGCGGCAGAAGACCCCGAACGAGATCGCCCTGACCATCCTGCTGGTGGCGCTCACCCTGATCTTCCTGATGGCAACCGTGACCCTGCTGCCGTTTTCGATCTACGGCGTGGAGACCTCCGGTTCCGGCCAGCCGATAACGATCACCGTGCTGGTGGCGCTCCTGGTGTGCCTGATTCCCACCACCATCGGCGGCCTGTTGTCCGCGATCGGCGTGGCCGGCATCGGCCGGATGATGCGGAAGAACGTCATCGCCACCTCGGGCCGCGCGGTGGAGGCTGCCGGCGACGTGGACGTGCTGCTGCTCGACAAGACCGGCACCATCACGCTGGGTAACCGCCAGGCTTCGGCATTTCTGCCGCTGCAAGGGATCGGCCAGGAGGATCTGGCGGACGCCGCGCAACTGGCCTCCCTGGCGGACGAGACGCCGGAAGGGCGGAGCGTGGTGGTGCTGGCCAAGCAGAAATACGGCCTGAGGGAGCGCGACGTGCATTCGCTGGGCGCGACCTTCGTGCACTTCAGCGCCCAGACCCGGATGAGCGGCGTGAACTTGCCTGTTCCCCAATCCTCTCCCTCATCCGGCCCTTCGGGCCACCTTCTCCCTCTGGGAGAAGGGAAAAGGAGGCGGTCCTCGACCGCGGGTTCCTGGGTAGGGGGCGAAAACAGCCGCCAGATTCGCAAGGGGGCGGCCGATGCCATCCGCGCCTATGTGGAGGAGCAGGGCGGTCGGTTTCCGGAGGCAGCGCAGAAGCTGGTCCATGACGTGGCGCGCCGCGGCAGCACCCCGCTGGTGGTGGCCGAAAATGGCCGGGCGCTGGGGGTGATCGAGCTCAAGGACATCGTCAAGGGCGGCATCAAGGAGCGTTTCGTCGAACTCCGCCGGATGGGCATCAAGACGGTCATGATCACCGGCGACAACCCCCTGACCGCAGCCGCCATCGCCGCCGAAGCCGGGGTGGACGATTTCCTGGCGGAAGCAACGCCCGAGGCCAAGCTCAAGCTGATCCGCGGTTACCAGGCCGAAGGTCGGCTGGTGGCGATGACGGGCGATGGCACCAACGACGCCCCGGCCCTGGCCCAGGCCGACGTGGCCGTGGCCATGAACACGGGCACTCAGGCCGCCAAGGAAGCCGGCAACATGGTGGACCTGGATTCCAATCCCACCAAGCTCATCGAGATCGTCGAAACCGGCAAGCAAATGCTGATGACCCGCGGCGCGCTGACCACCTTCAGCATCGCCAACGACGTCGCGAAATATTTCGCCATCATCCCGGCCGCGTTCGCGACCACCTACCCGGCGCTCAACGCGCTCAACATCATGGGGCTCGCGACGCCTGCCAGCGCCATCCTCTCGGCGGTGATCTTCAACGCCCTGATCATCGTCGTGCTGATTCCGCTGGCGCTGACCGGCGTGAGCTACAAACCGGTGGGCGCTTCGGTGCTGCTGCGCAACAACCTGCTGATCTACGGCGTCGGCGGTCTGATCGTGCCCTTCATCGGCATCAAGCTGATCGACATGCTGCTCGTCGCCCTGGAACTCGTCTGAAGGAAAGCAGAAAACATGACTGCGCACTTCAAACCCGCTTTGCTCATGCTGCTGGTGTGGACCGTGATCACCGGCGTCATCTACCCGGCGGTGGTCACCCATCTGGGACAGTTGCTGTTTCCCCGCCAGGCCAACGGCAGCCTGATCGATAAGGACGGAAAACCGCTGGGTTCCGAACTCATCGGGCAGCCCTTCAGCGACCCCAAATACTTCTGGGGCCGTCCGTCCGCGACCGCGCCGCATCCTTATAACGCGGGCGCCTCCAGCGGATCCAACCAGGGCCCGACCAACCCGGCGTTGATCGAAGCAATCAAGGCCAGGGTCCAGGCGTTGAAAGAGGCTGACCCCGGCAATCCTGCGCCGGTGCCCGCCGACCTGGTCACCGCTTCCGGCAGCGGCCTGGATCCGCACATCAGTCCGGCGGCGGCGGCCTACCAAGCGGCGCGCGTTGCACGGGTCCGAAATTTGGCGGAAACGAAGGTCCGGGAACTGATAGCGCAGCACACCGAAGGCCGCCAGTTCGGGTTTCTGGGCGAGCCGCGGGTGAATGTACTGAAGCTCAATCTGGCGTTGGATGCTGCGGAGTGATGGTGTGGGTACTCTCGAACAGGATAGATATTCAGGACAGGGCTTGCTTGATGGATAGGCGTGGCGGGAGAATCGGCTGCTGAGGTTGTGGTGGTCCGGCAGCGTCGACCACGACCGCCCCATTCCAGTCTAGACAGAATCTATTTAGTGCTCTAATTAGCGATTCTGTCTAGTAACAAGTTCGGCAGCGGAAACAGGAGGTGTTCTATGTTTGGTCGTACGTTTCAGTTCATTCAATGGTCAATCGTGGACCCACAGGCAGGGTGGACTTTCCTTTCCGGGTATTTCACACAGACCGCCAAAGCGGACCTCTTCGGGTATCACCCGAGCAACGGAACGTTGTGGGTCGGCGAGAATACGGGCTCCGGGTTCCGCTTCGCCCAATGGGCGACCGTTACACCGGCGGCCGGCTGGCAATTCGTCGCCGGCGACTTCACCGGGACCGGGCGAACCGATGTGGTCGGTTACCACCCGAGCAACGGAACCCTGTGGCTGTTCGAGAACGCTGGCACTGGTTTCAATTCGAGACAATGGGGCACAGTTGATCCGGTTGCGGGATGGCAGTTCGCATCCGGGTACTTCACTGGACGGGGGAAAGCGGACCTTTTCGGGTATCACCCGAGCAACGGGACGTTGTGGGTCGGCGAGAATACGGGCTCGGGGTTCCGCTTCGCCCAATGGGCGACCGTTACACCGGCGGCCGGCTGGCAGTTCGTCGCCGGCGACTTCACCGGGACCGGGCGAACCGATGTGGTCGGTTACCACCCGAGCAACGGAACCCTATGGGTCGGTGAGAATTCGAGGAACAAGTTCCATCTTCACCAGTGGGCGACTGTTGGCCCGGCATCCGGCTGGCAGTTCGCGGTGGGCTACTTCTCGAATCGCGGGAAGGCGGACCTCGTTGGGTATCACCCGAGCAATGGAACCCTTTGGGTGGGGGAGAATACGGGTTCCGGGTTTACCTTCTGGAAGTGGGGGACAGTCGATCCGGCGAGCGGCTGGCAGTTCGTCGCCGGAGTGTTCGACGCGGACTTGTGGGCGGATGTGGTCGGGTATCACCCAAGCAACGGAACCTTGTGGCTGGGCAAGTCCACCGTGCGGCCGATCGAAGGGTATTGCTGGCCACTATCCGCGGCACCCGGAGAAGCGATCTCGTTTATGGTGTCCGGCGAAGGGCCTTCGTTCGCGGTGTTCCGCCGGCACATCTCGGTGGGATCCGCTGTTACCGACATTCCTATGGGCACCCAGACTTTCGCGTCGAGCGCACAAGCCGTCCCGCCGATGCCGTGGCGGACGGGGTGCGGCTGGACCGAAACCTTCAAAGTGACCCTCCCGGACTCGTGGCCGTCGGGAATCTACACGGCGCGGTGCTCGGACGTGGCCGGGAATTCGACGGACATTACGTTCGTCGTTCGCCCCGCCCCCGCCGCCCGTTCGCAACTGGCGATACTCGCAAACGTGAACACCTGGTTGGCTTACAACGGCTGGGGCGGGCGGTCGAAGTACGACGGGGCCGCCCGAGTCAGCTTCCTGCGGCCGAACCCGGTGGCGGGTCCGGAAGCATCGATGCACCTCACCCGCGGCGAGTTGTGGCCGCTCGGCTGGCTTGAACAGGAAGGGCATCGGCCAGACGTGTACACCGATGTCGATTTCCATAACGGTATCGACCTCACCCCGTACCGATGCGTGTTGCTCACGACCCACCCCGAGTACTGGTCCGTGCAGATGTACGACAATCTGGTGGCGTACTTGAACGGCGGCGGTTCCGTCCTGTACCTCGCCGGCAACGGACTTTTCGAGACCGGGGAGTACGAAGTCGGCCAACAGGTGGTGGCGTTTCGCAACGGGGTTGAGGACGGACCGCGGGAGGACGCGCTGTTTCGCGTCCTGTCCCCGGCCCGCCCCGAGCTGTCCGTGCTGGGCGTGGCGACCGAACGTTGCGGCGTGACCGGTTCACCGTTCGAGGTGTTGCGGGGCGACCACTTCTGCTTTGAAGGCACAGGGTTGGCGAACGGCGATACGTTCGGCGATGCGGGGCTGAACACTGGGAGTACGTCGTTCGGCAACGGCAAGGCGAGCGCGTGGGAGGTGGACACGTGCGACGGCCCGGGTGCGTTGCGAATCCCTGGTGTGCTCGAAGCGAACTCGTGTGCGATGGTTGACCGGTCAGTACCCGCCGCGAGCCTTCCGCCGGGTCTCGTTCTCCTCGCCAGGGGGCGGTTCGACGGGGTCGGCCGCGGAGCGGATATGACGTATTACGACCACGCCGGGGGTGGTTTCGTCTTCTCTGCCGGGTCGATCACCTTCTGCGGGAGTCTGGTCATCGACCCTGCCATCCAAACAATAATCCGCAATGTATTGGCGAAGGCTGGTGTCGCGTGACCGCCGGTCTGCCACTGCTACAGTTCCTGAAGCGACCCATGCCGAACAAGCGGTTCAACCCGACACGGACAAGCGGCGGGTTTTTGGCCTGCGGTGTCAGTTCCCAATATGAACGTCTTTGGTCGTTCGCGCCGCTTGTCCGTGCGGGTTAACCTGGTCGTTAGGCGGTTCGTATCAAATGGCTATCAATCTATCTGTCGCCCTCGCTTCGCGGCATAATGTTGCCAATTTTCGCGCAACCCAACCCACCGCAAAGCCATGAACAAGCAGCATTTCCGCATCGTCTACGACGGCCCGGCCCTTCAAGAACACACAATGGACGTGCGCGACTTGGCTCCGGCCCTGCTGGCTATGGGTAACGTGCTGGAAGAAGCCAACTACGTACTGAATGGCGAGCGCGCAAAAGTTTCTGTGCAGGTCAAGGCTTCCTTCAAGACGGGTTGCTTCCCGATTGACTTGGACGTGGTGCAAAGCCTCGCCAACCAGATCAAGGATTTGTTTGCCACCCATGCGGTAGCCAATGCCAAGGAGATACTCGACCTGCTGGGGATCGGTGCCTACGATGCGGCCAAAGGCGTTGCCGTGGGTGCCTGCGGCGGCTTGTTCGCGCTCATCAAATGGCTTCGTGGTCGTAAACCGACCGGCATAGAACTCCTGAACAACGGCACCGTCAAGGTTATTTGCGATAACGAAAGCTATGAAACCGAGCAACGGGTTCTGGAACTGTACCGTTGCTACAAGCTGCGGCAAGCATTGGAGGCCGCAATCCTCAAGCCACTGGAAAAACCGGGCATCCAATCGTTCGCAATCCAAACCACAAAAGGGAAGTTTTTCGAGATAGAGCGCGGCATGGCGGACTGGTTCCGCGCCCCCGATCCTGAATCTGAGGACATGGGGAAAACCGAATATGAAACCAATCTTCAATTGGTTAGCCTGTCGTTCCGAGAAGATAATAAATGGCGGTTTTCGGAAGGCGCGACAACTTTCTATGCCACCATTGCGGATGAGCGTTTCTTGGATGGAATCAATAAGAATGAAGTGTCCTTTTCTAAAGGAGATATTCTTAAAGCCCACGTCAGCAAACACCAATGGCTGGCCGGAGAAGAACTCAAAACGGAATATGTCATCAAGGAAGTAAAGGAACATCGCCGCGCCAGTGTGCAAATGAAATTGCCGTTTATATTGCCAGAGCAAGACGAGGATAACTCGGACCCATAAAGGCAACCCCAAGCCTAACCCTTCGCTCCAGCGGACGCGGGGAATACCGCGCCGCTGAGCTTCCACGTTAGACGTCGCAACGCATGAGCTACAGCATCGAACACGCAGGCTCTAGTCGAGGCTCCTATGGAGATTATCGATACCGTATTTGCTGGGATGGTCAGTTGGTTGCCTATTACTGGCACGATTACCGAGGGGACGAGCACGGAATTGAGTTTCCTGACGGCTCGAAAGAAGATGGTCCTGTGGGGCAGATGACTGACTTTATTGAAGGTGGCGGCCCGCAGCGGTTGTCATGGACTGCGCGTGCAGTCGCATACCTTGATCGGAAACGAGGGAGTTGAATTGCCGCGGGTGTTCATTCCGCGTATTGACTTTTTGGAGGAGGGGCGCATTCTTCTCCGCGACCCCTTTCAGCCGAGCTACGGCAAGGACGCCACTGCATTCAGGAGGACGTCGTGTCTTACACCATTACCGACGGCAAACAGAAATGGCCTTTCGCTAGAATCCCGTTCACCATTGACGAGCTTTCGTTCCCACCCGGGTCGCCGCAGCGCGCCAACGTCGATAACGCCGTAAACGCCTGGAACACGACTTCGGCCGTCGTGCGCATCGTGCCGCGCAATAACGAGCCGGACTGGGTGCACATCATCCCGGACCAGGTGCGCACCTCGGCAGACGTCGGACGGAAGGGCGGGCGCCAGGATATCAACGCGTCGTACTTCCCGGCTGTGCCGGTGAACGGTGGCGTCGCGGCAATTAACCAACTCGAGAATCAGGTCGACTGCTTCTACTTCGACGGGGCGGGCGCGCTGCGGGTCAACTGGGTGGTCGGTGTCGGCACCTGGGACGGGCCGGTGGCGCTGACGCCACCGGGAGTGGGACAGCCCGGCCAGCGCATGGCGACCATACGGCAGCTGGACAACCAGATCGACGTGCTCTACGTCGACAACAACGGCGTCGTCAACGTCATGTGGGTCGTCGACGTTGGTGTTTGGCAGGGACCGGTCGGCCTGACGCCACCCGGAACCGCCGCTCCGAACTCGCCGTTGGCGGTCGAGCGACAACTCGACAACCAGATCGACGTGTTCTTCGTCGGTAGCAACGGCGCCGTGAACGTCATGTGGGTCATCGATGCGGGAGTTTGGCAAGGGCCGGTGGCGATCACCGGGCCTAACCTGCTCGCTCCGGGGACGCCGATAGCGACGGCCCGGCAAACTGACAATCAAATCGACATCTTCTTCGTAGATGGCAACGGCGTCGTCAACGTCATGTGGGTCGTCGACACGGGGGTCTGGCAAGGCCCCGTTGGCATCACACCGCCTGGAGCCGCGCCTCCGAGAGCACAGCTCGCGACGGCCAGACAGCTGGATAACCAGATCAACCTGTTCTTCGTCAACGGCAACGGCGTCGTCAACGTGATGTGGGTCGTCGACACGGGCGTGTGGCAGGGTCCCGTTGGCCTGACGCCGCCGAACGCTGCTGTGCCCGGACGGGACCTGGCTACGGCCAGGCAGCTGGACAACCAGATCGACCTCTTCTTCGTCAACGGCGCGGGAGTCGTGAACGTGATGTGGGTCATCGACGCAGGAGTGTGGCAGGGGCCGGTGGGGCTGACGGCGCCAGGGGCCGCGGCTGCGGGCACACCACTCGCCACGGCAAGACAGACGGCGAACCAGATCGACCTGTTCTTCATCGATTCGGGCGGTGGCCTCGATGTCATGTGGGTGGTGGACGCGGGCGTTTGGCAGGGCCCGGTGGCCTTTTCGCCGGGACGGTTCGCTGCCGGGTCGCTGATTCACGAGTTGGGACACACGATCGGGCTGTACCACGAGCACCAGCGGCCCGACTCCGGCGCCTTCGTGACGATCGTGGGTGGAGGGCCGCCGAACTACGGCGTCGTGGCCGGCGCTGCACCTCTCGCCCCGTACGACTGCGGCTCGATCATGCACTACGGCCCGCGGGCGACAACGCCGACGTTGACCGTGATCAACCCGACGACTTGCACCAACGTGGGACAGCGCAACGCCCCGACCGCGGCGGACGTGAGGGCCGTCGACTACCTTTACGGCCGGGTGACGACAGCGGGCGCGCCCATCGCCGTCAGCCCGCAGACGCCGGGCCAGCTCGATGCGTTTGTCGCCGACATCTTCGGCTCGATGGCGGTGAAGTGGGTAGTCGACGCGGGCGTGTGGAATGGCGCCGTCGAGATCAGCGCGCCGGGCAGCCTGGCGGCCGGCCAACCACTGGCCACGGAGCGTCAGCTGGAGAACCAGATCGACCTGTTCTTCGTCGACGGCAACGGTGTCGTCAACGTGATGTGGGTGGTCGATAACGGCGGCTGGCAGGGGCCGGTCGGTCTGACGCCGCCTGGGACTGCTATGCCTCGATCCCAACTGGCTACGGCGCGGCAGCTGGAGAACCAGATCGACCTGTTCTTCGTCGGCCCGAACGGCGCCGTCAACGTCATGTGGGTGGTGGACGCCGGGGTGTGGCAGGGGCCGGTGGGCATCACGCCTCCGGGGGCGGCGCAACCCGGCGGACCGCTGGCCACGGCGCGACAGCTCGAGAATCAGATCGACCTGTTCTTCGTCGACGCGAACGGCGTCGTCAACGTGATGTGGGTCGTTGATGCGGGTGTGTGGCAGGGGCCGGTGGGCATCACGCCTCCCGGTACCGCGGTGCCGTTCGCGCCGATCGCGACGGAGCGCCAGCTGGAGAACCAGATCGACATCTTCTTCGTCGACGGCAGCGGCTTCATCAACGTGATGTGGGTCGTCGACGCCGGCGTGTGGCAGGGCCCCGTGCGGATATCCGGGGTGCGCGCGACGATAGCCGGCGCGCCGCTAACGACCGGGAGACAGCTCGAGAATCAGATCGACCTGTTCTTCGTCGACGCGAACGGCGTCGTCAACGTGATGTGGGTTGTTGATGCCGGCGTGTGGCAGGGGCCGGTCGGCATCACGCCACGAGATGCGGCACCGCCCGGGGCGCCGATGGCCACCGGCAGGCAGCTCGAGAACCAGCTCGACCTGTTCTACGCCGATGGCAACGGTGCGGTGAACGTGATGTGGGTGGTCGACGCGGGGGCTTGGCAAGGGCCGGTCATCGTCTAAGTAAGCGTGCGGCGAGGCTGCATGGCACGCTCTTGGCATTTCCTGCCCCTATTAGTCTTGGCTTATATAAGCAGTCTTTTATGGACTTCCACTCGACAACGTTGAGGGAGGTTGATGATGGAGATGGACGTCACGCAGATGTTCGGCGCAGTGGTGCGCGAGGTGGCCAGCGAGGTACGGGACGGCCAGCCCACCCACGCGGTGATCGCTACGCGTACCTACGACACCGCGATCGATGACCTCTGGGACGCGATCACCAACATCGAGCGCATCCCACGGTGGGTATAGGAAGCATAACCCGCGTAAGGCGGAACGCGCTAGCGGTTCCGCCGCATGAGGAGCAACAAATTGTGCCTAACTCGGCGCTCAAGCCGACCAGCTTCCGCTACGCTCCAGCGGTCGGCTTAGCTTTGCGTTAGGTCCTCGATTGGAGAGTATTAGTGGACTTCGAGTGGGATGAAACAAAAGCACGTGCCAACGAAAAGAAGCATGGTGTTTCATTCGTCGAAGCCACCGAGGTGTTTGGAGATGAATATTCCTCGTGCGTCCACGACCCGGACCATTCGTATGAAGAAGAGCGATATCTGCTCTTTGGAGTTTCCTCAAAAGGAAATTACATTGTTGTATCGTATACGGAAAGGTCAGACACGGTTCGTATCATTTCAGCGCGATGCATGACCCGCCAGGAGCGTAAAGCTTATGAGCAATGAAGATACCTTGAGGCCGGAATATCCGGCCGATCTGATCAAATCAGGAGAACGGGGAAAGTATGCGAAGCGTTATCGGGAAGGTACAAACATAGTACTAATAGATCCCGATCTACACAGACTCTTTCCAGATTCAGAATCAGTCAATTGTGCTCTTCGCAAATATGCCGAAGAGCACCATATGTCGTTGACCTAACATTGCGCTCAAGCCGACCCGCTTCCGCTACGCTCCAGCGGTCGGCTTAGCTTTACGTTGAGCATCACAAGAATAAGGCAACACGCCGAAACCTAAACGTCCTTAAAATCCGGGAGATTCAATGAGTGCAAATTTTACGGACTTTTTACCCCGGTTTCGGCTATTTTTATGCCGGTCTTAGGAGCGATGGGCTAAGGTGTCGCTCTTTCCAACTACCGTAAAGCTCATGTCAGATCGAAGTTATCTCGGAATCGTCGCGACCGAAAACAACGAATGGATCGTCGTCAACCAGGTGCAGGGAGAGTTGCGTTGGTCCGCGATATTCGCCAACACCTCGGGAGGCCTGGAGTCTCCCGTTAAATTCATCAGCGATCGCTGCCCGAGACCGAAACCATGCGTGAAATCGAAGAACTCCCAGGGGCTGCATCTCATTCCGCGCATCGGCTCGGTCACGGACATCGGGGTGCTGCTGATGTCTGGCGCGGGCCTGCGGGTCCATCGGAACTGGGTTCCAAATCTACCGGCGAGGACAAGCGCGCCGCGGGCCGAAATTCTGGCGCGCCGCGCGGAGTGCCTGATCTGACCGGCGGGGGCGAGGCTGCCTTGGCGGCTTCCTCCCCCATGGTCGTGAATTGCATCGCCTACAAAGAGGGCAGGCGAGTCGGCGAAATCTCCATCGACGACATCAGCGAGGTGCTGAAACAGGATGGCGCCTTCATCTGGCTGGGGCTGCGCGAGCCGGACATGGGCATGCTGGGAAAGATCCAGGAGGAATTCGGCCTGCACGAACTGGCCGTCGAAGACGCCTGCTCGGCGCATCAGCGACCGAAACTGGAGGAGTACGGTGATTCCCTGTTCCTGGTGCTGCAAACCGCACAACTGGTGAACGATGCCGTCCAGTTCGGCGAAACCCATGTTTTCATCGGGCCGCGTTTTCTGGTTTCGATTCGCCATGGCTCGCCGTTCAGCTATCAAAAGGTGCGGGAGCGTTGCGAGAATCTGCCCCAATCCCTCGCCAAGGGGCCTGGCTTCGCCCTGTACGCCCTCATGGACTTCATCGTGGACGGTTACGGCCCGGTCGTCGACGGTCTGCAGGCGCGCTTCGAGCGTCTGGAGGGCGATGTCTTCAACCATCAGTTCAGCCGCCGCACCCAGGAGCAGTTGTATACCCTGAAGCGCGAACTGCTGATGGTGCGCGGCGCGGTGGAACCGCTGCTCGATATCTGTAGCCAGCTAACGCGGTTCCACACGGACTTGTTCCCCAAGGACATGCGGTTTTACATCCGCGATATTTCCGATCACGTCAAACGCATCGATCAGGCGGTGGACCGCATGCGCGACATGTTGACCTCCGCCATGCAGGTGCACCTGACTCTGGTCACGGTGCGCCAGAACGATGTGGTAAAGCGCCTGGCCGGTTGGGGCGCTATTCTCGCGGTTCCCACCATGGTGTTCAGCCTTTACGGCGTGAATTTCAAGTACATGCCGGAGCTCGAATGGGAGTACAGCTACCCCGCCATGCTGGGCGTGGTGGCCGTGGGCTGCGCGCTACTTTACCGGCGCCTGAAGCAAGCGGGCTGGCTGTGAAATGAAAAACCGGATTCCGGAGGACGGATGCGGCCTTGGGCGGCGGTCTAAGGACGCGCCGAACGACTTGGATAGGCCGCCTGTCACAGGGCGCCGGCGGTAGCGAAGGCGATGTCCGCCGAACGTCCCGACCCCGATGCCCTGCTGGCCAGGGTAGAGCGCGACGAGGCCAAGGCGCGGCGGGGCCGGCTCAAGGTTTTTTTCGGCGCGGCCGCCGGCGTGGGCAAGACCTATTCGATGCTGCAGGCGGCTCGGGAGCGGCGCGCCGACGGCGTCGACGTGGTGGTCGGCCTGGTGGAAACCCATGGCCGCAAGGAGACCCAGGCACTCCTCGAAGGGCTGGAGGTGCTGCCGGTACGGACGGTCGAATACCGCGGCACGGTGGTCGGCGAGTTCGATCTCGATGGCGCTCTCAAACGCCGGCCTTCGGTGATTCTGGTCGACGAACTGGCGCACACCAACGCCGCCGGTTCGCGCCACCCCAAGCGCTGGCAAGACGTGGAAGAGCTGCTGCGCGCCGGCATCGACGTCTACACCACCCTCAACGTCCAGCACCTGGAAAGCCTCAACGACGACGTCGGCCAGATCTCCGGCATCCGGGTGTGGGAAACCGTGCCGGACACGGTGTTCGAAGCCGCGGATGAAGTCGAACTGATTGACCTTCCGCCGGACGAGCTGCTGGTCCGCCTCAAGGAAGGCAAGGTCTACATTCCCCAGCAGGCGGAACTGGCGGCGGAGAATTTTTTCCGCAAGGGCAACCTCATCGCGCTGCGTGAACTGGCCTTGCGCCAGACTGCGGACCGGGTCGACGCCCAGATGCGGGACTACCGCGAGGACCATACCATCCGGGAGGTCTGGCAGGTCGGCGAGCGCATCCTGGTCTGCATCGGTCCCAACCGGATGGCGGAACGGCTGATCCGCGCCGGCAAGCGGCTGGCGACCAGCCTGCGCGCGGAATGGCTCGTGGCCTATGTGGAGACCCCGCCGCTGCAGCGCCTCCCGGCCGAGCGGCGCGACGCGGTGCTGCGGATGCTGCGGCTGGCGGAGCAGCTTGGCGCCGAGACCGTCACCCTGAGCGCGCCGGACATGAGCGAGGCCGTCATCGATCTCGCCAAGGAACGCAACGTCACCAAGATCGTCATGGGCAAGCCGCAGCGGCGCGGCTGGCGGCGCTGGCTGCTGGGTTCGGTGGTGGACACGATCATTGCCGAGGCTCACAACATCAACGTCTATCTGCTCGGCAGCCCGCAGGGCGAGGACCGTGGACGCGGGGCTGTCCCGGCGCCGCTGCCGGGGCTGAGCGTCAAGCCCGACCGCTCAACGCGGGCGGCATATCGGGGTTACCTGGGCGCGGCGGCGACGACGTTCCTGTGCACGCTGATGGCGAAGGCGATGTTCGGCCGGTTCGAGCTGACCAACCTGGTGATGGTGTATCTGCTCGGCGTCATCTTCGTGGCGACCCGCTATGGGCGCGGTCCGTCCATTCTGGCTTCGGTGCTCGGCGTCCTCGCCTTCGATTTCTTTTTCGTGCTGCCGTACCAGAGCTTCTCGGTCGCCGACACCCAGTATTTCTTCACCTTCGCCGTGATGCTCAGCGTCGCCCTGGTGATCGCCAACCTGATGGCGAACGTCCGCTCCCAGGCCAAGGTCGCTTCCCACCGAGAGCGCCGGGCGACCGTCCTGTACGCCATGAGCAAGGAACTGGCGGCGAGCCGGAGCGAGGCCGAGATCGTGCAGATTGCCGTGCACCAGATCGGGATCGAATTCGGCGGACGCAGCGTGCTGCTGTTCCCTGACGAAAACGGAAGGATAGGCTACCCCATCTCCCCCCTGGCCGAGGAACCCTTCCCGGGTGCCGATTTGAGCGTGGCGCAATGGGTGTTCGACCACAACGACATGGCCGGGCAGGGCACCAACACGCTGCCGGGCGCCAACGGCGTCTATATCCCTTTGACCGGCGCGGAAAAAACCATCGGCGTGCTGGTCATGGCGCCGGCCAACCTGCGCCGGGTTTTCCTCCCGGAACAGCAAAAGCTCCTCCAGACCTTCGTCAACCTGATCGTGCAGGCGATCGAGCGGGTCCGGCTCGCCGAGCAGGCCCGCGTAAACCAGGTGCAGATGGAATCCGAACGTCTGCGCAATTCCCTGCTCAGCTCGATTTCCCACGATCTGCGCACCCCGCTCGCGACGATCGTGGGCTCGGCCAGCACCCTGGTCGAAGGCGACTACGCGCTGGAGCCGGAGGACCGGCGGGAGCTGAGCCGGGCGATCTACGATGAGGCCCGACGCATGGCCAGCCTGGTGAACAATATCCTGGACATGGCCTGGTTCGACGCCGGGGTGGTCAAGCTCCATCTGCAGTGGCATGTTTTGGAGGAGATCGTTGGCACCGTGCTGACGCGCCTGCAGAAACAGCTCGAACAGCGCGCGGTGACGGTGCGCCTGCCGCCGGGGACGCCGTTCGTCTATGTGGATTCGGTGATGCTGGAGCAGGTGCTGGCCAACCTGCTGGAGAACGCCATCCGCTACACGCCGGAAAACAGCCCCATCGAGATTGCCGCCGAAGCCACGCCGTTCACGATGACGATCACCGTCGCCGACCGCGGACCCGGAATTCCCAAAGGCCAGGAGGAGCTGATCTTCGAAAAATTCTACCGGCTCCGCCACGAAGGCCCGCAAAGCGGCGTCGGCCTGGGGCTTGCCATCTGCCGGGCCATCGTGGAAGCCCATGGCGGTTACATCCGCGCCAGGAACCGGGCCGGGGGCGGGGCGGTGTTCACGATCGTCCTGCCGCTACGGGAGTCGCCGCCCCGGATCGAGCCCGAAGAGGGGCCGGCGGATTAGTCCATGCCAGGGCCGAACCCCGTCGTCGTAGTTGTCGAGGATGACCCGCAGATGCGGCGTTTCCTGCGCGCCAGCCTGCGCAGCCACGGTTTTCAGGTGTTCGAGGCCGATACCGGGAGCCGCGGCGTCATCGAGGCGGGACTGCGCAAGCCGGAGGTCGTCATTCTCGATCTCGGATTGCCGGACATGGACGGCGTCGATGTCGTCACGGCATTGCGGGAATGGACGAGGGTTCCGATCATCGTGCTGTCGGCGCGCAGCACGGAGGAGCACAAGATCGAAGCCCTGGATGCCGGCGCCGACGACTATCTGACCAAGCCGTTCGGCATCGGCGAATTGATCGCGAGAATCCGCGTTGCCCTCCGTCGTTCGGCGGCTGGCGCGGAGAGCCAGTCGGGGGAGGTGTTGTCCGGCGGCGGGCTCAAGGTCGACCTGCTGAGACGCACCGTGTTCGTAGGGGGGCGGGAGGTACGCCTGACTCCCACCGAATACCGTCTGCTCGCCGTGCTGGCGCGCCACGCGGGCAGGGTCCTGACCCACCGCCAGTTGCTGGTGGAGGTCTGGGGACCCTCGCATGTCGGGGATTCCCACTACCTTCGTATCTACATGAGCCAGCTTCGGCAGAAATTGGAAACCGATCCGGCCAAGCCGGAGTATCTGATCACGGAGTCCGGCGTAGGCTATCGGCTGCGGGTTTGACGGGATCGATCCGCCCGGCTGCGGCCGTCAGAACCGGGTAGTCAAAGTTCAGGAAAAAGCATTGCTCAGAAGCAGCGGATACATGATCTTTGGTGAAGATGCTCAATTGCCGGGTCAATGACTGAACAGATCGAGCTGCTTACCCTGAGGCGCTCTGAAGGCGCCGGCGTCGAGTGCAGGCAGTTCGGCAGCCAGGCCATGGCGTTTCAGGGCCAGGCGGAAGCGGTGGGCGAGGAGGGCCGCGTATTCGCCGCTGCCGACCTGGCGCCGGCCGAAGCTGGAATCGTAGATCTTGCCGCCGTGGGCGAGCGCGACCAGGCTGACGGTGTGGGCGGCCTTCAGGGGGTAATGCGCGTCCAGCCATTCCGCGAACAGGGATTCGACTTCCCGCGGCAGCCGCAGCAGGATGTAGCCGGCGGACGCCGCCCCTTGCTCCGCCGCCTTCGCCACGATCCGCTCCATCTCGCTGTCGGTGAGCCACGGGATGACCGGGGCGATCATCACCTTCACCGGTACCCCGGCCGCGGCCAGGCGCGCGACCGTCACCAGCCGCCGGTGCGGGGCCGAGGCGCGCGGTTCGAGCTTTAAGGCCAGGGTCTTGTCCAGCGTGGTGACGGAGACCTGCACATTGGCCAGTCCTGCTGCCGCCATCTCGCCGAGGATGTCCAAGTCGCGTTCGATCAGGGCGGATTTGGTGGTGATCGTCACCGGGTGACGGGCGCGCTGCAAGACTTCCAGCACCCGGCGGGTAATCCGCCATTCGCGCTCGATGGGCTGGTAGGGATCGGTGTTGGCGCCCAGGGCCAGGGGCGAGCACCGGTACCTGGGATGGGCCAGCTCCTTCTCCAGCAGGGCGGGCGCATCGGGTTTGGCGAACAACCGGGTTTCGAAATCCAGCCCCGGCGACAGCCCCAGGTAGGCGTGGCTGGGCCGGGCGTAGCAATAGATGCAGCCATGCTCGCAGCCGCGGTAGGGGTTCAGCGATTGCTCGAAGGGGATGTCGGGCGACTGGTTGCGGGCGATGATGGAACGCGAGTGTTCAGTGCTGACCCGAGTCGCCAGCGCCGAGGGTTCTTCCGGCAGCCAGCCCTCGTCCACCGCCTCCCGGGTCGTCGCGGAGAAACGGGAAGTCTCGTTGCTGACGGCGCCGCGGCCGTGGTGCGGAGTGCCGGGTTTCACGGGCCGGGCGCTCCAGCGCGGATCAGCGGTGGCCGCAGGTCGGGCAGGCGGGATTGCGCGCCAGCCTGACTTCGTGCCATTCCAGCCGCAGCGCGTCGAACACGACGAGACGGTTGCCGCGGACGGTGGGAAGGCCCAGCAGCAGTTTGATGGCTTCCAGGGCCTGCATGCTGCCGATGACGCCGGGTAGGGCCGCGACGACGCCGTTGCGGGCGCAGCCCGCGTCCAGCTCGCCGCCCTGGGGATAGAGGCAGTTGTAGCAGGGGTTTTCCCCATCGCCCGGCGTGAATACGGCGAGCTGTCCTTCGAAGCGGATCGCGGCGCCCGATACCAGGGGGGTGCGGGTCGCCACGCAGGCCGCGTTGACGGCGAAGCGGGTCGCGAAGTTGTCCGAGCAGTCCAGAACCACGTCGACCGCGCCGGCCCATTCTTCGAGGGCCGATTCGGAAAGGCGTTCGGAAACCGGCTCGATTCGCACGTCCTGGTTCATGCGCCGGAGCCGGGCGGTGCAGGCTTCGGCCTTGCCCCGGCCGATGTCCGCGGTGTCGAAAGCGATCTGGCGCTGGAGGTTGGACAGATCGACGGTGTCGAAATCGCTTACGACCAGCCTGCCCACGCCCGCGGCGGCCAGATACATGGCCGCCGGCGAGCCCAGCCCGCCCAGTCCGACGATGAGCGCGCTGGCGCCGAGCAGCCGGCCCTGGCCTTCGGCGTCGACCTCGGGAAGCATGATCTGGCGGCTGTAGCGGAGGAGTTGAGCGTCTTCCATCGGGAGAGTTCGGGTTTTCGCGGATTCGCAATTATAGCGGCTGCAGCGCCTCGCAATGTTGTGAGCTTTATTCCGGCTCGACCGCCCCGGTAGGTTAAACTGGCCGGCCGCCACCGCAGAAGTCATCAGAGCCATGATCGTACTCGCCATCGAAACCGCGACCGAAGCGTGCTCGGCTGCGCTTTGGCAGGACGGCGCCGCCCTGGAGCGCTATCAACCGACGCCGAGGGAACACAACCGGCTGATCCTGCCCATGCTGGAGTCGCTGCTGGCAGAAGCCGGCATCGTTCTGGGGCAGGTGGATGCCGTGGCTTTCGGGCGCGGACCGGGCTCGTTCACGGGGGTCCGCATCGCCGCGGGGGTGGCGCAGGGCATCGCCTTCGCCCTGGATCTTCCAGTCGCTCCGGTCTCGACCCTGGCCGCTTTGGCGGACGAGGCGATTGCCGAGACGGGCTGCGAATACGCTTTTCCCTGCATCGACGCGCGGATGGCGGAGGTCTATTTCGCCGTCTACCGCCGGGACCCGGAAGGCTATCCAGAATTGCAGGGGGAGGAGCGCGTCCTGCCCCCCGGCCAAGCGGATTTCTCGCCGGCGGAAGGAATGGGAGTTGGAACCGGCAGCGGCTGGGCGACCTACCAGGTCTGCCTGAGCGGCCTGGCCGGTGAGCGCCTGGCCTCGGTCTTGCGCGGCCGCTTCCCCCGCGCCGCCGCGGTCGCGCGCCTGGGCGCGAGGATTCACGCCTTGGGGGGGAGCGTCCCGGCGGAGCAGGCGCTGCCGGTTTATCTCCGTGACGAGGTCGCCAGGAAGCCGAAGCCGTGACTTCGCCCCGGGTATCCCGATGGCAGGGTTTAAGCGCGCCAAGGCCGCGTATCGGCTGCCGCGGCTCCTGTAGTACACTAGCGGCATGGCGCAATATTTCGAGGTGCATCCCCAGACGCCGCAGCCGCGGTTGATCCGCCGGGCCGCGGAGATCGTCCGCCAGGGGGGGCTGATCGTCTATCCGACCGATTCGTCTTATGCCTTCGGCTGCCAACTGGACTGCAAGGATGCCCTGGAGCGCATCCGCAACATCCGCCAATTGGATGAAGAACACAATTTCACCCTGATCTGCCGCGATCTTTCGCAGGTTTCGGCCTTCGCCAAGATCAACAACGAAGCTTTCCGCCTGATCAAGACCTTGACGCCGGGGCCCTACACCTTCCTGCTGCAGGCCACGCGCGAAGTGCCGCGCCGCCTCCAGCATCCCAAGCGCAAGACCATCGGGATCCGGTTGCCGGACAACGCCGTTTCGCAGTTGCTGGCGGCCGAACTGGACGAACCCTTGTTCAGCTCGACCCTGATCCTGCCCGGCGAGACCGACGGCCTCAGCGATCCCGAGGAAATCCGGGACCAGGTGGGCTCGCGGGTAGAACTGATCCTCGCCGCGGGAGTCATACCTTTCGCGGAAACCACGATCGTCGATCTGACCGGCGAGTTCCCGGTCGTCGTTCGCCAGGGCAAGGGCGGCATCGGTTTCCTGCGCGCCTAGCCTTCTCGCCCATTTTTCACTTTCGAGCCTTATCACACGATGGATGATCTCACTTTGGTTCAGCGTTTCAGCGTCTGGCTGCTGCCGGTGCTGTTCGCGATCACCCTCCACGAGGTGGCGCACGGCTGGGCCGCCAGCAGGCTGGGCGACAACACCGCCAAGAGCCTCGGCCGCCTTTCGCTGAATCCGCTGCGGCACATCGATCCGGTCGGGACCATCCTGGTGCCGGGGCTCCTGCTCGCTTTGGGCGGTTTCATCTTCGGTTGGGCCAAGCCGGTGCCGGTGGACTGGGGCCGTCTGCGCCATCCGCGGCGCGACATGGCGCTGGTGGCGGTGGCCGGACCCGGGGCCAATCTGGTCATGGCTCTGGGATGGGCGATCCTGCTGCGGCTGGCGGTGGAGCTGCCGGAAAGCCTGGACTACGTGGCCCTGCCCCTGGGGCTGATGGGCAAGGCTGGGATCGCCATCAACAGCGTGCTGATGGTGCTGAACCTGTTGCCGATTCCGCCGCTGGACGGCAGCCGGATCGTTTCCACCTTCCTGCCGCTGCGAGCGGCGATCCAGTACGGCCGGATCGAGCCCTACGGCTTCTGGATACTGCTGATCCTGATCTATACGAACATTTTGGGGCGCATCATGGTCGGGCCGCTGCTGCTGGTCCAGCATCTGATCTATACCGTCGTCGGCCTGACCGGAGGCGCATGACCGCGACGGCGCCCGCTTCGGAAGCCTTGGAACCGGTCGCGCTGGTCAAGGGCGCGCCGGTCGGCCAGTTGCCGGAGGATCTGTACATACCGCCGGATGCGCTGGAAATCTTCCTCGAAACCTTCGAGGGTCCGCTCGATCTGCTGCTGTATCTGATCCGCAGGCAGAACTTCGACATCCTCGACATCCCCATCGCCGAGATCACCCGCCAGTACATCGGCTACATCGAGATGATGGACACCATGCGGATGGAGCTGGCGGCGGAGTACCTGCTGATGGCCGCGATCCTGGCCGAAATCAAGTCCAGAGTGCTGCTGCCCCGGCCGAAGGAGGCGGAAGCCGAGGAAGAGGACCCGCGCGCCGAACTCGTACGGCGCCTGCAGGAATACGAGCGTTTCAAGGCCGCGGCGGAGCGGTTGGATCGGTTTCCCCGCCTGGAACGCGACCTGTTCGAAACCGGGGCGGGAAGCGATGACATTCCGGTGCCGAAGGTCTATCCGAGCATCGCCCTGAACGATCTGCTGTCGGCGTTCCAGGACGTGCTGAAGCGCCTGAACCACACCAGTCATCATCACATCCGCCGGGAAGCGCTGTCGGTGCGCGAACGCATGAGCATGATCCTCGAACGCCTGGCGGGCAACGCGACGCTGGCTTTCGAAACCCTGTTCCCGCGGCGCGAGGGGCGGGCCGGCGCGGTGGTGTCGCTGCTGGCCGTGCTGGAGCTGAGCAAGGAGCGGCTGATCGAAATCGTCCAGGACGAGCCCCTTGGCGCCGTGCGGGTGCGCTCCCTGGTCGTCGCCGGCGGTGACTGAGGTGGACCTCAAGGCCATCGTCGAGGCGGCGTTGTTCGCGGCGCAACGGCCGCTTTGCCTGGCCGAGCTGGAGGCTCTGTTCGGCGAGGACGAGCGTCCCGCCGCAGAAGACATCCGGCAGGCGCTGGAAACACTGGCGGAGGAATACGCCACCCGGCCGCTGGAGCTTCGCAAGGTGGCGAGCGGCTACCGGTTCCAGGTCCGCGCCGCCTATGCGCCGTGGATCTCCAGGCTGTTCGAGGAACGGCCCGGCCGCTATTCGCGTGCCCTGCTGGAGACGCTGGCGATCATCGCCTACCGGCAGCCGGTGACGCGCGGCCAGATCGAGGAGATTCGCGGCGTCGCGGTCAGCTCCGGGATCATCCGGACGCTCACCGAGCGGGAATGGGTGACCGTGGTCGGCCATCGCGACGTTCCCGGCCGCCCGGCGCTGTTTGCCACCACGCGCCAGTTCCTCGATTATTTCAATCTCGAATCCCTGGCGGACCTGCCGGCCCTGCCGGAATTCGCCGCATCACCGGAGTTAGAAGATGTCCTCGCCGCCGCGCAAACCGACCCGACCCATCCGTCCGAGGAACCGACCGGCCCAGCCGACGCCTGAGACGGCCGAGGCCGGCGAGGGCGAGCGCATTCAGAAGGCCCTGGCGCACGCCGGCTTCGGCTCCCGGCGGGAGATCGAAGGCTGGATTCGCGAGGGCAAGGTCTTCATCAACCGCCGACCGGCGCATCTGGGCGACCGCTACCGCAAGGGCGACCAGGTCATGCTGAACGGCCATCTGGTCAATCTCGAAAAGCGCCTGCGGGCGGCCACCCGGGTGCTGCTGTACCACAAGCCGGTCGGCGAACTGGTCAGCCGGCGCGATCCGGAAGGCCGTCCGGTGATCTTCTCGCAGTTGCCGCGCCTGGAACTGGGGCGCTGGGTCGCTGTCGGGCGTCTGGACGTGAATACCCAGGGGCTGATCCTCGTGACCAACAACGGGGAACTGGCCCATCGTCTGATGCACCCGTCCCGCGAAGTCG
The DNA here is from genome assembly GCA_040753975.1 of Pseudomonadota bacterium. Classification (GTDB taxonomy): domain Bacteria; phylum Pseudomonadota; class Gammaproteobacteria; order Methylococcales; family Methylococcaceae; genus Methylococcus. Next base: position 68,412 of record JBFMDC010000027.1, read on the forward strand.
AGCGCGAGTACGCCGTCCGCATCCTGGGGACGGTCGGCGAGGCCGTCATCGAAAGGCTGATCAACGGGGTGCAGCTCGAAGACGGCCCGGCGCGCTTCGAATCGGTCGCCGAGGCGGGGGGCGAGGGCGCGAACCGCTGGTTCCACGTGGTGGTCAGGGAGGGGCGCAACCGGCTGGTGCGGCGCCTGTGGGAGTCGCAGAATCTGGTGGTGAGCCGCCTCATCCGGGTGCGCTACGGCGACATCGTCCTGCCGCCGCGGCTGCGCGCCGGCGCCTCCGTGGAGCTGGAAGGGGAAGCCCTGGACGGTTTGCTGCGTTCGGTGGGGCTGCCGCCGGTGACGCCGGAAACGCCGCCGAAGCGCCGCTTCGGCGGCGAAGCGCGGGGCCGGGAAAGTGGGCCGCGCAACCGCCGGAACCAGCTTTCTGGAAGGCGGTGAAGCCGGTATGATGCGGCCCCAGCGCCGCCGGGCGGCGAGGAGAGCGCTCAGGATCCGGAAGAAGGACATAGTCGATGAACACCCATATCGTTTGGCATCAATCCACCGTGGTCCGCGGCCAGCGCGAACGGCAGAACGGCCACAAGAGTTTCATTCTCTGGTTCACCGGGCTGTCCGGCGCCGGCAAGTCGACCCTGGCGCACCGGGTCGAGCAGCTTCTGTTCGAGCAGGGCTGCAAGACCTATGTTTTCGACGGTGACAACGTCCGTCACGGCTTGTGCTCGGATCTGGGGTTCAGCGCCGAGGACAGGTGCGAGAACATCCGCCGCATCGGCGAAATGAGCAAGCTGTTCGTCGACGCCGGCGTGATCGCCCTGACCGCTTTCATCTCCCCCTTCCGCCGCGACCGCGACCTGGTCCGGGCGCTGGTCGAACCCGGCGACTTCGTCGAAATCTTCTGCGATACACCGCTCGAAGTCTGCGAGCGGCGCGACGTCAAGGGTCTGTACCGCAAGGCCAGGGCCGGCGAGATTCCGGAGTTCACCGGGATTTCGTCACCCTATGAAGCGCCGCTCAAGCCGGAGGTCACGGTGCGGACGGACGAGCACGGCCTGGACGACTGCGCCGGGCAAATCCTCGAATATCTCGAGCGGAACGGAAAGATCAATCTGAAAACGACAAGGTAGGACATCATGGCAAAAGTCATCAGAAAAGCCGTTTTCCCGGTCGCGGGGCTGGGTACCCGCTTCCTGCCCGCCACCAAGGCCAGCCCCAAGGAAATGCTGCCAGTGGTGGACAAGCCGTTGATCCAATATGCGGTCGAAGAAGCCGTGGCGGCCGGCATCGACGAGATGGTCTTCATCACCGGCCGCAGCAAAAACGCGATCATGGACCATTTCGACAAGGCCTACGAACTCGAGACCGAACTGGCCGCGCGCAACAAGGGCGACATCCTGAACATCGTCCGGAACATCATTCCGCCGCATGTCACCTGTATCTACATCCGCCAGGCCGAGGCGTTAGGTCTCGGTCACGCCGTCGCCTGCGCCAAGGCGGTCATCGGCAATGAGCCGTTCGCGGTGCTGCTGGCGGACGATCTGATCGACGGCAACAACCACGGCGGCTGTCTGTCGCAGATGGTCCGGATATTCGACAAATGGCAGTGCTCGGTGCTGGGTATCGAGCGCATCGATCCCAGCGAAAGCCACAGCTACGGCATCGTGAAGACCAGTCCGATCGAGGCCGGGCTGGACAAGGTCGAAGCGATCGTGGAAAAGCCGCGGCCCGAGAACGCGCCGTCGAACCAAGCGGTGGTGGGGCGCTACATCCTCACCCCGGCGATCTTCGACAAGCTGGCCAATGTCTCGCGCGGCGCGGGCGGGGAAATTCAGCTCACCGACGCCATCGCCATGCTGCTGAACGAACAGACGGTGCTGGCTTACGAATTCAACGGCAAGCGCTACGACTGCGGATCGAAGCTGGGCTATCTCATCGCCACGGTGGAGCAGGGCCTGCAGCATGCCGAGTTGCGGGCAGGCTTCGAGGCCTATCTGCGGAGCCTGCAAATCTAAGAGGCCAAGGGGCATCGCCGGGAAGGCCCGGCAACGCCCCTGGCTTCATCTGGACAGGGCGGCCGTCAGCCCGCGTAGGGCGCAATACGCGAGTACGCTATTGCGCCCTACGCGGGCTGGACATGCAGTAAGACTATCGTGCAGTATAGCAAAAGGCAAGACCTGACCCCGTGGTTCGTATAGCAAAAGGCAAGACCTGACCCCGTGGTTCGTGGACCCCGTGGTTCGTGGTTCGTGGTTTGTGGTGACCCCGTGGTTTGTGGCGCTGGGCGTTTACCCCATGAGCTGGGGACATTCGGGGGATTTCGACATTCCAGCGACAGAATGCCTCGAATGATGCGCTTCGTGCCTCAGCGCATATATGGACTCCTCCGATTTGCAAGCTTTTTCACATTGATGGTGTTTAGGTCAGGAAACGCAGTTGCGTCCATATATCCGGCCTGTGGTTGAGGCCTTGTCGCCTCGGGCCCTGATGGATTTCCGCGTGTTTTCATCCCCATCATCCTATCGGTCTGTAAGACCCGTGCGCTGAACGGATTGCTGAAAACACCGGTCCGACCGTATGCCATCGTTGTGAAAGAAGCTTCGCAACTGGGTGGAATGTACTCGTTACCATCCTATGGGCCTGGGCGGGGGGCGCCGGGTAACCGGCGTTCCTACCGCGGAGGCATTAAAATCCATGAAATCGCGGCAATGTCTAAAAAACCACTAACCATCAATTCAGTAGCAAAGAAATCAGGCGTTGGCATTGAAACAATACGTTACTATCAGCGCATTGGGTTAGTTGAAACACCAGAAAAACCATTATCTGGCTATCGCGTCTATTCCGAAGGAATTATTGATAGATTGCTTTTTATTCAACGTGCTAAAGGACTTGGCTTCAGTCTTGCTGAAATTGCTAATCTTCTAGCTTTGGGTGATGGTCGATGCACCGAAGCAAAAGAACTTGCCATTCATAAACTAGAGATAACCAAAAATAAGCTCAACGATTTACAAGCCATAGCAAGCATTCTAGAGAAGCTCATCCAGTCTTGTGAGTCCAATCCAGCCCATCAAGGTTGCCCCATCATCACCGCCATTTTGAAAAAATAACTTGACTCAGTACCTAGGTACGGCGTTTAAGCTTCTCAACATCGCTAACCGTTGTAGGAGTTCAAAAATGTCAGAAAAATTTATCCACCTTGATAAGTTCGGAACTATTGGGGGAATTTTTACAGCCTTTGCCGCTGCTGCCCCGTGTTGCCTCCCCTTGCTTGCAACGGTAGGCGCGTCCCTCGGTCTTGGCTTTCTTATGCCCTATCAATCTGTATCAGAGTGGTTTTTTCAAGGCTTTGCACTTTTGGCGCTTTTTGGGGTTATCTTGGCGTTTCGCCGCCATAGGCAACTTCTCCCACTAGGGGTTGTGCTTGGAGCCGTTGCCGCCATCTTGGCTTACTATCATGCATTTCGTGAAACCGGTTTAGTTTATGGTGGTTTAGCTGGGCTTCTGGTCGCCTCGATTCTTAACCATCGCGCCGCCAAGCAATGCAGAACTTGCGAACCACGCGAAACAAAAGCCGTTATTCTTGAATCTGTTATTACTTGCCCACTTTGTGGTACGGTTAAAATGGAAATTATGCCCATCGATAGTTGCCTGTTTTTTTACGAATGCTCTGGCTGTCATGAGTTATTGCGCCCCAATGCCGGACATTGCTGTGTATTTTGCTCCTATGGTTCGGTGCCTTGCCCACCTATTCAGCAACAGGCTAGTTGCTGTGCCTAACACGGCGCTCAAGCCGACCCGCTTCCGCTACGCTCCAGCGGTCGGCTTAGCTCTACGTTATGCGGCAACAGCATCAGGCCCATAGGATAATGGGATGGACTCCTCCCCTCCGTAACGGCATCGCGATGTGCCAAAGTGGAGGTGAAGCCAACCACTTGATGAAGAGGAGGAATCCACGATGAATGCTACGACGATCGGTTTGGACATTGCAAAG
>JBFMDC010000028.1:0-33614 GCA_040753975.1 Pseudomonadota bacterium
GCCAAGGTCGCTTTAACGGCGGCCATGCGTAAGCTCCTCACCATCCTGAATGCCATGCTGAAACAAAATAAACCTTGGTCATGTCCACAAATCGCTTGACCTCTAACACAGTTGCTCTCCCTCTGGGGAGGGTAGGGTGAGGGCGATCAAACAATGACATTGCTTTCTTAACGACTAGTATCTAGCCCGCGGCCGATCGAGGGCTGAAGCCATCTCCCACGAAGGGGTTGGCGCGCCGCTCCTCGCCGAAGGTCGAAGCCGGGCCGTGGCCGGGGATGAAGGTGACGTCGTCGCCCAGCGGGAACAGCCGCTCGCGGATCGAGCGGATGAGGGTGTCGTAGTCGCCGCGGGGGAAATCGGTGCGGCCGATCGAGCCCTTGAACAGCACGTCGCCGACCAGGGCCAGCCGCTGGCCGCGATGGAAGAACACGATATGGCCGGGGGTGTGGCCGGGGCAGTGCAGCACTTCCAGGGTCTCTCCGCCGAAACTCACGGTGTCGCCGTGCTCCAGCCAGCGGTCGGGGGTGAAGACCGTGGTTCGCGGCAGGCCGAACATCGCACATTGCTGGGGCAGCATTTCGATCCAGAACGCATCGTCCCGGTGCGGGCCTTCGATGGGGATGCCGAGCTGTGTTGCCAGGGCGGCGGCGCCGGCGGCATGGTCGGCATGGGCGTGGGTCAGGAAGATCTTGCTCAGGGCGATGCCGGCATCCTCTGCGGCGGCCATGATCCGGTCCAGCTCGCCGCCGGGATCGACCACGGCGCCCAGGCCGGTGGCCTCGCAGCCCAGGATCGTGCAGTTCTGCTGGAAGGTGGTGACGGGGACGACGATGGCTTTCATGGGGTTCTGGAGCAGAGGGAGGGTAAGGCGGCCATGGTAATCGAAAATATATGCCCCGGAGTTGATCCGGGGGCGGACGGCATGGTTTCAACGCGGCGGTGGACTCATAATCCTTCGTTTTCTGGAGTTCTCCCGATGATCCTGAAACGCCTGACATTCATCGCCGGCTTGCTCGGCGCATCGTTTTCCTTCGCAGCCGAGCAGGCAACCGTCCGTATCGGCACCCTCGCCACCGGCACCGTCAACTGGGAAGTGGCGGCGATGCGCCATGGCGGGCTGGATCGGGCCAACGGCGTGGCGCTGGATGTCACGGTCCTGGCGGGACCTGAAGCCGGCAAGATCGCCCTGCAGGGCGGCAGCGTCGACGTGATCGCGGCCGACTGGATTTGGGTGGCGCGGCAGCGGGAAAAGGGGGCGGATTACAGCTTCGCGCCTTATTCCAGCCATCAGGGCGTGGTGATGGTGCAGGCCGATTCCGCCATCCGGACCCTGGCCGATCTCAAGGGCAAGCGGCTGGGCGTGGTCGGCGGCGGCCTGGACAAGAACTGGCTGCTGCTCAAAGGCGCGGCCCGGCAGAAATACGGTCTCGATCTGGCGGCCCAGGCCGAGCCGGTGTTCGGCGCACCGCCGCTGCTGGCGCAGCAGCTCAAGCAGGGCCGGCTCGATGCCTTGCTCACCTACTGGCATTTCGCGGCCAGGCTGGAAAGCGAGGGTTTCCGCCGCCTCATCGACGGCAGGGAGGTTCTGCGCGAACTCGGCGTCAATCCCGAGATGGCCAGCCTCGGCCTGGTGTTCCGCGAAGACTGGGTGCGCCGCAACCGGGCGGCGCTGGAGGGGCTGCTCAAGGGTATGGATGCCGCGCGGCAAACGCTGTGCGCCTCGGACGAAGCTTGGGCGGGGGTGGCGCCGCTGAGCGGCGAATCCCGGCCGGAAGTGCTGGCGGCCTTGCGCCGCGGCTATTGCGAGGGGCGGACGACCCAGACCGGCGCGGCCCAGGCCGCCAGCGCGGAAAAGGTCTATGCTCTGTTGCGGCGATTCGGCGGAGCCGAGTTCGCGCGAAATGCGGCGGGGCTGCCGTCCGGTGTGTTTTGGTCCGCCCCGGTCCGCTAGCTCAGCGCCTCCACAGCCAAGCCGCTCCCCGCACGCCGCTGGAATCGCCATAGCGGGGCGGCACCAGCTTGGTGTCGATCCGGTCGGAGAACACGTATTGCCCCCATAGCCGGGGTACGTTCGCATACAGGCGCGGGCAGTTGGACAGCCCGCCGCCCAGAACGATGACGTGCGGGTCCACGATGTTGATGACGTGGGCCAGAGCGCGGGCCAATCGGTCCTCGTACAGCGCCATGCTGCCGCGGCAGCTCGAATGGCCCAGCTCCGCGCGTTCGGCGATGGTCTTGGCGTCCAGGGGCTCGCCGGTCCGGCGCTGGTGGTCGCGGGCGAGGCCGGGACCGGACAGGAAGGTCTCGATGCAGCCGCTTTTGCCGCAGTAGCAGGGCGGGCCGGGGCGCTCGACGCCTTGCGGCCAGGGCAGCGGATTGTGGCCCCATTCCCCGGCGATGGCGTTGGCGCCGTTGAGCAGCCTGCCCCGCACCACGATGCCGCCGCCGACGCCGGTGCCCAGGATCACCCCGAACACGATTTCGGCGCGCGCCGCGGCGCCGTCCACCGCCTCCGACAGCGCGAAGCAGTCGGCGTCGTTGGCCAGCCGCACCGGCCGGCCTAGCGCCCGCGCCAAGTCTTCCCGCAGCGGCATGCCGTTCAGGCACACCGAGTTGGAGTTCTTGAGCCGCCCCGTCGCCGCCGATACCGCGCCGGGCGTGCCTATCCCTACCGTGCCCCGCTCGGCCAGTTCGTCCTCGGCTTCCTCGACCAGTTGCACGATGGTCCGGATCGTTTCCGGGTAGTTGCCTTGCGGGGTGGCGGCGCGGCGGCGGAGCAGCTCCCGGCCGTGGGAGGTCAGGGCGATCAGTTCGACTTTCGTTCCCCCGAGGTCGATGCCCAGCAGCAAACTCATGCAGTCAACGTGTCAGTCAAAAAAACCGTGAGGGTAGCCAGTATGGCCGTTCAAGCGCAAGCGGCACAGGGGGAAGGCCCGGTGTCCATGTAGTACCATTCGGGCGAAAAGCCCGGCGGGGCGAAGAATAGCTAAAAGAAATACGGGAAGGGGATATGCAGCATTTGCGCGAATGGCTCAGCGACTGGTTCGGGCGGATACTTCCCAATGCCCAGGCCGTCTCGTTTGCGATTCTTTTGATGGTCGGCTTTATCGTCGTGGTCGGCTTGGCCAAGATGCTGATGCCGGTCTTCGCCGCGGGAGTCATCGCCTACCTGCTGGACGGGCTGGTGGAAATCGGCGAGCGCAAGAAGCTGCCGCGGCTGGCTGCGGTGATCCTCGTCTACCTCCTGTTCATCGCGCTGCTGCTGGTCGTCTTCGTCGGCCTGCTGCCGCTCCTGTACCAGCAGACCTTGCAACTGATCGAGCAGGCGCCGGTCTGGGTCAACCACGGGCAGGTGCTGATCATGGAACTGCCGGAACGCTATCCCAACTACCTCACCCAGGAGCAGGTGAACGACCTGATTGGCGCGATCCGGGCGGAGCTGATTTCTTACGGCCAGTCCATGCTCACGTATTCCTATACCTCCCTGGTCAGCCTCATCACCGTGGTGGTCTATTTCATCCTGGTGCCGCTCCTGGTGTTCTTCTTCCTCAAAGACAGGGATCGCATCCTGGGCTGGTTCACCCAATACCTTCCGCGCGACCGCAATCTGTCCAACCGCGTATGGAAGGAGGTCGACATGCAGATCGGCAATTACGTGCGCGGCAAGTTCGTCGAGATCGTCATCCTGTTTGCGGCCAGCTACGTGACCTTTTCCGTCACGGGGTTGAACTACGCCCTGCTGCTCGCGGTGTTGATCGGGCTTTCGGTCATCATTCCCTATGTCGGCGCGACCCTGGCGACCTTCCCGGTCATGATCGTCGCGTTCTTCCAATGGGGCGTCTCGGACGATTTCTGGTACCTGATGCTGGCCTACGCCATCATCCAGGCGGTGGACGGGGTGATGCTGGTGCCGCTGCTGTTTTCCGAGGTGGTCAACCTCCACCCGGTGGCTATCATCGTCGCGATCCTGTTCTTCGGCGGCTGGTGGGGGTTCTGGGGTGTGTTCTTCGCCATCCCGCTGGCGACGCTGGTGAAGGCGGTGCTCAGCGCCTGGCCCAGGCTGGGGGAAGGCGAAATGTCCGCCACGGACGGACGATAGTCCCGCGGCTCAGAGCGTATCCGAAGCGAAGTCCGCCAGCCGCGAGCGCTCGCCCCGGCGCAGGGTGATGTGGGCCCCATGCGGCCACTGCTTGAAGCGGTCGACGACGTAGGTGAGGCCGGAGGTGGTGCCGGTGAGGTAGGGGGTGTCGATCTGGCCGATGTTGCCCAGGCAGACGATCTTGGTGCCGGGACCGGCGCGGGTGATGAGGGTCTTCATCTGTTTCGAGGTCAGGTTCTGGGCCTCGTCGAGGATGATGTAGCGGTTCAGGAAGGTGCGGCCGCGCATGAAGTTGAGCGAACGCACCTTGACCCGGTTCAGCAGCAGGGTGTTGGTCGCCGCCCGTTCCCAGGCGCCGGCGTTCTCGTGGCTGCTGAGCAGTTCCAGGTTGTCGAGCAGCGCGCCCATCCAGGGCGTCATTTTCTCTTCCTCGGTGCCCGGCAGGAAGCCGATGTCCTCGCCCAGCGGGATCGTCTCCCGGCTCATGATGATTTCGCGGTACAGCTTCTGGTCCAGCGTCATGACCAGGCCGGCGGCCAGGGCCAGCAGAGTCTTGCCGGTGCCGGCGCTGCCGAGCAGGGTCACGAAGTCGATGTCCGGATCGAGCAGGACGTTGAGGGCGAAATTCTGTTCGCGGTTCCGGGCCTGGATGCCCCAGACGGCGTGCTGCGGCGTGCGGAAGTCGCGGGCCAGTTCGATCACGGCGCTGCCGTTTTCGCGCCGGCGCACGATGGCTTCGAACTGGGATTCGTCGGCCAGATAGAGGTACTGGTTGGGAAAGAAGTCCTTCACCAGCGGGCCCTGGACCCGGTAGAAGGTGCGGCCGCGCTCCTGCCAGGACTCCATCTTGCCGCCGTGGCTGTCCCAGAAGTCGCTCGGAAGCTCGATGGCGCCGCTGTAGAGCAGGTTAACGTCGTCCAGCACCTGGTCGTTGTGGTAGTCCTCGGCCCGAAGGCCCAGCACCGTGGCCTTGATGCGCATGTTGATGTCTTTCGACACCAGCACCACCAGCCGGTTGGGACATTCTTCCGACAGCGCCAGCAGGGTCGCCAGGATCGAATTGTCCGGAATGTCGCCGGGCAGGCTCACCGGCAGCGAGGCGGCGAGGCGGCGGGTCTGGAAGAACAGGCGGCCCTGGCAGCGCTCGTCGATGCGGCCGGCGTAGTCGGTCTGCGTCAGCGGGATGCCCTGGTCGATGTCGTCCAGGGCGGTCAGGTGGACCAGTTCGTCGAGGAAGCGGCTGGCCTGGCGGGCGTTCCGCGCCACGTCGGACAGGCCCTTCTTGCCGTGATCGAGCTCTTCCAGCACGATCATCGGGATGAAGATGTCATGCTCCTGGAAGCGGAACAGCGAGGCGGGATCGTGCATCAGCACATTGGTATCGAGCACGAACAGCTTGCGGTCGGCGGCGGGCGTCATGTGGGGTTATTTTTTTCGTTCGAGGGAGTTTAAGCGGAGGTTTTCGCGGCGAGTCCCGCGACGGCCCGGAGCACCTCCTCGGCGTGGCCTTTGACGCTGACCTTGCGCCATTCGGCGGCGAGCCGTCCTTCGGCGTCGATCAGGAAAGTGCTGCGTTCGATGCCTCGCACCTGCTTACCGTACATGTTTTTCATGCGGATGACGTCGAACAGCCGGCACAGCGCCTCGTCGCCGTCCGAGAGCAGCTCGAACGGAAATTCGTACTTGCAGCGGAAGCGTTCGTGCGATTTCAGGCTGTCCCGTGAAACCCCCAAGATGTCCGCGCCGAGTTTCTGGAACTTGGGGTAAAGATCGCGGAAGTCCTGGCCTTCCTGGGTGCATCCGGGGGTGCTGTCCTTGGGATAGAAATAGAGGACCAGATGGCGGCCGCGCCGCTGGGACAACTGGAACGGCTCTCCGGCGGTCGATTCGGCATGAAAGTCCGGCACGGCTTGACCGATCGTCGGTATGCTCATGGAAAGGCTCCTGTGAAAGAACGGCTTTAGCGCTTGACCGGCTCCAGGATGGCATCGAGGTTTTGCCGGTCGCAGAATTCGACGAATTCGTCCCGCAACGGGATGATTTTCAGGTCCGGCGGGATCATCACGGTCATGTGTGCGATGAACATCGGCGTGCCGCTGTAGGGCGCGGGCGGGCGGCTGGTGCTGACGTCCAGAATCTTGATGTGGCGGGCGACGAAGAAATCCGCCAGTTCGAACAGGTGGCTGCCGCTCTCGCCGGCCACCACGTCCACGGCGTAAGGAATCGCGTTGTCCTCCCGCGGCTTGTCCTCGGGCGCCCGCAGCATGTGGATCTTGAGCGCATAGCGGACGGCGAGGTTTTCCAGCGCGCTTTCGAACCGGGCGATGTGGTTCCAGTTGCCTTCCACCATCAGATGGCCGGCGAATTCGGTGCCGAGTTCGGTCATGCGGCTTTCGAGGAGGGTGCATCGGCATTCGCTCACCACCTGGCTGATTTCGGCGATCAGGTTCAGGCGGTCGGCGCCCAGTATGGTTGCGACGATTTGCATTCGGTGAGGATTGGGGTTGTTGTGCGGGAGTTTGGCGGGAAGTTTACCACGTCATACCGGGCGCTCAGGCGGTCCAGGCGACCAGCCCGTAATGGGCCGTAGCGAGCACGACCAGGCCGAAGGCGATCCGGTACCAGGCGAAGGCGGTGAAGTCGTGACCGCCGATGTAGCGCAGCAGTCCGCGCACGGCGAGGAAGGCACTGATGAAGGCCGCCGCGAAGCCGATCCCGAAGGAGGAGAGGTCTTCCACATGCAGGATTCCCCCGGTTTTGTAGAGGTCGTAGGCCGTGGCGATGAACAGCGTCGGGATGGCCAGGAAGAACGAGAATTCGGTGGCGGCCCGGCGCGAAAGCCCCAGCAGCAGGCCGCCGATGATGGTGGCGCCGGAGCGCGATGTGCCGGGGATCATCGCCAGGGTCTGGAATAGTCCCAGCTTGAGCGCCAGGCGCCAGTCGATGTCATCGATGGATTCCACCCGGGGGGGGCGTTTACGCCGTTCCACCCAAAGGATGACCAGTCCGCCCAGGATGAAAGTGGCCGTCACCGTGGCCGAGTTGAAAAGGTGGGCCTTGATGGCCTTGCCGGCCAGGAATCCCACGACGCCGGCGGGGATGAAAGCGATGATGAGGTTCATGACGAAGCGGCGGGCCGGCCGGCTGTGGCCGAGGCCGAGCAGCAACCCGACGAGCTTGCGCCGGTATTCCCAGCACACGGCGAGGATCGCGCCGGACTGGATGACGACCTCGAACAGTTTGCCGCGGTCGTCGTTGAACTTGAGCAACTCGCCCACGAGGATGAGATGGCCGGTGCTGGACACCGGCAGGAATTCGGTCAGGCCTTCGACGAGACCGAGGATCAGGGCGTTGAGCCAGTCAGGAAGCAGCATGGCGAAATCGGTGGGGAAGAGAATGAGGAAACGGTTGGGATCAGTTTTTCGGGGCGGGTGCGGCTTGGGCCGATCGTTCGCGCAGATAGCCGATCACGAGGGGTAACACGGAGACGACGATGATCGACAGTACCACGATGCTGAAATTGTCCTTGACCCAGGGAATGTTGCCGAAGCCGTAACCCGCTCCGACCAGGAGACCTACCCAGAGCAGGCCGCCGATGACGTTGAAACTGGCGAATTCCACGTACCGCATGCTGCCGACGCCGGCCAGGAAGGGAGCGAAGGTCCGCACGATCGGGACGAAGCGGGCGATGATGATGGTCATTTTGCCATAGTGCTCGAAATAGCCGTGCGTGCGCTCGATGTGTTTCCGGTCGATGAAGCGCAGGAAATCGCGGTCGTGGAGCTTGTAACCGAAGAAATAGCCTGCGAGGTAGTTGACGGCATCGCCCAGGATCGCCGCCGTGGCGAGGACGAGGCTTAAGGTCGAGACGTCCATCGCGCCCGTTGCCGCCACCGCGCCGGCGGCGAACAGCAGCGAATCGCCGGGCAGGAAGGGCAGGACGATGAGACCGGTTTCACAGAATACGACCAGGAACAGGCTCAGGTATATCTGGCTGCCGTGAGCCGCTGCCAGCTCCGGCAGATGCCGGTTGAGATGGAGGATGTAGTCCAGATAACTCGTCAATTCAGGCATGAGGGTCCGAGTAGGGGTAAGGTTTTGATAATTAGCTCGAAACGGCGGATTGGGGGTGGGAGTTGCGACTAGGAATCAGTATCGGAAACCTTGTATGATAGTTCATCTCGTGTAGTTTCGATCCTTCCCTTGTCCGCCCTCAGCCCCTTGCCCCCAACGACCGAATCTTTCTATCGACCGGGCGCAGTGATCCTGCTGCTGGTTTCCGCGGCGCATCTCGGCTTCTGGCTGGCCTGGCGGGAGACGAAGCGGCTGGAACCGGCGCGGGTACCGCCGCAGGCCATCGAGGTTTCCCTGCAGATGCTGGCGCCGGCGCCGAAGGCGCAGGAACCGGCGGCATCTCCCGCGCCGGCGCCGCCCGCGCCGCCCAAGCCGGTCACCCCGCCGAAACCGAAGCCTGTCGCCAAGCCCAAGCCCGCGGCCAAGACCCCGCCCAAACCGCTGCCGGTCAAGCCCGCCGAGGCGGCTTCGGCCAAGAGCGAGGCTGCCAGTGCGCCGCCGCCTGCAAGTGCCCCGGCTGCCGGGGCCGAGGGCGGCGGCGCTGCGGGGGCGCCGGCCGTACCGGCTTCGACGCCGGCGAATTTCAACGCCAATTATCTGCACAATCCCTTGCCCGAATACCCGGCGTTCGCCAAGAGGCAGCGCTGGCAGGGGAAGGTCATGCTCAAGGTCCACGTCATGCCCACCGGCCTTCCCGCCGAAGTCGAGCTGCATGGCAGCAGCGGCCACGACATCCTCGACGAATCCGCCTTGGAAACCGTCCGCCGCTGGCGCTTCGTCCCGGCCACCAAGGGCGGCAAGGCCGTGGCCAGTTGGGTGGTTGTGCCACTGGAATTTTCCCTCTCCCATTAACCCTAGCCGGTCGCAATCATGGTTACCGATTCCTCCACCCTCATCATCAACGCCACCCTCTGGGTCCTGATTGCCTTTTCCGTCCTCACCTGGACTCTCATCGTCCTCAAGGTCTGGCAGTACTGGCGGCAGAGCCTCGCCAACCGGAGTTTCGAGGATAGGTTCTGGGGCGCCTCCACCCTCGACGAGGCCCGCGGGGAAATCACCGCCGGCAAGACCGCTCCTGTCGTCCGGCTCGCCGGCGCCGGTTTCGCTGTGCTGGACAGCGCCGGCCAGAGCCACCCGCCGGCCCTCAAATACCGGGGCGATCTGCTCGCCACCCTGGAACGCAAGCTCAAGCGCCAGCTCGAGCGCGAATCCCGGCTGTCGGACATCGGGCTCACGGTCCTCGCCAGCATCGGCTCCACCGCCCCCTTCGTCGGTCTGTTCGGCACCGTCTGGGGCATCATGCGCGCCCTGCAGGACATCAGCAAAAGCGGCAAGGCCAGCCTGGAAGTGGTGGCAGGCCCCATCGGCGAAGCGCTGATCGCCACCGCCATCGGCATCGCCGTGGCGGTACCCGCCGTCCTGGCCTACAACTTCCTGATGCGGCAATCGCGGCGCCGGCAGCAGGCGCTGGAAATCTTCGCCGAAGACTTCCTGCACCTGGTCAGCGCCGAAACCGCCGGCCGCTCTTTCGGCTATGCTCAGGGCGAGTAAAGGAGAGACGCCATGGCCATGAAAACCGGAGGCGACAACGACGAAGTGATGAGCGAGATCAACGTCACCCCGCTGGTCGACGTCATGCTGGTGCTGGTGATCGTGTTCCTGGTGACGGCGCCGCTCCTGACCCAGAGCATGAACGTCAACCTGCCCAAGACCGGGGCGGTGGCCGCCTCGGACGACAACCTATCGACCCCGATCGGCATCGACGGCCAGGGGCGCATCGTGCTCGACAAGACCGAGATCGCGGACTTGGCGCAGCTGGAAGCCAAGCTCAAGGAAGCGGTGCAGCAGAATCCGGAAGGGCTGTACATCGTCCATGCCGACCAGGCGGTGTCCTATGCCGTGGTTGCCAAGGTGCTGGCCACCGCCCACAAGGCCGGCGTCAACCGGCTGTCGCTGGCGACGGTGCAGGAATAGCGGTTCAGCGGGACCGTCCGGAGCACTCCTTGAGGCTTGTTCCGGGACGTCCTCAGCAATTCTCATTTTGCCTGAAAGCCGCATTTCGCAGGGTGGGCTGGACGCGCATCCCCTCTAAATCTCCCGATCCCGGATCGTGGTCTTAGGACATGTTTTTTTAAGGAGCTGTGGGAGCGGCTCCGCCGCGATACGCCGGGCGACCCCGGCATGCCGGAACTGTGGCCTTGAGCCAAAATGAGAATTGCTGGGACGTCCTTTCCTGTGTTGTCAGCGATAGGGGCGACACGCTACCATCGACACTTTTTTAGCGGATGCATCGAATGATTCAAGGCAGTATCGTTGCCCTGGCAACTCCCATGGAGCCCGACGGGAGGCTGGACATTTCCGGCCTCAGGCGACTCGTCGAGTTCCACGTCGAACAGGGAACGGACGCCATCGTGGCGGTGGGGACGACCGGCGAATCGGCGACGCTGGACGAGGAAGAACACACCGAAGTCATCCGTCTGGTGGTGGAGCAGGTGGCCGGCAGAATCCCGGTCATCGCCGGCACCGGCGCGAACGCGACCAGCGAAGCCATCAGCCTGACCGCCAAGGCCAAGGCCGTCGGTGCGGACGCCTGCCTTCTCGTCACGCCGTATTACAACAAGCCGACCCAGGAAGGCCTTTACCGGCATTACCGGGCGGTCGCCGAAGCGGTCGACATTCCGCAGATCCTTTACAACGTACCTGGCCGTACCGGCTGCGACATGCTGCCGGCCACGGTGGGGCGGCTGGCCCAGGTCCCCGGTATCGTCGGAATCAAGGAAGCGACGGGTAAGCTCGAACGGCTGGCCGAAATCCGGGCGCTGTGCCCCGAGGGATTCGCTCTGTATTCCGGCGACGATGCGACGGCCTGCGAATTCTGCCTGATGGGCGGGAACGGCGTGATTTCCGTCACGGCCAACGTGGCGCCCCGGCTCATGCACGAGATGTGTCGGGCGGCCATCGCCGGAGACCGCGCCGGCGCCGAGGCTCTCAACCGCCGGCTCGAAGCCTTGCACCGCGAGCTGTTCATCGAGTCCAACCCCATACCCGTGAAATGGGCGTTGCATGAAATGGGACTGATCCGGGAGGGTATCCGGTTGCCGCTGACCTGGCTGGACGAGTCGTGCCGGGAAGCGGTGCGCCAGGCCTTGCGGCAGGCCGGTTCGATCTGAGGGCCATTCCATGGGCAACGCATTCAGGTGGGTGGCTCTCGGCGGCGCGTTCTGGCTGCTGGGCGGCTGTACCTATATCGCCAACCTGTTTCCGGACAAGCAAAAGCAGTACCGCTATCACTCGGAAATTCCGCCGCTGGAGATTCCGCCGGATTTGAGTTCGTCGACCATCGAAGGAGCGGTGGCTTCCGCGGCCCAGGCGGAAGCCCTCCACCCGAAGGAGGACTCGGTTCCGCGGGCCGCGGTCGAACCGCCGGAGGCCGGCGAGCCGGATCCGGAAACTACGCTGGCGCAGGACATGAGCGACGTGCCTTTGATCGAAATCGAAGCCCCGTTCGAGGATGCCTGGCGTTCGGTCAACCGCGCCCTTGGCCGGGCCAAGATCGAGGTGGTCGGGGAAGACCGGGCGAAAGGCATATTCGAGGTCCATTACAACGGCACCGGCCAGCGCGCTCCGGAAGACGAGGGATGGTTCTCCGGCTGGTTCGGCGGCGGAGGCGACAATACTTCCTCGGCCTTCCGGGTCCATGTCGAGCAGAAGGGCAAGATTACCCAGGTTTTCGTGACCGACGGACGGGACGCCCCGCAACAATCAGGACAGGGGCTCGAACTGCTGAAAACGATACACGCACAGTTCCAGAAATCCGCGAGCGCTCCGCCGGCATCCGGCGACGAGGGTGACGCCGGGAAGGCGGAAGAGTCTCCCAAGTTCGCCGAATAAGGCGGATATCGATTTTTTTCTACAGTCTGCGAGCCATAGCCATGGTTGTCTGTATTCCGGGGCCATCGGCCTTGTCCGTTTTCCGCGCCAGCCGCCTGCTGGCATCCTTGCGGGGAGCCGCGCCGGTCGTCCGCAAGGTCGAAGCTCGATTCGTCCATTTCGCGGAGCTGGCGCGCGAGTTGGACGAGGCGGAGAACCGGCTGCTGCGGCAAGTCCTGCGCTATGGCCCGGTCGAGAGCGAGGCGGAAGCCGGAGAAACCTTCCTGGTGACGCCGCGAATCGGGACGATTTCGCCATGGTCCAGCAAGGCGACCGAGATCGTCCGCCGCTGCGGTCTGGAGGCGGTCTGCCGGGTCGAGCGCGGCATCGCCTACGCCTTGCAGCTTGACGGCGATCTGTCCGCGATGCAGCGCGACGCCGTCAAGGCGCTTCTGCACGATCGCATGACCCAGACCGTACTCAGCCGCGGCCAGGAAGAGACGCTGTTCCGCCACCGCGAGCCGGAGCCGCTGCAATACGTCCCGCTCATGCAGGAAGGCCGGTGGGCGCTGGTCAAGGCCAACGCCGGCCTGGGGCTGGCGCTGTCGGAAGACGAACTGGATTACCTGGAGGAGAGCTATCGGGCGATGTCGCGCAATCCCAGCGACATCGAGCTGATGATGTTCGCCCAGGCGAATTCGGAGCATTGCCGCCACAAGATCTTCAACGCGCAGTGGCGGATCGACGGCGAGGCGCAGGAACAGACCCTGTTCGGCATGATCCGCAACACCAGCCAGGCGAGTCCCGAGGGCATCGTCTCCGCCTACAGCGACAATGCCGCGGTCATCCAGGGCGCGCGGGCCGAGGTGCTGCTGCGGGAGCCCGGCGGCTTCGCCTACGGCTACCGGGAAGAGCCGGCCCATCTGGTGATGAAGGTGGAAACCCACAATCACCCGACCGCGATCTCGCCCTTCCCGGGCGCCGCCACTGGGGTCGGCGGCGAGATTCGCGACGAAGGCGCGACCGGGCGCGGCTCGCACAGCAAGGCGGGGCTTTCCGGCTTCTCGGTTTCGCATCTGCGCATCCCGGATTTCATCCAGCCCTGGGAGATCAACAGCGGCAAGCCCGGCCGCATCGCCTCGCCCTTGCAGATCATGCTGGAGGGGCCGATCGGCGGCGCGGCCTTCAACAACGAATTCGGCCGCCCCAACCTGTGCGGCTATTTCCGTACCTTCCAGCAGTTGTCGCCGGATGGCGCGAGCCTGTACGGCTACCACAAGCCGATCATGCTGGCCGGCGGCGTGGGCAACATCCGTGAAGTCAATCTGGGCAAAGCGGAAATCCCGCCGGGTGCCCCCATCGTGGTGCTGGGCGGTCCGGCCATGCTGATCGGCCTGGGCGGCGGCGCCGCCTCCTCGGTCGCCTCCGGCGAAAGCGCCGAAGACCTCGACTTCGCCTCGGTGCAGCGCGACAACCCGGAGATGCAGCGGCGCTGCCAGGAAGTCATCAACCATTGCGCCGCCCTCGGCGAGGACAATCCGATCCTGTCGATCCACGACGTCGGCGCCGGCGGGCTGTCCAACGCGGTGCCGGAGATCATCCACGACAGCGGGCGGGGCGGGCATTTCGAGCTGCGCGACATTCCGAGCGCGGAGCCGGGCCTCTCGCCGATGCAGATCTGGTGCAACGAGTCCCAGGAGCGCTACGTGCTCGCCCTGCGCCCGGAACTGCTGGAGCGCTTCCAGGCCTTGTGCGAACGCGAACGCTGTCCGTTCGCGGTGATCGGCCAGGCGACGGCGGGCGAAGACCTGGTAGTCAACGACCTGGAATTCGCCAACCATCCGGTGGCGATTCCGATGTCCCTGCTGTTCGGCAAGCCCCCCAGAATGCTGCGCGACGTCGGCCGGCTCCGCCCGGCGGTGAGGCCGCTGGATTTCAATGGCTTCGACTGGCGCGACGCGGTCAAGCGGGTGCTGAGCTTTCCGGCGGTGGCCGACAAGAGTTTTCTGATCCACATCGGCGACCGCTCCGTGGGAGGGCTGGTGGCGCGGGACCAGCTGGTCGGCCCGTGGCAGGTGCCGGTGGCCGACGTGGCGGTGACGGCGTCGGGTTTCCGCGCCGTCACCGGCGAGGCCATGGCCATGGGCGAACGCGCGCCCCTGGCCATGATCGACGCCCCGGCGTCCGGGCGCATGGCGGTGGGGGAGGCGTTGACCAACATCCTGGCGGCCCCGATCGCCTCGCTGGGCGACGTGAAGCTATCGGCGAACTGGATGGCCGCAGCCGGTGCGCCCGGCGAAGACGCCCGCCTGTTCGATACCGTGCGCGCGGTGGGCCTGGACCTGTGCCCGGCGCTGGGTGTCGCCATCCCGGTCGGCAAGGATTCTCTGTCGATGCGCACCGTCTGGCGCGAAGGCGGCAAGGACGTGACCATGACTTCGCCGCTGTCCCTGATCGTGTCGGCATTCGCGCCGGTGAGCGACGTCCGGCGGACGCTGACGCCGGAATTGCGGCTCGATGCGGGCGACTCGGTGCTGGTTCTGATCGATCTCGGCCATGGGCGCAACCGCCTGGGCGGATCGGCCTTGGCCCAGGTTTACGGACAGATGGGCGAGACTTGTCCGGATCTCGACGATCCTTCCCTGTTCCGGGCGTTCTTCGGCGCGGTGCAGGCGCTCGGTTCGGAGGGGCGCATCCTTGCCTATCATGACCGGTCCGACGGCGGCCTGTTCGTCACGGCCGTGGAAATGGCCTTCGCCGCGCGGACCGGCATCGACCTGAACCTCGATCACCTCGGCGATCCGGTGGCGGCGGCATTCGCCGAAGAGCTGGGCGCGGTCATCCAGGTGGCCAGCGACGACCTCCCCGCGGTGATGGTGAGGCTCGAGGATGCCGGGCTGGGTGCCTTGAGCCGGGTGGTCGGGGCGCCGCGTTCCGACAGCCGGATCGTGCTGCATCACGGCGGCGTGCCGGTATTCAGCGCCGGCCGCGCCGAACTGCAGGGCATCTGGTCCGAGACCAGCTACCGCATGCAGGCGTTGCGGGACAATCCGGATTGCGCGCGGCAGCAGTTCGAAGCCCTGTTCGATGACGGCGACCCCGGGCTGCACGCCAAGCTGAGCTTCGACCCGACCGCCGATGTGGCGGCTCCCTATCTCAAGCTGGCGCGACCGCGGATGGCAATACTGCGCGAACAGGGCGTCAACGGCCACATGGAAATGGCCGCGGCGTTCGATGCCGCGGGCTTCGCCTGCGTCGACGTGCACATGAGCGACCTGGCGGAAGGCCGGACCGGTCTGGCGGACTTCCGGGGACTGGCGGCCTGTGGCGGGTTTTCCTACGGCGACGTGCTCGGCGCGGGCGGCGGCTGGGCCAAGTCGATCCTCTACAACTCACGGCTGAGGGACGAATTCTCGGCCTTCTTCCGGCGCGAGGATACTTTCGGACTCGGGGTTTGCAACGGCTGCCAGATGCTTTCGCAATTGCACGAACTGATTCCCGGCGCGGAGAGCTGGCCGCGCTTCGTCCGCAACCGTTCCGAGCAGTACGAGGCCCGGGTCGCCATGGTGGAAATCCAGCCGTCCCGCTCGATCTTCTTCGATGGCATGGCGGGGTCGCGGCTGCCGGTCGTGGTCTCGCACGGCGAGGGCCGGGTCGAGTACCGCTCCGGAGCAGGCAACGGCGGCCAGCTCGTGGCCGTGGCCTTCGTCGACAACTACGACCGGATCACCGAAGTGTTCCCGTTCAATCCCAACGGCTCGCCCCGCGGCGTCACTGGCCTGACCACGCCGGATGGGCGTTTCACCATCATGATGCCGCATCCGGAGCGCTGTTTCCGCGGCGTCCAGAATTCCTGGCGGGCCAGGGGCTGGGGCGAATATGGCCCGTGGATGCGAATGTTCCGCAACGCCAGGCGGTGGGTGGGCTAGGGCGGCTGGGGTTTATCAGCAATCCTCATTTTGCCTGAAAGCCGCATTTCGTAGAGTGGATTGGACGCGCATCCCCTCTAAATCTCCCGATCCCGGATCGTGGTCTTAGGAGATGTTTTTTAAGGAGCTGTGGGAGCGGCTCCGCCGCGATACGCCGGGCGACCCCGGCATGGCGGGTTTGCTCACCCTACGCCGGAACTGTGGCCTTGAGCCAAAATGAGAATTGCTGGGGGTTTATGATCTTGCATTGAAAAGGTCTCTGCCGAAGGTATAATCCGTCGGTTTTTCCGAGGAGCCCGGATAAATGCGCCGTCCTCTGGTGGTTGGAAACTGGAAGATGAACGGCAGGAGCGCGAGCGTGGCTCGTCTGCTGAAGGACATTCTGGCCGGCATCGGAGACTGCGAGGCGGAAGTGGGGGTATGCGTGCCGTTCGTTTATATCCCCCAGGCATCCACGACACTCAAGGACACCCAGGTGATGCTCGGCGCGCAGAACGTCGCGGACCATAACTCCGGAGCGTTCACGGGCGAGATCTCGGCCGGCATGCTGCGCGAGTTCGGCTGTGAGCTGGCCATCGTCGGGCACTCGGAACGGCGTCTGCTCTATGGCGAGTCCAACGAACTGGTGGCGTCCCGTTACGAACAGGCCATCCAGGGGCATCTGAAGCCGATCCTCTGCGTCGGCGAAACGCTGGAGCAGAGGGAACATGGCAGGACCCTGGCGGTGATCGGGGCGCAGATCGACACGGTGTTCGAATTCGCCGGCGTCCAGTCTCTGGAGCACGCGGTGATCGCCTACGAGCCGGTATGGGCTGTCGGAACGGGGCGCAGTGCGACCACCGGGCAGGCTCAAGAAGTGCACTATCACATCCGGAGCTTGATCGCCCGGTGGAATCCGGAGGTGGCTCAGGCGGTACAGATTATCTATGGCGGAAGCGTGAAGCCGGAAAATTCCGCCGAATTGTTTGCGATGCCCGATATCGATGGCGGCCTGATCGGCGGCGCCTCGCTCGATGCGCGGGCATTCCTGTCGATCTGTCATTCAGTTTCAGTTTAGGTGCTTTTTATGATTCAAGCGTTGACCGTCTTTCATGTTCTGCTAGCCTTGAGCATCGTCGGGCTGGTGCTGCTGCAGCAGGGGCGCGGCGCGGATGCCGGCGCCGGCTTTGGCGGCGGCTCGTCCGGCAGCCTGTTCGGTGCGCGTGGCGCGGCGTCTTTCCTGTCGCGGACCACAGCCATTCTGGCCACCCTGTTCTTCGGAACGAGCCTGACCCTTGCTTATCTGTCTGGGCATGTGGATAATAAGCGGCTCGACATTATGGACGTTCCCGCCGCCCGGCAGTCCCAGCCGGACATGCCCGTGGTAGCGCCGGAACCTGCCAAGAATGAGTCCGACGTGCCGGGACAACCCGCGCAATGACGTCCGTTCCCGAATAGCTTGCCGATGTGGTGGAATTGGTAGACACGCCATCTTGAGGGGGTGGTGACGCAAGTCGTGTCGGTTCAAGTCCGACCATCGGCACCAATTTGAAGATCCCTAAAGCCGGTCTTGACGTGTTTACGTTCAGGCCGGCTTTTTCATTCTGGCCACAGAACCCATGGAATTCGCTGTCAACTGCTGCGACGGTCCGGCTCGCCGGGGCGAGCTTTTGTTTCTGCGCGGCCGCGTGCAGACGCCGGCCTTCATGCCGGTGGGCACCTACGGCACGGTCAAGGCCATGACGCCCGAGGAACTGCGCGACAGCGGCGCGGAGATCATCCTCGGCAACACCTTCCATCTGATGCTGCGCCCGGGCGTCGACATCATCCGTCTGCACGGCGACCTGCACGGGTTCATGCACTGGGATGGGCCCATTCTGACCGACTCCGGCGGCTTCCAGGTGTTCAGCCTGGGTGCGATGCGTAAGATCAGCGAACAGGGCGTGCAGTTTCGCTCGCCCATCGACGGCAGCCCCGTGTTCATGGGGCCGGAAGAGTCCATGGCGGTTCAGCGTGCGCTGGGCTCGGATATCGTGATGATCTTCGACGAATGTACGCCATACCCGGCGGAATACGGCGAAGCGCGCGCCTCGATGGAGCTGTCCCTGCGCTGGGCCGAGCGCAGCAAGGCGGCACATGCGGACAATCCTTCCGCGCTGTTCGGTATCGTCCAGGGCGGCATGTACGAAGACCTGCGGGCCCGTTCTATCGCGGGCTTGCAGGAGATCGGTTTTGACGGTTACGCGATCGGCGGCCTTTCGGTGGGGGAGCCCAAGGAGGACCGCCAGCGGGTGCTGGAGGCGCTGATGCCGCTGATGCCCGCCGAGCGTCCCCGTTATCTGATGGGAGTGGGCACGCCGGAGGACATCGTCGACGCGGTGACGCGCGGCATCGACATGTTCGACTGCGTGCTGCCGACCCGCAACGCCCGCAACGGCCATCTGTTCACCCGTTTCGGGGCGGTCCGCATCCGCAATGCCCAGTACCGGGACGATCTGCGGCCGATCGACGAGGCGTGCGGCTGCTACACCTGCCGTCACTATTCCCGTGCCTATCTGCGCCATCTCGACCGTTGCGGCGAGATTCTCGGGGCGCGCCTGAACACCATCCACAATCTGTTCTATTACCAGGAGCTGATGGCAGGACTGCGCGCCGCCATCGAAGAAGGGGCCCTGAAGCGGTTCGTAGAGCGATTCCACGCCCTCCGCTCCATGGGTGGCGCGTTTGTGTGATAATGCGCTCCTTTGAATTCGTCATGAGAACTAGAGGTTGACCATGAGTTTCTTCATTGCCGACGCCTTGGCGGAGGCCGCTCCAGCGGCACAGGAACCCGGCGCCGCGGGCTTGATTCTGCCCATGGCCGTTCTCGCCGTGTTCTTCCTGCTGTTCGTGTTGCCCCAGAACCGCCGCCAGAGGGAACACAAGAAGCTGCTGCAGTCGCTCGTCAAGGGGGTCGAGGTGGTCACGACGGGGGGGGTGCTGGGCCGGGTGGTCGACGTCGACGACAATTTCGTAACGCTGGAAGTGGCCGAAAACGTCCAGATCTGCGTACAGCGCAACGCCGTAGCTTCGCTGATGCCCAAGGGCACTTACAAAGCGGCCAAGCGCAAACCCGAAGCCAAGTAAATCCGCTTCTTAAGGCGGGTGTGCCAGCCCGCCGGACACTCCCGTTTCCAAATAGGTTCCGAGCATGCGAAACCGTTTTCCCTTATGGAAAAATCTGATGGTCGCAGCCGTGTTGATCCTCGGGATCATTTACGCGCTGCCCAATTTCTTCGGTGAAGACCCCTCCGTCCAATTGTCGGCGGTTCGTGCGGCGAAAGTCGACGACAGCCTGAAGATCCAGGTGCAGGGCCTGCTGGACGCCGCCGGCCTCAAGGCGAAGACCGTGGAGATGGCCGACAAGCGGATGCTGATCCGGTTCGGCGATACCGATTCGCAGCTCAAGGCATCCGACATTCTGAACGAGAAACTGGGGGATGCCTACACCGTGGCCCTGAACCTGGCGCCGTCGACGCCGTCGTGGCTGCGCGCGTTCGGCGCCAAGCCCATGTATCTGGGCCTCGACCTGCGCGGCGGCGTGCATTTCCTGCTGCAGGTCGACATGGACGCCGCGGTCAAGCAGGCGGAAGACCGTTACGCGGAAGATGCCCGCAGCCTGCTGCGCGAAAACAAGATCCGCTACCAGTCGGTGGAAAAGCAGAACGGCGTGATCCAGGTGCGCCTGCCGGATTCCAATACCCTGTCGCAGGCGCAGGTGCTGCTGAAGCGCGAACTGCGCGGGTTGCAGATCGACGTCAAGGACAGAGAAAACCTGATCGAAGGGCGCTTGTCCGAAGTCGAGCGGCGTGAAATCAAGCGTTTCGCCGTGGCCCAGAACACCACGACGCTGCGCAACCGCGTCAACGAACTCGGCGTGGCCGAGCCCGTGATCCAGCAGCAGGGCGAGGACCGCATCGTGGTCCAGTTGCCCGGCGTCCAGGACACCGCGCGGGCCAAGGAAATTCTCGGCGCCACCGCAACCCTGGAGTTCCGGCTCGTCGACAACGAGCATCCGGTTCCGGCCGAGGGTGAGAAAGCGCCTTTGGGCTCGCACCTCTACCGCGACCGCCAGAACCGTCCGGTCCTGCTGGAGCGCAAGATCATCGTCACCGGCGACCAGGTCGTCGATGCGGCTTCCGGCATCGACCAGCAAGGCGGCCAGCCGGCGGTCTACGTCACGCTCAACAGCGTGGGGGCCAAGAAGATGGGCGACACCACCCGCGAAAACGTCGGCCGCGCCATGGCGGTGGTATACATCGAGAACAAGTCCGAGACCAAGGAGGTCAATGGCCAGAAGGTGACGACCAAGAAAAAGGTGGAAGAAGTCATCAACATCGCCACCATCCGCGACCGTTTCAGCAAGCGTTTCCAGATCACCGGTTTGGACAGCACCGACGAGGCCCGGAACCTGGCCTTGCTGCTGCGGGCGGGCGCCCTGGCCGCGCCGGTGGACATCGTCGAGGAGCGTACCGTCGGCCCCAGCATGGGCAAGGAAAACATCGACCGCGGCGTCAAGTCCAACGGCTACGGCTTCATCGCCATCGCGGTGTTCATGATCCTTTACTACCGGGCGTTCGGTCTGTTCTCCATCCTGGCGCTGGGCACGAACGTTCTTCTGCTGATCGCCGTGCTGTCCCTGCTGCAGGCGACCCTGACCCTGCCGGGTCTGGCCGGTATCGCCCTGACCGTCGGCATGGCCATCGACGCCAATGTGCTCATCAACGAGCGCATCCGCGAGGAGCTGCGGGCCGGAAGCACGCCTCACGCCGCCATCCATGCCGGTTATGAACGCGCCTTCGCCACGATTCTGGATTCCAACGTCACCACCTTCGTTGCCGGCATTGCCCTGTTCCTGCTGGGCGCAGGCCCCGTACGCGGCTTCGCGCTGGTGCTGTGCATCGGCATCCTGACCTCCATGTTCAGCGCCGTCCTGGTGTCCAGGGCGCTGGTCAACTTCACCTATGGCCGGCGGCGCAAGCTGGTCAAGATCGCCGTTTGAGGGCAATTCCCATGGAATTCTTCAAAATCAAGCATGACATCCCGTTCATGCGGTATGGGAAGCTCACCACCGCCATCTCGCTGGTGACCTTCATCCTCGCCGTCCTCGCTTTGGGGTTCAAAGGCCTCAATCTGGGCATCGACTTCACCGGCGGCATCCTGATGGAGGTCCGCTATGCTCAGCCTGCCGATCTGGAAGCGATCCGCAAGACGCTGGAGGAGCAGCAGATCGCCGAAGCCGCGGTGCAGAATTTCGGCACCGCCCGCGACGTGCTGATCCGCCTGCCGCTGCAGGAGGATACCGGCGCCAGGCAGAGCGACCAGATATTTTCGGCGCTCAAGGCCCAGGACGGCACGGCCGAGCTCGATCGGGTCGAGTTCGTCGGACCGCAGGTCGGCAAGGAAATGTACGAAAGCGGCGGATTGGCCCTCATGCTCGTGGCGGCCGGCATCATGGCCTATCTGGCGATGCGCTTCGCCTGGCGGTTCGCCGTCGCCGCGATGATCGCCAACATGCACGACATCGTCATCATCCTGGGGATGTTCGCCTTCTTCGAGTGGGAATTCACGCTCAGCGTGCTGGCCGGCGTGCTGGCGATCCTGGGTTATTCCGTGAACGAGTCCGTCGTCGTGTTCGACCGGGTGCGCGAGAACTTCCGCAAGATGCGCAAGGCGGCGGTGACGGACGTCATCGACAATGCCATCACCGCCACCATGTCCCGCACCATCATTACCCACTCCATGACCCAGCTGATGGTGCTGGCGATGTTCTTTTTCGGCGGCGACGCCCTGCACAACTTCGCCCTGGCGCTGACCATCGGCATCGTGTTCGGCATCTATTCCTCGGTACTGGTCGCCTGCCCCGTCGTGCTGGCGCTGGGTGTGAGCCGGGCCGATCTTATGCTGCCCGAGAAGGAAGGGCTGGTCGACAACCGGCCCTGATCCGAGCCGTCCCGCTCCCGGAGGCCGCCTTGCGCGGCCTCTTTGCCGTCAGAAGATGTCGAGATAATTTGGCGGCGTCCCGGGTGTGTCCCTCTCGTCGGGTTCAGTCGGCGGTGCGGCGCCGGCTGCCGGTTCCTCGGGCTGGCTGGATTCAGGCGCTGCGCCGGCCTGTGAGAAACGGGCTGTCGGCGCGACGATGATGAGAGTCCGGTAACCGTTGATCTTTTTTCGTGCCTTTCCCGCCAGAACAGGGCGCCCGCTCCTGCGGTCGATCTGGTCGATCAAGCCGTAGCCGCTTTGGCCGATCAGGTGGTAGAGCTCTTCGGCGCGATGGTCTTCGATGCGCACACAGCCATGCGAATCGGCGGCCTGCCCCAGCTTGTACAGCGCTTCGCGGTCCAGCGAGGAATGCAGGGAAATACCGCCGTTGAAGAAGACCGACCACAGCATGGGCGCATCGTAAGGGCCGGACCAATGGCGGTACGAGAAGCCCTGGGGGATGAAATGACCGGAAGGCGTTTCGAAGCCGGGCTTGCCCGTCGATATCAGCCAGTAATAGATCAGCCCCTCTCCCCGCCGGTAGACCCGCAGGGTCTGGCCTCTGCCCCAGAACGCGTCGTCGGCTTTGTTGACGATGACGATCAGCCGGTAGCTGTCGAAGGCGGGATCGAGCAGCGGATCGGGCAGCGGCTCGGCCTCGCTCCTGGCCGGGTCGCGGTAGGGCGTGAAGGCCTCGCGCACGCCGAACCGGTACCGGAAATCGGCCCCTTCGTCCTGCTCGTAGCGCGGCTTGGGTACGCTGCGGCCGTAGCCTTCCCAGGCGCCGGCCCAGACTCCCGACGGCGAGGCCAACCCCGCCAACGTTAACAGGAGTAATGCCACGCCTCGACGTATTCCTGGAGCGAACGGCCTCATTCTCATGATTTGCTCCCTGGCAGCGGGAATTTCCTCAAGGCTATGTTAGCCCATGCGGTGAAACCTTGCTCAGAGAGGCCGGTGGGGTCAGGCGTCGGAGGCCGGAAGCGTGGCCCGCTCGAGCCATGCCAGCCATGCCATGGCATGCGAGCGGTCTTCTCCGCACATTTCGGCGGAAGGCTGAAGGCCGGAACAGCAGCCGGGACGCTCCGGTCTTCCGAAGATGGCGCATTCCTTGTTATCGCGGAGCTGGATGCAGGGAGTCCCCGCGGGTTTGCCTTGCGGCATGCTTGGAATCGGGCTGGAAATCGAGATGGCGATGCAGCAGGCGCCGCAGCCCGACCGGCAGTTCACGGCAGCGGATTGGCCTCGAACCGGGGCAGCCGTTCCAGCAGGTCCCGCAGTCGCCGGTCGAATGGTTCGGTGTAAGGCATGGGATCGAAACGGCCCCACACCACGCCGGGCCAAGCGCGGTCGTCCCGGTAGCGCACGATGTGGTGAATGTGCAGTTGTGGCACCAGGTTGCCGATTGCGGCGATGTTGAGCTTGTCCGGCCGGTAGATGTCGGCCAGCAGGGTGGATAGTTCGGCCGATTCTTCCCAGAGACGGACGCGGTCCGGCTCGGCGAGCTGGTAGATCTCGCGGACGCCGGCGCGCTCTGGCACCAGGATGAACCACGGGAAGCTCCCGTCATTCATCAGCAGCAGCCGGCAGAGCGGGAATCGGCCGAGCGGAAGGCAGTCCCGCGCAAGACGTTCGGTCAGAACGAAATTCGGGGCGAATTCGGCTGTCATCGGCCGACGGCCGGCACTTTCGGGCTTACGAACATCGCGTCGCCGTAGCTGAAAAAGCGGTAGGACTGCGCTACGGCATGACGGTAGGCCGCGAGCGTTTCGTGATAGCCCGCGAAGGCGCAGACCAGGGCGAGCAGGGTCGACTCCGGGAGGTGAAAGTTGGTGATGAGCGCGTCGACACAGTTGAACCGGAAGCCGGGCTTGATGAACAGGCGGGTGTCGCCGGCATAGGGCCGCAGCTCGCCGCCGATGGCCGCCGTCTCCAGGCTGCGCATCGAGGTGGTGCCCACCGCGATTACCCGCCCGCCTCGGCTGGTGGCGCGCCTCACGGCTTCGACCACGTCGACCTCCACTTCGCAATATTCGGCATGCATGCGGTGATCGTCGAGGTTCTCGACGCGCACGGGCTGGAAGGAGCCGGCTCCGACGTGCAGAGTCACCCGCGCCATGTCCACGCCGGAGTCTCTGAGCCGCTCCAGCATGTCCGCATCGAAATGCAGGCCGGCCGTCGGGGCGGCCACCGCCCCCGGCCGGGCCGCGTACACCGTCTGATAGCGCTCGAGGTCGGCCGGCGTATCGGCGCGGGTGATATAGGGCGGCAACGGCATGTGGCCGATTCGCTCGAGCACGGTGGGGAGCGGCTCTTCGCCTGCCAGCTCAAGACGGAACAGATCGCCGTCGCGTCCAAGCACTGCTGCTCGGTAGCCTGCTTCCAGGAAAATCGAAGTGCCGGGTTTTGGCGACTTGCTGGCCCGCACGTGTGCGTGCATGAGCCTCTCGCCGAGGAGCCGCTCCAGCAATATCTCCACGGCACCGCCGGTTTCCTTGCGGCCGAAAAGGCGTGCGGGAAGAACACGGGTATCGTTGAATACCAAAAGGTCTCCCGGGCGCAGGAGCCTCTCGAGGTCGCGGAAGACTTTGTCTTCCAGAGCGCCGGTCGCGCCGTCGAGGCAGAGCAGGCGGCTGGCGGAGCGTTCCGGCAGCGGCGACTGGGCGATCAGCGTTTCGGGCAGATCGTAATGGAACTCGCTTTTCAACATCGTTTCATGTTAACAGAATTCTAGGGGAGCGAAACGATGGGATCTGGCGCCGACACAGGAAGTTCCTTATACTTGTCGGCCCTGATTGCCGGGATGGCGAAACTGGTAGACGCGCCAGACTCAAAATCTGGTAGTGGAAACACTGTGTCGGTTCGATTCCGACTCCCGGCACCACCGATTCCTTCGCAGAAGTCCGCTAAAGTCCACGAAGCCCGCACCACGCGGGCTTTTTCATGCCTTGCGTCGTCCGCTAACATCCGCGGAAATCCGCTAAAAGCCGGTAACTGTGAGGGAAAGCTGACAAATGGGGGTTCGCTTCGGCGCCTTGGTTGGTCTGCCGACACGGTGGGATCAGACCGGAACGGGCATTTAGGCAAGCTTGCAGCTTGGAGAGATTCTTGCTTACTCAGTGACTAAGGCAAGCGATCACGTTGTGAGCCCGTTGCAGTATCGTCCGAATGGAGAAAAACGCCATGAGCCAGCGCCCTGAAAGCACGGCCGTAATTCTCGCTAATGTGCTGAAATTGTCCCCTGATGAAGTCGCCGGTGCTACAGAGCGAGAGCAGCTCAGCATCGCGACGGAGTCGTTGGTCATGTTCACCGAACAGGCCAAACGCGCCCAAGAACTGGCCAACAAGGCCCAAAATCAGACCGATGCCGCGCTGCTGGAACTGGAAGAATGCCGTCGTCAGATCCGCAAGTTGTTTGATGCATGCCAGAAGTGGGAAGCCATAGCCAATGACCTTCTGGCTCAGCTTGTGATGACGACGCGGTCGCCTGGGCAGTCGGAGTGGATGCATTGAGGCGGCGAGCCTACGGCCCTTGGATTTCCTTCGCAGCGGAGTTATTGCCGCTGCCTTGGTTCCAGAACGCCCTCCCTTCATTCCTGCGCCGTAGCGCAATATGATGGGATTACCCGGACGGATTGCGTTCCGGGGCCAACGTGATCCTGAGCGCGAGAGCAATATGAATGCGGAGGAATTTCTGCTTGTACTGGGTTTGGTTGAGGAGGGCGGCGTTTGGCGAGGGGGGACGGACAGCGGGATTGTCGGCGAGAATGCCGAGGCGGCGCTGATCGCGATGAAGGGGGATATCATCCGCATGGCGTTCGAACCGGGAATCGATGAGCCCCTTTCCATGAAGCAGGCCATGGAGGCGTTGCGGTTGATCTCGCAGCTGGAAAAGCGGTCCGAGTCGGAGCATCCCCTCAACGCGTCTTGATGCCTTCCCCAAAGCACGGAAGCCTGGGGACGGGCGCTCGCTGTGAGTTATAGCGGGCTGTCGCGCTTTGAAAAGTTCACCGCCGGTACAGCCGCATGAATGACGAAGCGGCGTAGATCATCACGGCGAAAAGAACCCATTCCTCGACTGACACCGATGTCGGGTCTTCGTCGACGAGTACGATGCCGGCGAGAGCGGCGGCTACGATGATTGCGTAGTTGACCATCGGCGTACCTGAGCAGATTTAAGGCAAGGGTCTGAGGACAATCTACAGCATTCGGGTAGGTTTTTTTACAGAAGGTCCCCCAATGCCTTGCCCATACTCACCGGCTTGCCCCGAATCGGTCGTTATCCGACTGGTTTTCCGGCGATGGGGTTGTTGCAAGAGGCTATCAATAGCCTGCGCGGACGGAAATCTTGTCACCGGAAGGAGGCGGCCTCATTCCGGTTCATGCTGGGCGTCGAGCCAGGCTTTCAGCAGGGCATGGCTCACCGCCAGGAGGGTGGAGCCGATGAATATGCCGATGAAGCCCCAGGCCAGCATCCCGCCGATCACGCCCAGGAACACGATCGCCAGCGGCGTGCCGCTGCCTTGGGCAATCAGATAGGGCTTGATGAAGTTGTCGATGGTGTTGACGAACAGTCCCCATACCACCAGGAAGATCATCCACCCGGTCTGGTCCTGAATTTCCAGCCAGACCGCCGCCGGAATCCAAACCAGCCCGGTGCCGAGCTGGAGCGTTGCCAGCAGGAAACTGGCGAACCCGAGCAGCAGGGTTCCCGGCACCCCGGCGGCCAGCAAGCCGAGCGCGGTCAGCACCGATTGGATCAGGGCCGTTCCCATGACCCCGATGGTGACGCTGCGGATCGTCAGTCCGGCGATGCGCACCAGGTCCGCCCCGCTTTCGCCCGCGATCGCGGATGCGAACCGTGCGAGCAGCCCGGCGAGCGATGTTCCGTTGACGAACAAAAAGCCTGCGAGCACGGTGGCGAGCAGGAATTCGAGCAGGGACAGGGTCAGATGGGCGCCCTGGCTGACGGTCCAGGCGGCGGCCCTGCCGATCCAGGGGCGGATCTTCGTCAGAGTCGTTTCGAGATTTTCGATCGCCGCCAGCCAGCTCGATTCGATATCCGATCCCACCAACGGAATATGCCTTATCCAGGCCGGAGGGTCGGGCAGGCGCAGCGAGGAAACGTCCTCGGTGATGTGCAGGACATCCTGCACATGCTCGGCCAGGGAGTTGATCAGCAGGGCCACCGGCATGGCGATCACGAGGAGGATCGCGACGGTGATCAGTGCGGCGGCGATGCCGGCGTGGCCGTCCAGGCGCCGGGTCAGGCGTTCGAACACCGGCCAGGCGGCCACGGCGATGATGATGGACCAGATCAGGGCGCCGGTGAAAGGCGCGACGACCTTGATGCAGGCGGCGATCAAGAGGCCTACGGTCAGGAGGCCAAGGGCGCGTTCGAAAAAACGGTCGTCGGGAGGCATGAGGGGTCAGGGCTGGCGGAAGGTTTCCAGGGCGCTGCCGACCTCTCGGGCGAAGGCGGCCAGCAGCTCGCTCTGCGCCGAGACCAGCGATTCGGTGTCGCGCGGCCGGGCGGAGGCTTGGTAATTCGAGCGTTTGCGGTAGACGGTGGCGCTTCCTTTGGAGATGCTCCAGGCGACGTCCAGGACGCTGGCGCCGCTGCCGTCGGTATGGAAGCGGTCGATCCGGGCTTCGAGCTGAAGTTCCGGCGCGTCGGTGCGATGCCAGGGATAAATGATGACATGGTCCGCCGGATGCAGACGGGACAGATTTTCCGCCAGGACCCGGGTCAGATTCTCCTGCAATGGCTCCGACCAGCGCTGGAATTCGTCGAGTTGCAGCCGGTTCCGTCCTTCGGCGACGACGATCTGGGGCCGGTCCAGATAGGATGCCAGTTTGATCGGTCCGACGCCGACCACCGCCGGTCTGACATTCGCCGGCAGTGGCCGGGACGCTGCGAGCGGCTGCAACTGGTAGAAGTTGGCCGGTTCCGTGCTGCGCAGGCAACCGGAGGAAGCCAGCGCGGCCAGCGTGAGCAGTAGGAAGGGAACCGGTTTGCGGTGGTGGCGCATCGTGCTCAGTCTCCGTCGTTTTCCTTGCCCACGATCAAGGCGTTCGGGTTGCGCTGGATGAAATCGCTGAGCACCCGGATCGCCCGCGCCGCCTGGGAGACTTCGTCGATCGCCGCATCGAGCGTGTGCTGGAGCACGGGATCGTTGACGCTGCCGGCCGCGCTGTCGATCTGGCGCATGGCGGAGGTGGCGGCGAGGAGGGTTTCATCCAGACGCTTCAGCGTCGGCTGAATCTGGTGGTCCAGATCGTTGGTCAGCCGGCGGTGATCGCCGATGGCGCCGTCGAGATTGGCGAGCATGGGCCCGATGCGCGCGCGCGATTCTTTGAGCGTGGCGTTGATCTGTTGCAATGCCTGGTCGGTCGAGGCCAGTATCGACTTGATCTCCGGCGAATTGAGCAGCTCCTCCGCCCGCCGGATGGAAGCGACCAGCGCAGCCGCGATGTCGTGCAGCGGCAGTTGGCGGAATTCGGAAACCACCTCGTCGATGGTGTTGGTGATTTTTTCCTTGCTGGAGGGAATGGCCGGGATTTCCTCGTAGGGGTGGAAGTCCAGGGTGCTTCCGACCAGATTGACGGGCGTGTAGGGAAGGAAATCCAGGGCGACGTAGAGCTGGCCGGTCACGAGGCTTTGCACTTGAAGCTGGGCCCGCAGCCCGCGTTCGATCAACGGCTGGATGCTGCGGTTGCGCTTTTTCGTGACATGGCCGGAGCGGTCGACCATCTTGTTCGGATCCACTTCGATCACCACCGGCGTCAGGACGCGGCTGCCGTCCATGTCGGCGAGCACGCGAATGTCGACGACATTGCCTACCGTGACGCCCTTGACCTTCACCGGCGCGCCGACGTTCAGCCCATTCACGGATTCGGTGAAGTACACTACGAACCGCATGGTGTCGCTGACTTTGAGCTGGGTGAACAGCAGCACGCAAACCACCAGCAGCACGATGCCGCCCACCACGAAGCCGCCGATCAGGGTGGGATTAGCCTTGTTCATCGGGATACCTTGGGACCTGCCTGGGTTTCTTGTCCGGACGCTGAGAGATCCGCCGTGCTCTTGGCCTCGCCGCGGGTCAGGAACGCCAGCACCCGCGGATCGTCGCTCTCCCCCAGCAGTTTACGCGGATCGCCCGAGGCGATCATGGTATGCGACTCGGCATCGAGGAAAACGGAATTGTCGCCGATGGCGAAGATGGAGGCCAGTTCGTGGGTGACCATGACGACGGTACTGCCCAGGCTGTCGCGCAGATGCAGGATCAGATCGTCCAGCAGTTTGGCGCTGACCGGATCGAGACCGGCGGAAGGCTCGTCGAAAAACAGGATTTCCGGGTCCAGCGCCATGGCCCGCGCCAATCCGGCCCGCTTCTGCATACCGCCGCTGATTTCGGAAGGATAGTAGTCCTCGAAGCCGGCGAGACCGACGAGGGCCAGCTTGAGTGAAACCAGTTCGCGGATCTCGGACGGGCCGAGCCGCGTGTATTCGGACAGAGGCAGCGCGACGTTTTCGGCCAGGGTCATCGAACTCCACAAAGCGCCGCTTTGGTAAAGCACGCCGAAGCGCCGCATCAAGCGCGCCCGCTCGGCGCCGGAAACGTCCCACAATCCCTGGCCATCGTAATAAACATGGCCGGCAGCGGGTTTCTGCAGACCGATCATATGCCGCAGCAGCGTGCTCTTGCCGCAGCCGCTGCCGCCCATGATGATGAACACGTCGCCGCGGTTGACCGTGAAGTCCAGGTCTCGCTGGATGACGAAATCGCCGTAAGCCAGGGTCAGGCCGGTGACTCGTATGTGGGGTTCCGCCATGGGCTGGCTTTGTCTCAAATGCGAAGGATCGTCGTGACCACCGTCATGACCGCATCGGATGCGATGATCAGGGTGATGGCCGTAACCACCGCCGAGGTCGTGGCCAGGCCGACCGCGGCGGAGCTCCGTCCGCATTCCATGCCGCGCAGGCAGCCCGCCAGCGCAACCAGCACGCCGAACACGGTGCACTTGAAGAGGCCCACTGCGATGTCGCCGAAATGGACGAATTTCTGCAGTTCGTTCAGGAATTCCGAGCGGGAAATTCCGTAAGTGCTGATCCCGACCAGCGCGCCGCCGGCGATGCCCATGATGTCGGCATAGATGCACAGAACCGGCATCATGAGAACCAGGGCCAGCATGCGCGGCAGCACCAGGAAATCCATGGGGTTGATACCCATCGTCTTGAGCGCGTCGATTTCCTGGTTGACCTGCATCGTGCCGATCTGGGCGGCATAGGCGGCGCCGGTGCGTCCGGCCATGATGATGGCCGTCATCATCGCGCCCATCTCGCGCACCATGCCGATGCCGACGGCGCCGGCGATGTAAATCTCGGCACCGAACATCGACAACTGGTGCGCGCCCACGAACGCCAGGATCATGCCCACCAGCAGGCTGATGAGCGTCACGATCGGCAGCGCTCGCGCCCCGGCCTCCTCCACGAACAGCCAGAAATCGACCCGGCGGAACCTTGCGCGGCCCCCAAAGAAACGAAGGAGGGCAAGCGAAGCCTCGCCGATGAAACCGAGCAGGCTGCCGGCCAGATGCCAGACCGTCAGAGTGCGTAACCCCACGCTTTCCAGGAATCCGGGATTGGCCTCGGTCCGGCGCGCGTCCTGGCGCTCGGGCACCGCGTAAGCCAGTTTCAGCAGCCCCTGCACGCCGGCGGGCAGGCCGTTCGGCACGACGGTGATACCGCGTTGGCGGCAGGCATCGAGGACGCGCACCAGGAAGGTCAGCAGGGTGCTGTCCCACGCCGCCAGGGTCTCGGTCCGGAAGGATACCGTTGCGGATTCGGGAATTTGTTCGAAGATGTCGGCGAGTCCGGCATCGCCGTCCCCAATGCCCTCGCGCGTCCAGTTGCCGCTCAGAGCGAGGACCAGGGCGTCCCCCCGGCTTTCGATGCTCAGTTTTCGGCCCGGTTCGGGTTCCTTGGACATGCAGACAGGTTAAGGCGCGGAGCTGGCGGGAAGTTGGCCAATTATCGCAATATCGGACGATGGTCGCCATGTCGAGTCGAAGGCCGTAGCGTGCGGAAAGCGGGGTGGATGGCAGCCGTATCTTTCGGTATCGCCGTTCCGCTTCCTCAGAGTTGGCGATAGGGCTGTAGTGTTTTGGGAAAATAATGTCGAACTTTGGTCGCTGAGGTGAGCTGATCATAGACCTCGACCTAACTGTCAAGTCCCGTGAGGTGGTAAACCTTTTTGCGAAAGAGGTGAGGGTGTGAATGTTGCCACTGCTTGAGGGCCTGGACCGGCGTTTGATGACCTAGGGCGCGCTGGGGGATATGGTGGTTATAGAGGTCGACGTAGCGCAGCAAGGTGGTTGCCAAATCCTCGCTGGAGTCAAAGCGGTGGGTTTGCAGGATCTCGGCGATGCGGCCGTTGAAGCGCTCGACCATGCCGTTGGTCTGCGGGTGCCTCGGCGGGATGAGGCGGTGTTCTACACCTAAGGCTTGGCAGAGCTGATCGAATTCGTGCTCGCCGGAAGGGGCCCGAGCGCGGCTGCCGAACAGACGGTCGGTAAACTCCTTGCCGTTGTCGGTGAGGAGCTTGGTGATTTTGATGGGACAGGCTTTGTGCAGGGCATGGAGAAAGGCCCGCGCCGCGGCGGCGGTCTTGTTCGGCTTGAGCGCGATGAACACCCAGCGGGTGGCGCGGTCGATGGCGACGAACAGATAGCGCCGGGGTTCCCCGTGGAGCGCCGGCAGGTACTTGACGTCGAGGTGCACGAAGCCCGGTTCATAGGCCTTGAAGGGTTTGGTCGCTGGGCGTTCGACCGGGGGCCGTAGCGCTTTGAGGTTGGCGACGCCATGTCGGGCCAGGCAGCGGGCCAGGCCAGAGCGGGACACGGCCGGGTTCAGGAACTCGCGGGTGACCGCCAAGAGGTCATCCAGTGGCAGCAGCAGGGTCTGGCGGAGATACACCACGATCGCTTCCTGCGCCGGCGACAGGGTGGTGTGCAGCGTATGGGGACGATGCGAGGCGTCCTCGACCGAGTTTCGCCTACGCCATTTCTGGACGGTGGCCCGGGCCAAGCCGTACTGCTGCGCCAGGGTACGCGAGCCGATCGTCGAGGCCTGGAGTTCTTTTCGCACCGCCGGTGTCGTGCGGGCACAGGGATGAACGGGAATTTTCATGGTGTTTTGCTAGGGGGAACAGGATCAAACACTTCCCGGAGCAGGCTCCGGGCCTCGAACAGAGCATAACTCCTTCTCGGAATATGATCACGCGGAACGTAACAGTTAGGCAACGAACTCCGAAAAATTTCTCTGTACCCATGCCTGAAGGGTTCTCTGATTGGCTTGCCGATCATTCCTTTTGTACTCCCCAAATAGTGAATGGGGACAGTCCGTGGCTGCCGTATACCCCTTAGCAAAATCGTGCCCGGTGATTGCATCTGCTTTCAACTTGTAAGCACTTAATAACCATTTGATCAGTGCAATGGAAGAAGTTGCTTGGGCAGGAGTCAGAGCATCTCCCGGCATGGCAACATGTTCGATGCCAATAGTGTCAGCATTTGCTCCTTTGCAGTGCCATGCTTTCTGGCTATCTTCCACCATCTGATAGATATCGCCATTCTTATCTACAATATAGTGGGCCGATGTACGCTTGCCAGTTTGTTTCAGGAAGGTGTTTATCGCACTTTGCGCTGAAGGTCCAGCTGTATAATGGAGGACTACTCTGGCTATTTTAACTCCATCGCGTGATTCGCGATTTGGACTCTGGATGAACTGTTTAATTGGTGGCTTGGTGAATGGCTCACTGGTCCCATGCCCATCATCTTCGTCACGGTCTTCCGAAGAACTTACAGCCGAGAGCAATTGACGCGCTTCGGCTCTGAGATTTAATACTTGTTCGTCGTAAGAGTCTGAGGCGGGAGCATAGATCTTCCCAATGAATTGGATGAAGCCCTCATCACTCCCGGCCTTTGCACGCCAACCTTTATATGGGGGACGTTCTAAGAACCTCCAATACCCAATTATAAAGTCCTTTTCAGAGGCGAAGGCGCAGTAGGTATCAGGTCCATCATGAGCTTCGTAGTGTACGGGGGTCGCATAACCCGCCATTTCTGATCGCCATTTCAGTCCCCCAAAATTATTGTGCAACGAAGCCAAATCAGACGAACCGCGGCCGGACTCCAGTATCCACTGAGCAAGTGTGATGTCTTTGAGATCTGGAAACTCAATAGCCGTATTGACGTACTCTGTGACGAGTGTATGGAATTTAGTCGTGTAGGTTGGCATATCTTCCTCTCCTTGGCCGCGCCCGGAGGGCGCGGCCCTATACCGTAACGTTAGCGCGCCGCGCTAACGTATAAGTTGAGCGACCTCGCCCGGCTTTATGCGCGAGGTCCGCTCGAACGCCGGGTTGGGCGTCGCTTGGCCGTAGCGCCAGGGCTGTTCAATGCTAAATGCCTTCATAGGCCAAGAGCCGTTGTAAGCTGATGGCGTTGTCGTAAAGGAAACTCTGAATAAGTCCCCCAGGGTATGCGGTAAAATTTGTTCCGCCTGTTTTGTTAGCGAAGAGAACGCCATGAAGCAACTCGGACTGAGTGCCCCCGTGTTCATCAAGAAACCGAAGCGCACC